>NZ_BAAAOP010000003.1:0-310690 GCF_039530485.1 Leucobacter alluvii | reverse complement strand
ATCCCGGGCGTGTCCCCGCATGAATCCGCCAATTCACCCACACGACACCCCACCGACACCCCAACCGGCACCGGGTCGATCCACGTCAGAGATGGCCGAAACGCGCCCGTTTTCGCCTCGCGTCCCACGATCCCGGGCGCGTCGCGGGAGGTGCTTAGATGGATGGGTGAACGCACCCACCGCAGCAGCGAGTCCCCCCTCTCCCGCAGACTTCGGCTTCACCGTCGATCAGCAGCTCGAATCCGGCGGGGCGGTCGGTTCCGGAGGCGAACCGCTCGGACGGAGCGGGACGATCCGCACCCCGCACGGGGAGATCCAGACCCCCGCATTCATCCCCGTCGGCACCAAGGCCACAGTGAAGTCGCTGCTGCCAGCGACCGTGAGCGAACTCGGCGGCCAGGCCGTTCTTGCGAACGCGTACCACCTCTTCTTGCAGCCGGGAAGCGACCTCGTCGACGAAGCGGGCGGCCTCGGCCGATTCATGAACTGGGACGGGCCGACCTTCACCGACTCCGGAGGATTCCAGGTGATGTCGCTCGGCGTCGGATTCAAGAAGGTGATCTCGATGGCGGAGTCCGCCCACTCCGGCGCCGAGGTGATTGCGAAGAACAAGGAGCGTCTCGCGCACGTCGACGAGTACGGTGTCACCTTCAAGTCGTTCTTGAACGGCGACAAGCATCGCTTCACGCCGGAGGTCTCGATGCGCATCCAACACGAACTCGGCGCCGACATCATGTTCGCGTTCGACGAGTGCACCACACTGCTGAACACCCGCGAGTACCAGGAGGACTCGGTGGAGCGCACGGAGCGGTGGGCGGTGCGGTGCCTCGACGAGCACGCGCGCCAGACCGCATCGCGAACGCACCGCCCCTACCAGGCTCTCTTCGGAGTCGTGCAGGGGGCGCAGTACGAGGACCTGCGACGGCGCGCGGCGAACGGGTTGGCTCATCTTCGCGGGTCGGAGGCCACCGAGCAGGAGTTCGACGGATTCGGCATCGGCGGAGCTCTGGAGAAGCGGGATCTCGGCACCATCGTCGGCTGGGTCTCCGATGAACTCCCCGATTCCAAGCCGCGGCATCTGCTCGGCATCTCAGAACCCGATGACCTGTTCGCCGCCATCGCTGCGGGCGCTGACACCTTCGACTGCGTCGCCCCCTCCCGGCAGGCGCGAGGCGGTTCCATGTACTCGCCGGCGGGACGCATCAACGCCAAGTCCGCAGGCCAGCGACGCAGGTTCGAGCCGCTCGACGCGGAATGCGACTGCTACACCTGCCAGAACTACACGGCGGCGTACCTGCATCATCTCTTCAAGGCGAAGGAGATGCTCGGTTCGACGCTCGCGACGATCCACAACGAGCGTTACATCGTGCGCCTGGTCGATCGCATTCGTGGGAGCATCGTCGACGGCACGTTCGCGGAATTGCGCGAAGAAGTGCTCGGCCGCCAGTACGGCATGGAGTTCGCTCGCGACGCCGCAGCCCGCGTCGCTGCGGCGGGGTGATATCACCCGCTGCACCCAAGCCTGAGACCGCCGCCCGGGCTAGTCGTCGACGAGCCCCACTCCGAGAGCACCGCGAATCATATCGAGATTCAGCTTTGCGGCGACGCGTGCGCCATTGCCCGCCGCGATGACGAGTTGCTGCGGCCCGGGCGGCACGATGTCGCCGACGCCGTACACGCCGCGGATCGAGGTCTCACCGCGTTCATCGACCTCCACGAGACCCCAGTGATCACGAGCGATGGGCAGATCGCCGAGGAACTCCACCGGCGCGTGCCAGCGCGGCCGCACGAAGCCGCCGACTCGCGCGATCACCTCTCCATCCGCGAGGCGCACCCCGGTCATCTCAGCACGCTCGCCGACGATGTCGTCGATCGGACGCCGTTCCACACGGATGCCGATGCGCTCGAGCTGCGCTTCCTGCTCGGGACGCACGGTGTCGGCGCCGTTCGTGAAGACGATGAGATCCGAGCTGAAGCGGCTGATGAGCAGGGCCCGCGAGAAGACGTCGCTGGTCTCGCCGATCAGCACCAGCGGCTTATCGGTCTTCTCGAACCCGTCGCACTCGACGCAGCTGTGCAACGCGGTGCCGTAGTACGCGCGGATCATCGGCAGTGCCGGCAGCTCTTCGGTCAACCCGGCGGCGATGAGGACGCGACGAGCCGTGTACTCGACATCCGCCGCGCCGCGAATGCCGGTCCCCCGTACCGAGAAGCCGATGCCATCGGGAAACCCCGCCGCGCGCGCCTCGTCGGGAGCGAGCGGGGTCACCTCGCGAGTGATCGTCTGAGCGTACATCGCTGACGGGTAGCGTTCGAACTCCTCGCGGCCGAGGCGCCGGAGCTCGAGTGGAGACACTCCGTCGCGCGTCAGGAACCCGTGGGATTGCAGGGTCGCGGAGTGGCGCGGACGGTTGCTATCGAGGATCGCGATGCGTCGGTTCGCACGCACGAGCTGCAGTCCGGCGGACAATCCGGCCGGTCCGCCGCCGATGATCGCAACGCCGATCGGCGCCTCGCTGCTCCTCATGCGCTGCCACCCCTCGACGTCAGCCCGCGAGGTGCTGTTCCAGGCGCCGCAGACGCGCGAGCGACTCCTCGCGGCCGAGCAGCTCGAAGGACTCGAAGAGAGGAGGCGACACGCGTCGGCCGGAGGCAGCCACGCGGAGCGGTCCGAAGGCGAGGCGGGGCTTGATCCCGAGCCCGTCGACGAGCGCGGATTGCAGCGCCTCCTGAATGTCTGCCGTCTCCCACGCGTCGGTGGGGAGCGCATCGAGCGCCGCAATGCCCGCGGCGAGCACCTGCGGTGCGTCGTCCTTCAACGAGGCGAGCGCGTCGTCTTCGTAGTGCAGCTGCTCAGACGTGGTGAAGAGGAAGCCGAGCATGCCGACGACCTCGGAGAGCACGGTGACGCGGCTCTGCACCAGCGGCACCGCGCGGGCGATCACCGCGAGCTGCTCCTCCGTTGGTTCGATCTGCAGGGCTCCCCCCGCGATGAGGTACGGCAGGATCCGCTTCCCGAAATCCTCTTCCGACAGCAGCCGGATGTGATCGGCGTTGATCGCGTCGGCCTTCTTCTGATCGAAGCGGGCCGGGTTCGGGTTCACGTTCGCGACGTCGAACGCCGCGACCATCTCGTCGCTCGAGAACACGTCGCGATCCGGAGCAAGCGACCATCCGAGGAGCGACAGATAGTTGAGCAGGCCCTCTGGAATGAACCCGCGCGACCGGTGGTGCAGCAGGTTGGATTCGGGGTCGCGCTTCGACAGCTTCTTGTTCCCCTCGCCCAGCACGTACGGCAGATGACCGAACTGCGGGATCGCCTGCGCGATACCGAGCTCGACGAGCGCGTGGTACAGCGCGATCTGGCGAGGCGTGGACGACAGGAGGTCTTCTCCTCGCAGTACGTGCGTGATCCCCATCAGCGCGTCGTCGACGGGGTTCACGAGCGTGTACAGCGGCGCGCCGTTCGGCCGAACCACCACGAAGTCGATCGTCGATCCGGCGGGGAACGTGATATCGCCGCGCACGAGGTCCGTGAACGACAGGTCGGTGTCGGGCACTCGGAATCGCAGCGCTGGCTCGCGACCCTCCGCCCGGAACGCGGCGCGCTGCTCATCGCTGAGGTCGCGATCGAAATTGTCGTAGCCCAGCTGCTTCGGCCGCCCGGCCGCGATGTTGCGCGCATCGATCTCTTCAGCGGTCGAGAAGCTCTCGTAGAGGTACCCGCCCTCGATCAGCTGCGCGATGACGCGCTGATAGATCTCGCCGCGCTCGGACTGGCGGTACGGACCGTGCGGGCCGCCGACATCGATGCCTTCGTCCCAGTCGAGCCCGAGCCACCGCAGCGAATCGATGATCTGGCTGTAGCTCTCCTCGCTATCGCGGGCCGCGTCCGTGTCCTCGATGCGGAAGACGAACGTGCCCCCGGTGTGCCGGGCGTACGCCCAGTTGAACAGTGCGGTGCGCACCATTCCGACGTGGGGGGTGCCGGTGGGCGACGGGCAGAACCGAACGCGAACGTCGGCTCCGGTCGCGGTGGAAAACTGGGGGCTCTCGGTGTGTGACATCACCGTCATTCTAGCGTCGAGCGAGCACCCGAAGTCGAAGGCTCACGGCGATCCCGAGCACGATGAGCACTCCGGCAACGCTCGACAGCATCGGAAATCCGCCGACCGCGAAGAGCACCCCTGAGGCCGCGCCGAAGACGGCTCCCGCCGCGTTCATCGCGGTATCCGACTGCCCCTGCCGCGCCGGCCGCTCCACTTCGGGAGTCAGCGCGGTGACCAGTGTCGCACCGGCGACCGTGACCATGCACCAGCCGAGCCCGAGCAGCACCAGCGAGGTCTGCACGATCACGACCGAACCGCCTCCGAACGCCGTCCCTGCGGCGGCCGCTGCGAGCACCGCGTAGCCCGTGAGCACCACCGGGATCGGGCCGAAGCGGCCCGCCGCGATTCCCGCGAGCGGGGAGAGCGCGTACATGCCGGCGATGTGGATGCTGATCGTGATGCCGACGAGCTCGATGCTGCCGCCGTGGTGCGTGAGGTGCAGCGGGGTCATCGCCATGATGCCGACCATGACCGCGTGGCCGAGGGCGACGAGCGCGATCGCGAGGAACTGCGGAGCGCGACCGACACGCATCGCCGTCGTCGGGGCCGGCGATGCCGAGGCTGGCTCGTCCGGTTCGCCGCCGAGCGCCGCAGTGGCGTGGTCGCCTGCGGTCTTCGCGATCCCGCGCGCCTCCAGCAGCGGATCCGGTCGCAGGCCGAACCAGACGACCAGGCCGGCGCACAGCTGAGCCGCGATCGTGAACACGAAGATGCCGGAGAGCGCGTGGAGGCCGAGCGCGTCGCCGAGGGTCTCTCCCGGTCCGATGAGATTCGGTCCGATCACCGCCCCGATGGTGATCGACCACACGACGAGCGAGAGATCGCGCGCGCGATGCGCGGGAGTCGCGAGGTCGGTCGCCGCGAAGCGGGCCTGCAGCTGAACGGCGGCGGCGATGCCGAGTGCGGCGAGACCGACGAAGAGCAGGACAGGAATCTCGACGAGTGCTGCTCCGATGACGAGGAGGGCTCCCCCGACGGCGAGCAGATTCCCGGTCGTCAGAGCGACTCGTCGTCCCCGACGAGCGGCGAGCCGCGCGAGCGGAATCCCGGCGACCGCGGCCCCCACCGCGTTCATCGTCGAACCGAATCCCGACAGCGCGGGGTTTCCGGTGACATCGGCGATGAGCAGGGCGCCGGCCGACAACGACGCTCCGATGCCGAGGCCCCCGAGCACCGTCGCGAGCGCGAGCACCGCGACCGAACGGCGCTGCAGAGCGCGCACGCCGTCGCCGGTCCGCGAATCCGGAGTCACCGGCTGTGCGTGAGGCATCTCGATCCCTACGCCGCGTGCGGGACGGTCTCGAGGTGCCACGCACTGCCGTCGACCGAGGCGAGGAGGCGCTTCGCGAGTCGCACCTGGGGGCTCTCGTTCGCCGTCGCCATCGATACCAGTCCGATGGTGCGATAGCGGGGCGGGTCGAGAGGCAGTGCGCAGGCGTCGTCGGGGAGGCTCCGCGCAGCTGCGAGCGCGAGTCCCGGTACAAGTGCGACGGCTCCGCCGGCCGCCGCCATCGCCAGCATGGCTGGCACGTTGTCGGTCTCCTGGATGATGTCGGGTTCGAAGCCGGCGTCGCCAGCCGCCGCGAGCAGATGTCCGCGGCATTTCTCGCATCCCGCGATCCAGTGCTCGGTCGAGAAGTCGCCGAGTTTCGCCGTGCGCTCCCCTGCGGCCCGCTCGTCCGAGACGACGAGGTGCACCTCTTCTCGCCACAGCGGCAGGAACGCGCTTCCGGCGGGCAGCTCGGCCGCGCCCTCGTAATCGAAGATGAGCGCGCAGTCGACCTCCCCGTCGCGCAGCATCGCCGTTGCGGCGGGCGGCTCGGCCTCGCGGTACTGGAGTGCGACGTCCGGCGCTTCCATCGCGAGCCGCCGCATCAGCATCGGGACCAGCGTGGCGCTGGCGCTCGGGAAGCCGACGAGCCGCAGGGTCCCGGCGCGCTCACCGCGCAGGTCATCGATCGCGGCCAGCGCGGCATCGATCTCGCTGACGACGGTGCGCCCGTGATCGGCGAGGATCTGCCCGGCCGTCGTCAGCCGGATGCCTCGCCCGCTGCGCTCGATGAGCGGAACGGCGAGCCGGGTCTCGACTCGCTTGATGCGCTGACTCACGGCCGGTTGGCTCAGCCCCAGGGACGCGGCAGCAGCAGTGAGCGAACCGGTGGTGGCGAGCGCGTGCAGGATGCGGAGCTCGGTCGAATCAATCGAGGCGAGCGGATCGGCGGTGCGCATCGAAGTCATGGTGGCAGTGTACACCCACACATAACCAGACGCGAGGCAAAGCATAAGAATGATTCTGTTTCATTATGACTCACGGGCTCCTACGCTGGCAGCATGAACGCACAGACCACGCTTCTCGAGCTGCAGCGGCAGTACCCCTCGGTGCCCGGCTATCTCTCGGCCTGCACGGCGGGGCTGCCTGCGACCACCACCACCGCCGCGCTGCAGACCTTCATCGACGAGTGGTCGACGGGTCGCATGGACGCGCATCGGATCAGCGCTCAGGTCGAGCAGTGCCGAAGCCTCTACGCGGGGCTCGTCGGCGTCGCGCCCGAGCGCGTCGCCGTCGGCACGCAGATCTCCCAGTTCGCGTCGGTCGTGGCGACCGCGGTTCCTGACGGGGGCGAGGTGCTCTGCGTGGCCGGCGATTTCTCCTCACTGACCCACCCGTTCGAACAGGCCGGCCGCAACGTGCGCGTGAGGTACGTCGAGCTCGAGCACCTCGCCGATGCGGTTCGCCCTGGCACGTCCCTCGTCGCCTGGTCGCACGTGCAGTCGGCATCGGGCGCAGTATCGGATCATCGAGCGATCCTCGCCGCGGCGGAGGCTGCCGGGGCGCTCACCTGCGTCGACCTGACGCAGGCCGTCGGCTGGCTCCCGGTGGATGCGGGCGACTTCGACATCACCATCTGCCACGCCTACAAGTGGCTCAACGCGCCCAGAGGCTCAGCGTTCATGACCGTTCGCGCGGGTCTCGACGATGCCCTCGTGCCGATCGCGGCCGGGTGGTATTCGGCCGATGACCCCTGGAGTTCCTGCTACGCCGGGCACACTCCGCTCGCAGCGGGTGCCGGGCGCTTCGACCTCTCCCCCGCCTGGCCCGTCATTCCCGGTACCGTCGCCGCGCTCGAGACCATCGCGAGCATCGACACGGGTGCCCTGCACGAGCACGCGCTCGGTCTTGCGAACGCCGCCCGATCGGGTCTCGGGCTCGAACCGGGAGATTCGGCCATCGTCACCTGGAGCGACATCGAGGGGGTCGACCTGGCGTCGCTGACGCGCGCCGGAATCGTCGCCTCGGGACGCGCTGGCAACGCGCGCGTCGCGTTCCACGTGTGGAACACCCCTGACGACGTGGCCGGCCTCATCGAGGCGCTCAGGCGCTGAACCGGACCGGTGGACCGTCGCTCGCGCTGCGGGTCAGCCCGCTGCGGCGAAGGCCTCGGCCTCGGCCACGTCTTGCTCGGTGGCCACCAGCTGCCCGCATGCGCCGTCGATCTCTTTGCCACGGGTATCGCGGAGCGTCGTGGGGATGCCGGCGGCGTTCAGGCGGTCGACGAATTCGCGGGTCACCTCCCGCGTCGATGAGGTCCAGATCGAGCCCGGTGTCGGGTTCAGCGGAATCGGGTTCACGTGCACCCACCCGCGACCGCGCTCGTTGAGCTTGTCGGCGAGCAGGTCGGCGCGCCAGCCGTGATCGTTCATGTCCTTGATGAGGGCGTACTCGATGGAGACGCGGCGACCCGTCGTCTCGTAGTAGTGGTAGGCCGCGTCGAGCACCTCTTCGACCTTCCACCGGCTGTTGACCGGGATGAGCTCGTCGCGCAGCTGATCGTCGGGCGCGTGCAGCGACAGCGCGAAGGTGATCGGAATGTTCTCGGCGGCCAGCTTGCGGATCGCCGGGGCGAGCCCCACGGTCGAGACGGTGATACCTCGCGCCGACATGCCGAGGCCCTCCGGCGACGGTGCGATCATGCGATGCACCGCGTTCATCACGCGCTTGTAGTTCGCGAGGGGCTCGCCCATGCCCATGAAGACGATGTTGTTCACGCGCTCCGGCTCCGCGCCCTGAGCGACGCGACGGGCGCCCCCCAGGCCGCCTTCGGCGATGACGCGATTGGCCTGCACGATCTGGTCGAGGATCTCGGCGGTCGACATGTTCCGGGTCAGCCCCGCCTGCCCCGTGGCGCAGAAGGGGCAGTTCATGCCGCACCCGCATTGGCTCGAGACGCAGAGCGTGATTCGGCCGGGGTATCGCATGAGCACGGACTCGACGAGCGCGCCGTCGAACAGCCGCCACAAGAACTTGATGGTGTCGCCGTCGTCAGTCACCAGGCGCTTCACCTCGGTGAGCAACGGCGGGAAGAACGCCGCGGCGAGTTCCTCGCGGCGGTCCTTCGGAAGATCCGTCATCTGCTCCGGATCGGTCGTCCGGTGCTCGAAATAGTGCTTGGAGAGCTGCTTCGCGCGGAACTTCGGCACGCCCAGCTCGACGACCTTCGCCTCCCGCTCCTCGAGCGTGAGGTCAGCCAGGTGGGTGGCCGGCTGCTTCACGCGCGGCGACGCGAACTGCAGCGTCGGGCGACCGTCGGGATCCGCGATCTGCTTCCAGCCCTCGGCCTTCGGGCGCACCTGCGGGCGAGCCGCAGCGTCGGCCGAGCGAGGCCGGGTTTTGCGCAGCGGCGTGCTCTCGGGAGCGCGGTCATGGTTGAGCTTGTTGGGATCCACACGTCTATTGTCGCAGGTCGCAGGCGCGACCCCCTCCGAGAGCGCCGATCAGAGCAACCGCGACCGGATGAGAAAGCGCAGACCCTCCGGAGCTTCGAGCGAGAAGCCGCTGCCGCGACCGGCGACCGCGTCGACCGTGAGATGGGTGTGCGCCCACACCCCGAACTGCTCCCGCGACATCCAGAAGCCGATCTCCCTGGGCGCCCCCGCGCGGCCGGGCGCCGAGCCGCTCTCACCGAGCGACGGCAGCTCGAGGGTGCCGAGCAGGACGTCTTGTCCGCCGGTGCGGAACTCGCCCAGCGGATAGCACATCGGCGCGCTGCCGTCGCAGCAGCCACCCGATTGATGGAACATGAGCGGGCCGTGCATCGCCCACAACCGCTCGATGAGCTCGATCGCCGCCGGCGTGAATGCCAGACGGCTCTCGGTCTCTCCGGCCACCTCTGGTCTCGCCGCCAGAGGCGCGACTGCGTCCGACCCGCTCATGATCCTGTCTCCTTGCCTTCGTCGGGTTAGAAGAATCCGTCGGCGCTCTCGCGGTAGCTCACGAGCAGGTTCTTCGTCTGCTGGTAGTGGTCGAGCATCATCAGGTGATTCTCCCGCCCGATGCCGCTCGACTTGTACCCGCCGAACGCCGCGTGCGCGGGGTACGCGTGATAGTTGTTCACCCATACCCGGCCCGCTTCGATCGCCCGCCCAGCCCGGTACGCGGTTGCGCCGTCGCGACTCCACACCCCCGCGCCCAACCCGTAGAGGGTGTCGTTGGCGATGCGAATCGCGTCGTCGAAGTCGGTGAAGGTCGTGGCCGAGACGACCGGGCCGAAGATCTCCTCCTGGAAGATGCGCATGGAGTTGTCGCCCCGGAAGATGGTGGGCTGAATGTAGAACCCGTCCGCGAACTCGCCCCCGAGGTCTTCGACGCCACCGCCGGTGAGCACCTGCGCGCCTTCCTGCCGCCCGATGTCGAGATACGACTTGATCTTCTCGAACTGGTCGTTCGACGCCTGCGCGCCGACCATGGTGTCGGTGTCGAGCGGGTTCCCGCGGGTGATGCGCTCGGTGCGCTCCACGACTGCGTCGAGGAAGTCCCCCGCGATGGACTCCTGGATCAGTGCGCGCGACGGGCAGGTGCATACCTCTCCCTGGTTGAGCGCGAACATCGCGAACCCCTCCTGCGCCTTGTCCCAGTAGCCGTCGTCCGCGCGCATGACGTCGTCGAAGAAGATGTTGGGGCTCTTCCCCCCGAGCTCCAGCGTCACGGGAATGATGTTCTCGGAGGCGTACTGCATGATCAGTCGGCCCGTCGTCGTCTCGCCCGTGAATGCGATCTTCCTGATCCGGGGATTGGAGGCGAGAGGCTTGCCCGCTTCCGCGCCGAACCCGTTGACGATGTTGACGACGCCGGGCGGGAGCAGGTCTCCGATGAGTTCGAAGAGGAACAGAATGGAGGCCGGCGTCTGCTCCGCGGGCTTCAGCACGACCGCGTTGCCGGCTGCGAGCGCCGGTGCGAGCTTCCAGGTCGCCATCAGGATCGGGAAGTTCCAGGGGATGATCTGTCCGACGACGCCGAGCGGCTCGTGGAAATGGTAGGCGACGAGGTCTGCATCGATCTGGGAGAGTCCGCCTTCCTGGGCACGGATGGCGCCGGCGAAGTACCGGAAGTGATCGATCGCCAGAGGAATATCGGCGTTCAGCGTCTCGCGCACGGCTTTGCCGTTGTCCCACGTCTCGGCGACGGCGATGGCCTCGAGATTCTCCTCGATTCGATCGGCGATCTTGTTCAGGATCACTGCGCGTTCCGCCGGACTGGTCAGCCCCCACGCGGGTGCGGCGGCATGGGCGGCGTCGAGCGCTGCCTCGATGTCTTCCGCGGTGCCGCGCGCGACTTCGCAGAATGCTCCGCCCGTGATCGGTGTGACGTTCTCGAAGTACTGCCCCCGCACCGGGGCGACCCATTCTCCGCCGATGTAGTGCTCGTATCGCGGTGCGAAGGTCACCAGTGCGTCCGGGTGGCCGGGTGCTGCATAGACGGTCATGTGCATCTCCTCTGACATCGTTGTCCGGGTCGATCCGCTGGTGCAGTGCGGATGCTCGACGGTAGGACGGTCGAGGTTGCACGGAGGTTGCACCTCCCGCGTCGCGGGTGCGCGCCCGCGGATGCGTGCGCCCCGGTCAGCTCGTGTCGCGGGCGAGATGCTCCAGTCTCGCCACCACGCGTGCCCGCTTCGGAGACAGCGCCGGCAGCACTTGCAGCAGCGTCTCCCAGACCTGCACGTCGTCGCTCGCCCAGCTCTGCGCGTAGGCGAACAGCGGGTCCGGGCCCGCCCACTGGAGCATCGCCTCGCGCAGCGTCGCGTCGACGGAGGCCCGGAGCTGCTCGGCGATCGGTGCTCTGGAGGTCGGCAGCACCGGCCCCTCGTACGCCGCGAGCGCGAGGCGGTGGGCGCCCCGCCCAATTGCTTCGAGCGTCTCGTGCGCGTCGATCCGGATCCCGGGTACGAGCCGATACGGCTTCGAGCTGAGGTCGAGCTCCACGCAGTGCCGTTCCAACCACCTGCGCAGCCGCACCATCTCGGGGCGCAGCGTCCGCTCAGACCCCTGAGCTCCGTAGACCGCCTCCGCCAGCGCCCGCGCCGAGAGCCCCTGCGGGGCCGCGGCGAGGGCGAGGAGGATCTCGGCGTGCCTCCCGCTCACGGGCTCCGCGCCTCCGAGATGCTCGAGCAACGCGGGCTCACGACCGAGCACGACGAGACGTGGCAGGGACTGCGGTGCGCCGTGCGTCGCGCCCGTTGCCGCACGTGAGCGGGAAGGCGCCGCTGACGAGCGATTCCGAGCACCGCGATCCAGCTCGATTCGCCGGCGGAGCGCCACGAGCTGCAATTCTGCTTCGACCGCAGCGAGTGTCGCTTCCATGAGTGGCATGAGATGCGGCGACGCGGCGCCATCGCCGCCGGTGACGTCGATCACGCCGATGATGGCGCCGCTTCCCGGGTCGTGCACCGGCGCTGCCGTGCAGCTCCACGGATGCACTGCTCGAGAGTAGTGCTCGGCGCCGAGCACCTGTATCGCGTGGTCCAGCGCGAGCGCGCTGCCGGGAGCGCTCGTGCCCACGGCCTGCTCCGACCAGTCCATTCCAGCACGGAACCCCATCTCCTCCGCCTGGCTGCGCAAGGTCCGATCACCGTCGACCCACAGCAGGCGCCCGGACGCATCCCCCACGGCGACGATGAAGCCCGATTCGCTCGCCTCATCGAGCAGCAACCGGCTCACCACGGGGAGCACACTCCCGATCGGATGCGTCGCACGCATCTCCGTCAGCTGCGCCTCAGACAGGGACGGACGTTGCGGGATACCGTCGGGGTCGATGGTCAACCGGCGGGATCGCAGCCAGGATTCGAGGACGACCGTGCGCACGGCAGACGCTTGGGCGAAGCGATCACGGAGCTCCGGATCACCGGCGAGCTGCGGCGAGCGGTCGTCCACGAACCGCTCGTGCGCCCGCTCCAGCAGCTTTCGTCGCTCGAGCACGGATTCGCCCCGTCGGAGCGCGCGCCATCCGTTCGTCATCCCGACCCCTTCCTCGCGGTCTCGGATGCCTTGAGCGTACCCGACCGACGTCGGAGGCGGCACGGCCGTGCGCTGCCCCGGTGCGCTACCGTTCCCGGTGTCCGGCCCGGTAGAGCTCGAGCAGACCGGGCATGCCAGCAGCCCGCCAGCGATCCACCTGCACCTGGGCCGGCCCGCCATCGGCTCTCCGGCGGTCGAGGAACGCTCGCACAGTATCGAGGTCTCCCGCGTGCGTCAGCTCATCCGACACGTATTCCAGGAGTCGATCGATGGCGTCGAAGGCAGGCGTCGGATTCCCCGTCACCGGATCCACGAGTTCGCTCCTCAGGCCGTTCCGGGCCGCGAGCCAATGCGCGCCCCGCACGACGTCCCGCTGCCATCGCGGCGACTCGATCCCCATGGCGGAGTCGCGCAGCGCCCGAGCGACGAGTGCGCGGAAGAGCACGCCGTAGGCGACCGCATCGCGCGGGTCGAGCTGCGCGTCGGCGAGACGCGCTTCGATGGTCGGGTACTTCTCGGAGAGTCGGATCGACCAGTTCACGAGTCCGCCGTCGAGCAGGGCGCCCGAACGCACCAGGTCAGCCACGACGCCGTCGTACTCTGCGGCATTCTCGAACCGCGGCGGGTATCCAGCTGTCGCCCACTGCTGCATCGACATGTACCGCCAGTCGGCGTATCCTGTGTCCTCACCCACCCACAGCGGGGAGTTCGCCGTCAGAGCGACGAGCAGCGGGGACCACGGCGCGATGCTGGCGATGGCTGCGACGCCCGCCTCTCGCGACGGCACCTCGACGTGCACGTGGGTTCCCGTGGAGTAGTAGCGCGTGACCATGCCTCGCATGGCCTCCTCGATGTCGGCGTAGCGCTGCTTCGCAACGCGGCTGCCCAGGCGATCGCCGCCGAGCGGGGGCAATCCGGTCCCGGCGAGCACCACTCCCAGTTGGTCCCCTGCTCCGGCCGCGGCGGACCGGAATGCGCTGAGAGCCTCATACGCCTCGTCGGCGCGCACGCAGATGGGAGTCGCCGTCTCCAGCTGACTGTGGAAGTACTCGTGCTCCGCCAGGTGCCCCGGGATCGCCGCGATGATCTCGTCCACGCGGTCGGAGGGCAGGCCGGTCGCCGAGTCGAGCAGCAGGTACTCTTCCTCGATGCCGAAGCGCGGCGAGGCGGGGAGGGAATCGGGCATATCAGCACCTGCTCCTTCGTCGGGAAACACCAGTGTGTCACAGCCCTCAGCCGGGACTCACACGACCCGGTTGCGCAGGATCCCGATGCCCTCGATCTCGACCTCGACGACATCGCCGGCTTCGAGTCGCCCGACCCCGGCCGGCGTGCCGGTGAGGATCACGTCTCCGGGCAGCAGCGTGAACGCCTCCGATGCGTAGGAGACGATGCGGGCGAGCGAATGGATGAGCTGAGCCGTACTGCCGTCCTGCCGCACCTCGCCGTTCACCCGGGTCATGACGCGCGCGTCGGCGAGATCAGGATCGGTCTCGATCACCGGTCCCAGCGGGCAGAAGGTGTCGAAGCCCTTCCCTCGTGCCCATTGCCCGTCCTTGATCTGGATATCGCGCGCCGTGACATCGTTCGCGCAGGTGAATCCGAAGACGTACTGCAGCGCCTCGTCCTCCGGCACGTTCTTCGCCATCGCACCGATCACGACCGCGAGCTCTCCCTCGTGCTCGACGCGGTCGGAGACCGCGGGCCGCACGATCGCGTCGCCGGGGCCGATGATCGAGGTGTTGGGCTTCAAGAACAGCAGGGGCTCCGCTGGCGCGCCGCCATCGATGCCCGTCACGCCCTGCATCTCTGCGACGTGATCGGCGTAGTTCTTGCCGACGCAGACGATCTTCGAACGCGGAATGACGGGGGCGAGCAGCTGCACGTCTGCGAACGCGAAGCGTCGACCGGTCGTCGCGTAGCCCGCCACCATCGGGTCGCCGGTGAGCTCGACGAGCTCGATGTCCGCCCCCGCCTCCGCCTGATCGAGCACGCCGAAGGCGATCTCGCCGTCGACCTGGAAACGCGCGACCTTCATCGAGCCACCTCCGAACCCGCCGGAACCATCACGTGCAACCAGCCGTGCCGATCCTCGCCCGCGCCGAACTGGATGCCGGTGAGCTCCTCCCGCAACGACATGGTCAGCGGGCCGGGCGCGCTGCTGCCGAAGTCGATCTCGAGATCGGTTCCCTTGAGGCGCTGGATCGGCGTGATGACAGCGGCGGTGCCGCACGCGAACGCCTCCGTGATCGTGCCCTGCGAGACGCCTTCGCGCCACTCGGACACGGTCACCTCGCGCTCCTCGACCGCGTGCCCCCGATCCCTCGCCAGCTGGATCAGGCTCCGCCGGGTGATGCCGTCGAGAATGTTGCCGTTCAGCTGCGGCGTCACGAGCGTGCCGTCGGAGCGCACCAGGAAGAGGTTCATGCCGCCGAGCTCGTCGATCGTGTCGTCCGTCGAAGAATCGGTGAAGAGCACCTGCTGGCAGCCGTTCTCGGCCGCCACCTGCTGCGGCAGGAGCGAAGCCGCGTAATTGCCGCCGCACTTCGCAGCACCCGTGCCGCCCCGACCGGCTCGCGAGTGCTCCTCGGAGAGCCAGATGGACACCGGCTTGACGCCTCCGGTGAAATAGGGGCCAGCGGGGCTCGCGATGATCAGGAAGCGCGCGCGCTCGGCGGCGCGCACACCCAGGAAGCTCTCGTCGGCGATCAGGAACGGTCGCAAGTACAGGCTCTGATCATCGCCACTCGGCACCCAGTCGGCGTCGGCGGCGACGAGCTCCTGAATCGCGGCGACGAACAGGTCCTCGGGGATCTCGGGCAGCGCGAGGCGGCGTGCGGATTCATTGAGCCGGCGCGCGTTCGCGTCCGGACGGAACGTGACGATCGAGCCGTCGGGGCGGCGGTACGCCTTCAGGCCCTCGAAGATCTCCTGCCCGTAGTGGAGTACCGAAGACGCCGGGTCCATCGGGATCGGCCCGTACGGCACGACTTCCGCGTCGTGCCAGCCGGCTTCCTTCGTCCACACGATGGAGATCATGTGATCGGTGAAGTGGTTGCCGAAGCCGGGATCGCGGAGGATCGCGTCGCGCTCGGTGTCGGAGAGGCGCTCTGCCTCGGTGTGGGTGAACTGCAAGTCGGTCATCAACATTCTCTCTCGCGTGGTGGAGTGCGCGGTCAGGCTCCGCGCGGCATCAGCTGGGCGATCACGGCGTCGCCGATCGCCCCCGTGCTCCTCGTCGCGGCGCCGCGCGAGACGAGGTCGGCTCGGACAGCGGAACGCAGGCGTTCGCCGTCGGAGACGAGTCCCAGGTGATCGAGCATGAGACCGGCGGAGAGGATCGCCGCGGTCGGATCGGCCAGCTGCTTCCCTGCGATGTCGGGAGCGGAGCCGTGCACGGGTTCGAACATGCTCGGGAACGTGCCGTCGGGATTGATGTTGCCGGAGGCCGCGAGCCCGATGCCGCCTCCGATCGCGCCGGCCAGGTCGGTGAGGATGTCTCCGAACAGGTTGTCGGTGACGATCACATCGAAGCGCGACGGATCCTGCACCATGAAGATGGTGGCGGCGTCGACGTGCATGTAGTCGACGGCGATCTCCGGGTACTCCGCGGCGACCGTCTGCACGATGCGCTGCCAGGTCGCGCCCGCGTGCACGAGCACATTCGTCTTGTGCACCCAGGTGAGCTTCTTGCGTTGACGGGTGAGTGCGGTCTCGAAGGCGTAGCGGACCACGCGTTCGATGCCGAACGCCGTGTTCACCGACACCTCGGTGGCGACCTCGGCGTGCGCGCCGGGCCGGAGGCGCCCGCCGTTGCCCGCGTAAGGCCCCTCGGTGCCCTCGCGCACCACGACGAAGTCGACGTCGCCCGGCTCGGCGAGCGAGGAGACGACCCCGGGAAACAGGGTGCACGGGCGCACGTTGGCGTAGTGCTCGAAGTCGAAGCGGAGCTTCAGCAGGAGACCTCGCTCGATGTTCGCGTGCTGCAGTCGCGGGTCGCCGGGCACTCCGCCGACGGCGCCGAAGAGAATCGCGTCGTACCCGGCGATCGCCGCCTGCTCGGACTCGGGAAACGTCTCCCCCGTCTCGAGGAAGCGCTGCGCGCCGAGGGCGAACTCGGTGCGGTCGAGCACCACATCGCCGCCTTCCAGCACGGCGTCGAGCACACGATTCGCCTGCTCGATGACCTCGGGTCCGATCCCGTCGCCCGGAATGACGGCGAGCTTGATGATACGGGTCACGTGACGCTCCTTCGTATGCTGGACAACCCTTCCAGCATACTGCGGCCGATACTCGCCTCGTCGCGCGTCGGGAGCGGGCCCGAAAACGCCAGAAGCCCCACCCGAAGGTGAGGCTTCTGCATTCGGTGACCCCAGCGGGATTCGAACCCGCGTTACCGCCGTGAGAGGGCAGCGTACTAGGCCGCTATACGATGGGGCCGAATGGCGTTACCCGCTTCCCGGGCTTCCCCGGCTGCGCTGGCAACTCATATATATAAACACATCAGCGCACCGCAAGCCAAATCGGGCCGCGCAGCCCGGGTGTGTCCCGCGTGATTCTGCGCTCCTGGGCAGCCATCGCGCGGGACCCTCCCGGGCGGGCGACTCAGAAGTCCGCGGTTCGGTGGGGCCGCGCCCACTTCGCAGGAGTGTTCGCGCCGTCCCATACCTGGATGACTCCCCAGGCCACAGCGGCGATCGGCACCGCGAGCACCGCGCCGAGGATGCCGCTCAGAACGGTACCGATCGTCAATGCGAGCAGGATCACGAGCGAGTGCAGCTTGAGCGCGCGCCCCATGAGCACCGGCTGCAAGAAGTTGCCCTCGAGTTGGTTGACGAGGATCACCACGCCGACGACGATGAGCGCGTTGACGAGGCCGTTGGACACGAGCGCGACGAGCGCGGCGAGAATGCCGGCTACCGTTGCGCCGACGATCGGGATGAACGCGAGCACGAACACGAGCACGGCGAGGGGCAGGGCGAGCGGCACCTGCAGGATCACGAGGCCGAGACCGATGCCGATGGCGTCCACCGCTGCGACGCCAGCGGTGCCGCGGACGTACGAGCCGAGCGTCGCCACGGTCTTCGCTCCGGCGCGCTCCGCCCGGCGGAGCGACTCGCCCTGGAACGGACGCAGCAGGAAGCGCCAGATGGTCGGGCCGTCTTTGAGGAAGAAGAAGAGCACGACGACCATGAGCACGAGCCCCGTGATGAAGCTCGTCAGCGCACCGACACCGGCGAGCGCCCCCGACCCGAACTGCGCGCTCGTGATGAAGTCGAGGATCTGATCGCCCCACTCGTGCAGCTGCGAGTCATCGGCCAGGAACGGCAGGGTGCGAGACCACTCGACCACCTGCTCGAACCCGTCCTGCGCCTGGGACGAGAGATCATCCCACTGGTCCCGCACGGCCCAGACGATCAACCAACCGATTCCGGAGAGGATCACGACGATGCCGAGGAGCACGATGACTGCAGAGAGCGCGGCCGGCACATTGCGGCGACGCAGCCAATTCGTGACGGGTGAGAACGTGCTCGCGAAGATCAGCGCCAGCAGGATCGGGATCACGACGGTGGTGAGAGAGCGCATGCCCCAGATGATCGCGGCGGTCAGGATCAGCACGATGATCACCTGGAGCGACCGCGTGGCGGTCAGCCCGAAGCCGTCGCTCCACGCTGAGCGCATGCTTCTCGGCCGCTCCGATCTTCCATCGATGCCGAGCTCGATCCGCGTGAGTCGCTCATCGATCTCGCGCTTGGCGCCCCATCCGAACATTCGCACTCCCCTATCGTTCGATCACCACTCTTCGGGCCGCCGCGGCGGCTGCTGCTTCTGCTGCCTACCGATGCACAGCGTGAGCCGAGATGAACGCTCGCAGCTCACCGGCGTCGTCTGCCATCTCGGTGACGCGCTGCGCGCGCTCCAGCAGGCCGGCGAGCTGCTCGGGAATCCCGAGCTGCACGCCCGTCGCTTCGAACACGATGTCAGGGAACTTCTCGGGCTTCGCGGTCTCCAGCACGAGCATCGGCACTCCGGGCTCCACGTACTCGCGGGCGACCTTCACGCCATCCGCGGTGTGCGGGTCGATCAGGATGCCGCTGCGCTCGTGCACGGAACGGATGGTCGCCACGCGATCCGCGTGCGTGCTCGAGCCGCTGCGCAGACCGTACTCCGCCTCGAAGCGCACCAGTTCGGCGGTGAGATCGATGCGACCGGTCTCATCGAGCTCGCGCCAGGCCTCGCCGAGCCGCTCGGAGTCGCATCCGACGAGGTCGTAGACGAACCGCTCGAGGTTGGACGCCTTCGAGATGTCCATGGACGGGCTGGAGGTCGCATGCGTCTCGGCCGCAGTGCGCGGCGCGTAGACGCCGGTGCGGAAGAAATGATCGAGCACATTGTTCTCGTTCGCGGCCAGCACCAGTTTGCGCAGCGGCAGCCCCATCGTCTTCGCGAGATGTCCGGAGAGAATGTTGCCGAAGTTGCCCGACGGAACGGTCACCGACACCTCGTAACCGGCGCGCTCGTCCGCTGGCACGCCGTCGCTCGCGCGGAGCCACGCCCAGAAGTAGTAGACGATCTGAGCGCTGATGCGGCCCAGGTTGATCGAGTTCACGGTGCCGAGGTGATGGGCGCGTTTGAACTCGAGATCGCTCGAGAGGGACTTCACGAGGTTCTGGCAGTCGTCGAAGACGCCTGCGACCGCGATGTTGTGGATGTTCTCGTCTTCGAGTGAGTACATCTGCGCGCGCTGGAACGCGCTCATCCGACCCTGCGGGGAGAGCATGAACACCGCGATGCCGTCTTTGCCGCGCAACGCGTACTCGGCCGCAGAACCCGTGTCTCCCGAGGTCGCTCCGAGAATGTTGAGCGCGCGATCGCTGCGGGCGAGCACGTACTCGAGCGCCTGCCCGAGGAACTGCATGGCCATGTCTTTGAAGGCGAGGGTCGGCCCCTCCGACAGCCCGACGAGCGTGATCTCATCGTCGATCGGGGTGAGCGGAACGATCTCTTCCGTGACGAAGAGTTCCGAACTGTACGCGTCCCGGCACATGCGATCCAGGTCGTCACGGGGAATATCCGTGGCGAACCGGCTCAGCACCTCCGCGGCGAGCTCGGGGTAGCTGAACGACCGCCACGACTCGATCTCATCGGCCGTCACCCGGGGCAGCGTCTCCGGCACCACGAGTCCGCCGTCGGTCGCGAGCCCTTCGAGCAGGATCGCGCTGTAGGGGGCCGGCTCCATGCCGCCACGGGTCGAGATGTACTTCACCGATGCTCCTTACGGTCGTAGATGCACCAGTCTATGGGGAGCACCCTCTCGCGAAGCGGCCGATGGACGGAATCGAGGATGAAATCGACTGCCGCTCGAACGCGCTCGGCTACCAGGAGACGGGCAGCGCCTTGCCCTCCTCGTATCCCGCGGCCGACTGCAGTCCGACGCGCGCCCGGTCGTGGAAGGCGGCAACGCTCTCCGCTCCCGCGTAGGTGAACGACGACCGCACCCCCGACGTGATCATGTCGATCAGATCCTCGACACCCGGTCGCTGCGGATCGAGATAGATCTTCGACGACGAGATGCCCTCGGCGAAGAGCTGCTTGCGAGCGAGATCGAACGCGTCGAGCCCCCCGAACCGACCCTGCACGGCTTTCGCGGAGGCCATGCCCCACGACTCCTTGTACTGCCGCCCATCGGCATCCGCCAGGAGTTCTCCCGGCGACTCCGCGGTGCCCGCGAACCAGGAGCCGATCATCACCGACGACGCTCCCGCCGCGAGCGCGAGGGCGACGTCCCGCGGATACCGCACGCCGCCGTCTGCCCAGACATGTGCGCCGAGTTCGCGCGCCGCACGCGCGGTCTCGATCACCGCCGAGAACTGCGGGCGCCCCACTGCGGTCATCATGCGGGTCGTGCACATCGCCCCGGGCCCGACTCCCACCTTCAGGATCGAGGCGCCCGCCGAGACGAGATCCTGCACCCCCTCCGCAGTCACGACGTTTCCCGCGACGATCGGCACTCCGAGATCGAGCCGGGCCACCGACTCGAGCGCGCGGAGCATCCCGCCCTGATGGCCGTGCGCGGTATCGACCACGAGCACATCGGCACCCGACTCGGCGAGGGCGCGCGCCTTCGCGGCGACGTCCCCGTTGATGCCGACGGCCGCAGCCACGGCGAGCCGTCCCTGCGCGTCGAGCGCCGGCCGGTAGATCGACGCGCGAAGCGCGGAGCGCCGCGAGAGCGTCCCGAGCAGCATGCCGTCGCGGACCACGCACACGGCGTCGGCCGAGCCGCCGGGGTTCGCTCGCAGCGCGGCGTCGACCGCGTCGAACGCGGCGCGAGCATCTCCGAGATCGGATTCCTCGATCACGACGGTCTGCGCGTGGAGGAGATCGCCGAGCCGCGCATCTGACGGGACCGATGAGAGCCGATGCGCCCCGAGCGTTCCGCGCACCGCGGTGATCGGCAGCAGCGAAGCGGGCGCATCGGAGTTCGTCGCCGTCGCGCGCGAACTCGACCGGTCATCATCGGCCACCACCACGAGTTGACCGTCGGCGTTCGGAATCCAGCGGAGCGCGTCGGCGGCCGTGGCATCGGGTGGAAGCACGATCGCGCCGTCGACCGCGACGGGTTCGTGCTTCACGCGCCGAATGGCCTCTGAGGTCGCCTCCGGCGACAGGTCCTGCGGGAGCACCGCCAATCCCCCGCGGCGCGCGAGCACTGCCGCCAACCTCGGGCCGGTCACCGAGTTCATGTTCGCCGCGACGAGCGGGATCGTCGCCGGCGTGCCATCGTCGGGCGCAAGAGCCACGTCGAGCCGGCTGCGCACCTCCGAATGCCGCGGCACCAGGAAGACATCTGAATACGTGAGATCGACTGTGGGGGTCGCGCCGAGGAACTCCATGCGTCCAACGCTAAGCCATCCAGCCTCCTGGACGCTGGTGATTGCGGACACCGAGCGAAATCGGACGGCGTACGCGGTTCGCGCATAGGATGGCATGGTGCGACGGGGACCCGTGTCGCACCACCGGGGTCGCGCTCGTCGTCGGGCGACGCGAATCGGCCCGGGGAAGCCGATCCAGCTGAAGGAGCCAGACCGCTCATGTCCGACCCGAATCTTCCGAACGGCGAGCAGCCGAAGCAGCCCACCACGCCGCTGCAGCCGCCGTCCGTGTCCGAGCCGGAGCTCACCTCTCAGCTCCCCTCCGATTTCCAGCCAGGGCCCGCGGTGCCTCCGCCTGCGACGACGCCGCTGCCCGCGGGCGCATCGGTGCCTCCCCCGCCGGGTGCGACGCCTCCGCCTCCCGGCGTGACGCCGCCAGCTCCGCAGCAGCCCGGCGCTTCGCAGCCCGGCGCTTCGCAGCCCGGCCAGGCGCCCTATGGCGGCGTCCCACCGCAGGGCCCGCAGTCGCCCCAGGGCGGGTACGGCTCCGGCGGCTACCCTCCGGCGACGCCGAAGGGCCTCGCCATCGCGTCGCTCATCATCGGTATCGCCAGCCTCGTCTTCTTCTGGGCGTGGTTCATCGGGATCCTCGGCGGCATCGCAGCCGTGATCCTCGGTATTCTCGCGCTGAGGAAGCGCCAGTCGAAGGGCATGTCGCTCACGGGCGTCATCACCGGCGGCGTCGCCGTCCTCGCGGGCATCGGGGCACTGATCTTCTCCCTGTTCATTCTCGGTTCCGTGATGAACGCCACCGGTGCGGCAGTCGACGACTACGAGCAGATGACGGAAGAGCTCGAGACCGCTTCGCCCGCTCCGAGCGAGAGCGAGCTCGACGGCGCAGCGGAAGGTGCCGCCGAGGGCGCCGCCGATGCAGCGGCTGATAGCTCGAGCGGCACCGGTGAGGATGTCGGTGAACGCTCCGCAGAGTTCTGCGATGCGCTGACCGCGTTCTCGACGCTCGGCGCCTCCGGAGAGCTGACGCCGGAGGTGCTCGACTCCCTGAAGCCGCTCGCCGACATCTCGAGCCCGAATCAGTCGGTCTACGAGCGCTTCTACGAGTACGCCAAGGACCCGACGAGCGTGGACGACAGCAGCACCCTGATCAGCGACTACTTCGACGCCGTCACCGACGACGCGATGGCCTGCGTCTGACACGTCTCGACTTTCGGGGCCCGGTGCGGATTGTTTCGCGCCGGGCCCCGACTTCGTGTGCGGGAACCGCTAACGTGGAACCGCAGTCGTGACTAGGGAGGAGAACACATGTTGAGTGGATTCAAAGCGTTCATTCTGCGAGGAAACGTGATCGAGCTCGCGGTCGCCGTCGTCATCGGCGCCGCGTTCAATACGGTCGTGCAGCGAGTCGTCGATTCGCTGATCAACCCGATCATCGGGCAGGCGTTCGACGCCGACTCGCTCGACGGTGCGTTGATCGTCGGGTTGCCGCGGGGCGGAGAGATCGCGTTCGGCGCCGTCATCGGAGCGATCATCAACTTCGTGATCGTCGCCGCGGTCGTCTACTTCGTGTTCGTCCTGCCCATGAACAAGCTCCGCCCGAAGGTCGCCGAGGCCCCGACCGGACCGAGCGACGTCGACCTGCTCGGCGAGATCCGCGATCTCCTCAAAGCTCAAGCAGCACAGGAGCCCGGCTCATCGCAGACCGCTCCGGAGGGACCAGCGGCTCAGCCGGTCTCTCGCGCGGCGGATATCACTGCGGCCGACGATGCGAACGGCCCCGCGCACAAGCATTGACGCAGCGTCGCGCGACGGCTGACGCCCATCGCGCGACGCCGATGGGTCAGGCGATGCGCTGATCGAGACGAGCGAGGAACAGCGCTTCCGACAGCAGCGATTTGCGGAACGATTCGAGGTGCAGCGACTCGTTCGGACTGTGCGCGCGCCCGTCGGGGTCCTCGACGCCCGTGACCAGGATCTGCGCTTCCGGAAACTCGTCCACGAGCTCCGCGATGAACGGGATCGATCCGCCGACGCCGATATCCACCGGGTCGCGCTCCCAGGCGTCGGCCATTGCACGACGCACCTCGGAAACGGCCCAGCCGCTCGTGTCGACCTGGAACGCCTGCCCCAGGCCAGGGTCTTCGAAGGTCAGATGCGCGCCGAACGGCGCGCGATCCTGCAAGTGCTGCACGAGGGCCGCATACGCAGCATTCGGGTCCTGCCCCGGAGCGATACGCGCGCTGATGCGCACACGAACACTGGGAATGAGCGTATTTGAAGCATTCGCGACGTCGGGAGCGTCGAGGCCCGTGATCGAGATCGACGGCTGAGCCCAGAGCCGCGAGAGGATCGCGCCGCGACCCACCGGACTCACCCCGTCGAGCAGTCCCGTCTCGGAACGCAGCCGCGCCTCATCGTAGTCGGGCACGTCGAGGTCCGCCGCCCCGAGCCCGTCGACGGCGACGGCGCCGTCCGCGTCCCACAGCGTGTCCAGCAGGCGCACGGCCGCGAGCATGGCGTCGGGCACCGCCCCTCCGAACATGCCGGAGTGGGAGGCGCGGTCGAGCGTCTGGATGCGCACGTTGAACGCCACAGCGCCGCGCAGCGCCACCGTCAACGCCGGCGTCTCCTCATCCCAATTGCTCGAATCGGCGACGATGATGGCGTCCGCCGCGAGCATGTCGCGGTTCTCCCGGAGGAAGTTGCCGAAGGACTGCGACGCCCACTCCTCCTCACCCTCGATGAAGAGCGCGATGCCCAGGTCGAGATCGCGCTTCTCCGATTCGGCCGCCGCGGCCAGCGCACGAATGGCTCCGATGTGCGCCATGACGCCCGCCTTGTCGTCGGCGGCCCCGCGTCCGTACAGCCGCCCGTCGCGCAACGTCGGCTCGAACGGCGGCGACAGCCAGTCTTCGTCCTTCCCGGGAGGCTGCACGTCGTGGTGGGCGTACAGCAGCACCGTCGGTCGCCCGTTGCGTGCCGCACGACGAGCCACCACGGCGGGCTGCCCCAGATCGGTCCCGCCCTCGACGGGGGCGCGACGCACATCGACGACATCGAAGACGCCGGTCTCGCGGAGCAGTTCCGCGATCTCCTCGGCGCTCGCGGCGACGTGCGCCGGGTCGAAGGCGGGCCACGACACCGACGGAATGCGCACGAGTCGTTGCAGGTCGTCGAGCGTGCGCTCGTGCCCCGTCCGTGCCGAGGCGCGAACGGCCTCCTCGAAGTGGTGCTGCTGGTCGGTCACGTGCGCCTGCCTTCCCTCATCGCGAAGCCTCATGCGCCCGTCGGTGCGGGCGATCACTTCACCCTATCTCTCGAGCCGCGGGCGGCGACCTGCTACTGCCCCGGCCGCGACGCTCGCTCCGCCGTTGCTCCTGCGTGCGGCTCCCCCGTCGCATCGACAACCGCTTTCGCGCGTTCGCTCTGCTCAGCCTCCTGCGCGGCGCGCAGCTCGCGCGTCGCAGCGTGGACGAGTTCCTCGGCCCGAAGTCGCCGGCGCTGCACCAGCGTTTCGGCGCCGAACTTCTCGCGCAGTCGGTCTTTGGATTCCGCTGTTGCAGTGATGATGACGCTGCAGGCGATGAGAATCACCTGGGACGAGAGGTTGATCCAGAGCAGCAGCGCGATCAGCGTCGCGAACGACGCGAGCAACGGGTTCGCGGTGGCTCCCCGCACGAAGAGGCCCGAGAGCTCCTGCAGCACGACGAGCCCGACGCCGCCGACGACGGCTCCGCCCCACAGCGCCTTCGCCGGCGCTCGCACGCCGGAGAGCACGCGGAACACCAGTGCGATGGCGACGGTATCGATCACGAAGACGACGAGGATGCCGAAGACGCGGGTCGCCCACTCCGTGAACGACCCGTTCACCATTCCCAACCACGTGAGCAGTGACGAGATGCCGAAGGAGCCCACCACGCTCACGACTGCGGCCGCCGCGAGCAGCCCTCCGAACAGCACGGCGACCAGCAGGTTGCGCAGGATCACCCACAGCACGAACACGTCGTCGTGCACTTCGTCTGCGAGCGTCCGCAATGCGATGCGAAGACTCCCGATCGCGCTGATCGCCGCACCGAGCAGGCCGAGCAGGGAGATCACTCCGACGATGGAGAATCCGGGAGCGGCGAACGTGCTCGGATCGACGATGTCGCCGATGCCGGGGATCACTCGATCGAGTGTCTCGGTGAGCGTCGCCATCGCCTCCGGGTTGGAGCTCAACCAGAGCGCTGCCACGGAGAACCCGAGCGAAATGCCGGCGAAGACGCTGAACAGCGCCCGGTATGTGAGGCTGTCGGCGAGCATGGAGCCGCGATGCTCGCCGTACCTCAGGAATGCGCGAACCAGTCTCATGCGCAGGGCCCCGGCGATCAATCGGGGCACCAACCCTCGGTCGGCCGCCGGCGCTGCGACCGCAGCGCTCTGGGACGGGTCTCGGTCGTGCGCGCTCATGGTGCTCCTCTCGGCGCCCCGCTCGAGGCAACATCTCGACGCTAATGGGCTGACGGGCGCCACGGCAACTGGCTTACTCCCGCCCTGCGGGGTGCCGTACACTCCATGCGGAGCGCGATTCCTTCTGCGCGCCCCTGCAGCCTGGACGAGCGGAGCGCCTCGATGTCGATGACCGATGAGCTGCTCGGTCGGGACCGCGCGGAAGCGCTCGCCAGATTGCTGCTCAATGCGAACCCGGCTGCCGACGGCGACGCACTGCGGGGCGCAGCAGCCTCGCTCGCCGGCCGCGGCCTCAGCGAGCGAGCGCGTCTGCTCGCCGGCGCCATGCGCGAGGACCACGGCACCGCTCCGGCTCGACTGAACGCGATCGTCCGCGCGGCGCAGCAGGACCCCGAGTTCTCGGGCTGGATGCTCTGGCCAGTCGGCCTCGCCGTCGCCTGGAGCGCACTCGAGGCGGGGGCGCCTGAGGCGTTCGACGACGCCCTCGCCCTGCTGCGTGAGCTGACACCCCGCATGACGTCGGAGTTCGCGATCCGCCCGCTGCTCGGGGACGATCTCCCCCGGGCGCTCGCGCAGATGCAGGGATGGACCGGCGACCCCGACTGGCACGTCCGCCGTCTCGCCTCCGAGGGCAGCCGACCGCTCCTGCCCTGGGCAGAGCGCATCCCGGCGCTCATCGCCGATCCCCTTCCCACACGAGGCATCCTCGATGCGCTCTCCGACGACCCGGAGGAAGCGGTGCGCCGATCGGTGGCGAACCACGTGAATGACCACAGTCGGCATCATCCCGGATTCGTCGTGGAGTGCGTCGCCGGTTGGCGGGCCGCCGGCGGTGCACATGTCGACCGCACCTCGCGACACGCGCTCCGCACGCTCGTGAAGCGAGGTGACGCGGATGCGCTCGCACTGCTCGGATACGGGCTCGCGCGGCTCGACGTCACCCCGCTCGCGCTCTCCCGCCCGCGCGTGATGATCGGCGACGAGGTGCAGTTCTCGGCGACGATCACCAACCGCGGCTCCGACGCCGCGCGCATCATGATCGACTATGTGCTCGCGTTTCCCGATGCCCGCGGACGCGAGCGCACGAAGGTGTTCAAGCTCGCCCGCCGCGAACTGGCGCCCGGCGAGGCGGCGCGCGTGTCAGCCGCGCAGTCCTTCCGCCCGATCTCGACGCGCAGATACTACCCGGGACTCGCCTCCCTCGCCCTGCAGATCAACGGCGTCGTGCACGGTCGCACCGAGTTCGCGCTGGACGAGCCGGCGCGTCACTCGAACGCGCCGCTCCCGAGGCCGACGACGTAGGACGCCTGCCCCACGTGTTCCAGGGCGTCTGCCGAGATACTCACGAGTCGTGAAGCACGGGTCACCGGCGGATCCCATGCTTCATCGATGACGTCGTCGAGCGCGGGGTCATCGAGCGACATCAGATAGGCCACCTGCGCCTCCACCGCGGCGCGCAGGTGCTCGAGCAGCAGCGCCGCGTCTCCGGAGACGATGCTCCTCGCCTCCTCCGCGCTGTGGCCGTATCCGATGCTCGACGCAGCTGGGCCCAGGTCGAATCGCCGGTCGAACCCCTGAGCCGTCCAGATCGGCTCCTCGCCCGAGAGGCTCGCGACTTGCTCGTCGATCTCGCGCGCCGCATGCCACAGCAACCACGCAACGGAGTTGTCGTGGTGCGGGTGCGCGTTCAGCAGTTCTGGTACGAGCTGTGGACGCAGCGCCTCGGCGGCGTCCAGCGGGCGCCGAGCCAGGTCGACGAGAGCTTCCGTTGCGCGCATCGTGAATCCTCCGTGATCGTTCTTCCGCAGTCCGGCAGGGATGGGCGCGGCCTCTGAGGCGTCGGGTCAGCCAGTCAGAGGCGTGTCTGGTCGCCGGGGTCGCCCGGCTCGGGCGCGGCACTCGGGTTCGCGTTCGGGTTCGGGTTCGCCGCGGCGCGGCGCTTGCGCACCGCCGCGAAGATCATGAGCGCGGCCGCGATGACGATGATGATCGCGGCTCCGATCACCCACGGGAGCACGCTCTGCCCGCCGGTGTTCGCGAGTGCATCCAGGTTGAGCAGCATCAGACTCTCCTTCCGACCTCGTGGAGCACGAGGCTCTCCGCTTCCACCCTACGACGTGCAGCGATCGCTCGGGGGCGATCCGAGCGGCGCCCGTTCAGTGGCCGGCGTGGGACGTGCCGTGCGGCACGGCGAACTCGCCGGCCTCGCTCGCAGCGAGCGCGGGCGTCGCGATCGCAGCGACGAGCATCGCCTCGACCACCAGCACGAGTGCGAAGACCCCCGCCCGACGCTGCCGGGACTCCGGCGCCGGCTCCCCCGCAGCAGCTCCGCGCCGAGCGCGCTGGCCGCGCAACTCGATCACGGCGGCAATGGCGATCGACCAGTGGAACACGAACAGCGCGAGAAACGGAATCAACGCGAGCGGTCCCGTCAGCAGCAGGAATCCTGACCCCACGATGCCGATCGCACCGCCCGCCACCGCGCTGCGGGGCAGCACGAGCCGCCCCGCTCGCAGGACGGCGAACGACCATGCGAGTTCGAGGGCCCCGATGATACCGACGGGAACGGCGACGCCCGGAGACGCCCCCGCGGCCGTCGCGAACAGCACGAGGCCGGCCCCGAGCGAAGCCAGGGCCGGCCACATTGCTCTGATCATCATCAGAACGCGCGCATGTTAGATCGCCGGACGCGTCGCGGGCTCGACGTGCTTGTCGGCTGCGATGGCGACGACGAGCAGCACGAGCGCGCTGCCGAGGTGGAGGATGTGGTCGGCGGTGTTCAGCGCCAGGATGTTCGCAGCGGTATCGGCGATGAAGAAGCCGACGATGCCGAGCAGGAGGTACACGGCACCCACGGTGCCGTTGACGCCCTTCGCAGCGCGAACGTTCGCGAGGCCGGCGAGCAGCAGGGCCGCACCGATCAAGAGGTGGGCGATGTTGTGCAGCGGGTTCACCTCGAAGATACCGAGGAGCAGACCGCCCTCGGTCGCGACAAAGCCCACTCCACCGGTGACGGCGAAGCCGAGCAGGCCGACCAGGACGTAGACCGCGCCGAAGATCACTCCGAGAATGCGATTAGGTGAGTTCTTCACGACGTTCTCCTTCTATATTCATTGGAGGTGACGATGTCGGCACAGCGCATGTCACCGGGTTGTCTTAGTGTGAGTGCTTCGGAGCCCTCCCACTAGGTGGTTGCGCCTGGGAGACGATATGCAGTAAGTTCCCAGCTTTCTGAGTCGGGGCGTGCGACCACGCGGTCTCGGGATGCCGCGATCCCTGTCAAGCCCCGAGTGCCGCGCTGGCAGCACCACTAGGTTTGCCTCATGGTCACGCAGATCCTCGCCATCGGTACCGCAGTCCCGTCCGCGCGCTTGGCACAGGCGCGCACCCGAGATTTCTTCGCCGCCCAGCCCGGAGTCGACCGGCTCACCGCCAGACTCATCGGAGCGGCGTTCGATCAGTCGGCGATCGACACCCGATATTCCGTCATCGGCAGTCTCGACTCCGACAACGGCCCGTCTGCGAACTCGGACGTGTTCATGGAGGATCACGAGCTTCTCCGCTCCCCCTCGACCGGCGAACGGAATCTGGTGTACCGGCGAGAAGCGCCGCCCCTCTCCGCAGCCGCGGCCCGGGACGCCCTCGAACGAGCCGGTCTCTCGGCGGCCGACGTGACGCACGTCGTCACCGCGTCGTGCACCGGATTCTTCGCGCCGGGCCCCGATTACCTGCTCGTGCGCGAGCTCGGCATCCCGACGAGCGCCGAGCGCACCAACATCGGATTCATGGGATGCGCCGCAGCGTTCCCCGCGCTGCGCGCCGCCACGCGGATCGCCGACGCGCAGCCGGGATCCGTGGTCCTCGTCGTCTGCACCGAACTCTGCTCGCTCCACATCCGCTCCTCCAACGATCCCGAGCAGATCGTCGCCTCCGCGGTGTTCGGCGATGGATCGGGGGCGGCGATCGTGGCCTCCGATCCGATGGCGGCACGACGCTCGACGCCCGTGCTCGACGTCGGGGCATTCTCGACCGCGCTCACCTCTGAGGGCGAGGAGGACATGGACTGGACGATCGGAGACCACGGATTCGAAATGCGATTGACCGCCAACGTCCCGCGCATCATCGGGCGGGAGATTGCGTCTGTGGTGGGACCGATGCTCGGTCGCGACGCCACGGGAGCCGTCTCCGGCATCGACGCGTGGGCCGTGCATCCCGGAGGGCGGAGCGTGCTCGACCGGGTGCAGAGCGGCCTCGATCTCCCGGACGACGCGATGCTCCCGTCCCGCGAGGTGCTCCGGGAGTACGGCAATATGTCGAGCGCGACGATCCTGTTCATTCTGCAGCGCATCCTCGCCGACGATTCGCTCGCCGACGGTGCGACCGTGGCGGGGCTGTGCTTCGGCCCGGGCTTGACCGTGGAAACGGCGCGGTTCACCCGCGTCGCCGCGCGCACTGAGCAGGCCCAGACCATCCCTGAAGCCGATGTGACGGGTGCCACGGGAATCCCCGTCGGCGCTGCGGCGAGCGCCCCGGCGACCAATACGGCATCGCGCAACGCGGTCTGATCCGACCGTGGCTGTCACGATGGAACACAGGACGTTCGTCTCGCTCGCCGAGCGAGACACCCGGCTGACGGAGATCATGGACGATCCCTCGTGCGACGCGGGCCGGCTGCGCCGCACGCTGCAGGGGTTCGACGCGGTCAATCGCGCTGTCTCGTCATGGGGCCGGGTCTACCGCACCCACATCCGTCCCGCGCTCGAGGCTGCGTCGCGCTCGACGAGCGGATCCGCGCCTCATCTGCGGATACTGGACGTGGGATGCGGCGGCGGAGATGTGCTGCGGCGGATCGTTCGGATGGCCGCCCGCGACGGGTACGCAGTGCAGGGAGTCGGGATCGACCCCGATCCGCGCGCCATCGCGGTGGCGAGAAACGCGCGGCGTGTTCCCGGGGTCGAATACCGCGAGTGCTTCTCTTCGGAACTGGTGGCCGCGGGTGAGGGATTCGACGTCGTGGTCTCGAACCATCTCCTCCATCACCTGTCCGAACCCGAGTTCCACGGGCTGCTCGCCGATTCCGAGGCTCTCGCTTCAAGGCTCGCCGTGCATTCCGATATCGCTCGCGGTCGACTCGCCTACGCTGCATTCGCCGTGGGCGCGGTGCCGGTGAGCGCCGGCACCCTCCTGCGCGTCGACGGGCTTCGGAGCATCCGTCGCAGCTACACCAGGAGCGAGCTGTCGCACGTGCTGCCGCCGCGGTGGCGGGCGGAGCAGGTCAACCGGTTCCGGCTCCTCGCGGTGCACCGCCCCGATCAGGAGGGCGTCGAGCTGCGGGGCGAGCGGTGAACGACACCGCCTGCGATGTCCTGGTCGTCGGTGCCGGGCCGAGTGGTTCGCTCGTCGCCTCCGAACTGCATCGTCTGGGGGTCGAGGTCGTCGTGCTCGAGCAGCGCGCCGATGCGTCGCCCGGTTCTCGCGCGATCGGCGTGCATCCTCCGGTGCTCGCCGCGCTGGAGGCGGGCGGTGCGACGGAGCGCATTCTCGCAGAGGCTGTGCGGATTCCCCGCGGTATCGCCGTCGCCGCCGGTCGCACGGTCGGCGAGGTGCGCTTCGACCGCCGCCCATCGCGCTTCCCGTTCGTCGCCTCCGTCCCCCAGGCGGTCACCGAGGCTGCGGTGGCCGCGTACGGGCCGATTCCTGTGCGTGGCGTGCGCGTCGTGGGCGTGCACCCCACGCCGGAGGGGGTGCACGTGCACGCGTTGGACGCTGACGGAGCATCGCGCACCTGGTTCGCCCGCACCCTGATCGTGGCTGCTGGTGCATCCGGGCGGCGTCTGCTGAGCGGGTTGTTCACCGGGCGTTCGCGGGCCTATCCCGACAGGTATCTCATGACCGATCTGAGCGCTGCTCCCGGGCAGCCGGAGGGCACGGCGGTGATCACCCTCGGCGCGTGCGGCGTCGCGGAGTCGTTTCCTCTGCCCGGCGGCCGACGCCGCCTGGTGGCGAGGATCGCGTCGGATCCGGAGCATCCGAACGCCGAGCGCGCGGCCGGCGACGGCGAACGACTCGCCGAGGCGATCGCGACGCGCATGCTGGCCCCCGCTCTCGCAGCGCACGTGGTCGAGGCGAGTCGCTTCAGCATCCGCCGCGTGCTGCTCGATCGCATGGTGTTCGCCGGTTCCGTCATCGCGATCGGTGATGCCGCGCATGAGGTGAGCCCGATCGGCGGCCAGGGCATGAACCTGGGGCTCCTCGACGCCGCGACGCTCGCTCCGGTGCTCGCACAGGCTCGCCGCGGCCCTCACCGCGACCGGCAACGGCGCACGGCGCCGGATGGTGACGGTTCCCACCGCGCCGCGCTCGCGCGGTGGGAGCTCGGCAGACTCGCCTCCGCGCGAACTGCGGCCCGGCTCGCCGCGTTCAACACGTCATTGGGCCGACCGTGGCCGAGGCGACTCGCATCGGTCTCCGCCGCCGCACTCGATGCAGCGCTGCGCACTCCGCTCGCCGGACTGCCCGAGCGAGCGTACGCGATGGGGTTCGATCGTGCGGCCCGCGGCGCGGCTGACCGGCTGCCCTAGCCCGCCGACCGCAGCAGTGCGTGCAGCTCCGCTTCGAGCGGCGGCACTCTCGGATCGGTCAGCATTCCGGTGGCGCGCGGAATCTCTCGGGAGACCGCCACCTCCCCGGCCAGGGCACCGGGGGTTCTGGGAAGCACGAGCACGCGATCGGCCAGGCGCACGGCTTCGCGAATATCGTGCGTGATGCACACGATCGTCCACCCGGAATCTCGCCACATCTCGAGCAGCCAGCGTTGCAGATCGTCGCGGGTGATGGCGTCGAGTGCGCCGAACGGCTCGTCGAGCAGCAGGATCGGTTGCTCCTGCACGACGGCTCGGAGGAACGAAACGCGCTGGCGCATTCCGCCGGAGAGCTGCCGCGGGTATCGGAACTCGGTACCCGCGAGACCGAACGGCTCGAGGAGCTCACGTGCGCGACGCCGCGCTTCCCGTCTGCTCACGCCCTGCACTTCGAGCCCGATGGCCGCGTTCTCGACGACTCTCCGCCACGGCAGCAGCGCATCTCGCTGCGGCATGTAGGCGAATGGCCGACGCCGCTGCGGCAGCGGCGCACCCGCGAAGCGGATCTCCCCGGAGTCGGGATGCAACGCGCCGGTGAGGAGCGACAGCAGCGTCGACTTCCCGCTCCCGCTCGCGCCGATGATCGCGACGATCTCGCCGTCGTCGACGTCGAAGGAGACGTCTTCGAGTACGACCTGATCGGCGAAGCGCTTGCCGACGCCGCGGACCTCGAGCAGCGTCACGATCGCGTCCCCCGGTGCGTGCGATCCCGTTCCTGTTCGATGCGCAGCCACGGCGCCACCACGCGCTCGGCGAGTACGACGATGCCGAACAGGCACAGGGTGAGCAGCGTGCTGACGCCGACTGCGGCGAGCACCAGGTCGGTGCGGAAGACGTTCTTCGCCGACTGCATGTAGACCCCGAGGCCGGCGACGGCTCCCGCGTACTCGGCGAAGATCGCGCCGACCACCGCATAGGTGATCGAGATGCGCAACGCCGAGAAGAACGAAGCCGTCGATGCCGGGAGCCTGACCAGGCGGAACACCGTCGCCCGCGACGCACCCATCGATGCGAGCAGGCGTTCGGCCTCCGGGTCCGCCTCCGCGAACCCGCGCAGCAGCCCGACCACCATCGGGAAGAATGTGACGAAAGCGACGAGCAGGATCTTCGGGAGCAGGCCGAAGCCGAACCAGAGCACCACGAGCGGTGCGAGCGCGATGAGCGGCAGGGTCTGGCTCACGACGAGCAGTGGGAGCAGAGCGCTGCGCAGGATCCGCGAGAAGTCGAGCACGGTCGCCGTCACCCAGGCGACCGATACCGACAGGGCGAATCCCGCGACGGTCGCGATCAGCGTCGGGATCGCGTGCCGCAGGAGCGCGGTGCGCTCGGCGGCACCGGCGCTCACCACGCGCGTCGGAGCTGGCAGCATCTCCGCGGGCACGAGGCCCGCAGCGGCCACCCCCTGCCACGCGGCGAGCAGCAGCAGGAACGCGATCGTCGGCGCCGCGATGAGGGCGAGTCGTTCTGACCACGAACCGCCGGTCGCGAAGAGCCCCCGTCGGACACTGCGCATCATGCGGGTGTTCACCCCAGGTACGCGTCGGTGGCGTACTCGCTCCAGTCGGGTTGCTCCGTGAGCGGCCGCCCCTCCGCGTCGGTCAGGAATCCGCCGTCGAAGAGAAACGCGCCGAATGCGTCCCACGCCTCGGGGTCGATCGCGCCGATCTCGCGTTCGGGAGAGGTGAGGTAGTCCTCGGCGAGCAGCCGGGCGCTGGCATGGACGAGCTCGTCGGCCGCGCCGAGGGTGTCCGGGTTCGCCGCGATGAGCAGTTCGGCCGCAGCGTCGGGCTGTTCGGCCGCGTACGCGTAGCCGCGGGCGACCGCCTGCACGAACGCGCGGGACTCCTCCGGGTGCGCTTCGAGATATGCCTCGCTCGACACGATGCCGGTGGACTGCTGCTCCGGCACCCCGAAGTCCTGATACCTGAATTCGCGGTACGGGTGGCCGTCGAGCTCTGCCTGCAGATTCTCCCACGTCGCGACCGACAGCGTGAAGTCGATGCGGCCCTGCGAGAGCGCCTCGTAGGCGCCCGTGTCGAGCACCACCTCCTCGAACGACCCCTCGCCGCCGTCGCCCTCGATCGTGGCGCGCGCGAGGGCGCTGTAGAGCGGTGAGCCGAAGCCGCCGAACGTCATGCCGTCGAGATCGGCGGGGCGGTCGACGTCAGCACGATCCGCCAGAGTGACCAGACGCCCCGAGTCCCGCTGCGTGACGCGATACACCGACACGAGGTCGAGCCCGGCGGTGCGCGCCACCTGAACGGTCGACTGGCCGCCGATCCCGAAATCGGCTTCGCCTGCGGAGACCAGCTGGGTCGCCGGGGTCGAGCCGTACGGCAGTATCTCGACGTCGAGTCCCGCCTCGTCGAAGTACCCGAGCTCGTCGGCGACGTACACGCCGATGTGGTTCGTGTTCGGCGCCCAGTCGAGGGCGAATGTGACCCGGGTGCTGCCGGCGTTCTCCCCGGCGCTCGCGCCGTTTGGCGCCGCCGCGGTGCTCGCGCAGCCGACGAGTGCGATCGCAGCCGTCGACAGCAGCGCGGCCGCGCGGGTCAGGGTGCGGGTATGGGTGTGATGGCGCATGAATGCGTGCCCTTCCGTTTCGTTCGGGCACGGGTTCGTAGAGTGTCTCCCTGCGCTGGCATGATCCAGATCAGGTTCGACGGTCGAAAGCTGTGGACTTTCCTCTCAGCCCGGCCTACCGGACTCCCGTGTGAGGTTCACCCTAGCAACATCCCGCCACCCGCTCCACGACGCACGCGATCGTCGCCTAGGGTTGGGGCGTGACTTCAGCGACGCATCCGACGCCCACTCCCGAGCAGTACGGCGTTGGAGCGCGCTTCACGCTCTCGGTCTACGACTCGGACTACGTGCGCATCATCCTGGGGGCACTCGGCGCGGCCGACACCACCGGCCTCACCATCGAGACGAATGACATCTCCACGTTCGTGACCGGCGGCGAGCAGCGCGTGCTCGCCTACGTGCAGAGCGTCGTCGCCGCGGCCGCGCGAAGCGGCGCGCATCTGTCCGCCGCGATCCTGCTCTCCCGCGGCTGCCCGGGAGAACTGCAGTGCGCGCTTCCGCCCGGCGTGCACGCGCTCGCCGCCGCTCCGATCGCGCTCCCCGAGAGCGGCGTTCGCGCTCGGGCGCACTGGTCGCTGTATCCGCTGCTCGACGCAGGATCCGCATCGCCTGCGGCGGTCGCGAGTGCCGCAGCGCCCGCCGCCCCAGTCGACCACATGACGCCGATCTACGCCGCGATCGATCAGGCGAAGGCGTCGGGGGTCTACTCGGGCTCCGATCACTACGCGACCCGGCTCGACGGAGACCTCTCCGCGGTGCTCGAGACGGCCGCGAACGCCTGGATCGGAGTCGGCGCGCAGGTGCAGCACGTGGTGACGCACCTCACCGTCTCCATCAACAGCCCGTCGGTGGTCGGCACCGCCGCGCCTCCGGCGACCGAGCCCGAGTCGCGCGTCCCATGAAGCGGGGCATGCACCTCGTCGGCATGGTGAATCCGCCCACGAGCCAGTACGCCGAGAACTGGCGCAATCCGCTCAGCCGCGCCGACTGGTTGAGCGGGTCGTTCACGGCGGATCTCGGACGCACACTCGAGCGCGGCTGCTTCGACATGATCTTCTTCGCGGACGCGCTCGCGGTGCCCGAGGACGGCGCCGGCGACTACGCCACGACCCTCCGCACCGCCGGGAAGGGGGCGATCTACCTCGACCCGATCGCCAAGGCGGCGCTCGTCGCCGGGGTGACGTCGCGCATCGGCATCGGCGCGACCGTGTCGACGAGCTTCGTGCCCGCGTACGCCATCGCCCGTCAGCTGCTCTCCGTCGACCATCTGTCGGGCGGACGAGCCGCATGGAATATCGTGACGTCGACGACCGATGCCGAGGCGCGCAATCTCGGTCATGCTGGCATCGCGGCGCCCGGCCTGCGCTACGACCACGCCGACGAAGTCGTGCAGACCGTCGTCGAGCTGTGGCACTCGTGGGAGCCCGATGCGCTCGTGCACGACCAGACGGCAGGCCTCTTCGCCGACCCGTCGCGCGTGCATCGGGTCGGCGGAGGGCTCTCGCGGGGTCCGCTCACCCTGCCGCGGAGCCAGCAGGGCCACCCGGTGCTGATGCAGGCCGGCTCCTCGACCCGCGGCAGGGCCTTCGCGGCGCGCTGGGCCGAGGTCGTCTTCGCGATCGGCGACTCCCCCGAGGCCATGCGGGAGCTGCGCACCGAGATCCGCGACCGGGCCCGCGTCGATCACGGTCGTGATCCCGATGCCATTCGCGTGCTGCAGGGCGTGCAACCGATCGTGGGGTGGACCGACGCGGAGGCTGACGCGAAGCTCGCCGCGCTGGTCGCGCAGATCGACCTGCCGAGCGCGCTCGCGAAGCTCGAGCGGCTGCTGCACGCCGAGTCCCTCGACCCCGCGGCTCCCGCGACCGAGATACTCGCCGCGCACCGCGGCGCCACCGGCAGCGCCGGGTTCGAAGACATGCTGGCAGCGGTGAGCGAGCGGCGTCGCTTGACGGTCGCCGAGCTCGCGATCGAGCAGGCCCTCAACCAGCTGCACCCGCAGCTGGTGGGGTCGCCCGCGACGATCGCCGACGAGCTGCAGCACCTCTTCGAGAGCGAGGCAGCCGACGGCTTCATCATCATGCCCGCCCTCTACCATTCGTCGTTCGAGGATTTCGTGAACGGCGTCGTGCCCGAGCTGCAGCGACGCGGCGTCTTCCGCAGCGCCTACACGGGCTCGACGCTGCGCGAGCATCTCGTCGGCTGAGAGCTGCGCGGCCGCCCTCGCCCGCCGGTCGGGCGCTTCGCCTACTCCTCCAGCGCGTCGGCGAGCACGGTGAGCACTGCGGAGCGCGCGTCGCGGCCGCGGTCGCCGCGCATCTCGACGAATGCGTCGACAAGATGCTCGGTCAGCAGCATCAGCGCCGCACGCGAGGTGTGGATGAGCTCGTCGTGGAAGCTCCCGCCCAGGGGCGGCACCACCAGCGTGACATCCGACAGCTTCTCGACAGCTGATCGCGCGAATGATGTGATCGCGATGACTCGCGCGCCGCTCAAGCGCGCGGCCCCCATCACGTCAAGGGTCGCCCGGTTCGCTCCCGAGCCGGAGAACACCGCGCACACCGACCCGGCCCCGAGCTGCCGAGCGGCGATCTGCTGCGCCATCGGATCTGCGAACTGCTCCACAGAGCGCCCGGCCGAGTTGAGCCGCATGGCGAAGTCGAGGCCGATCGGGCTCGACAGGCCGTTGGCGACGACGAGCAGCCGGTCGGCCGAGTCGAGCGCCTGCACGAACGCGTCCACCGCTTCCGGCGTAAGCGCCGCCATCGAGTCGTCGAGACGGGCGGCGAGCTGCGCGATCCTCACCCGCAGTGCGCCGAGGATCGTGGGGTCGATCGCATCGCCACGAGCGCCGCTACCCGCTCTTCCCGCGGCGCCACCCGCGCCACCCGTGCCTGCCGCCCCCGTCGTGCCCCGGCCCGCCGCAGTCCCGGCGACCGCAGCGCCCTCGAGGGCGAGCTCCTGCACGAGGGCGACGCGCAGCTGCGGGTACCCGTCGTAGCCGAGGGACTGGGCCGCGCGAATCACCGTGGTGCGCCCCACCCCGACCCGCTCGGCGAGCGCCTGCGCCGTGCACTCGACCGCGCGCTCCCGGTCGGCCGCGATGGCTTCGACGACGCGGCGCTCGGTGCGCTGCAGCGCGGGAGCGAGCGAGGCGATGCGCGCACTCGGCCGGGCGTCGGGTGAACCCTGCCACGTGGTGGTCATCTGCTTCCGTTCATGATGCGGCGACGAATGGCTCCCGAGACGGCGTCCATGAGCATCGTCGCCGCGATGACGACGATGAGCAGCATGCCGACGGTGTCCCACTGCCGGTAGTTCGTGTAGTTCGACAGCATACTTCCGATACCGCCGGCGCCCACGAGTCCGAGTACCGCGGAGGTGCGGATGTTGATCTCGAATCGATACAGCGCGAACGAGAGGAGCGCGGGGGCGACGGCCGGCCAGATCGCCCACCTGGTCACGTCCGCGGTGGTGCCGCCCGCTGCGCGCACGGCCTCGACCGCACCCTCCTGCGCTGACTCGACGGTCTCGTACACCCATTTGCCCTGGGTGCCGATCCCCGCGATCGCGAGTGCGAGCGCTCCCGTCAGCGGCGTCAACCCGGTGACGGTGAGCAGCACGAGCGCGATGATCACCTCGGGAACGGCGCGCAGCACCGCGAAGATGCCGCGCAGCAGCGCTCGCACCCAGAGCGGCCCGACGCCGTTCGCAGCGAGCATCCCGAGCGGAATCGACACGGCGACGCAGAGCATGGCGCCGATCCACGCCATCGAGATCGACCGCCACGTCTCGAACAGCGCGCGCGGCAGCTTCTCCCAGTTCGGAGCCTCGAACATCAGCCGGAGATAGTGGGCGACCTGGCCGGGAACCGACGGAAGGTCGCTCCACGAGATCTGCAGCGTGCCTGCCGCCGCAAGCACGACGAGCGCCGCCGCGATCGCCCACGCCGTCGCCGCGACGCGCGAACGCCGCGGCGGCAGGCCGCGCGAGCCCGGCAGGGGCGCAGTGGGTGCGCCTGGCACCGGGGCGTTCAGCATCACGGTCATACGAGCCTCCGGCGCAGCAGATTGGAGAGGACCTCGATGGCGATGACCACGACGAGGATCTCGAGGATGATGACGGAGACATCGGAGTAGGCGTAGAACCCCCGCCGCTCATCGAGCAGACGCCCGATGCCGCCCGCGCCAACGATGCCGAGAATCGCCGATACGCGCACGTTGAGTTCGAGCGCGTAGAGCCATTGATTCGCGAACAGCGGCCAGGCCTGCGGCAGCGCCGTCGCCCGGTTGATCTGGAACTGCGTGCCTCCAGCAGCACGCCCCGCCTCCATGTAGCGGTGATCGGCGGCATCGATCGCCTCGGAGACCAGCTTCACCACGATGCCGATGTTGAAGAGGAAGAGCGTGATGACGCCCGGCAGTGCGCCGACGCCCACCATCGCCACGAGCACGGTGGCGAACACCAGGTCGGGCACGGCGCGGTTCACATTGTTGAGCGTGCGCACGACGCCGCGAGTGACGCGGTTCGGGTTCGTCGGAGCCGCTGCCCACAGCGTGAGCGGGATCGAGCACAGCGCCGCGGCGGCCGCGCCGACGAGCGCCATCTGCAGCGTCTCGAGCAGCGGCGCCAGGGTGCGCGGCACGAAGGCGAAGTTCGGTTGCGCGAGCTGCACGAGCTTCGTCACGCCGTTGCGCCAGTGCTTCGCGATCGCCGCGAGATCGAGCTCGATGCCGCCGATCGCGGGCAGGCAGGTCGCGATCGTGAACGCCGCGATGGCGGAGACGATCAGCACCGTGCGCAGGGTATGCCGCGGTCTCGGCGGCACCTCGAGTTCGCGCAGAATCGCGGTCACGCCCGTTCTCCGAGGCGATCGCGCGGCTGGATCGGACGCCCGTAGATCTGCTCGAAGTCGGCGTCGGTCGCAGCGGCGGCTGATCCGTCGTACACGACGCGGCCGTCGCGCAAACCGATCATGCGGTTCGTGTACTGCCGCGCGAGGTCCATGAGGTGGATGTTCACGAGCACGGTGAGACCGCGCTCCGCGTTGATGCGCTCCAGGTCGGCCATCACCGCGTGCGCCGTGGGCGGGTCGAGGCTCGCGACCGGCTCGTCGGCGAGCATCACACTCGGCTCCTGCGACAGTGCGCGGGCGATCGCGACGCGTTGTTTCTGGCCGCCGGAGAGCGCACCGGCGCGGTGCCACACCTTGTCGAGGATGCCGACGGAGTCGAGCGCGCGCAGCGCGAGCTCGCGATCCTCAGCGCTTGGAATGCCGAGCAGCGTGCGGTACGCCGGGGAGTGCGCGAAGCGGCCGACCAGAGTGTTGCGGTAGACGCTCGCCCGCTCCGCGAGGTTGAACGCCTGGAAGATCATTCCGATGTGCCCGCGTGCCTCCCGGAGCCCGCGACCCCGCAGTTCTGAGATGCGGTGCGGGCCGACCGTGACGCTTCCCTCGGTGGCGCCGACGAGACCGTTGATGGTGCGGATGAGGGTGGACTTGCCGGATCCGGAGAGCCCGACGATCGACACCATCTCGCCGGGCTCGATGCTCAGCGAGACATCGCGCAGAGCGCGTGTGCCGGTGGGATAGGTGACCGAGACGCGGTCGAGGGCGATGCGCCACGAGGCGGCGTCCGGCGTGCACCGGCCGCTCGCCCCGCGGCGCTCATCGAGTGAGTGTGACATGTACCTGGTTCTGGTCAGTTGGAGAACTCGCCCAGGATCTCGCCGTAGCGCGCGATCTCGTCTTCGGCGGTCTCGGTGGTCCATCCCGAGAGTCCGACGAGGTCGAACATCACGGCCTCGGCTTCCTCAGAGGAGTCGGCGTACTCGGCCATCAATTCGGTGAGCTGCTCGACGAGATCGGCGGGCAGCGACGGGGCGACCGCGACGCCGCCGTTCGGAATCATCTCGGTGTAGGCGAACGCCGTGACCTTCTCCGCCACATCGGGGGCCTCGGCCGTCACGGTCGTACGAGCATCCCAGTAGCCGAAGCTCACCTCGGCGTCGCCGTTCGCGACCGCGAGCACGGCGTTGTTGTTGCCCTCCACCGGCACCTGCTCGATGTCGGCGTCGGTGTCGATGCCGGCGTCGCGCATGGCGACGACCGGGTACTGGTAGCCGGCGGGCGAGGTCGCCGCCTGCAGTGCGACCCGGGTGCCCTCGTCGATCTTCTCGAGCGCGTCGATGCCGGCCGGGCCGGCACCCGTCGCGTCTGCGCCGGCCGCTTCGGTGCCGTTGCAGTACGACAGCTCGATGTCGCTCGCGGCGTAGGTCGCCATCACCGGCTCGGCGTCGCAGTACTTGTCGGGATTGTTCGTGTACGCGACCGCGGCGTACGAGGTCGCGCCGAAGCGCACGTCGCGCAGCACCAGCTCGGCGTCGTACTGCTCGATGGCGTTGTACAGGGATCCCGCATCGGTGATGACGACCTGCGCCTGGTCGGCGCCGAGCGCTTCGACGGTCGCGGCGTAATCGCTCGCGACGACGCCCTCGACCTCGATGCCCAACCCGTCTGAGAGATACGTCGTCAGTGGATCGAGTGCCTCGGCGAGGTCTTCGCCCTCGACCGACGGCACCAACGAGAGCGTGATGGAGTCGGGCCAGGCCTGCGCTTCGTCGGCTGACGACGCCGCCGAGTCGGTGGCGCTGCAACCGGCGAGACCGAGCGCGGCGACGGTGAGAGCGCCTACTGCGAGAACGGATGAACGCATGAGTGGGGTTACCTTTCGATACCGGATCCCGCGCCGAGCGGCGCGGACGTGCTGGATGCCGCAGACGCGGCCCAGGTGTGAAGGTCGGGGACGAGGTCGGCGAGCGAGCGCCCGCGCATCGTCACCGAAACTGGAGCGGTCGCTGCAGTCGCACCGACGAGAGCCGTGTCGGCGCCGAGAGCGGCCGCCGGCGCGAGGTCGAACTCGAAGATGTCGCCGATCGCGAGCACCGGTCCCTCGGCGATCAGCCGCTCGATGAGCCGCGCGAGGCCGACCGGCTTGCCGACGGTGTAGTGCAGTTCGTCGAAGCGATCCCGCACCCCCCACGCGTCGAGCACGGCGGCGACGCCGGTCTCCGGCGCGTTCGTCGCGAGCACGAGACGGGCGGTTCGGCCCAGCCGCTCGAGCGCCGAGTCGAGGTCGGCGATCGTGTCGACGACGGCGAGGTCGCTGCCGAGACGTGTGCGGCTGCGCTCGTAGGCCGCGGCGCGATCGCCGTCGCTCACGCCCGCTGCCTCGGCGAGAGATCCGACGATGTCGTATCCATCCCGATACGAGCTCGCGCCCGCGTCATAACGCGCGAGCTCGGCGTCGACGCGCTCGATGAAGCCCGGCTCGACTGCGGCGCCATCGGCCACGCACGCCGCGTACGCGCGGACGGGCCCGTGACCGATGGCCAGGGTGCCATCGAAGTCGAAGACGATGCTCGGTGCCATGCGCACTCCCTTACGATTTGGACGATGCATCCAAAGTTAGAGTGCGAAATGGACGAAATGTCTATCGTGGGATGAACACCGGGTTACGAGTCGGCGACCGCATTCCAACGCGGTGCGGGATACGCCCCGAATTCCGCGATGAGCTCCTGCCGGTCGCCTTCGTAGGGGAACGCGGTGATGAGCCGAAGGGGCTCGTCGACGTGGGTGACCGACGCCGCCGCGATCCCGTAGACGAGCGCCGCCGGACCGTCCGCCCCCGCACGCTCCACGAGCACGACACGGCTCAGACGCTCGCCGATCAGCGCCTCGCCGACAGGAGACCCCGCGATCGGGTGCCGCAGCGGAGGGAGCGCGGCCTCAGTGACGCGTTGGAGCGGCGTCGACTCGGGATCGCGGAGCGGTGATCCGCGCCTCAGGTGGAACGCATCGTCGGAGCGACCGAGAGCCCTGGCCAGCTCGCCGTCCTGCCACCGCGCTCGCTTGAACCCGAACGGGGTCGCCACTTCGGAGAACCAGTAGCCGTAGACGTGGATCAAGCCAGCATGCCCCACCGGGAACTCGGCGTGCAGGCCCGCCGCCGCGTGCAGGGCGTCGAAGAGCGCACGACCGAACGAGGCCGTGTTCGTGTGCTCGTCGATCACGCTCGACGATCCCCACTCGGCGAGACGCCCGGCAGCCGCATCGTCGCGGACGCAGTCGAGCACGAAGGCGAGGTCAGGGGCAGGGTGCGGAGCGTTCACCCCACGACTATCGCATGCTCCCACGACGGCGGCGATCCAGCTCCGCAGTGGCGATCCAGCTCCGCAGCGGCGATCCAGCTCCGCAGCGGCGATCCAGCTCCGCAGCGGCGATCCAGCTCCGCAGCGGCGATCCTGCTCCGCACAGGCGATCACCGCGACCGGAGTGCGGCCACCGCGACGTCCGTGCGGTCCGTGACGACGCCGTCGACCCCCATCTCGAGCAGTTCTCGCATCCGCTGACCGTCGTTGACGGTCCACACATGCACTTCGATGCCGTGCGCGCGGGCTGCGGCGATGAGGCGCGGGGTGAGCACTCGGAACCGGCCGTGACGCTCCGGAATCTGCAGAGCGTCGAGTCCCGCGAACGCTCGCTCGATCACACGCGGGGCTCCGCTGGCGACGGCGAGCAGCACACGCACCAGCGCACGCTTCCCCGGGGAGGTCGCTGGCAGCGTCGCCCGAGGTTCAGCCGCTGCGGCGGCGAGCGCTGCCCGGCGATAGGCGTCGGAGAAGCTCGTCACCAGCACCCGCGCTCCATGCGGGGCGACAGCTCTGCCGAGCGGTGCGGCGACCGCCCTCGATTTGACGTCGATGTTCCAGTGCGCCCGCGGAAACTCGGTGAGTGCCCGCTCGAGCGTCAGCAGCCCGCCGCGCGCGGCGAAGATCGCGTCGAGCTCGGCGAGATCGACCTGGGCGATGGCCCGTGAATCGTTCGCGACTCGCGTGAGGTCAGCATCGTGAGCGAGCACCACCACGCCGTCGCGCGTCAGGCGGCAGTCCGTCTCCAAGCAGTCGGCCCCTGCGGCGAGCGCAGCCGTGAAGGCGGCACGCGTGTTCTCCGCGACGCCGATGGCCGCGAGCTCCGAGGCCACGAACCCTCGGTGCGCGATGATCCGCGGCCGTGCCCGGCCGGCGAGGTACGGGTGCTGCGGTGACTCATCAGTCGACATGCGATCACAGTAGCGGCTTTCCCTCGCTCGCCTGCGCTCAGTGGAACGGGCACTTCGCAACGGCCGCCGCCGCGCGCACCTTGCCTCCCGAGGCCGGCTTCGTCGGCAGACGGCGTCGGTTCACCTCGAGGCCCTCGTCGAGTATGCGCACACGCGGGTCGCTCAGTGCCGCGGCCGCAGCAGCGAGCCCTGCAATGGCGAGCTTCTCCCCGGGGCAGCGGTGGCCCGTCGCGACTCCCGCACCGCCGTGCGGGATGAAGGTGTCGATCGCCTCGTAGTCGTCGACCCCCAGGAATCGCGAGGGATCGAAGGCACCGGCCCGCTCCCACGAGCGGTCGTCGGTGTTCGTGCCGAGGATGTCGAGGACGACGCGCCCGCCCTTCGGCACCACTTCTCCGTCGACCTCGATGTCCGTCGTCGCCCAGCCGGGCAGCACCGGCACGAAGGGAGCAGTGCGGCGCACCTCCTGCGCGAAGGCGACGGCGACCGGGTCATCGACGAGGGCGCCGCCGCGCTCCTCCACCGACGCGGCGATGCGATCGCGCCACTCGGGCCGGTCGTGGAGTTCTTTCGCGGCGAACGCGACGAAGCGGGCGACGGCGACCATTGGACGGATGCAGTTCTGCAGCTCGATGCCGGCGAGATTCGCGGGGAGCAGCAGGTCGTTCTCGTCCCGGTGCCACGCCCAGGCGCGCAGCGCCGATCCTTCCGGAGCGTCGAGCTCGCCCCCGCGCACCGCCTCGATGAGCTTGTGCGCATGACGGTCGGACCACGCGCGATTCGCGGCTGCGAGCGGAAAGCTCGGCGAGTACGGCGCCCCGAAGCCGTCCACGATCTGCGCCATCCGCGCCGACCAGCGGGTGAGCGCCTCATCGGTGCCCGGCAGCCCGGCCCAGTGCATGATGGCGCGTCCGAGAGCCCCGGCTGCCGCGTCGTACGCCGACCGATCGCCGCCCGCGATCCACTCGTCTCGCTCGGCGCGCCACTCGCGTTCGAGCAGCGGCTTCAGCGCCTCGACCGCCGCGTCTTCGTACGCGACGTCGACGAAGGTCGCTTTCCGGTGACGGTGCTCCGTGCCGTCGAGGCTGTGCACTGATCCGTGGCCGAACAGCGTCTCCTGCACGAATGCCGGCATCGCCCCGTGGCGAGCAATGCGGTCGTTGTCGTAGAACGTCGCAACGCCTTCGGCTCCGCGTACGAGCAGCGCCTGCCGCCCCAGCAGCCGCATGGGTACCGCTCGCGCTCCCGCTCGGGTGCGGTCCCAGATCGCCGCACCGAAGCCGTAGCCGCGGGTCATGAGCTTCGGTGCGTCGTCCTGCACCAGTTTCGCGATCCCGACGCGCGCCTTTCGCGCCGAGCGAGAGAGGGGGTCGGTGAGTACGGAAGGTGAAGTCGCCATGGAACCCATGGTCGCAGCGCCCGGGCTGAGCGGCCAGGGGGCGGCGTGCGGAAACTCGTTGTGGTAGGCGGTGAGCGTCGCTTCTGCCGACGCGGCTCCTCCGTGCACCGGTATGGGAGCAGTACGCTGAACGAATGGCGATCCTCATCGACCCGCCGGCTTGGCCCGCGCACGGCACCCTCTGGAGCCACCTCGTCTCGGATACGAGCACCGATGAACTGCACGCGTTCGCGCGGTTGCTCGGGTTTCCGCGTCGAAGCTTCGATCTCGACCATTACGACGTCGCCGCCGCGAATTTCGATCGTGCCGTGGCGCTCGGAGCACTGCCCGTGACGGGCCGCGAGGTGGTGCTTCGACTGCGCGAGAGCGGGTTGCGAGTGCGCCAGGTGGATCGCGATGCGGTCACTCCCCTGCGCCGCCGGCAGTACCTCCACGAGCAGTGGTGCGTGCTGGGCGTGCAGCTCGGGGTCGCGAGCACCGCCGTCGATGTGTGGCGGAAACTCGGCGACGATCTGCTCGTGCGGTGGAACGAACCGCATCGCAGGTACCACGACGAGCGACACCTCGAAGACGTGCTGCTCGCACTCGATCACCTGGAGACACGTGGAGAGCGCATCTCCCCCGCGACGCTGCTGGCGGCCTGGTTCCACGACGCGGTGTACACGGGAGCCACCGGTGATGATGAGCGTGCGTCTGCGGCGCTGGCATCGTCGGCACTCACCGCATTGGGACTCCAGAGCGACCTCGTCGACGAGGTTCGCACGAGCATCGTCGCGACGATTCCCGATACGGATGCGGGCGTGAGCGGGCCGCGATCCGGCCCGAGGGCACGGCCGGGCACCCCGGTCGCGCACCTGCTCGATGCGGATCTCTGGATCTTCGCATCGTCTCCGTCTCGCTATGCGGAGTACGCTGCGGCCGTGCGCTCGGAGTACGCGCACGTTCCCGACGCGGACTTCGCGGCAGAACGCGCCCGCATTCTCGAGGCGTACCTCGATCGGCCGTCGGTGTACGTCACCGCCGCCGCGCGCCATCTGTGGGAATCGCGTGCGCGTGCCAACGTCGCTGCAGAGGTCGCGCGCCTCTGGAGTTAGAACGGATACCGCGACTGCATCGGCTGTATCGGCGGGCGCGCGATTCGTCTCCGGGCGACACGCAAAAACCCCCGGTAGAGACCGGGGGTTGCACTGGCTGGGATACCAGGACTCGAACCTAGAATGACGGTACCAGAAACCGTAGTGTTGCCAATTACACCATATCCCAAAGCGGAAATCCGCGGCCCTGGAGGAGCGCGGCACCGAGAGTTAACTCTACCCCGGAACGCCCGCGAACTCAAAACGAGGCGGTGACGTGCGCGGCCCGCGCGCGTCGCCGCCTCGATTCGACAGCGGTTCGCCGCGGACTACCCCTCGAGCGCGGGCGCGTGCAGCGCCAGCAGTTCTTCGTACGTCTCGCGCCGAGCCACCAGGCGGGCGGCGCCGTCGCGCACGAACACGATCGCGGGCTTGAGCGCACCGTTGTAGTTGTTCGCGAGGGTGTACCCGTACGCACCGGTCGTCGCAACGACGGCGAGGTCGCCGACGCGAGCCTCGGGCAAGGGTGCACGATCGACGAGCAGGTCGCCCGATTCGCACTGGCGACCGACGAGCTGCGACGTCTCCGTCCAGGGATCGAGCGCTCGGTTGCCGAGCAGCGCTTCGAAGCGCTGGCCGGTGAGGGCGGCATCCATCTGGTCGGCGAGGCCTCCGTCGACGGCGACGAACGTGCGACCGGTGCGCTTCACCGTGGTGACGCGGTACAGCGTGACACCGGCGCGCGCCACGATGGCGCGTCCGGGTTCGATCATGATGCGGGCACCGGACGGCAGGTGCGCGCGAGCCGCCGCCACGATCGTGTCGAGGTATGCGTCGACCGACGGCGCGACCTCGTCGTAGGTGTATTTGACGCCGAGCCCGCCGCCCACATCGTAGACGTCGAACTCGCCGGCCGTCGAGATCTTCGCAACGGCCTCGCCGAACTGCTCGACGTCGAGGATCTGCGAGCCGATGTGCAGGTGCACGCCCTCGAATTCGAGGAGGGGGTGCGCGCGCATGCGTTCGATGGCCGCGAGCGCCTGGTCCATCGGGAGTCCGAACTTGGAGTCGGCCCCGCCCGTCGCCTGGGAGGCGTGGGTCTTCGCGTCGACGCCCGGAATCACGCGCAGGAGGAGCTTCTGGGGCTTCGTGAGCAGGCGCTCGAGGCGATCGAGCTCGTCGGTGTTGTCGACGATGATCGTGTCGACTCCGGCGTCGATGGCCATGCGCAGCTCGGCGTCCGTCTTCGCATTGCCGTGGAAGTGCAGCTTCGACGGAGACACTCCGGCTGCGAGTGCGAGGCGCAGCTCTCCCCCGCCGGCGATGTCGACCGACAGCCCCTCTTCAGCAGCGACCCGGTACATGCCGACGGCCGGGAACGACTTCGACGCGAACAGCACCTCCGACTCGGGCCACCGCGCATTGAGGCCGTCGATGAAGCGCCGGATCTGTCGGCGCAATCCGGCCTCGTCGTAGACGTACAGCGGCGTACCGTACTGCTCGGCGAGCTCGGTCACGGGCACTCCGCCGAGGTGCAGCACGCCAGCTTCGTCGACGGCGGATTCCTCTGGCAGGATCGACCAGAGCTCACCGAGACGGTTCCCCTCCGGGGTGGGCTGCGAGAGGACGGGGGTCGACGTGGAAACGCGAGGTACTGCGGTCATCTGGGTACTCCAAAGATCAGGTCGGGATTCGACCGGTGGGCGCTGAGGCGCGCTGAGTCGCCTCGAAACAGTGGGATTGGGCACGGCGCTGATCGCGCTACACGTACCCCGTCCACGCCTGCAAACGGCCGACCGGCGGCGAGGCCGATCGGCCGCGCTTCGCGACTCGCATCCGCTCCTCCTGCATACGCTCCATCTTGTCTGGCGCCCCGTGCCCGGTCAACTCGCGCCGAACGTCGCCCCACCGGCACGAGGCAGCGAAGCCGCGGGCCGGGCGGTGAGCGGCTACTTGCGCGGCGCCACGCGATCCTCGGACTCCTCGAGCTCGCCGCCGTCGTACAGCTCCCCTTCAGAGGAACCGAGCCGGTAGCGCCCGGGACCGACGAGCACGATCATGCCCGTATCGATGCGACGCCCGAGCACCGAGTTCTTGCGGCCGGTGAAGTAATACCAGACGAGCACGAGCGCGGTCCAGATGGCGAACACGATGATCGTGATCGGGCGCAGATCCTTGATGATCCAGAGGCAGCCGATGATCGACAGAATCGGGATGACGGGATACAGCGGCACCTTGAACTTGCGCTCCAGATCCGGTTCGCGATGGCGCAGCACCATGACCGCGATCGATACGACGGTGAAGGCGGCCAGTGTTCCGATCGACGTCATCTCGGCCAGGAAGTTGATCGGCAGCACACCGGCGAGGATCGCGACGATGACCGACACGATGATGGTGTTGGCGATCGGGGTACCGGTGCGCGGGTTGACCCTGCTGAAGATCTTCGGCGCCATGCCGTCGCGCGACATGGTGAAGAGGATGCGCGTCTGGCCGTAGAGCACGACCAGCGTCACGCTGAAGATCGAGATGACGGCGCCCGCGGCGACCACGGTGCCCGGCCACGAGGCTCCGACGATGTTCTCGAGGATCGCCGAGAGTCCGGCGCTCTGGCCGTCGAAATCCTCGGTCGCCTGCGCACCGAGCGCGGTCACGGCGACGAGCACGTAGACGGTCGTCACCAGGATCAGTGCCGTGATCAACGCGATCGGCAGGTTGCGGCGCGGGTTCTTCGCCTCATCGCCGGCGGTGGCGACGGCGTCGAGGCCCACGAACGAGAAGAAGATGATGCCGGCGCCGGTCATGATGCCGCCGAGCCCGAACGGCGCGAAGTTGGCGAAGTGGTCGATGTTCCAGCCCGTGATGCCGACCGCGACGAAGAAGAGCAGCACTGCGATCTTGATGACGACCATCACCGTGTTGGTGACGACGGAATGGGTGGTGCCGCGAATGAGCAGCAGGCAGCAGAGCGCGATGAGGATCACCGCAGGCAGATTGATGATGCCGCCCTCTTCAGGCGCGTACAGCAGCTCGGGCGGGAACTGGAATCCGAAGAGATTGTTCACCAGCTGGTTCACGTACTGCGACCAGCCGACCGCGACAGCGGCGGTCGAGACGCCGTATTCGAGAAGCAGGCAGGCGGCGACGCCCATCGCCGGCAGCTCGCCGAGCGTGCTGTAGGCATAGGAGTAGGAGGATCCGGAGACCGGCACGGAGCTCGCCAGTTCCGCGTAGCACAGTACCGAGAGGCCCGCGACGAGCCCGGCGATGATGAACGACCAGATGACCGCCGGCCCCGCGATCGGCACGGCCTCGGAGAGAATGAAGAAGATGCCGGTGCCGATGGTGCCGCCGACGCCGATCATGGTGAGCGGAACGAGCCCGATGCTGCGCTTCAGCTGACTCCCGCTCTCACCCCCGTCGCGTGGAACGGGCTTGACTCGGAAGAGCTGCTGCCGCAGAGAGCTTGCCATACGTGTCTTCTCCAGACTTCGTTGTCACTGGGCCCCGAGGGCCCGGTCATTCGTCCCTCGGTGCTCGCGCAGTGAGGGTTCCTGGTCTTCCAGGAGATGCTCGGATCTCGAGCAATCCGCGGCGGTGGGCCGCGAAGTCAGAGCGGCGCCGTCGCAGGCGCCGCGGGGTCAGCCGCCGGCCAGTACTCGGAACCGATCGACCGCCGGGTCGATCGCGCCGCGCACGTAGCCGGTCGGAGAAGCCGCGACCGCCTGCAGAAAGGCTACCGCTTCCTCGGTGATCTCTTCGCCGGGCATCACGTTGGGGATCCCGGGCGGGTACGCAGCGAGCGTGTCAGCGGAGACACGGCCCACAGCCTCGGTCGCGCTCACCACTTCGGTCGCGCCGAAGAATCCGTCGCGCGGGCTGACGCGGTACGCGCCCGGTGCCGGCAGGCTCGGGAAGTCGTGGGCGTCGCCGGCAGCGGCCCGCTCGCGGTCGGCTTCGGGCGACTCGACGCTCGCCACGATCGCGGCGTACACGGCATCGAAGTCATGCGACTTGCCCGCGCCGATCACGGCCACGATCGACGTTGCCGTCGACATCTCGAAGTACATGTCGTGGTGCTCGACGAGGTGCTGCCGCAACCAGTGCCCGCCGACGCCCGCTCCGCTCACGTCGATCGGCACGCGCAGCAGGTCGGTATCCACGATGTCGTCGAACCGGTCGAAGGTGTCGCTCACCACGGCGAACCGGGGGTCTTCGCGAAGGATCTCGCGGAAGCGGCGCGCTCCCGCGACCGAGCGCCCGATCGACTCCTCGCCCGTCGCGAGTGCGTGCCGGGCGATGTCGAGCGATCCGCGCAGCAGCGCGCTGGTCGACGTCGAAGCGGTCATGCTGAAGGCTCGTTCGATGAGCGGCTCCAGGCGATCCGCGAACGGACCGTCGCCCAGGTGCAGCATCGCCGACTGCGTCAATGAGCCAGCGAGCTTGTGCGTGCTCGAGATGACGACGTCGGCGCCGAGGCGTGCGGGCGACTCGGGAAGCTCTGGGTGGAATCCGAAGTGCGGGCCCCAGGCGCCGTCGACGATGAGCGGAGCGTTGTGGGCGTGCGCGACCCGCGCCAGACCCTGCACGTCTGAGACGGACCCGAAGTAGCTCGGCGAGATGACGTAGACCGCGTGGGCGGGGTTCCCAGCCTGTTCGGCTTCGACCAGCGCCGCTTCGAGCGCTGCGGGCGAGACGCCGTGCGCCATGCCGTGCTCCGCATCGACGTTGGGCATCACGTAGCTCGGCGTGATGCCGGCGAGCAGGATGCCGTCGCTGAAGCTGGAGTGCGCACTGCGCTGCGCGAGGATGCGGTCGCCCAGGCCGCGGGCCGCGAGTGCGATCGTACGATTCGCCTGCGACGCGCCGTTCGTCAGGAACCAGGTGCGCTTCGCGCCCCAGGCGTCGGCGGCGAGCTCCAGGGCTCGGTCCAGGGGTGTCTGCTCCTGGCCGCGCGCGAGCAGGTCAACGCCGTCCATGAGCATGGGGATGTCGAGTCGGAGCGCGCGCTCGCCCAGGAAGCCGGCGAGTCGTCCGCTGAGATCGTCTTCCGTTCCTCCGTGCCCGGGCACCATGAGCTGCACCGAGCCTCGATCTGCGTACGCTTCGAGCGCATCGGCGTAGGGCGCGGCGCTGTGATCCAGCTGGAAGCGCGGCGTCGGCTGCTGCTCAGCCGCTGCGCGCTGCTCCGACGGCATGATCGAGGCCCCGGCTCCCGAGAGCTCGGAGGGCGCGATCATCTGTGCGGGAACATCGGTGTGCAGCATGGTTGCCATCATGACCGGGACCGGACGTGTGCGGAACCCCCGTCTCCCCTGTGATGCCACATACGTCGTATGTGAGAGGATCACTTGTGTGCCCGAGAGCACCACATGAGATAAGTGACTGGAGCAGTGCAGCGATGATCGATCTCCGACAGTTACAGGCGCTCCGCGCGGTGCAGCGCGAGGGATCCGTCACCCGCGCCGGGCGCGCGCTCGGCTGGAGCCAGCCGACGGTCGACTACCACCTGCGCAACTTGGAGCGGCTCGTCGGCTCCCCAGTGCTCGAGCGCTCCAAGCGCGGTTCGACGCCGACACCCGTCGGAGTGCTGATACTCGATCGGGGCCAGGAGATCCTCACCCTCACCGATCGCGCGCTGCGTGATGCGCGCGATCTCGCCCAGATGGGACGGGCGCGCCTGAAGTTCGGCACGTTTCCCACCGCTGCGGCGAAGCTACTGCCATCAGTCGTGTCCCAAGTCGCTGACCTCGGCATCGAGATCGACGCGGTACTCGAAGAGGTGGGTCCGCTCGTCGCGCACGTCAACGATCGCACTCTCGACGCCGCGCTGCTGTACTCGGTGCCGGGATACGAGGTGCCGCTGCGACCCGACATCGTGACCACCGAGGTGCTGCGCGATCCGCTGCTCCTCGCGCTCCCGGAGGATCATCCGCTCGCCGACCGCGCCTCGATCGACCGCGAAGCGCTCATGTCACTGCACGGTGAGCGCTGGCTGCTCGGCACGAGTCTGCACGACCCGATGGACTCGGTGCTCGTCGACGCGTTCTCCGCTGAGGGGCGCGCCCTCGAAGTCGCAATTCGAACCGATGACTTCCAGGTGATGCTCGGGATGATCGCCGCCGGCATGGTGATCGGGCTCGTCGCGAAACTCGCAGCCGGCCCCACCCACCCGGGCGTCGTGCTCCGCCCGATCGACGACCCGGCATTCGCGAGATCCGTGCTCCTGGCGGCCCCGCCTGAGGGGACCGGCGAGCAGCCGACGACGGCCGTGCGCCAGCTCGCCGTCGCGATCCGGCACGCGGTGGCGCTGAGCGAGCACCCAGCCGCCGGGTAGGGCCTGCGGGCTGCCGCGGCCCGCCCCCGCGCGCTCGCGCACGCGCCCGCGCCCGCACGCTCGCGCACGCGCCCCCCACCGCCTCCGTCTGCGCGAAAGCGCACTTCGGCACCCGCGCACCCTGGAAGCGAGCCGAAACCGCGCTTTCGCGGCTCGAATTCCGGCTACGCGGAAGAACAGCAGTGCCCCCTCGGTCGAAACCTCGAGGGCACTGCGCGCTTCAGGCTCAGCTTGCGTGGTCAGCGCGCGCGTTCACGCCGGCACTCAGGCACGAGCGGAGCTACTGCTCGTCGGCTGATCGCTGGCGCGCGGCGCGCGCATCGGCGATGTCGGATCCCGGGTCGGCTGCCCGGTCCCGTCGATCCTCGATGCGCTCGGCGGCCTTGCGGTCGCCTCGCGTCTTGCGAAGACTCAGGATGGTGGCGACGGCGATGGTCGCCGCGATGAAGAGCAGTGAGAACCAGATCGGAATCTCGGGCACCCAGAGCAAGGGCTCGCCGCCGTTGATGAACGGGAGCTCGTTGACGTGCAGCGCGTGGAAGACGAGCTTCACGCCGATGAAGGCGAGAATGACTGCGAGTCCCTGCGAGAGGTAGACGAGACGTTCGAGCAGGCCGCCGATCAAGAAGAACAGCTGGCGCAGCCCCATGAGCGCGAACGCGTTCGCGGTGAACACGATGTACGCCTCATTCGTGAGGCCGTAGATCGCGGGGATCGAGTCGACCGCGAAGATGAGGTCGATGAACCCGATCGCGACGATCGTGAGGAACATCGGAGTGAAGAAGCGCTTGCCGTCGATCTTGGCGGTGAGCTTGTCCTCGTGATACTCGTCGGTGACCGGGAGCACGCGGCGGACGAACTTGATGAACCGCCCGTTCGCCGGGTCGGCGTCGTGGTTCGCGAACGCCTGGCGGTAGGCGAGGAAGAGCAGGAGCGCGCCGAAGACGTAGAAGATCCAGCTGAGGTTCTCGATGAGCGTCGCACCCACCGCGATGAAGGCGCCGCGCAGGATCAGCGCGATGATGATGCCGACCATCAGCACCTTCTGCTGGTACTTCTTCGGCACCGCGAACGCGCTCATCACGAGCAGGAAGACGAACAGGTTGTCGATCGACAGCGCCTTCTCCGTGAGGTAGCCCGCGAAGTACTCCCCTCCGAAGTTCCAGCCCGACGTGAAACCGATGCCGACGCCGAAGAGGAGCGCGAGGCCGATGTAGAACGCCGACCAGCGCGCAGACTCGCCGGTGGTCGGCTCGTGCGGCTTGCGCACGTGCGCGAAGAACTCGTAGACGAAGAACGCGATCGTGACGAGGATCGTGATGATCCAGATCATGGGGGTGACCTGCATGGGGGCTCCTAGGGGTCGGTGGAGGACACCAAGGTCTCTTCCACCCCGATCGTGTCACGGATTCCGTGAGTTCGAGGCCAATAGCCCGAAGTACATCGATGCACTCGTATTGACGGGACTACTGCGGATGGGAATACTCCCCCTGCATCACCCACCTTACCGAACCCGCATTGGAAATCGCACACATCGCGAACGTTGCGCAGGAGTCTGCACTGAAACAGCCTCATAGTGAAGGGAGGTAACAATGATGTAGAGTACCGATATGTCCCAGCCCGCCAGTTCACCGATGGCGACGCCGCCCCCCACTGTGCTCGATCGCGTGCTCGCCATCGGCCAGCTCCTGCAACTCGACATGGAGCGGAGTTTCGCCGGCACCGGTCTCACCACCTCGCGGACGCACCTCCTCTGGGTGCTGCACCACGCCGGCCCGTCGACGCAGCGCGACCTCGCCGCTGCGCTGGAGGTGAGCCCGAGGAACGTGACGGGCCTCGTCGACGCACTCGAATCGACCGGGTACGTCTCCCGAGAACCGCATCCCTCCGATCGCCGAGCGACCCTGGTGACGCTCACCGGCATCGGCAGAGGAGCGATGGAGCGAATGGCGGATCAGCACGCGGATCTCTCACGCGCACTCGTCGCAGGTCTCGCACCCGATCATGCGGATGCGCTCCTCCGAGGGCTCGAGCACGTGGAAGGCGTCCTCGCGCGTCTCATCGCCGAAGCCTCCCCCGAGGTGACGGAGGCGACGTGACACAGCCAGAAGACTCGACACCGGCGACGCCCCCACGATCCGACGCACGATCGTCCAATCGCCTGCGCACACGTCTCGCACGGCTCGCCCGGCAGGCCTGGCGCTGGGAGGTCGGAGTCTGGAGCAGCCTGTGGCGCTTCGCGGCGCGACGGCCGCGCGCCCCGAAGGGCGGGGTCGCGTTCGCGTATCACGCTCCGATTCGCTCGATCCTCGTCATCTTCATCGTGCTCTCGGCAGTGGAGATCCCGATCCTCGATCTCATCGCCCGCCCCTGGCCGGTGATTCGCATCACGCTGCTCGCAGCGGGCATCTGGGGACTCATGTGGATGATCGGCCTGCTCCTCGGGTTCATCACGCGCCCGCACACCGTCGCCCCCGGCGGGATCCGCGTGCAGGAGGGGCCGCAGCTCGGTCTCGAGCTGAGTTGGAGCGATATTCACTCCGTGGCCATCGTCGCCGATGTTGCGCACCCTCCGCCGAAGCCGCCCAGATTCACGAGCAGCGACCGCGGACGGATCCTCCATCTGCGCGTGCAGAACGAGACGAACCTCGAGATCGTGCTCAAGCACCCAGTCGAGGTGCGACTCCCGGATGCGACCGAAACGGCACGGATCGTGCGCTTCTGGGCTGACGAACCGCGCGCCATGCTCGAAGCGGCACGGCCCCACCTCGAAGGCGCATCCGCATCACACGCAGCGCAGTCCTAGCCGGTCCGCCAGCGCGGGCGCTCCAGCCGAGCGCCCATGCTCGTTCCCGACCCCAAGGCCTCAGCCCGCGTCCGTTCGCCGGCCTCTCCAGCGCGCAGCGCAGACGGCGGCCAGCAGAGAGCACGCGGCGATGCACCACGCCGGCGCGATCATCGCGAGCGGCGCCGTCGCACCGACCAGTGCGACGAGCACCACGCCGTCGATCGACCAGACGAAGCGCACCGCACCGCTCAGGTCGCCCTCCGGGGTGGGAATCGGAGCGAGCAGCCGCAGCGGCAGCGGACCTTTCAGCGCGTTGCTCACCCGCGCGAGCACGGCGCACATTCCGACGATGGCGGAGCCGAGCACCGCGGCGAGCGGCGGCGCTCCGAGCAGGAATGCTGAGGTGGAGGCCGCGATCACGGCGATCATCAGCACGGCGAGCACCGGGAAAACGGTGTGCAGCGCGAGCAGGTGGGCGTCGCCGACACCGTAGATGGGCAGATCGGCGGCGACAGCCGCGGCGTGACGAACGCCGTCGGTGAACGGACCGAGTGCGCCGAAAGCGAGCACTGCGGCGAGGGCGCTGAGTACCCCGAACCCGACGCCGGGCTCCGTCGCGCTGCTCGCGAGCGTCACCGCGACGCTGGCACCGGCGACGCCGACCGCACCCGCGGTCAGCCGTCCCGGCGTCCGCGCGGCACCGAGCACGTCGCGGATCAGGAATGTCCGTGCCAGTGCGACTCCGCGTCTCCCGCGTGGGCCTGCGCGCACCGCACGAACACGCCTTCCGGCCCAGGGGCTCCCCCGGTAGGTCGACAGCGCGGCGTTGAAATCCATGCCGTACGCGTGCACCGCGGAGGCCGCCCATCTCGCGGCCTGCGACTCGAGCACCTGAGTGTCCAGTCGCGCGAAGAGCCTCGGAGCGATCGACATCAGCACGAGGGCGAGCGCGCAGAGCAGGGTGAGCGGCACGAGCCAGGACGCGCCGACGGAGAGCTCCCCCGCGGAAAGCGCCGCCTCGCGCCAGAGCGCGGCGACCCATCCCCACGGCGTGAAAGGAGTCAGCGAGGGAAACGCGATCGTGATGCCCGTGAGGATCGCCAGAGCTGCGGACGAAGCTCTGGCCACCCGCGGTACCGCTTGCCCGGTGAGCCAGGCCAGCGTCGCGATAACGCCGACGCAGGCGCCGATGCACGCACCCAGAGAGGCGACCGCGAACAGGTCGAGGAGCGTCACCCCGCGCGCCACGCCGAGCAGCGTTCCGAGCGCTGCTCCGACCATCGCGGTCGTCGCAGTGAGCGCGGCACCCGCCCGCACGACGCTGCCGCCGAATGCCGAAATGCGCGACAGCTCGCTGCGCGCAAAGGTGTACGTGAGCAGAGGCGGACGCAGTGCCGGGCCGCGGAGACCGCCGAAGAGCAGCGCGAAGACCCACAGGCCGGCGACGCAGAGCCCGCCGACCAGCGGAGCCTCCGGCGCCACGAGCGCGTGCAGCACGTGCGGCTGCGAGACAGCACCCCAGAGCGCGCGCACCGCGGGGGCGACGAACGCGATCGCGACCATCACGCCGAGGTAACCGGCGTAGCGCCGGTCGCTGGGCGAACGAGCGTGCGAGGCGTTCCAGATGGCGAGGGCGGCGCGAGCCGGGCGGTATCTCATGCGGCGCCCTGCAGCCAGAGGGTACGGCCCCCGATACCGGCTTCGAGCACGTCGCTGTGCGTCGCCACCACGACCGCAGCACCAGACTCGCGGCGCCGGTTGACGGCGCCGACAACCAGTCCGATGCGATCGACGTCCAGCCGCTGCTCGGGTTCGTCGAGCACGAGTGCGTCAGACGGGCGGGCGAGCACGAGGGCGAGCCCGAAGAGCTGCGTCTGCCCCGACGAGAGTTCGTGCGGGAACCGTGTGGCGAGGGGGCTCAAGTCGAGCTCATCGAGCACGCGGCAGGTCAGCCGCTCGGCGTCCCGGCCCGACGCGGACCACGTCGTCGCGACGAGCAGCACATGATCGCGCACCGTGAGGTCGGGCGCGAGCGGCGGCATCCCGATCATGGCCGCGACGCTGCGTCGAGTGCGCGGGTCGCGGGACGCGGCGTCGCGCCCGTCGATGCTCACTGTGCCGCTCGACGGCGACCTCAGGCCTGCGACCAGTCGGAGCAGCGTCGACTTCCCCGATCCGTTCGCTCCACGCACGACCACGGCGTCACCGCCCGCCGCTGCGAACGAGGTGGGACTCAGCAGCGTCACCTCGCGCTCCCGAACCTCGGCATCCTGAACGACGATCATGCGTCCATCTTCGCAAACGCGGGCCCGAGTCGGATCTCTCGACCGGTTCTGCGCGGCACGTCGGACGAAAGCGCAGTTCGGCATGCGGGTCGGCGTGCGATGGACCTCGACTGCGCTCTCGACGCACGACGGGCCGAGACTCCGGCGAGACACCTCGTCCGGCGACTCATCGGTTCAGGCCTCGGAGCGCACCGGCTCGGCGCCGCGGCCGTCGAGCGCGTCCATCTTCGCAAACGCGGGCCCGAGTCGGATCTCTCGACCGGTTCTGCGCGGCACGTCGGACGAAAGCGCAGTTCGGCATGCGGGTCGGCGTGCGATGGACCTCGACTGCGCTCTCGACGCACGACGGGCCGAGACTCCGGCGAGACACCTCGTCCGGCGACTCACCGGTTCAGGCCTCGGAGCGCACCGGCTCGGCGCCGCGGCCGTCGAGCGCGTCGATGTATCGCAGCACGATCCCCTCGCGCAGCGCCCACGGCGAGATAGTGAGCGTCTCGACTTCGAACACCTTCATCGCGGTGCGCAGCACCACGGCACCGGCCATGATCTGGTAGCCGCGCTCCGGAGTGATTCCAGGCAGGTACTCGCGCACCGCGCCGGGCATCTCGCGCAGGGAGGGCTCCCATTCGCGCAGGCCGACATAGTGCAACTGCGCGAGGTCTCCCGTCACCGGATCTGAGGGACCCCCGACGAGCCGGGCGAGTGAGCGGATCGTCTTCGACGTGCCGACCACGCGCTTGGGTCGAGGACGGTCGGCGAAGAGCTCGTCGCGCACCCTCGTGAACTCGGCTCGAGCGTGGGCGCGCAAGCGGGAGACCGCTTCGCGCGAGGGCGGATCCTCGGCGAGGAAGTTGATGGTGGATCGCCCGGCGCCGAGCGGCAGCGACACCTGCACATCGGGGTACTCATCGGCGCCCTGAGCGATCTCGAAGGAACCGCCGCCGATGTCGAACAGCAGCACTTCTCCAGCTGACCAGCCCAGCCACCGACGCACCGCCAGCATGGTGATACGCGCCTCGTCCTCCCCCGACAGCACGTGCAGCACGATGCCCGTCTCGCGGGTGACGCGCGCCAGCACGTCCTCGCCGTTCGCGGCTTCGCGGATCGCGCTCGTCGCCGTCGAGATCAGGTCGTCGACGCCGATCTCCCGCGCGATCTCGGCGCATTCACGAATCGCTTCGACGATCCGCACCACGCCTTCCTCGGCGATGGCGCCGTCGGCGTCGAGGTAGCGCATGAGCCGCAGGACCGAGCGCTGCGAGTGGAACGGCACAGGGCTCGCACCCGGATGGGCGTCGACGACGAGCAGGTGGACGGTGTTTGATCCGACGTCGATCACTCCAAGACGCATGGGGCGATTCTAGTGGGATCGGTCAGTCGGCCGCCTCCGGATAGATGCTGCGCGTCTCGGCCCTGCGATTGCGGCCGCTGCTCTTGCCACCGAACCTGATGATCGGAACGAGTTTCGAGACGCCGAGCACCACATAGATGAGCGTGTTGATCGCGACGACGGTGGCGAACACTCCGAACCAGTCGGAGTAGAGAATCTCCTCGGGGAACAATAGGCCTGTGCGGTGCATCAATGCGACTCCTGTTCGATCATGCTCGCCGTTCGCCCGGTGCCGTGCTCGACGTGCTTCCAGGTCGGTACCCGCCCGAGGGAGATCTCGAACACTCCCTTCAGGAAGGCGAGGTTCAAGAAGCAGTCGTAGACGAGCTCGGGGAAGATGAGTACCGCGAGCGCACGCGCGCGCCATCCGCCCCGCCAGACGGTGACCACGCGTTCGACGGCGAACACGAGGCCGATGCCGAGCCAGAACGGGAACCACACCCAGGAGTCCATCGCGGTGAGCATTAGGAACATCAATCCGAAGTAGGCGAAGAGCGCGAACACGCCGTACCCGATCGCGATCTGCTGCGCCCAGTACCTGACTGTCTGCGGCGTCACCCCGTACGCGCCCAGGTTCTCGAGCGCCCCGCGCTGCCACCGCAGCCGCTGCGCCCACAGCATGCGCCAGGTCGGCATGAGCTCCGTCGTCACCTGGCATTCGGCGGGAGAGACCATGAGTCCGCCGAGCGACTTGATGGCGATGGTGAGCTCGTTGTCCTCGGTCAGCGCGAACGTATCGTACACCTCGCCGAGATTTCCAGGGATGGGCGACCCGCGCGCGTTCGCGACCTCCCGCAGCGCAATCGAGCGGAACGCGGTTCCCGTTCCGGTGAGCACGAACACGCGCCCCTCGCGGCGTTCGATCTCACGCTGATATCTGAAGTACTCGTTGCGCTGGAACTGCCCCAGTACTCCGTGCCCGGCTTCGCCTTGGAAGAGTCCGGCGACGGCCATGAGGGCCCGGTCTGCGGTGAAGCGCTGCACCGCAGTCGCGATGAACTGCGTGCTCAGCTGCGTATCGGCGTCCATGACGAGCACCGTGTCGTTGTCCCCCATCTGCGGGAGCTCCCGGGCGAGCACCTGGTTGAGCGCCCCGCCTTTCTTATGGACGTTCGCCGTCGTCTCGAACACTTCTGCGCCGAGACGACGGGCGACCGCCGCGGTCCCGTCCGTGCAGTTGTCGGCCACGACGATCACGCGGTCCGGCAGACGGTGCTGCTGCTGGAGGGAGGCGAGGGTCGCCGGCAGCGAGGCCTCCTCGTTATGGGCCGGGATCACGACCGTCACCGTGATCTCGCCGGCGAAGACGCCTCTCGACCGCGCCATGATGGCCTTGGGGGCGAGCGAGCGCTTCGCCACCTCGAGTGGCGTGCGGCGATAACGTCGCGACACCGCTCGCTCGGTGAAGACCACGATGAGCACGAAGGCCACCGCGGTCGCGAGGGCGATTGCCAGGACTCTCGGCGGGGGCAGCTCAGCGTTGTACATCACCGTCCACGCGCCGGCGAGCGTCAACCGCTCGGGCTGCCAGATCGATTCGGGGTGCGAAAGATCGACGCCCCACACGAGCACCGCCACCCCGGCCAGCACCATCACGATCACGAGCAGTCCGACACACCGCTGGAAAAAACCCCCGCACTTCGGCCCCCTTCGCCTCGCGCGACGGCCAGACCCCGCGGCCGCCGCATCGCGTCCAGTTGTACGGCCAGTCTAGGGTGCCCGAGAGAGGTTTCGTGCGGCGCGGATATGCCGGGCGCGGATACGCTGTCCGTATGAGTGATCCCGCATTCGACCTCTTCGCCATCGACGCCGGATCACCCGAACCGCCGTACCGCCAGCTGCATGACGGGGTCCTCCGAGCGATCTCCAACGGACGCCTGGCGCCCGGCGCGAAGCTCCCGACCGTTCGCGGGCTGGCGGCGCATCTCGGGCTCGCAGCGAACACCGTCGCCTCCGCGTACCGCGCCCTCGAGTCGACGGGTGTCATCGAGGGACGCGGGCGGGCGGGGACCTTCGTTTCGCTGGGCGATGACCCCGTCGATGCGGCGGCGCGCGGGGTCGCGCTCGACGCCGTCGATCGACTGCGCGGTCTCGGCATCACCGGCGACCGCGCCGTGCGGCTGCTCACCGATGCTGCGCGAGGCGACGCCGTCGCCGAGTGACGCAGCCCTTCCATCCCGGCGACCGCTGGGCGCGGGCCGCTACTGACCCGCCCGTTTCGCCGCGGAGTTCTGCTCCGCAGCCGGAGCGATCACCGCGGCGACATCGGTCTGGGTGCTCGGCGAGGCGAGGGTGACCTCGTTCACCGTGCCCCGCGATCCGCTGCCCGTGCTGAGCTCGGACACGGCCGTCACCTCCTTGCGCACGCCCCCGAGGCGACGGCGGCGGTCGCTCGTGCGCACCAGGTCGCGGCGCAGGCGCCGATCGCCGTGGTACAGAATCGCCTGCCAGTTGACTTCGGCATCGGGATCGACGAGGCTCTTCCGCTTCGTCTTCGGCGGTTTCGGCGCGACATACAGCCAGCCGACCACGCCGAGCACCGCGTCCACGATCGCCGCTCGCACGCCGATGTAGGAGACGGCGGCCCAGGTCGCCATGACGGCGTTGAAGCCGGCGAAGATGAAGTTGCCCCAATTGCCGAGGTTCAAGTCGCGGTAGGCCGTGAGCACCGAGAACGCGATGATGACGAATGGCAGGATCACGTAGATCGCGGGCGATGCCGTGCGGCCGGTGACCTTCGGGGTGCGCGCGAAGGGAATCTTCTCCCCGGTGACCCCCTGCTGCATCGATTTCAGCACACCCGCGAGATTCACGGGCAACAGCACGAGGTTGAAGCCGTAGATGCGGAAGATGTCGCTGAGGCGATGCCCGCTCGCACGCAGATCGAGCGCCTGCGAGATGAAGTACGGCAGCGCCGCGGCGACCACCAGGGGGCTGAGGAGTCGCGAATCGAACGGGAAGAAGAGCAGGAAGATGAGGCCGAAGCTCGCCCACGCGAGCGATGACATGTAGTTCGTGCGCAACAGCTTCTCCGTGAGACGCACTCGTGCCGGGGTGCCCTTGCGGATACGGATCATCTCGACCAGTTTCGGCATGATCAGCAGACCGCCGTTCGCCCAGCGACGGCGCTGCACGATGAGTGAGCCGAAGTCGGGCGGGGTCGCACTGTAGCTGAGTCGCTCCGGGTAGTTCTCGAGTGACCACCCGTGGGCGCCGAGGTCGATGCTCGACTCAGTATCCTCGATGACGGTGCGGTCTTGCACGTACGTGGTGATCTCGAAGCCGCCAACGGTCTCTGTGACCGCGATGTCGGCGAGGGCCTCCTTGCGGATCACCGCGTTGGCGCCCACCCAGAAGGTCGCATTGAAGTACGTCAGCCCCTGGTGCTGGATGTGCTGCAGGTCCGTGGTCGCACCGGCGATGCGCTCGATGCGCGTCGGGGCGCCCCGGAAGGAGGAGTACGGCGTCTGCGTCACGGCGACCCGCTCGTTCTCGGGCTGCTCCAGCAAGTACACGAGGCGCACGCAGTAGTCGCGGAGCAGTTGCGAGTCGGCATCGAGCGTGAGCAGGTAACGACTGTCGGGCACCACCAGATCGGGAGTCGACTCGTCGCGGTCCCTCAGCGGTTCGAGCAACCGCACACCCGTCTCATCGGAGACGCGGTAGCGCCCGCCCATCAGCGAGATGTACGAGTTCAGGTTCATCGCCTTGTTCGGCTCCTGAGACAGCGACGCGTACTTCTTGCGCTCGAAGGAGCTCATGTCTGCGCTGAAGATCCAGACGAGCCGCCGGTACAGCTGCTCGAGGCGCCCTCGGTCCGGCGATCCCCCCTGCTCGTGGGCGGCATTCAGCGCGAGTCGCGTGAGACGCAGATCGTTGGAGAGGCCGAGAAGCACCTGCTCCGCGAAGAACTCGGCCATGTGGTCTTCGATCTTCTCGGCTGCTGCGAATTCGTCGAGCCACGTCGCCGCGGCCGCGTACGCGTCGGCTGCGCGCTTCGCGTCCTCGGGGCCGGGAGTCTCGGGCGTCAGCTCCTCGAACACCCGCATCGCTTCCCGCGACTGCCGGAGCGGGGTCTCGAGCGCTTCGGCGATCTCGCCGAGCAACCCGCGGGTGTGATTGAGGCGATCGAGCGCCTCCCCTTCCAAGCCGGTGTCCTTATCGTCGATGAGCAGGACGACGCGCACCGAGGGGAACTCCTGCAGGGCAGCTGACCAGAGCGTGTACCGCACCACCTCCGGCTCCTCGTCGTAGCTCGGGATCAGGACCGTGACGTCGGCGTCCGACTCGGCGAAGTGCTCGTCGATCAGAGCGCGTTCGACGCGGCGGTGCTCTCGGAAGCGCACGAGTGCGCCGTAGCGGGCGGTGAGGTACATGAGTGCCGAGAAGGTGAGCGCGGTGACCGTGAGGCCGTAGATCCAGGTCTGCACGTGGAAGATGAACGATTCGGTCGGGCCTTCGATCACCATCCGCACGATCGTCGTGATCATGTAGATGAACCATGCGAGCACCGTGATGACGATGGCCGCTCGCGCCCAGATGACGGCCCCGCCGCTCGGGCGCGAATGCATGATCGCCAGCGGTTCGGAGCGGCGCTCCGCGCCCCATTGCCGGCGCCGTGACGACGCCGTTGTTTCCTCAGCCACCCAAACCCCCGTTTGCCTGTGCCCGCATCTCGATCCACCCGCGAATGCGTGCTGCACTCGGGGGTCGCTTCGCGGGTGAATCCTCCCAGGGAACCCGAAATACGCGGTTCTCCACGGGACAGCGTGTTAGCGCTCGTATAGCATAGCTGATGGCAAGATTCGATTCAGGCGGTATCCCAGACCCACCGGGCGAGGGCACGGGCGAGGGGCTGTCATGGCGAAGTGGTATCCGGGCAGAAAACTGTCTCTGGCGCGTCTCAGTATTGTGCTGGTGGTGATCGCCGGACTCGTGGGCGGCGGCGTGTACGCCTGGTCTCGGGTGCAAGACGTGCAGGTCGCGTCGGAACGCACGCCGTGGTTCGACGCATATGTCGACGTCACCGCGACGCCGATGTTCCCGTTCGAGTCGCCGGGTGAAGACGGGCAGAAGAATGTCGTGCTCTCCTTCATCGTCGCAGCGCCCGACGACGAGTGCAGCCCGTCGTGGGGCGGCTACTACGACATGGATGAAGCTGAGAGCTCCCTCGACCTCGACCGCAAACTGCAGCGCCTCCGCAATCTGGGCGGGTCGGCCATGGTCTCCTTCGGCGGTCAGGCGAACCACGACATCGCCTACGCCTGCGAAGATCAGGACAAACTCGTGGATGGGTACACGAGCGTGGTCGACCGTTACGATCTCGCGAGTATCGACATGGACATCGAGGGCGCATTCCTGGCTGACGAGGCCGGGGTCGCACGGCAGGCCGAGGCGATCCGTGCGGTCCAGGATGACCGGGAGAAGGGCCTCGACGTGTGGCTGACCCTTCCGGTCGCACCCGATGGGCTCACCTTCGAGGGATTGCAGGCGATTCGAACGTATCTCAAGGCAGGCGTGGATCTCGCGGGCGTCAATGTGATGACCATGAACTACAACTCGGAGACCGAGAAGGCGTTCTACCCCGCCGTCGAGAGCAGTCTCGAGGCGACGCACTCGCAATTGCGCTCGCTCTACCAAGAGATCAACGCCCCGATCGGTGCGGCGACCGCGTGGAGCCGGGTCGCTGCGACGCCGATGATCGGGCAGAACGATACCCGGAAGGACATCTTCACGATCGCCGACGCGGAGAAGCTCTCGGCGTTCGCCGACGAACGCGGGATGGCGCGCATGTCGATGTGGTCGCTGAACCGCGATCAGGAGTGCTCCGCGAACTGGCCGGACCCGAAGCAGGTATCCGATTCGTGCAGCGGCATCGTGCAGGAGAAGGGCGACTTCTCGAAGATTCTGCGTGAGCAGCGCGCCGGCGCGATCTCGCAGGTCGCCGAAGCCGTTGAGAGCGACGGACCGGTGGAGCCCGTCGAGGACGATCCGGATACGAGCCCGTACCCGATCTGGAGCGAGACCACCGCGTACCCGGCCGAGACGAAAGTCGTATGGCACCGCAACGTCTACGAGGCGAAGTGGTGGACGGAGGGCGATCAGCCCGACCTGGCGGCGGAGAACGGTTCGCAACCGTGGCGTTTGCTCGGCCCCGTGCTTCCGGGTGAGAAACCGATCGAGCGTCCGAAGCTGCCTGCTGGTGCGTACCCGAGTTGGGATGCTGCGAAGGAGTATCGACGAGGCGAACGCGTCGTCTTCGAGGGCGACGGCTTCGAGGCGAAGTGGTATTCCCGGGGCGACAGCCCCGATGCGGCGCTCGTCCAACCGCAGGATTCGCCGTGGCGCGCGCTGACGGATGCTGAGATCGCGGAGGTCACGGGCTCATCGAACGAGGCATCGACCGGGGCGAACGGTTCCGGCGCCGCCGTGCAGGCCGATGCTTCGAGCGATGCGGCGGGCGACGGAGCTGGCGACGACGGCCCGTAGACCAGTAGAACAGGATCGCGAGGCGGGGTCGGAGCATGGCGCTCCGACCCCGCCTCGATCTTCATCCGGCGAACGGGCCGACGCGCTCGACGCGCACGACGGGTTCGCCCTCTGCTTCGGATTCGGCGAGGTCGACAGAGCCTTCGATGGCCCAGTCGTGGTCGCCGTTCGGGTCGAGCAGCACTTGCCTGAAGCGCCAGAACCCTTCGGGTGCGCTGCTCCGGTCGAGTTCGAGGAGGGACGCCGCGCGCGCATCGGCGTCGACGCGGATGTCGTCGTACTCGTCGTAATAGCCGGCGAGGGCGTCGCGCCATTTCTGCTCGCCGAAGCCGCGAGCCGCGTCGAGTTCGGCCAGTTCGTCGTAGCGCTCGAAGGCGGCCGCCTGGACGCGCCTGAAGAGTGCGTTGCGCAACATGACGAGGAATGCGCGCTGGTTGGTGAGCACCGATCGTGTCGGCGGAGCGAGCGCGACGGCTGCTTCCGCTCCGTCGACATCGAGGCCGAGCAGGGCCCGCGCCCTGCGGTGCGCGTCCGGGTCGGGGTTCGAGAGCGCTTCCCACTCGTCGATGAGGCTGGAGTCGACCTGTCTCACGAGTTCGCCGAGCCAGTCGATGAGTTCCTCGAGCTCGGGGCTCTTCGCCTGCTCTGGCACGGTGCGTTCGATGGCGCGGAAGGCGTCGCTCAGGTACCGCAGCACTCCGCCCTCCGCCCGGCCGAGCTGATAGAACGAGACGAGATCGCGGAACCCGAAGGCGCGCTCGATCATGTCTCGGACGACGGACTTGGGGCGGAGCGCGAAGTCGCGCGCCCACGGCACCTCCTTCAGGTACTCGGTGAAGGCTTCGTCGAGCAGTTCTTTGAGCGGTTGAGGGTGCGTGACCGCCTCGAGCAGTTCCATCCGCTCGTCGTACTCGATGCCCTCCGCCTTCATCGCCGCGACGGCCTCTCCGCGAGCCTTGTGCTCCTGCGCGCGGATGATGGCCCGAGGGTCTTCAAGAGTCGCCTCGATGATCGAGATCACATCGAGGGCGTAGGTCTCGGACTCGGGATCGAGGAGTTCGATCGCTGCGAGCGCGAACGGCGAGAGCGGCTGGTTCAACGCGAAGTTCGACTGCAGATCGACGGTGAGTCGCAGCAGGCGCTGACCCCGTTCATCGACGTGGACTTCGACGATGCCGCCTTGTCGCAGCGTACGGAAGATCGCAATCGCGGTGCGCGCATGGGCGTACTGCGCGGGGCGGGGTTCGTGGCTGTCGAAGACGAGCGTGCGCATCGTCTGGAGCGCGTCTCCCTCGCGGGCTTCTCCGCGCCCGATGACGCCGAGCACCATCGAGTGCGTCACCCGCATGCGGCTCACCAGTGGCTCCGGCTGGGAGCCGACGAGCTTCTCGAGGGTGCTTTCGCTCCAGGCGATGAACCCCTGCGGCGGTGATTTCTTCTTCGCCGGCTTGGCCTTCTTCCCGCCCGTCGCCTTCGCTGCCGCTTTCGCGGCTGATTTCGCGTTCTCGACCTCGTGCTCCGGGGCGAGCGCGACCACGTCGCCCTCGGTGTCGAATCCAGCGCGCCCGGCTCGTCCGGCGATCTGATGGAACTCTCGAGCGGAGAGTCGTCGCATCTTCTCACCGTCGAATTTGGTGAGCGCTGTGATGACGACGGTGCGAATCGGCACGTTGATGCCGACCCCGAGCGTGTCGGTGCCGCAGATCACACGGAGCAGACCGCGCTGAGCGAGTTGTTCGACGAGCCTTCGGTAGCGGGGCAGCATGCCAGCGTGGTGCACGCCGATACCCGAGCGCACGAGGCGTGACAGGGTCGAGCCGAACCCCGTGGAGAAGCGGAAATCTCCGATGGCGGCGGCGATCTCGTCGCGACCGGCACGATCGACGATGCGGATGCTCGACAGTGCTTGCGCCTGTTCGACGGCGTGGGACTGGTTGAAGTGCACGAGATATGCGGGCGTCTCGCGATCCTCGATCAACTGCTCGACGACCTCGTGGGCGGGCGCGACCTCGTAGGAGAACGTGAGCGGAACCGGCCGCTCGACGCCCGTGACCAGCGCTGTGTCGCGCTGGGTACGTCGCGAGAGGTCGTCAGCGAGTTCGGAGACATCGCCGAGCGTGGCCGACATCAGGAGGAACTGGGCGTCGTTCATCAGCAACAACGGCACCTGCCATGCCCAGCCTCGTTCCGGTTCTGCGTAGAAGTGGAACTCGTCCATCACCACCTGCGTGATGCCGCCCGCACTGCGATCGCGGATGGCGAGGTTGGCGAGGATCTCTGCTGTGCAGCAGAGGATCGGTGCATCCGGGTTGATGGACGTGTCCCCCGTCACCATGCCGACGCGATCCGCACCGAACACGTCGACCAGATCGAAGAACTTCTCACTGACGAGCGCTTTGATCGGCGCCGTGTACACCGTGCGGCGCCCTTCTGCGAGCGCGATGAAGTGCGCCCCGATCGCGACCAGCGATTTTCCGGTGCCCGTCGGCGTCGCGAGAATGACGTTGCTGCCGAGGGCGATGCCGAGCACCGCTTCCTCCTGCGCCGGGTAGAGACGGAGTGCGCGCTCCTCCCACGCCCACTCCTCGAACGCGGCGAATGCCTCGTCCGACTCGTCGAAGTGCGTGGAGTCGAGAATCGTTCCCAGATTCATGTGCGTGCGCTCCTGTCGGCGTCTGCCCCCGCTGTCGCGTCTCCGCGCTCCAGCTCGGAGAACTTCGTCTGCATCGTCGGGTTGCCGCGCGTCAGCTTCTTGATGGTGACCCCCTGGGCCTTGTCGTTGGCGAGGCGCAGGTTGTTCTCGGATTTCAGTAGATTGTCTTTCACCTTCTGCATCTCGGCGATCGACGTATCGATTCGTTTGATCGCTTCCTGGAACTGGCGCGATGCCAGGTCGTAGTTGCGGCCGAAGGCGTCTTTGAAGCTGTCGAGTTCGCTCTCGAAATGCGTGATGTCGATGTTCTGCGATTTCACCTGCTCGAGCTCGGCCTTGTACTTCAGTGAGTTGAGTGCCGCGTTCCGCAGCAGTGTGATCAGCGGGATGAAGAACTGCGGCCGAATCACGTACATCTTGGGGTAGCGATGGGAGACGTCGACGATGCCGCCGTTGTACAGTTCGCTCTCGGGCTCGAGCAGCGACACGAGCACCGCGTACTCGCATCCCTTCTCGCGCCGGTCCTTGTCGAGCTCCTTCAAGAAATCCTCATTGCGGTGCTTGGTCGCGGTGCCATCGGATTCGTTCTTCATCTCGAACATGATCGAGACGATCTCGATGTTACTGAGATCGAGATCTCTGAAGATGTAGTCGCCCTTGCTCCCGGTGCGCGCGTCGTTGTCCTTCTCGAAGTACGCGTTGGGGAACGCCGTGGCTCTGATCTGGTTGAAGGTCACCTCGCAGTGCTGCTCGAGGGTCTCCCCCACCATCTTCGTCGAGAGCCGCGCCTTGAAGTCCTTCAGCCGTTCGATCTCGCCGTCGCGGTCCCTGAGCTGCAACTCGTGATACTCCTTCAGGGAACGCTCCGCGAGCTGCTTCTCGAGGGCAGCGCGTTCCAGGTTGTTCTTCAGCTCGTCGCGTTCTCGAGCGACGACACTCACCGCCTCGGAGAGCTCCAGCTTCTGACTGAGCTCCATCGAAGCGAGCTTCGCCCGCGCACTCTGCAGTTCCCGCTCCTGTGCGGCGATCCGCTGCTCCGCCTCAGCCGCGAGCTTCGCTTCGGCGAGCTCGATCGCGGTCCGCTGCTCGCGCTTCGCCTGGTCGAGCTCGCCGGCAAGCGCGTCGCGATCCTTCTCGACCGCGCTGAGGGCCTCGGCCACCGCGAGCTTCTGCGCCGTGGCGCTCGCTTCGATCCGCGCCCGCAGCTGCTGGATCTCCGCTGCTTTCGCCGCCTCGGCCTGCTGCAACCGACCCGCAGCCGCGGCCTCGGCCAGCTGCACCGCCTGCTGCTTGTCGTGCTCCGCCAGTGCCAGACGTTCGTGCAGCTGCGCCTCGAACTCACTGTCTCGCACCTGCTTCACGATGTCGGCGTACCCGGCTTCGTCGACGGTGAACGCCTTGCGGCAGTGCGGGCACATGATCTCGTGCACGGGAGCCTCCTTCACGAACTCACGAGCGGTCGCCGGGCGGTCGGTGACACACGACAAGACTGTCATAGACCCCGGACATCGGCGGCGACGCGCTCTCGCTCGGGCCTCACCCCACCACGTCGAGTTCGCGGAGCCGCTTGCGGTCGGAAGACGAGGGCGACGCCTGCAGGGCGAGCAGCTCCGAATAGATGCCTCCGGAGGCTGCGAGTTCCGCCGGCGTGCCGATCTCATCGATGCGTCCGTCGCGCAGCGTGAAGATCCGATCGACCTCCGCGATCGTCGACAGTCGGTGGGCGATGATGAGGGTGGTGCGACCCACCATGAGGTCTTCGAGCCCCGCCTGCACCATCCGCTCCGATTTCGTATCGAGGGCCGAAGTCGCCTCATCGAGCACGAGGATCGGGGCGTCCTTCAGCATGGCGCGCGCGACCGCGATGCGCTGTTTCTGCCCGCCGGACAGCTTCACGCCCCGCTCGCCGATCACCGTGTCGTAGCCCTGCGGGAACTTGCGCACGAACACGTCGACGGCCGCACGGCGCGCCGCTTCGTCGATCTCCTCCCGCGTCGCCTCCGGTCGACCGTACGCGATGTTCTCCGCGATGGTGCCCGAGAACAGCGCCGGCTCCTGGAACACGACTCCGATGTTCCGTCGCAACGACTCGAGATCTGCTCCGGATCCCTCGACCGAGATCGACCCGGAGCGCACGCCGTAGAGTCCCATGAGCAGGTTCGTCAGTGTGGTCTTCCCGCCGCCCGATTCCCCGACGAACGCCACCCGCTCCCCCGGGGCCACATCGAACGTCACATCCGAGAGCACGTTCGCATCGTCGTCGTAGCCGAAGTGCACACCGCGGAACGAGATCGCAGCGGCCGGTGCCTGCTCCGGCTCGGCGCCCGGCGCTACCGCCGAGCGGGAGCCGCTGGCGTCGCGATCGGCGTTCACGGGCCGGGTCCCCCCGCCGTCGACGTCGCGAGGGTCGAGATCCATGACCTCGAAGTACGACTTCGATCCCGCGATCGCCCGCTGCGCGGTGTCGACGACCCAGCTGAGACTCGTGACGGGCTGCCGCGCCATCGACATGAGCTGCACCAGCATCACCATCTCGCCGAGCGTGAAGAAGCCGAGCACCGTGCGCACGAAGATGATCGTGTACAACCCGAAGAAGATCGCGTGCAGCACGCCTTGACGGAGTGCGTCCATGCGATGCCAGTGCTTCGACTGCTCGGCGGTGAGCGACTCGGTCGACCGGAAGCGGCTGCTGAACGCGTTGAGCTCGCGGCGCTCGCTCACGAACGACTTGACCATGCGCATCTGGCCGACGACCTCGGCGAAACGACCGGAAGCGACATCGACGTGATCGTTCTTGTCGCCCTCGAGACGCTGCCAGCGGCGGCTCGTGAGCGCGGTGAGCCACAGGTAGACCGGGTAGGCGATCGCCAGCAGCACGGCCAGCGGCCAGTAGTACCACGCACTGATTGCGAGCACCGCGATGGTGGTGAGGATGAGTGTCACGAACATGTTCGAGAACGACTTCATGAAGTTCGTGATCTCGGAGATCGACCGGTTCAGGCGCGCCACGATCGTGCCGGTCAGCTCATTGTCGTAGTAGCGCTGCGGCAGCGAGAGCAACTGCTCGAAATACCGCGTCGACAGAATCGTTCGCATCTTCGCGCTCATCACGTCGCCCCAGTAGCCGCCGACGTTGCCCACTGCCGCTTCGATCAGGCTGACCGCGAGCAAGGCCACCGCGAGCAGGATCACCGTGATGATCGTCGACCGCGTCGCACCGGGGGCCGCACCACCATCGCTCGCCCCCGCGCTGAGCGCCTCCGAGATGACGTCCGTCGCCCGGCCCGTGATGAACGGGACCGCCAGGCCCGCCGCGGTCACGATCGCGGCGGCGATCATGATGCCGGCGTAGTACGGCGCGAGTGATCGCGTGAATTTCAGTATGCGGATCAGCACGGTCACGTCGTGAGCGCCTCCTTCAATGGTGTCGGAAGGTGCAACGTACCATCCGCCGTTCTTCTTCCCCGCATCGCGATTGTCGGAGGCCGGGAGTAGGCTCACTGGCTATGGCAGATCCCCTCCTCTTCCGCTCGTTCACCCTCCGCAATCTTGAGATCCGCAATCGACTCTGGGTGGCGCCGATGTGCCAGTACTCGGTCGAGTCCGAAGACGGGATCGTCGGCGATTGGCACCTGCAGCATCTCGGCAGTTTCGCTCGCGGCGGAGCCGGTCTCGTGTTCATGGAGGCGACCGCGGTGACGCCTGAGGGACGCATCAGTCCGCGCTGCCCGGGCATCTGGGACGACGCGCAGCTCCCGCCCCTCTCCCGCATCGTCGACGCAGTGCACGCCCATGGGGCGAAGATCGGCATCCAGCTCGCGCATGCTGGCCGCAAGGGATCGACGTATCCATCGCTCCCCGGCTTCGCCGATGGCTCGGTTCCGATCGCGGAGGGCGGCTGGGAGACCGTCGCGCCTTCGGCGCTCGCGTTCGGTGACTTCGCTGAGCCTCGCGCACTCGACACGGCCGACATCGCAGATCTGGTGCAGTCGTTCGTCGATGCAGCGCGCCGCGCAGTCCAGGCCGGCTTCGACGTGGTCGAGATCCATGCCGCTCACGGCTATCTCATCCACGAGTTCCTCTCGCCCTTCTCCAACGAACGCGCCGATGAGTACGGCGGTGATCTTGCAGGGCGTGCGCGGTTGCTCCGTGAGATCGTGCGCGCGGTTCGCGCAGCGCACCCCGAGCTGCCGATGGTGGTGCGCGTCTCGGCCACCGAATGGCTCGACGGCGGGTTCGACGGCGCAGAGGCGGCCCGCGTGACGGCGTGGCTCGCGGAAGACGGTGCCGATCTGGTCGACACCTCGACGGCCGGCAATACACCAGGCGCCCCGATTCCGGTCGGCCCGTCCTACCAGGTGCCGCTCGCAGCGCAGCTGCGGGAGACCGGAGCGCTCCCCATCAGCGCGGTCGGGCTCATCACGAGCGCCGAGCAGGCGGAGGGCATCCTCGCCACCGGTCAGGCCGACATCATCTCCCTCGGTCGTCCGCTGCTCGCCAACCCGCATCTGCCGATCAGCTGGGCGCACGAACTGCGCGCCCCCGTTGCGGAGGAGCTCGTACCACCGCAGTACGCTCGGGCTCGCTTCTAAGCGTTGCGGCGCGGCGCGCGGGTCAGAATCGCGATCGGTTGCCTGACCCCCGCTGCGGCGTCGGCACGTGCGTTGCGTGCGGCCGGAGAACTGGTCGCCCTACACGAGCGCTGCGGACTGCTCCCACAACTCGCGCGCGAGCTCGGGATCGTGCACCTCCGGGCTCACCTTCGCGGCGATCGCGCGAGACTCGTAATAGGCCCCTGGCTCGAACGTTGAACGCGGCTCGCCTTCAGCGAGCCACACGAGCTGATCGGCGCCCTTCTCCGCGCTGATCGTGAACAGCCGCTTCAAGGGGCTGTGATAGATGAGCCGCATGATGTGCGTCGTGTCGCTCGCGAAGCTGCTCGCGACCACGCCGGGATGAAATGCGACGGCAGAGATTCCCTGACCGCCGTACCTGCGCTGCAATTCGATGGTGAACAGGATGTTGGCGAGCTTGCCATTGCCGTAGGCGCGCTGCGGCGCATACTGCTTCGCGTTCTGCAGATCGGTGATGTCGAAACGACTGAAGGCGCGGGCGGCGAGGCTTGCCGTCTGAATCACCGTCGCGCCCCCCGCGACCAGGGCGGGCATCAGCAGATTCGTCAGCAGGAACGGCGCGAGGTGATTGACCTGAAACGTCTGCTCGTACCCGTCGACCGTGAGCGCGCGCTCCCCCATGATGCCTCCCGCGTTGTTCGCCAGGACGTCGATGCTGCGGTACTCCGCGAGCAGGTCCGCCGCGAGCGCGCGCACCTGCGAGAGATCGGCGAAGTCGGCCAGGAAATACCGTGCAGCGAGTTCTTCGGCAATCGCACGGGTCTTCTCGGCCGAGCGCCCGACGAGCACGACCGTGTGCCCGTCACGGTGCAGCTGACGCGCCGCAGCCGCCCCGATGCCATCGCTCGCACCGGTGATGATGATGGTCTTGGCCATGGATGCTCCGCTCAGTCGCACCGGGCGGCGGGCCGTCGCACGGGTGCCTCCAGGCTAGCGAGCGAAGATATGCCTTCGCTCCCGACTGGAACTGGGAGCATATGGACGTGCATCCGAACCTTCCGGCGGCCCGCGTGCACCGAGATGCACCGGCCCATCTCGTCGCTCCTCGCCTCGTCGCGCTCCTCTGCCTCGCGCATCTGATCTGCCTCACGGGGTTCTTTGCGATGAAGACGGCAGCCGAAAGCTGGGGGACGCATCCCGACCTGCTGTTCGCTGGAATTCGCGTCGTTCTCGTCGCTGGAGCGGGATGGTCAGCAGCAGTTCTTGCCCATCGCTTGCCGCCGCCCGCCCGTGACGGACTGCTGGTCGTGACCGTCAGCCTCTTCGGACTGACCGGGTTTTCGGAGCTCGGTCCCCTCTTCTCCATCTCTCCGCTCGACTCGATATGGTTGCTCGTCATGCCAGCGGCCTACGTCGCCGTCCTGGTGTTCCCCGCCGTGTTCGCTGCAATGGCCGCATTCTTGATCGGGCCTGACGAAACAGGGGCGAGTACCGCGCGACGGATCATGACAGCGGTTGCCGCTGGCGTGCTGTGCGTCACTGCTGGATTCGCCGGAATCACGAAAATCCTGGGCTCCGCTGCCCAGCCCGATGACGACACATGGCTGCTCGCGAGCGCCGCGGTGGGGTGTGTCGCTGCACTCGTACTCCTATCCGGTCTCCTCGGAGGTCGGCAGCCTCACTCTCTCACAGTCGGGATGCGGCTGTGCGCCGCGGTTGTTTGTGCATCGGCATTGCACATCTCCGTCTTCACCGCGGCGCAGCTCGTCTTTGCGGATGCGGTCGGTATCGTTGGCGCACTGATCGGGCTGCTTTCGGTGCGTGTCTTCGCAGTCAGTACCTTCGTGTTGCTCGTCCTCGCGCTCATGTCGGCGGTGCGACCTACACTGAGGCCATGACCGAGACCCTCTCCCCGACCGATGTGCTTCGCGTGCGCGTGCATGCGCTCGGCCTGACAGCGACGAGCTGGGCCCGCGGCGAACCAGAAGCTTCGGGTGCGGAGCGCATCGCCGGTGTGGCGCGGCGCATGCTCGCCGTGCAGGGGCAGGACTGGCGGTCCGCTCGGTGGGCGCTCGGGGTGCGGGCGCCCGGCTCGGCGATCGCCGATGTCGAGGCGGCCTTCGCCGAACGACGCATCGTGCGGTCGTGGCCGATGCGCGGCACCGTGCACGTCGTCGCGGCCGAAGACATCGGGTGGATGCAGGGAGCCACCAACCACCGAGTGCTCGCCGGCGCCCCGAAACGCCGCGCATTCCTCGGCATGAGCGACGCCGTGCTCGAGCGGCTCGTCGAGGTCTCCCTCGTCGCCCTCGACGCCGCTGGCACCGCCGGTCTTGAGCGCGACGCACTCGCAGAAGCGTGGACCGAAGCGGGTATCGACTGGCAGAGCAATTGGCGCTATCACGTGATCTGGTGGATCTGCCAGAACGGAATGGCGACGTTCGGCCCGATCGGCCCGTCCGGCGAACCGCTTCTCGTCAGAGCAGAGCACTGGATCACCGCACCGCGACAGTACTCGGGCGATGATGCGCTGCGCGAGCTCGCGGTGCGCTACGCCAGGTGCCGGGGCCCGTTCCGCGTCAACGACTTCGCCTGGTGGACGGGGCTCACCGTCGCGGAGGCCCGCGCGGGCCTGGTCGCAGCACGCGATGCCGGGGAGCTGGCAGAGGCTCGCGCACGTGATGCGTCGGGAGACCCGGTGTCGGGTGCCGCCGGCAGACTCTGGGTCGATCCTGGATCGCTCGGCTCTGCCGTCTCGGAAGCGCGGCTGCCCGAGTGGACGCTGCTTGCGGCGTTCGACGAGCATCTGCTCGGGTACACGGATCGCACCGCTCAGCTCGATCAGCAGCACTTCGACCGCATCGTTCCGGGGCGCAACGGCATGTTCCTCCCTACCGTGCTGCGAAAGGGCCGGGTGGTGGCCACCTGGAAGCGCCTTCGGACGAAAACCGGAGGGCTCGAGATTGCGTCGTTTCCCGATACGGGCATCGATGCGCCCGCGCTCGCGCCGCTCAGTCGAGACTGGGCCGACTTCCACGGCGTCGAGACCGGCGGCATCTCCGTCGTGCAGCCCGCCGACGCAGGGTGATGCGAAGCGCCCTCGGTAGAATCGGTCCATGGAAATCGGCCTGATCGCAGTCGCCGCAGTGGTCGTGCTCGTCGGGACGTCGATCCTCGGCAGCAAGATCGGCGTCGCGGCGCCGCTCCTCCTCGTCATCGTCGGCATCGGAGCGGGGTACCTCCCGTTCATCCCGAGAATCGAGATCGACCCGGAGATCATTCTCATCGGGGTGCTCCCCCCGCTGCTCTACTCGGCGGCCGTGAATGTTCCCCTCATCGATTTCCGAAGAAACCTCCGCCCCGTCATCGGACTCTCGGTGCTCCTCGTCATCATCTCCGCGGTGACGATCGGATTCGCGCTCCACTGGTTCGTTCCCGCCATCCCCCTGCCGGCTGCGGTGGCTCTCGGAGCGGTGATCAGCCCGACGGATGCGGTTGCGGCGACGTCGATCGGCAAGCGCCTCGGCATGCCGGAGCGTCTGGTGTCGATTCTCGAGGGCGAGAGCCTCGTGAACGACGCCACTTCTCTCGTACTCCTGAAGACGGCGCTCGCGGCCGTGGCGGGCAGCTTCGTCTTCTGGGACGCGGCCGGCTCCTTCGGGTTCTCGGTCGTCGCGGCCATCGTGATCGGCATCGTGATCGGCATGGTCACGGTGTGGATCCGCGCACGGCTGCGGAACCCCGTCTACGACACGATCATCTCATTCGTCGTTCCCTTCGTCGCGTTCATGCCTGCGGAGTCGCTCGGAGCCTCCGGTGTGCTGGCCGTGGTCGTCACCGGCCTGTACACCGGGCATCACGCGGCGAAACGGTTCTCCGCGACCGCCCGGATGAACGAGCGCCTCAACTGGCGCACGGTGCAATTCGGCTTGGAGAACGGCGTCTTCCTCATCATGGGTCTGCAACTGCACACCCTGCTCGACGAGGTCAATGAGACGGAGCTGCAACTCGAGCACATCGCGCTCGTCGCACTCGGCCTCGTCGCGATCCTCATCCTGCTTCGCGGGCTGTTCATGGTGCCGCTCATCTGGACGATGCGCGGCGACAAGGGGCGGTATCAGCAGCGAAGCGACGGGTTCTCGCGCATTCTCACGCGGGCTCGTCGCGCCGACACGACGGAGCGGCGCCTCCGCAAACTCGAATTGCTCGAACAACGATCGCGCGCCGACCTCGCTCACGAGCAAGAGCAGCAGCTTGGCTGGCGGGACGGCGTACTCCTGTCGTGGAGCGGTATGCGCGGCGTCGTCACCCTCGCAGCCGCCCAGTCGATCTCGACCGATGTGCCGTATCGCCCGCAGCTCATTCTGATCGCGTTCGCCGTCGCCGTCGTGACGCTCCTCCTGCACGGGCTCACGCTGCCGCTCTTCATCTCGAAGCTCTGGCCGGACGGAGCGAACGGCTCGCGCACCGCCGAGCTGCAGTCGCTCGGCCGCGATCTGCTCGACGCCGCCAACGCGGCGCTCGCGGATGAGATCGAGATCGATGCGGAAGCCGATGATGGAAGGATCGTGCCCGACGACGACCTCGTGAGGCGTGTGCGCGCGACCGCGAAGAGCACGATCGCTCCGCTCGCGTTTCCCCTCGCCGCCACCGGGTCGACGCCGGCACAGGCCCAGGAGTCGCAGGCCGCCTGCTACCGTCGGCTCGCACGCACCGTGCTCGATGCGCAGCGCGACGCGCTGCTCGAAGAGCGCGCGATCGGTCGCTACAGTTCGCAGGCGCTTCGGGCGGCGGAACTCGCGCTCGACGCGCAGGAGACGAGAACCAGTCCACCTCCAGCCCACTGACGAGCGCGCCGCTGACGTGCCGTACGGCGCAGGATGGCCCGGCGCCCGCGCTATCCCTGCATGCGCACCGGGTTCTGATGATGGCTGAAGACGATGCTCGTACGCGTCGAGGAGATCGCCGGATGCGCCGAGAGATGCTCGACCACGAAGTCGCGCACGTGATCGGAATCCCGCACGGCGAGATGGATGATGAAGTCTTCGACACCGCCGAGGAAGAACAGCTGCATCACCTCGGGCAGCCCGCGCAGTTCCTCGCTGAGCTCGGTGATGCGTTGGCGCGCCCCAGAACGCACCGTGACGCTCACGAGCACCTCGAGGTCGAGGCCGATCGCGCGCGGATCGACCGAGGCGGTGAAACCGGTGATGATCTTTCGGGCCACCAGGCTGCGCACGCGAGCGATGCAGGTCGAAGCGGCGACGCCCACGCGATCCGCCAGCTCGGCGTTCGTGATTCGCCCGTTGGCCTGCAGTTCCTCGACGATCTTGCGATCCACATCGTCGAGATCTGCACTTTCGCGCAGAATCTTCGAACTCTCGACCATCTCACGCCGCCTTTCACTCATTTCCCGACCACTTCTCCGAGGTGAGCCGAAGAGTATTCAGGGCAACTGCATCTCTGACGAATATACTGCACACTGTAGTGGTTCGACCGCAACGGATCGCGCCGCACGAGGCCGGTCAGCGAGTCGGCATCGCATCAGTACATCGCAGATCCCATTGGAGCTTCTCATGCGCGTCGGTATTCCCACCGAAATCAAGAACAACGAGAACCGCGTCGCTATCACGCAGGCCGGCGTCGTCGAGCTCACCCGCCGCGGGCACGAGGTGCTCGTACAGGCCGGTGCAGGCATCGGCTCGGCCATCACCGACGACGAGTACGCCGCCGCCGGCGCGCAGATCGTCGAAGGCGCCGAGGACGTGTGGGCGAAGTCCGACATGATCCTCAAGGTCAAGGAGCCCATCGCTGCCGAGTACGACAAGCTGCGCAAGGGCCAGGTGCTCTTCACCTACCTGCACCTCGCCGCTGACAAGACGCTGACCGAGAAGGTGCTCGAGTCGGGCACCACTGCCATCGCGTACGAGACCGTTCAGGCCGGCCGCGCCCTGCCCCTGCTGGCCCCCATGTCCGAGGTCGCCGGTCGCCTCTCGGCTCAGGTCGGCGCCTACTCGCTCATGAAGGCCAACGGCGGGCGCGGAGTGCTGCTCGGCGGCGTGACCGCCACGCGTCGCGGCAAGGTCGTCGTCATCGGCGGCGGCGCTGCTGGCGAGCAGGCCGCTCGCATCGCGTTCGGCATGGGCGCTGAGGTCACCGTGATCGACATCTCGATCCCCCGCCTCAAGCAGCTCGAAGACGAGTTCGGCGGTCGCATCCAGACCCGCACCTCGAACGCGCACAACATCACCGAGTCGCTCAAGGACGCCGATCTCGTCATCGGCTCCGTGCTGATCCCGGGCGAGAAGGCGCCGAAGCTCGTCACCGACGAGATGGTCGCGCAGATGAAGCCGGGCTCCGTGCTCGTCGACATCGCGATCGATCAGGGCGGCTGCTTCGAGAACTCGCGTCCCACGACGCACGACGATCCCACCTTCCAGGTGCACAACTCGATCTACTACTGCGTGGCGAACATGCCGGGTGCCGTGCCCGAGACCTCGACCGCTGCGCTCACCAACGCCACGCTCCCCTACGTCGTCGCACTCGCCGACAAGGGCTGGGTCTCCGCGCTGCAGTCGGACGAGTCCCTCGCCAAGGGCCTGAACGCCCACGACGGTGTGCTGACCTTCAAGGGTGTCGCTGACGCGTTCCCCGAGCTCGCGTACTCGAGCATCGACGAGGTGCTCTCGGCGAACGCGTAACTCGTACCCGCGCGCTTCGTGGTGCACCGAGCTGCTGCGAAGCGCGTACCCTGGAACTCATGGATTTGAAGTTCTCATTCGGAGGGGCGTCTCCCGATCATCATCACGATGACGGGGGCGCCCCTTCGGGCATTCCGCTCCCCTTCACGACTGTGACGCCGGGTTCGACCAGCGCTGATCTCGAAGCGGCGGTGCGCCGCGATGGGGCGCTCGTGGTGGGCGAGGTTGTGACCGGCGACGGGGTCACATATGCACGCGCCGAGGTGCCCCTGCACGGCGAGCAGCAGGACCCCGCCGTCCTCGGCAAAGCGGCGCGCTCTGCGCTTGCCCGCGCGGTCGCAACACTCGAAGGCCCGCTCGCCGAGTCGGTGCGCACGGTCGTATTCTCGCTGGGCGCCGACTCCCGGAGTGCCGTTCAGTGGCTCGGGATCGCGGATCTCGACGCGCCCGCCGTCGACGAGGCCCTGCAGCGCCGCATCGGAATCGCCGCAGGCACTCCGATCCGCATCGACGGGTAGGGCGACGGTTTCGTCGCTGCCGCGTCAGCCCTGGAATCGGATGATGCGGTCGAGCGCCTCCGCCACGGCTGTTTCTCCGGCCGCGTAGGAGAGGCGCACAGCTCGCGACCCGTCTACGGGGTCGAAGTCGACGCCCGGTACGACCGCGACGTCAGCGTCCGCGAGCAGGCGCCGTGCGTACTCGACCGAATCTGTGAAGCGCTCGAGCTGCGGCCCGAGCTCGGAGTAGTAGTAGAACGCGCCGTCCGAGGGGGCGGCCACGCCCCAGCCGAGCGAGCTTTCAGCGTCGAGAATCAGCTGGCGTGCCCGGGCGAACCCCGCCACGATGGCGTCGCGCTCGGCATACGTCTCGGGCGAGAAGGCGGAGAGCGCGAGTTCCTGCGCGGGGGCCGGCGGTGAGAGGGCGAAGTTCGAGGCGAGTGCTTCGAATGGACCGACGAGCGCGTCCGGAAGGATCGCCCAGCCGAGACGCCACCCCGTCATGCCCCAGTACTTCGAGAACGAGTTGACGACGATCGCCTCGGCGTCGAGCTCGCGAGCGGTCACGCCGCGATGGTCCGCGCCGTCGCCCGCGAATGTGATGCCGTGATAGATCTCGTCGCTCACGAGGCGCACGCCGCGCAGTGAGCACCAGGCGACCAGTGCCGTGAGCGCCGCGCGGTCGAGCATGGTGCCCGTCGGATTGGCCGGGGACGCGATCACGAGCCCCGCGAGGTCGCCGTGCTCCGCGACTGCCGCGTCGAGCAGCGCGGGTGTCGGCTGGTAGCGATTCTCGGGCCCGGTGGGGATCTCGACGACGTGCACGCCGAGCGCGGTGAGAATGTTGCGGTACGCCGGGTACCCGGGGCTCGCGAGGGCGACCCGGTCACCGGGATCGAACGCTGCGAGGAATGCGAGCTGGAAGGCTCCGGATGAGCCGGTGGTGATCGCAACGGTGGCTGGATCGATCTCGACGTCGTACCACTCCCGGTAGTGCCCTGCGACGGCTTCGCGGAGTGGGGCAGTGCCGAGGGGCCCGGTGTAGCCCGCCGGCTTCAGCGTGCCCGGAATGGCTCGCGCGCTCGGCTCTCCAGCGCAGAGCGAGACGACGTCGTGGCCACCGGCTCGGCGCCGCGCGATTTCGTCGGTGATCCGCATGACTTCGAACGCCGGAATGCTCGACCTTCGCGAGACACCGGGCCGCACCGCGACGGACCGCGGTGCTGTCTGCTCGCCGGCTGCGGATCCTGAACGCGGCGGCAGCGGCGTGGACGGCGGCGTCTTGAGGGGTCCTCCAGGATTCACCATGACTCCACGTTAGCGGGGTGGGCTCGTTCCACAAGGCGCAGATAGCCGGAGAGCGCAGCGACTCCCTCGGCGCTCGTCGGCAGGCCGTCTCCGAGCCGGTCGGAGGAGATGATGTGGGCGGCCCATTGCGCTCGGCTGATCGCCACGTTCAGTCGGTTTCTCATGAGGAGGAATTCGAGACCACGAGGAACGTCGGCGGCGCTGGACGCGGCGAGCGTCACGATGGCGATCACCGCCTCCTGACCCTGGAACTTGTCGACGGTGCCGACCCGGACCTCGCCGAGGCCCGCACGGTGCAGCTCGCGCGACACGCATTCGACCTGCGCATTGTAGGGCGCGACTACGATCAGGTCGGCCGGAGTGAGCGCTCGATCGACGTCGCCGACGGTGCGCAGCGTTCCCTGCAGCGAACGACGAACGACTTCGACGACCCGTTGCGCCTCCGCTTCGGAGTGCGTCGAATTGCCGCTGTGCTGCACCGCGTGCCAGTGCACGCCCGCTGCGCCGACGCCGATCACCTCGCGTTCTGAAGCGCTCGCATGCGCGTGCAGGCGGCCCTCGTATGCCAGCTCGGAGACCACTGTCGCGAGCTCGGGTCTCATGCGCCTGGTCTCTGCGAGGAAGTAGCCGAGGTGCTCGGGGATCGTCTCGTGCTCGCCGAGCAGCCACCCCAGCGCCGAGGTGTCGACCGGCTCGGGGTGCGATCCTTGCGAGACCTGGGGCAGCTGCTGCGGGTCTCCGAGCAGCAGCACGCGGCGAGCGGCGACCGAGGCGGCGATCGTCGGGGCCAGCGAGAACTGGCCGGCCTCGTCGACGACGAGCAGGTCGAGCTCATGCCGCGCCACTCGTTCAGCGTTGCTAAAGTCCCATGCGGTGCCTCCGATGACAGCGCCGCGCTCGGCGCGTCGATGCCCCGCGAGAAATGAAGCCTGCCCACCGCTGCGGAGCACTGTGTACGGCGCTGCGGCGACATCTGCGGGGTCCGCCCCTCGCTGGGCCGCCTTCCCGACCAGGGCTGGGGTCAGCCCGGCTCGCACGACGCCCGTGAGTACGTTCTCGACGACCCGATGCGATTGGGCGACGACGCCGATGGTCCACTGGTGTCGCTCGACCAGCTGCCGGATGACGCGGGCGGCGAGATAGGTCTTTCCCGTTCCCGGCGGACCCTGCACGGCGAGCGCTGACCGATCGAGCTGCAGCAGGGAAGCGATGACGGCGCCGATACGGCGCGCGTCGACGTCTCCCCCGACTGCCTCGAGCGCCTGCCCGGAGCCGGGCGAGACGAGCTCCGATCCCCCGCTGAGACGCGGCGGTACTCTGCGGAGCAGGTCGACCGCCGGATCGGCGGGAAATGATCCGCGATCCAGCGACCGGGCGAGAACGGCACCCCACTCTTCGATCGCGCTCTTCTGGGCGCCAGCACGCGGCGGCGGCCCGGGCGTCAGCGCCACCGGGAGGACTGCATAGTGCTCGACCTTCGCCGGCAGGTTCTCCTGCACCGTCGCGCCGTCGTCGCGGGCTTCGAGGATGCTCACCTGCCTCGCGCCGCGGGAGCCCGGCGCTGCGCCGTACTGCGGGAAGGGCGATGGATGCGCGTACAGGGCGAACGCGTCGCCGTTCTCCCGAAACCGCGATCCAGGGGCGACTTCACCGGCGAGGCGCATGTGCCGCCGCTCGGCGCGCGCTCGCGGCGGCACATGCCAGTCCGCCTCGACGCGGCTCGAACTCGGATCCACGACGAGCACGTCGCGCGTATCCGCCCAGTCTTCGATGGGATCGACCATTCGGGCGAAGTGGGCCCACCAGAACGATTTCTGCTCGCGCTCGTGATAGTCGATGGCACTCGCTGCGAGGGCGGCTGCGGCTCGGTCGGCTGGCCGATCGTGCTCGGCGAACGCAGTGGCGTGCTCTGCGAGTTCGGCGCCGATGCGGCTCAGTTCGAGATGCGGCCCGCTCTCGGACAACGCGGGCTCAGGAACATACGGCGCGACGCCGTGCTCCTCGGCGAGCCCCAGCAGCCAGTCGCGCAGCCGCAGCGTCGAGACGCAGTCGTAACGGTTGTAGTCGCCGATCGCATCCATGCGCCGCTGGCCCTCGAGGCGGATCGCCGGGTCTTCGGAGCTGAGCTGAGCGCTCGCCTCGGCGTACTCGGTCACCGACTGCGCGCCGCTCGTCACGCCCGCTTCGTTGCGCAGTTCGTCGCCCATGTAGAGCGGTTCGAGCTTTTTGATCGAATACGATTGCGTGCCGACGCGAAGTGCCGCGCGCACGATCGGATACAGGTCGACGAGCACGTGCTCGCGGAGCAGCGCGTCGACCTCCGCTTCTCCGACGCCGTGGCGGGCGGCGATGGAGGCGAGGTGCGTGCGCTCGTATGCGGCGTAGTGGTAGATCTTCATGCCGGGGTACCGCTGCCTGCGCTCCGCTACGCATGCGAGAAACGCTTCGAGGGCGCGTCGCTCTGCCATGAGATCGTGCGCCCAGATGGCGGTGAATCGCTCGTCAGTATCGACCATTCCGAAGAGATAGTCGATGCCCCAGTGCGCGGTGTCATCGGGGCCAGGAGCTCGAAACAGCGGGTCGCCCTCGAAATCGAAGAAGAGGTCGCCGGGGTTCGGCTCGGGGATCGCCGCGAGCGCGCCCGGCTGCGCGACGAGAAACGGCGGCGCGGATCCGTCGCCGGCAGCCAGTGCCCGCACCTGCAGCTGCGCCTGCTCCGCGAGCCGGAGCAGCACGGGACCAGCGACGCCCGGCACCTGCACGGTCTCGGAGCGCACCGGATCGAGAGCCTCCGCGACGCGGTCGACGGTGTCGAGCCCCGCGGCGACGAGCGCATCTCGTTGCGTGGCGCGGATGCCGGCGATGAGCAGCGGGTCGCGGGTGCGCTCCACTTCGGGGGTGCAGACCTCGCATCGCCCGCAGGCGACGATGCCCGAGGCGCCCCAGGCGATCGGCTCGGCGTGCGAGCGATCGCCGTCGAGGCCGGCTGCGCTGAACCGTGCGGTGAGCAGGGCGTGCATGCGAGCCCGACGTGCGCGAAACACGGGAGCGATGTCGGAGATGCGGTGTCTCGATTCGGCGCCGCCTCCCAAGATGAGCACCGCCGTCTCGGCAACGGCCACACCGACGCGCTCGAGCTGCTCGGCGTAGGCCGCGAGCTGCATGAGCGCCGTCACCTTCGCTCGGCGCGCGAGCTTCGTGTCTTGCACCTCGTACCGGCCGTCGGGAAGGCGGCGCAGGAAGTCGGCGAATCCGACGAACCCGATTTCGGGCTCGCCACCTCGCGCCGGGCGCTGCTCGGGGTCGAAGAATGTCGCCTGAAAGACGACCTCGGCGCCGCCCGCGAGCGCTCGCACGGTCTCGAAGGCGACCGCCCCGAGGTCGCTCGCCGACATCGATTCGGGTCGCGGCACTGAGACCACTCCCCCGGCGGAGCCGCTGGTGCCCGCACCGAGCCGGTCGATGTAACCCGCCAGCACGCGCTCCTCGTGCGCGTCGCCGAGACGTGCAGCGCGCTGCAGCATCGGGTCGTCGTCGGGCGGGACCGCCACATCGCGGCCGAGTTTCGCGTCGAATCGGCGCAGAAAGGCGAACTCGCAGCGGCTCGCCGCAGTGAGGTCGCTCGCGCTGGTGACGACGCGATGCCCGGCACCGGCCGGCCGATCCTGCACGAACATGCGCGCTCCCTTCATCGACGCCGCGATGGGTGCCGGCTCGATGGCCTGCGCGGCGGCTGCCTCCGACGCTACCGCGTGCGTCCGACATCGAGTGCTGGCAGCGCTGCGCCAGCGAGAATCGACGGCTACAGGCGGGCCAGCGCCTCGATGTCCTCGAGAAAGGCCTCCTGCTGCTCCGTCGAGACGGTGGCGCGCGTCACGGAGAGCGCCGCGGTGTAATCGTCGGTCGAGAGATGCGTGGGCGATGTCGCGGACGCGGCGGAGCGAGCCGCGTCCTCCCCGCCCCTGAGCACTCGCGCCAGCGCATCCTGGGAGGCGCGACGCGCGGCGTACTCGATATCGGCGGGCGTGAGCCCTTCGCTCACCCGAACGAGCTGAGCGAAGTCGATCGCGGGCGACACGCTGGTCGGCACGTACCGGCGCCAGATCGCCTCTCGGGCCTCGGCGTCCGGCAGTCCGATGGGCAGCACGTAGTCGAACCGGCCGTGCCTGAGAAAGGCCGCGTCGAGCGCGCGCACGAAGTTCGTCGCGCACACCAGCAGCATGCCCTCCCGGTCGCGGAAGTCCGCGACGACCTTGAGCAACTCATTGGTGACACCCTGCGTCGGCGTCGGCGGGTCGCTGCGCTGCGACGCGATCTCCTCGACCTCGTCGATGAACACCACGCCGTGCTCCAACTCCGCGATCTGCTCGAAGACGGCCCGGAGCGAGGAAGCCATACTCGTGACCCCGTCCCCGAGACGCGACGGGAAGACCTCGATGAACGGCCAGTCGAGCCGCGATGCCACGGCCTTCGCGAAGGTCGTCTTCCCCGTGCCGGGCGGCCCGAACAGCATCACCGCGTGCGGCGGCACCACACCGTACCGGTCGGCGAGATCGGGCTGCGCGAGCGGCGCCACGAGGCGCTCCTCGAGCAGCTGCTTCTCGTGCCGCATCCCGGCGACCTGCTCCCACAGGTGGCGGGGCAGGATCCGACCGCCCAGATCCTTCAACAACTCGAGCTCGCGTCGCTGCACGGGCATCTGCCGTTCCAAGTAGCGCAGGTTGTGCTGCAACTGGAATCCGTTCGAGGTGAGCAGGTCGATACGACTGCTCTCCGGCGTCAGCACCGAGAGCGTGCCGAGCCCGAGCGGCGCCATCTTCCGTTCGAGCGCGTCGAGCAGCGCGCCAGAGGTGTTGTCGCTGCGCGCATCCTCATCGACCCCGAAGAACACGATCCACCCCTGCGCGTGGGCCGCCCGACCGACTGCGGCGGCCACCACGTGATCATCGCGGACCGCAACCACCGCATGGTCTTCGCGACACGAGGCGGTGACCTCGGCGAGCGAGTACACCGGCTGCTCCGATGTGGAGTGCGCCTCCCACCACAAGCGGACGACCGCATCGAGGTCGTCGTCGTGGAATTCGCGTATCGTGATCCGTCCCATGGCCACATGCTGGCAGAGTGCGGGCCGCCTCCGACACTCATCCCGTCACAAAACGTACGAAAGAACGCTCGATCTTTCACACGGGAGAAAACGCCGCGGCCGTGCACGGCTCTCAGCCAGACCCGCTAAGCTGGTCGTTGCGAGTCGGCCGAGCCGGCTCGTGCGTCGCTGATTCTCAGCAGGCGGCGGTCGAGACTTCGACCCGCCAGACCTCGGACTCTCTGCGGCGAACGGATGCGCAACCGCGCACTCGCCGACTTAGCCGCGACGCCGCGCGTTACGCCTGCCAGAGCCATGCGCTCGAGGTACGACGACGGCTCGCGCTTGTGCATGAAAGGTCCCCGTGACCGAACAGACCACTACCCCAACGCCTTCCTTCCTGGATCTCGGGGTTCCCGCACCCATTGCAGACGCCCTCGCCAAGAACGGCAAGGACGCGCCCTTCCCGATCCAGCGCGACACGCTTCCCGACACGCTCGCCGGGCGCGACGTGCTCGGCCGCGGCCGCACCGGCTCGGGCAAGACGATCGCATTCGGCATCCCCCTCGTGGCGAACCTCGCCGAGGATGCGGCCAAGAAGCGCCGCCCGAGTCGCCCGCGCGCGATCGTGCTCGCCCCGACCCGCGAGCTCGTCACGCAGATCGCCGAGACGCTGAAGATGCTCGCCGACCCGATGGGCGTCAAGGTCACGACCATCTTCGGCGGCGTGCCGCAGCGCCGCCAGGAAGTCGCCCTCGAAGGCGGCATCGACATCGTCGTCGCCGCACCGGGTCGCCTCGACGACCTCATGAAGCAGCGTCTCGTCGATCTCAGCTCGGTTGAGATCACGGTGCTCGACGAGGCCGACCACATGGCCGACATGGGCTTCCTGCCCGTCGTCACGCGCATTCTGAACGCGACGCCGAAGCAGGGACAGCGTCTCCTCTTCAGCGCGACCCTCGACAACGGCGTGGACAACGTGGTGAAGAAGTACCTCCACGACCCGATCCGGCACTCCGTCGATTCCGCCGAGTCACCGGTGCCGCAGCTCACGCACCACGTCTTCGAGGTCGCGGGCAAGGATCAGAAGGATGCGCTCATCGAAGCGCTGGCGTCGGGCACCGCTCGCCGCATCTTCTTCACCCGGATGAAGCATCAGGCCAAGAAGCTCGCGAAGCAGCTCACCACCGCCGGCATCCCCGCGGTCGAACTGCAGGGAAACCTGTCCCAGAACGCGCGCGACCGCAACCTCGCCGAGTTCGTGAGCGGCGAAGCCCGGGTTCTCGTGGCGACCGACGTCGCAGCGCGCGGCGTGCACGTCGACGGCGTCGATCTCGTCGTGCACATCGACCCGCCCGTCGAGCACAAGGCGTACCTGCACCGCTCGGGTCGTACGGCCCGCGCAGGCAACGAGGGCGATGTCGTCACGCTGGTGCTGCCGGAGCAGCGCGGCGAGATGCGTCAGATCATGCGTGCAGCCAAGATTCACGTCACGCCCCGTACCGTGAACCCGAGCGCGGCGAACATCGATCCTGAGGTGCTCTCGCTCATCGGCGAGATCGCGCCCCGCGTCGACCCCCGCGAGACCGAGCGCAAGCGCGCGGCGGCGCAGACGGCACAGCAGCGCGCCGCCGGCCACAGCCCGGCGGGCGAAGGGTCGAGCACGGGAGCGAACGCGAAGCGCAAGCGCTCGCGCGGCGGTCGCGGTCGCAGTGCCGGATCGGCGAGCGCCGGTCAGGGTCAGTCGGGTGACGGCCAGCAGCGACGGTCTTCGGGCCAGGGCTCCGGCGCTCAGGGTGGCGGCGGACAGCGCCGCGGCGGACAGGGCGGCGGTCAGGGCGGACAGAGCCAGCAGGGCGAGCGCGGGCAGTCGCGCGGCCAGGGCGCTGGCGCCGGATCAGACGGCGGGCGTCGTCGATCGGGTCGTCGCGCCCAGAGCTCGGGTGGCACGGTCTACTCGACGAGCAGCACCAACCGCTGACCGAAGCGGACTTCCAGCACTGCCGGGCGGAGCGATCATCGAGACGCTCCGCCCGGCAGTGCTGTCTCGTCTGCCGAACATGCAGCGGCGGGAAGGGGTCGTGTCTCGTCGAGCGCCGCGGACACCTCGGATTCGCTCGCTCTTCATCGAAACGACGCGCGAATCAGTGGCCTGAGCACTCGAATATCGCCGATACCACGCGTATACTCGTCTGATGGGCTTGTATCGTGATCTGGGGAGCAATCCCGGCGTTTTCCGCGTGCTCGGGTCGCAGCTCATGGCGCGCTTCCCCTTCGGGATGCTGTCGATCATCGTGCTGCTCCACATTCAGCTCGCCTACGGCGACTACACCTCCGCGGGCATCGTGCTCGCGTCGCAGAGCGTCGGCCAGGCCGTCTCCGGTCCGCTGAGCAGCCGGCTCATGGGCAAGTGGGGCATGCGCCCCGTGCTCACCGTGACATCGATCGCGTGCTCGGTGCTGCTCGTGGTCATCGCCGTCGTGCATCTCCCCCTGCCCATCGTCACGGGAATCGCCCTGCTGGTCGGACTGACGACGCCGCCCATCACGCCCGCCGTGCGCACGATGTACCCGAAACTCGTGCCGGGCAAGCAGCTGCAGGCGCTGTTCTCGCTCGACGCAGCCGCGCAGGAGATCATCTGGGTGATCGGCCCGGTCGTCGCCGTCTTCGTCACCTCGCAGTTCAGCACCGCTGCCGGCCTCTGCGTTGCAGCGGGCTTCATGCTGCTCGGCGGCGCCTGGTTCATCTCGAGCCCGGCGCTCGGGCAAGTCAAGCTTCCGCCCTCGAAGCGCGGGCTGGGCGCCGTGCTGCGGTACCCGACGGTGGTCATCGGCACTGTCGTCAGCTTCTTCTTCGTCGCTTCGTTCGCAGCGATCGAGGCGGGCATCGTCGCCGCATTCGTCGGGCCGAACGGCGGGCACGGCAGCATCGAATCGGGCATCGTGCTCGCGATCTTCGCCGGAGGCTCGCTCGTGGGCGGTCTGCTCATCGGGCACCGCGAGATGCGGCCCTGGTCGCCGGCGCTCCGCATCCTCCTCGTGCTCGCGGGAACCTCCGCGTGCCTGCTCAGCCTGAACATCTGGTGGCTGAGCGCAGTCCTGTTCATCGGCGGTCTCGGAACTGCGCCCACCTTCGCCGCGATCTCGAACATCGTCAGCTCCACCGTCCGCTTCTCCGAAACCGCCGAAGCCTACGGATGGATCGGCACCGGCACCCTCGTCGGTGTGGCAACCGGATCGGCCTTCGCCGGCATCGCGATCGACATCGCGGGCGCACACGGTGCCATCGCCGTCTCAGCTGGGCTGCTCGTCATCTGCGCGATCATCGCCGTCTCGACCCTGCGTTGGATGCCCGATCTCAAGGGCCGCTCGATCGAGCCCCCGGCAGAGACCGGAACGCTCTCCATTCCGCTTCCGTAGCACCGCGCCCTGCATCGTCGGAACCAGGGGCAGCCAGCGATGGGGCATCCGGGCAGGATGTCTCGACCGAACGCTCCGTGATCCGCACGGGCGAGCTGCTGATCGAGGTCTCCGACCCCTCCGGGGCGATGGATCGCGTGCGTGCCATCGTGACCGACCTCGATGGCACGATCGAGTTGGAGCATGTGCATCGTTCAGGCGACGGGGCGAACGCCGAGGCGAGCATGACGGTGCGCGTTCCCTCCCAGCGACTCGATGACGCGTTCTCCGAACTCGCGGGGGTCGGGTCGGTCGTCTCGCAGAGCCGTTCGGCCGTCGACGTCACCGCCGAGCGCGTCGACCTGCAGGCGCGCGTCGAGGCACTCGAACGGTCAGTGCAGCGTCGCAGTGAGGCGAACTCGACGGCGGCGCACGCGGCTCACCGCTGAACCGGCCTCCGAAACTAGGAGGCCGTCGTCGTCGGGGCCTCCGGAGCCAGCGCCGTGAAGTCGAGCGCCTGGCCGAGGATGCGCTCAGCGGCTCGGTGCCCGGAGTAGAGCGCGGCGGTGACGGTCGCGGGATCCTCCGTCCACGTCGCTTCGCCGGCCAGGTGCAGCACGCCGCCGGATCCTTCTGCTCCGCCGATCGGCGTGGCGAGCACATCGTGGTGCTCGGTGCGGGAACCCGGCGTCATGTAAGCGTATGAACCGCGCGAGTAGGGGTCGTCCCGCCACCGCGAGACGCGGACGGTTTCGGGGTCGGTCACGGCGACGCCGTAGATCTCGCGGAGCGAGGCGAGCACCGAGGACGCGATCTCGTCGTCGTTCCACTCACGAGTCGCCTGAGCGCTGGGGCCCGCGGCGAAGGTGAGCAGGGTCGGCACCCCGTGCAGCTCGGTGAGGTCGTACCAGGAGTGCCACCACTGCGCGGCAGGTCCCTGCCTGCGGATGGCGTAGACGTCCTCATCCCAGAAGCGCTCGGAGAACCGCAGGAAGATCTTCTCGAAGTCATTCATCTCGAATCCGGCGAGGGCCTTCGCCACCGGCTCTGGCAGCGCGGGATCGATGACGAAGTCCTCCGATGCGAGCACGCCGACGGGTACCGTCACCACGACGTGATCCGCAGCGAACTCACCGTGCCCGGTCACCACGGACGCACCAGCGTCCGACCATTCGACGCGCCGCACCACGTGCTCCAGGCGCACGTCGAGATCCTCGGAGAGCCCGCGTGCGAGCGCGTCGTATCCGCCGGGGAACACCACCTCATCGCCCTCGACCTGGTCGTCGTCGAGGCCGTGCGCGTCCAGGCGCTCGGCGGCGACGCCGTACTGCTCCTCCGAGCGGTGACGCAGGAACTCGCGCACGCGGGCCGCTCGTTCCGCATCCCAGTCGAGCTCAGCGAGGGCGCGGTCGATGGCGTCGGCGTATGCTGACCCATCCGGGGCTGCGTCGATCATCGCGGCCAGCATCGTGTCTGCAGCGCGCAGATCGTCGGCGAACCTCGCCGCAGTCTCGGCGTCGAGCCGCGACCCCTCCGGTCCGTAGGTGGCGATCGGGCGGCCGTCGGGCTGATAGCTGCCGACGGTGAACTCGATCGCGTGCATGTTGCAGGCGCGGGTCAGTGTGTAGAGCGCATTGTCATCGATCCCATGGATCCAGGAGGCTCCGATATCCGTGATCACGCCGTCCGCGTGCTCGCTCCAGGTGCGTCCGCCCACCCGATCGCGCGCTTCGAGCACGACCACTCGCTGGCCGTGCTTCGCGAGGAATCGCGCTGCCGTCAGACCCGATACTCCAGCTCCGACGACGATCGTGTCGAAACGCTCCATGGTGACCTCCCGCGGCCCGCCCGGAGGCTCCGGTCGCCCCACCCCTGCGCGCCGTTCTCAGCGTAGCGGAGAGCCGTCGTCGAGCGCTCGGGATCGTCGGCGCCGAGTGCCGCGGAGAGGGCGTCGAGCTGCGCGCACAGCGCTCGCTCGCGCTGCACGTGCACCGCACGACGACGGAGCCACGGCGCGAGCAGACGCGTCACTGCCGGCATCATGATGAGGCACATGACCGGCGCGACGACGGTGACGACGATCGCGGAGCGTGCGGGCAGCGATACGCCGCCCCACCACGGCAGCATCGTGATCACCCACGAGGTCGCGACGTTCACCGGGTACATGCCGATCCAGATCGACAGGACCTTCTTCCACTGCAGACGCTCACCCATGGCTGTATTCCACGCCATCCGCGTTACGACGTCGTCACGAGCGTCGCGCAGCTTCGTGACGGCGTCGTAACGGATCCGGTGCTACTCGTCCGGAACGAGGATCGGCGTCTCCCGATTCAGACTCTCGCCGCGGAAGAACGGCTTCGCTGCGGGTCGCAGCGACCAGATGCCCATCAGCACGAATCCGAGCAAGAGGGCCCCGACGCCGATGACGAAGGCGCCGCCGATACCGAAGATGACGGTGTAGCTGTAGTCGACGCTGATCATGTCGATGCACGACTGCACGAAGGCGTACGCGAGCATCAGCCCGCCGAGGACTGGCAGGATGCCGCGCATCCAGAGGTTGCGCGCGCTGTCTCGGAGCGTATCGCGGAAGTACCAGGCGCACGCGAATGACGTGATGGCGTAGTAGAGCGCGACCGCGAGACCCATCGATGTGAGCGAATCGGCGAGCATGTCTTCGGAGAGGATGGACATGCCGACGTAGTACACGATGGCTGCAGCGCCCATGACGGTGGTCGAGAACCACGGCGTCTTGAACTTCGGATGGAGATCCGCGAACTTCGCCGGCAGCGCCCGGTAGACGGCCATCGAGAGGGTGCCTCGAGCCGTGGGAAGGATCGTGGTCTGGGTCGACGACGCCGCCGAGAGCATGACGCCGAGCAGCAGGAACCAGCCCCACGGCCCGAAGAGGGCGCCGCCGAGCACGGTGAAGACATCGTCGAGGTTCGCCTCGTTGGTGAGACCGAACCCGGTGTCGCCGAACCCGGCGAACATCATGACGGCGACGGAGATGCCGACGTAGAGCACGATGAGCACGATGATCGTCGAGATCGCCGCGCGGCCCGGCGTCTTACGGGGGTTCTTGGTCTCCTCGTTCAGCGCGAGGCACGTGTCCCAGCCCCAGTAGATGAAGAGTGCGAGCAGCACGGCCTCCATGAACCCCGACCAGGAGGTGAGTTCGGCCGGGTTGAACCACTGCCAGTCGAACGCGACGGATCCGGCATTGCTGCCGTCGAGCGAGTGCACGAGGGCGAGCACGCCGAAGAGCAGCATGGCGACGATCTGGATGGTCATGAGCACCATCTGCAGCCTCTCGCCGATCTGCACGCCGATCGTGCTGATGAAGGTCATGAGCGCCATGAAGACCACCGAAGTCGCCACCACGATGACCCGGTTGTCGGCGAATTCCTCGTTCCCGAGCAGCAACCAGAAGTACTTGCCGGTGATCTCGCCGACGTTGGCGAGCACCATGACGGCGGAGACCGCCACGGCCCAGCCGCCGATCCATCCGGTGACCGGCCCGAACGCCTTGGCGCCCCAGACGAAGGTCGTGCCGCAGTCCGGCATCTCGCGATTGAGCTCTTGATAGGCGAACGCGGCGAAGACCATCGGGATGCAGGCCACGACGAACACGAGCGGGGCTTGCGCGCCGACGGCGAGAATCACGTATCCGAGCGTCGCCGCCAGCGAGTAGAGCGGCGCGGTCGAGGCGAGTCCGATGATCGTCGAACCGACGACTCCGAGCGCGTTCTGGTTCAGGCCTTTGCCGACGTGGATGTGCCCGGTGTCGGTGGCGTTGCTGAGCGTGTGTTTCGCCAAAGCGAATCCTCCTCTATGAGGTCGGGGGTGCGACGGCGATCATCCTATAGGTGCGGCGGCCCGTCGAGACGGATCGCGCCTCGGGTCGCGAGCGCAACGGAATCCGCAGCTCCGCCGCCGATCCACTTCCGAAATCGTCGGCGAGTACCCGATGAATTCGCATGATTCGATCCTCTCGGGCGGTAGTGCTCACGACCGCCGATGTGGGAGACTGGGCGTGCACAACACCGACGATCACTAAGGAGTGAGTCACCTATGAGCACGTTCGCCGTCATCAATCCGGCTACGGGCGAGACAGTCGCCGAGTACCCCGACGCGACCACCGAGGAGATCGAAGCCTCGCTCGCGTCGGCGCAGGAGACGTACCAGAACTGGTCGCGCAAGACCACCGTCGCCGAGCGCGCAGCGCTCGCCCATCGCGCAGCGGAGCTGTTCGAGGAGCGCAAGGAGGAGCTCGGCGCGATCATCAACCGCGAGATGGGCAAGCCCCTCGATCAGTCGATCGGCGAGGCCGAGTTCTCGGGTGCCATCAGCGCCGCGTTCGCCGCTAACGCCGAGAAGTGGCTCGCCGATGAGCAGCTCGAGGTCGAGGACGGGCTGAAGAGCTTCTTCCGCTTCCAGGGCACTGGCGTGATCCTCGGCATCATGCCGTGGAACTACCCCTACTACCAGGTCGCGCGCTTCGCGGTGCCGAACCTCATTCTCGGCAACACCGTCATTCTGAAGCACGCTGCGCAGTGCCCCGAGTCGGCACTCGCGCTCGAGCAGCTCTTCCTCGACGCCGGGTTCCCCAAGGGCGCCTACGTCAACGTCTTCGCGACGCACGAGCAGATCGAGGACATCATCGCCGACGATCGCATTCAGGGCGTCTCGCTGACCGGCTCGGAGCGCGCAGGCGCGATCGTGGCCGAGCAGGCCGGGCGCGCGCTGAAGAAGTGCGTGCTCGAGCTGGGCGGCTCCGATGTGTTCCTGGTGCTCGACACGGATGATCTCGATCACGCGGTCGAGCACGCGGTCGGCGGGCGCATGGAGAACACGGGTCAGGCGTGCAACGGCTCGAAGCGCATCGTCGTCATCGATTCGCTGTTCGACGAGTTCGCAGAGAAGTACAAGGCGGCCATCGCCGGCCAGTCCTACGAGGCCGGCGACTTCGGCCCGCTCTCCTCGGCGGGCGCGACGAAGACGCTCACCTCGCAGGTGCAGGGCGCGATCGATCAGGGCGCTGAGGTGCTCGTCGGCGACAACACGCCCGATGGCAACCTCTACACCCCGTCGATCCTCACCAACATCACCCCGTCGATGGACGTGTACAGCCAGGAGCTGTTCGGCCCGGTTGCGCAGCTCTACAAGGTCTCGAGCGACCAGGAGGCGATCGATCTCGCGAACTCCTCGCCGTACGGCCTGGGTTCCGTCATCATCTGCGACGACCTCGAGCGCGCCGAGCAGGTGGGCAACCAGCTCGACGTCGGCATGGTCTTCATCGGCGGCGCCGGCCTCGAGGGCGCGGATGTGCCCTTCGGCGGCGTGAAGAAGTCGGGTTACGGCCGCGAGCTCGGCAAGGTGGGCATGCTCGAGTTCGCCAACAAGAAGCTCTTCCGCTTCGCCGCGAAGTAAACCCCGCGCTCGTACCGAGGCCCCGGAATCCCGACGGATGCCGGGGCCTCAGTGCGTACTCCCCCGGCTCGAGTGATGCAATGCCGCGGGACGCGATACAGTTGGCCGAATCATCGTTCGCTCATGTTCATGCTGGCGAACGATGACCATCGATACCGGCTACGACGCACACAATGGGGATGCATCATGGCGCAGTTGAACACTGAAGCCGTCGCAGCGATCGGCGACGCTCCGCGCGAGCACGGCACCGGACTCAAACGGGTCATCGGGCCGAAGCTGCTCCTGCTCCTCATCATCGGCGACATCATCGGCGCCGGCATCTTCGCCATCACCGGTCGCGTCGCGGGCCAGGTCGGCGGCGTCGCCTGGCTCCCGTTCCTTCTCGCCTTCGTGATCGCTACGCTGACCGCGTTCTCGTACCTCGAGCTCGTGACGAAGTATCCGCAGGCCGCCGGAGCCGCTCTGTACGCGCACAAGGCGTTCCGGGTGCACTTCGTCACCTTCATCATCGCCTTCGCCGTGGCCTCCTCCGGGATCACCAGCGCCGCGACGTCCGCCACCCTGGTCGGCAAGAACCTGCTCATCGGGCTCGGTCAGTTCTTCGAGAGTGTGCCGCAAGACGCGACTGCGACGATGTTCGCGGCGATCGCGATCATCCTCGTCCTCGCGCTCGTCAACCTGCGGGGCGTCGGCGAGAGTGTGAAGTTCAATCTCGTGCTCACGCTCGTGACAATCGCGATCATGGCGGTCATCATTCTCATCGGGATCATCGCGATCGCGCAGGGCAACGGCGACGTCTCCCGCCTCATCGTCTTCGAGACCCCCGAAGACCGCGGGGCCTTCGCAGCAGTGACGATGGCGACCGCGATCGCCTTCTTCGCCATGGTCGGCTTCGAGGATTCGGTGAACCTCGTCGAAGAGTGCAAGGATCCCCAGCGCGACTTCCCGCGAATCATGCTCACCGGGCTGGGCATCTGCGCCATTGTCTACATGCTCGTCGCGGTCACCGTCATCATGGTGATTCCGCCGGGCGATCTGCTCAACCCGAAGAACCCGGACGCCGGCATCCTTCTCGACGTGGTGCGCATCGGCGCGCCCGGCATCCCGGTCGACGCGATCTTTCCGTTCCTCACGGTGTTCGCCGTGGTCAACACCGCGCTCATCAACATGCTCATGGCGAGCCGTCTGCTCTACGGCATGGCCAAGCAGGATGTTCTGCCGAAGGCGCTCAGCAAGGTGCTGCCGAAGCGCCGCTCCCCCTGGGTCGCCATCGTCTTCAGCACGCTGCTCGCCGTCGGTCTGGTCGTCTACGTGAATCTGAATTCGGACGACGGCATCGTCGGCGCCCTCGGCGGCACCACGGGTCTCCTGCTGTTGTGCGTCTTCGCCGTCGTCAACATCGCGCTCCTGGTGCTGCGACGGGAACCGAGGATCGAGGGCGGCTTCCGCGCACCGACCGTGATCCCCATTCTCGGCGCAGCCCTCTCGCTTTTCCTCATCGGTCCCTGGGCGCGGAGCGTCGAGGACTGGATCCAGTACGAGATCGCGGGTCTCCTCCTCGCCATCGGCGTGGGGCTCTGGGCGGTGACGTGGGCGGTGACCTTCTTCAGGCGTTGGCGCGCTGTCGGCCGGGGCGCCTGATACGGAGACGCGACCGGGTCACACCGTGTACTTCTCGTCGTTCGGATCGTCGGGCGACGGCTTCGTCTGAGGTGCCCCCTCGGCGTCGCTGACGAACCGTCTGGCCGCGCCGAGCACGCTCACGGGCACCCAGAGCTCGCCGTCCACGACCGTGCCGACCGGCCGAGGCTCGGCGGTTGCAACGCCGGGCCCCATAGAGCGAGCGTCGCGCGGGGCGGGCACCACCATTCGCGGAGCGTACGCACCGGCCGCTTCGACGTAACCTGCGTGAAGCCCGTAGGCGGCGGCTGATGGGGCGTACGGCTGCTGGAGCCGGGCGGTCGCGGGGTCTCCGACGTGCAGCCCCTGGTACATCGGCGCGATGCTCTCCGCAGTGCCCTGCTGCGCGGCGGCGCGATCGGGGTGCGGGGCTTGCGGGGAGGCCTCATCGTTCGACTCCGCGCCCTCTTCAGTCTTACGATCCGGTCTGATGGAGTACAGCGACACCACGGCGAGCACCAGGATGACGCCGGCCACAACTCCGAACGGTGATTGCAAGTACTTCACGATGATTCCCACGAAGGGAAGCGTCAAGACGACACGTTCAGCGCTATCGACGGAGTAGGGCTTCGGGTCCTGATTCTCGTTGGCATCTCCCTTGAGCACCAGGTCGACGCCCGCTCCATCGTCATGAGGAGTCTTCTCCAGGATTCGGTGGGTGATGAACCCCTCGCCGTCTGGGCGAGACACGGTGACAATGTCCCCGATCCGCAGCTCCTCGGCTTGCTTCTGTTGAATGAGAATGAGCGAGCCGGTCGGGATGGCGGGTTCCATAGAACCCGACACCACGACCAGCGGCCGCAGCCCGAACATGATTCCGGCGAGCACCAGCAGGATGCAGAAGCCTCCGATGATCGATGCGATGGTGAGAACGCTCGATCGAACGACGTCCAAGGTTTTCTTCTGTCCCATGGTGCTCCCCCTCTGTTGGTGATCTACGAACTAGGTGCTTTGGCTGTCGAGTTGCAGCCCCAGGCTGAACGACGCCTTCGACATTTGCTTGAGCTCGGCATCGTCGTTCAAATGGATGAAGTAGGTCACGGTCGCGGAGGACTCCTCCGGCCCGTCCCAGGTATCGCCGTCCTTGAGCGCGGTGCCCCCGCGAGCTGCCAGCTGCACCGCGGTGTCCGGCAACTCGCTGCCGGGCACCACACCGGACGCCGGGTTAGCGGGATCACCGAACAGCACGACCTCGCTGCCGTCACCGCGAGTGGCGAGCGCCGACATGCGAAGGTGCTCAGAAAGCTCACCTGCGACTTCGGGGAACGGCGTGAGCGAGGCTTCGCCCGCTGCACTGTTGTTACCGACCTGCAGGATAACGCGCGCGGTGGAGCCCGGAACGAACGGCTCATCGCTGTCGAGGTCGAGTGCGATCCCGTTCAGGCCGAAGCTCCGAACGGAGCGATCCTGCTGAATGAGCACCGTGTCGTACTCGGACGACTTCACGCTGAAGGCCAGCTTCGCCTCCTCGGTGAACGCGGATGCCGTGTTGCGGAAGATCACGAGCCCTGCAACGAGCGTCAGGGCAAGGCTGACGGCGATGATGAAGAGCACGCGGGTACGCCCGTTGCTCGGCACTGCGAGTGGTCGCAAAGTGTGAATGTTCATAAGTTGATCAACTTTCAGCCGCGGTCGACTCGCGGCGGCGCGAAGAGAGAAACAGCAAGGCACCGAGGAGCACCGCCATTGCTGCAACCGCAGCGATCAGCAGAATCAGCGCACTGCCACCAGTGGTGGCCAAGTCCCCGGGTTCGAGCGGTGCAGGAGGACTCGCGGGCGCGGGCGCGGGTGCGGGCGCGTCGAACGCCGAGAGTTCCCAGGAGACGATCGCATCGGCGGTTCGGTACTCGTCGCCGGCTTCGTAGGGCAACAGCACCGAAGCGTTCACGGTCATCGGTGCATTCTGGGGAATCTCTCCGAGAGGGAACTCCGCACCAACGAGACCGCTCGCGTCGCCGCTGTAGAGCTGGACGCCTCCGAGAGTGACATCGATCTGCGCAGGGTGCGCGCCTTGAAACAGCGCACCTTCGGCTTCGGTGAAGCGAAGGGTCGGAGAGATGGTTCCCGAGGACGTGTTCCGAGCCGTGATGTCCCATTCCGTGGGATGTCCGGGGCCTGTGACTTGCACGACGACGCTGGAGGGCGTCTCTTGCGTGATGACATCCGCCGCTTGTGCGGGTGCAGCGGCTCCGATGAGCACCAGCGCCGCGAGAGCCAAGGCGCCGGCGAATTTGACGAGGGAGTACATCAGACCTCCACATTCATATCGAAGACCTTGCCGGTCGCGGTTTCTCCGACGAGCGTCGCGTTCAGGGCGAACTCCGAGTGATACGCCTCCGCCGGAGAATTCGAGCCCAACCAGATGCGGTACTCGATCGTGCTGGGAGCATCGGCTGCCTTGAGCACTCCGAGGTCAACGCCGCCGATCTCATCGATCTGATCCATGGTGAGCGGCACGCCATCGGGGTTCAACATCTCGTCGTTGACATAGATCCCGACTCTCAGGTGCTCTCGCACCCAGGCCGGCGTACCATCCGCGACGTCGGCCGTGACACGGACATTCGCATCAGCGCTGCCATCGAGGAGACCGGCCGTCAGCGAGAAGCCGCCCGTTGTTCGTGTGGGATAGGCCAGCGTGTCATTGGGGAGCGTCGTGAGGACCCCGGCGTCGGAGTCCGCATCCACCGTCACAACGATGTTCGGATCGTTCGGATCGTCGTAGATCTTGTCGGCGTCCGGTCCCTGGGCGACGGTAACCTCTCCGGAGAGCTCGCCAGAGGCCGAGAGCGACTGCAGGAAGGCTGCGGAGGTCGCACCGATGGTGCACAGGGCGATGACGCCGACGGCAGCGCCCCCGAATGCAAAGGTGTTCTTCATCTTCATCGTGAAACCCCGTTCATCGCGACCTGTACGCGGGAGGAAAGCTGCTGCAGTTCGTTCCCGGCGTCGCTGGGCATCGTGACCGTGAGCGCAACTGTCGTGTATTCACCCGGCGCGTATTCACCGAGTGAGAGCGGACCGAAGGCCGCAATGTCGGCACCCGGTACGGCGTCGAGCAACACCGTTCCCTCGTGCTCGACGGTGTACAGCAGCTGGTCGTACAGCGCTGAGTTCTCGGGCTCGGGATTGAGAACTGTCATATCGATATCGCCGGTGAGCTCCGGACTCGCGTTTCGCGCTGCCAAGACGAAGTCGCGCGAGGCGCCGGGGCCGAAGCCCGATTGCGCATCGGCATCGATATCGAAAGCTTCAGGGTTCGCATGTACCCAGTCGTTGTCCGTAGGTTGCCAGTCGGCGCCCAATGAGCCGGTGACTTCGACAACAAAGGAGTCCTCACCTGCGGCTTGGATCTGACTCGTTCCCCCAACCGTGAACACGTGCTGCGCCCCGGTCTCCACCGCGACAAGCGCGATGATGAGTGCTCCGAGTGCCGCGAGTGGCGGTGTCACCTTCTTCATGCGTTCTGTCACCATATTTCTACCTCTCTGGCGAAAATGTGCGGCGGGCATCGCGATGCCCGCCGCACATTGGTGTTAGTTGATGGACGAGCCCGAGAACTTCGCCTGCAGGTTCACGGTGCCGCCGTTTGCCGCATTGGTGTCGTCCTGGGTGGCGCCATCGAGGAGGTACACGCGCACGACTGCGACGGTGCCGGCCTCAGGAGCGAGATTGGCGAGATCAGCGCTCGCCGCATCGGCGGTGAGACCGGTTGCGACCCAGTCGGTGGGCGCGGTCCCTGCGTTGTCGGTCTGCGCGATATCGATGCGGAGAAGCGATGCGTACGCGTCGTTCTTCGCCTGGATAGCCGTGTCGGCGTTCGCAGGAGTGGTGTCCTCGATGTCGAGGGCGAGCGTCGACGAGAAGGACTTCGACGCGTTCTTCACCGGGAGGTTCACGGTGACCGCCTCGCCACCGGGCACGAGCGAATCCGCACCCGTGATCGGTGCAACGTCCTCGGCATCCGGGTTCGCCTCGACCCAGTTGACCACGGAATCGATCGTCGCCTCCTGGCCAGCCGACACCTGCAGGTTGTAGGCGTTCTCCTCGCCGCCGAAGCCGCCTGCGCCGCCGAGGTTCAGCAGGCCGAAGTCGGTGAACGCGGCGCTGGTCGCGAGGGCGCCGATGCCGAGCAGGGCACCCGCCGCGATAACGAGCCGCTTACGTCCCTTTTTCTTTTCAATAGCCATTGATCTTCCTTTCGTAACGTGTCGACGAGAAAATGCGCGGGTGACAGGTCGACGGGCTGTCAGTGCGATCGGTCAGCGCGCGAGCGTTGACCGAAGTTTGTGAAGTCGAGCGGCGCTTCGTTCAAGAGCGGGGAGGGCGGATTGCTGACGCCCTCCCCGGACGAAGCGTTGGCGAACCAACTCGAGAGGATGGTTAGTCGAGGATGGGCATGGTGCCCGTCGAGACGGACCTGACCGGGGCGCCGAACGGAGCCTGCAGCGTCGATTTGCGCTGGTCGTAGATTCCATACGCGCTGCCGGTCGTGCCGCAGAACACGTAGTTATTCGACACCATGGTTCCGCCGCCCCAGGCCCACATTGTTCCGAGGTCGGAACGGGCCCACGTGGTGCACTGATTGCTGCTCAGCCCAGTGATCGTTGCGTCCTGGGGAATGCCCGCGACGGGCCTTGGCAGTATCACGAAGTCATTCCCGGCGTTGCTCCCACAGTCGGCGCTGCCCACGGTGCGTTCTCCCACTGCCTGGCAGTAGTTGTTCCGGCCCCATCCGTACACTTTTCCGTCGTGCGTCAGTGCCGACACCGAGCCCACCTGGGGCGAGGTGAAGTTCACGTTGCTCAGTGCGAGGTTCGGCCGGAAGCGCGAGTTGAGATCGTTCTGATTGGTGCTTCCCTCACGACCGAGGAAGTAGTACCCGTACGTCTGATCGTTGGAGATCATCCACGTGTAGAGACTGCCGTTCTGCAGCAGCAGACGACCGGCGCGTGCCGAGTATCCGAACTGTCGCACCGGGCACTCGGTCGCGTCGACGATTGACTTCGCCGTCGGCGTCGCGCACTGCGCGAGCGGCTGCTGGGTCATGTGGGCGACGATCTCGGAGTACCGCTCGTTCCGCAGCGCTTCGGTCGTGAGCTCTGCCGGATCGTAGGTCTTGCCATCGGCGGTTCGGTACAGATCCGGGTACTGCTCGAAGAGCACGCGGTTCGCGCCCTCGTTCAATTGCGGGCATCGCTGGGACCACTGCTGCTGCGCGATTCCGTTCGAGGCGTCGTAGCCCCAGGTGTAGATGAGCCCGCTCGTCGAGACGCCACCTGAGCTGTTGTTCCCGCCCCAGATGGTGTGCCAGGTGACGTCGCCCCCGTGATTGGCCGGGTTGCGGTCGGCGCGGCAATCGCCCATTCCGTTCTGAACGGCCGTCGTGTTGGCGCGCGTCGGGAGCGCGGCACCGTTGCCTGAGTAGTAGGAGGCCGAGACCGGAAGGTTCTCGCCGCCGTAGCCCCACACCCACATCGTCCCGGTTTCGTCGAGCGCGTAGGTCTGATTCTCGCTGCGCTGCAGGTCGATGATCTTGGGGAGCGGAGTTCCTTCAGCGGTCGTCACGACCTGTCCGGGAGTGTACGAGGCCTGCAGAGAGATGTTGCCGCGCCCCATGAGCTCGATGCCTCGTGTGCCCCCGGGGTAGACCTGGCCCCAAGTCCACACCCTGCCCTCGGTGTCGATCGCGGAGTAACCGGTAGCGACGTTGTTCCAGTGGAAGTCGTTGGTGCTCCCGCCGGCATCGACGATCTTCACGCCGTCCGGGAATTCGACCTTGGTGGGATCGGCCGTGGGGGCAGTGTTTCCCGCGCCCGCTCCGTTTCCGCTCCGTCGGTCGCCGCCGAGAAACAGTTCACCGAAACGGTTGATGAAGAGCACGGAACCCGCCGACTGGTCGTTGTAGACCGGGGGCGTGGCGACCGTCGCCTCCGTTGCGAGTTCGGCGCGCGCATACGAGGTCGATTGGAAGCCCGCCGTCGTGGCTCCGATTGACAGCGTGGTCACGGCGAGAGCGGCCGTCGTAAGACCGACGAACGCCTTCCTCGAACTGACACGAAACTTGCGCACTTTGTCTCCCATTTCTCCCCTATGCATCGGAATGCAGATCCGGATGAACGGGCGCGAACTCTCACCGCGTTCCTGAGGCGATGTGCCTCGGCGAATTCCTCGATAAGGCTCGCACCGGGGAACCGCTGGCAGCGGGCTCCAAGAGGCTTTACGTGGTTCGAGAGTGCAGGAGCAGTAGACGACGCTGCAATTTGCGAAGCTACTTCCGAATAATGCGCATACAAGCGGGCAAGGTGCAGCCTTGATCATGCAGCAGCGCCCGTCGACCTGTACCAGACCGACGGGCGCTACTGCGAAGCGTGCGAGTTCGTTACCGAAGGCACGCGATCACTGTGAGATGCAGATGAACTTGCGCGGGGCTACCCCGTCGCGCTCGAGCAGGAAGGACGCCAGATGCGCATGCAACTCGCTCCGCGCCGTCAGCGGCAGGATCGCCGAGACGTACTGATCGGGTCGCACGACGACGAGGGCGCCATCGCGATTGATGCCGCGCGCGTCGAAGATGTCGTCGCTCGGATGCGCCGCGTAGATCTTCTCGTAGTCCGTCAGCCCGAATGGGCCGGATGCGGGCAGGAAGAGTCGCGAGACCCGAGCGATATCGACCTCGTGATGATGCTGCTGGAACACCGCTTTCACGTCGAACACGGAGTCGAGATCGCCCCCCTGCGGCGTGAAACGGGCAAGCGGTGACTCTGCAGACTCGAGCATCCACTGCGCCCACGCATCGAGGCGCGAACCGTCCGCATCCGCGAACGCGTAGATGCGAAAGCGACCGTCGGCACGGTGGTGGTGGCCGAGGTGCACGTCGACGGCGTCCGCCACGCGAGTCGTGAGCACCGACTTGAAACGCTTGCCGAGCGTGAAGCCGCTCGCCAGCTCCTGATGCTCATCTGAACCGGTCAGAACGGAATCGGTGTACTGCGTCATGAATCCGGCCGGGAACTCGGCCGTCTGCACGTAGAACTCGGCGACCTCATCGGGAGAGGCGAACTCCTCGGGCTTTTTCGCCATGAGCGTCGACCACTGATGATCGAAGTCGATGAGGTTCTTCGAGGTCACCCACCGCTCGTCGGAATAGGTCTTCAGCAGCGTCTCCGGGCTGCGGCTCTCGAGCACATAGCCCAGCTTCCAGCCCAGATTCCAGCCGTCCTGCATCGAGACGTTCATCCCCTGACCAGCCTTGGCGCTGTGCGTATGGCAGGCGTCACCCATCAAGAAGACGCGACCCTTTCCGTCGGGCGATGACGCGGCGTCGTCGAAGCGATCCGTGAGCCGGTGCGCCACCTCGTAGACGCTGTGCCAGGGCACGTCGCGCACGTCGAGCGTGTACGGGTGCAGAATCGCGTTCGCCCGAGCGATGACGTCTTCGAGCGACGTGCCGCGCACCTGGCCGGCATCGTGCTCATCGGTCTCACCGAGGTCGACGTAGATGCGCGCCAGGTGGTTGCCTTCACGCGGGATGTGGAGAATGCTGCCGGCTGCCGAATGGATGATGCACTTCTTACGGAAGTCAGGGAAGTCGGTCACGGCGAGCACGTCCATGACGCCCCAGGCGTGCAGTGATGACGTGCCGGCGAGCGAACCGCCGATCGAGCGCCGCACCGAGGAACGCGCGCCGTCCGCCCCGACGACGTACTTGGCTCGCACGACGACGGTCTCCCCCTCGTCGTCACCCGACTTCGCGGCGTTGATCCCGGCGCCGGAGAAGCCGGAGATCTTGCGCAGCGTCACGGTGACCGGGTACTCCCCTTCGCCCGTCACTTCAAGATCGACGAACTCGTAGCCGTAATCGATGTCACCGCGAGCAGGAGCGCGCCGTGCGTACTCCGCGAAGTAGTCGATGACGCGCGCCTGATTGACGATGAGGTGGGGAAACTCGCTGATGCCCTTCGGATCATCGGGCGTGATGGAACTGCGCACGATGTTCGCCGGATTTTCGGGGTCGGGGCTCCAGAAGTCGGTCTCGGTGATCTGGTACGCCTCTTCGGTGATCTGCCGAGCGAAGCCGAACGCTTGGAAGGTTTCCACGCTGCGGGCCTGGATTCCATCGGCCTGCCCGAGCACGAGTCGCCCGTCGCGGCGCTCCACAACGCGGGTCACCACGTTCGGGAACTGTGCCAGTTGCGCTGCGGTGACGATACCGGCCGGCCCCGATCCCACGATCAGTACGTCGATCTCCTCGGGCAGGTCGACGGGACGGTCGATGCCGACACCTGCCGCTGGAAGGATGCGCGGATCGGTCGAGACGTACCCGTGGTGATGGAACTGCACTGTTTCTCCTCACTCGCCGCAGCCAGCGCCGCGGTACATGTTCACTAAGTGAACACTCAGTCTGAATACTGCACACACAGAATATGTGCGTCTCCGCTCAGGCGCAATACGTGACCGCCGGGGAATCCGACAGAATAGGAGTCATGACCTCCGCGAGCGAAGCTGGAACGACCGCCGGCTCCCAGACATTGTCGCGCGGCCTGCGCGCGCTCGAACTGCTCGCCGAGGCGGAATCCCCGATGTCGATCGCCGACCTCGCCGCAGGTCTCGAGGTGCACCGCTCGAATGCCTACCGGATCCTGCGCACCCTCGAGCAGCACCGCTTCGTGGCGCGCGACGAGGCCGGCCTGATCCGCCTCGGCCCGAAACTCACCGTGCTCGCCCGCGGCGTGGCCCCGGCGCTGCACACCGCCGCCATGCCGGTGATCACCGAGCTCGCCTACGAGCTCGGCATGACCACGTTCGTCACGGTGCTCGACGCGGACGAGGTGGTGACCCTCGTGACCGCCGAACCGTCGAACGTCGCCGCCACCATCGCCCGAAACCCGGGTGTGCGGCATCCGCTGCATCGCGGCGCCCCCGGCCACGCCATCGAATCGTCGCTCACCCGCGCTGAGCGGAAAGCGTACCTCGGCGACCCCGAGATGAGCCGAGCCGGCAGCGAAGCGCGACGCAAGGGGTACGCGCTCAGTCGAGCCGAAGTCATCGACGATGTGACCGGCATCGCGGTGCCGCTGCGCATCGCCGGCGAGCCGCCGGCAGCGATCGCAGTCGTGCATTTCAAAGTGCCCGAGACGATCGGCGAGGTGGTCGACGCGCTGCAGGAGGCGGCAGAGCGCATCGCGCAGAGCTACCGGTGATCTGGTAGCCGCGCCTCTCCGCTATCGACACCGCGGCGCCGCTCACTAAGATAGAGGGGTCCAGCTCGGTCGGGGTTCTTCCGGCCCTGCCGGGGAAGGCGCTCGAAAAAGGGGCGCTGCTGCCGGAGCGATGCCGCCCGGCGAGACATACACGGTTCCCTGTATTTCGAGTACTCTCCCGAAGGACCTGTGATGTCTGATACCATCCTCGTGCGCGCGCTCGCGAACGCACTCGCCCCCCATTCCCGACTCATGTTCGGCCTGATGGGCAACGGCAATGCCCATCTGATCGAGCATCTCGGCGACCTCGGCCTGAAGTACGTCGCCGTGCGCCACGAAGCGGGCACCGTCGCTGCCGCCGATGCCTACACGCGCGTCAGCGGCGAGCTCGCCATCGCCACGACCACGTACGGGGCCGGTTTCACCAACGCGCTCACGGCCCTCGCCGAAGCGGCCCAGGCGCGCACCCCCATGCTCGTCGTCGTCGGCGACGCCCCGAGCACCGGCCCTCGACCGTGGGACGTGGATCAGGAGATGCTGGCGGCGGCCCTCGGTATCCGCACGCACACGCTGTCAGTCACGAACATCTCGCGCACGGTCGAACGCGCTGCGGCCTATGCGCTGCGCGTTCGGCGCCCCGTCGTGCTGGCGATTCCCTACGACCTCGTGAACGCGGAGATCGTCGGGGCGGGCAGGTCGCAGACCGAGGCCGCGTCGACGGGGGCAGTTGCGGCGACGGGGATCGACCTCGCCGACCCCGCCGTGCTGGCCGCCCTCTCTGCGTCGGTCTCGGGCGTCGAGCCCACCGCAGAGTCGGCGGATCACGGTGGCGGCGGATCCTCTATGGCCTCCTCATCGATCTCCGCCCCGCACGCCCGCCCAGCGGACCACCAGATCGAGGCCGCCGTCGTCGCCCTCCTCGAAGCCGAGCGCCCCCTCGTCATCGCGGGCCACGGCGCGCATGTGTCAGGAGCATCGGCGGAGCTCGGCCGTATCGCCTCAGCGCTCGGAGCACTGACCTCCTCAACCGCGCTCGGCCGCGGGATCTTCGCCGACGCCGAGTTCGACCTCGGTGTGACCGGCGGATTCGGTCAGCACCGCGCCATGGCGCTCGTCGAGACGGCAGACGTCGTACTCGTCGTCGGAGCGAGCCTGAACCAGTTCACCATGCGGTTCGGCGATCTGTTCGGCGCCGGCACCACCGTGATCCGCGTCGATGCAGAGCAGGTCGCCCCTCCGAAGACGAATCGCCCCATCTCGCATCAGCTGCTGCAGGGCGATGCTCGCGACGTTCTGGACCGGTTGCGCGCGGGAATCGCGGCGGTGCGCGACGTGTCGGGAAGCCCGGCGGGCGGATGGCGCACGACGGTCGCGGGGCTCGAACCGGGAGGCGCACTGCGCGAGCGCAGCACCGGCGTCGCCGACGGGGTGTGTGCCGATGGCAGGCTCGATCCTCGCGCCGTCGCCGCACGCATCGGCGCACTGCTGCCGGCCGAGCGTCACGTGACCACCGACGGCGGCCATTTTCTCGGCTGGGCGAACATGTACTGGCCGGTCGCCTCGCCCGAGCGGATGATCATGGTCGGCACCGCTTATCAGACCATCGGCCTCGGCTTCTCGACGGTGGCGGGCGTCGCTGCGGCGGTTCCGGGCACGACGACGGTGCTCAGCACCGGCGACGGCGGCGGGCTCATGGCCCTCGCCGACCTCGAGACCGCGATTCGCACCGCGTCCAGCTGCGTCATCGTGGTGTGGAACGACGGCGCGTACGGCGCGGAGGTGCATCTCTACGGCGAGCTCGGCCTCGATCAGGAGCCGATGCTGATCCCCGACGTGGACTTCGCGGGGGTCGCCTCCGCGCTCGGCGCGACGGGGGTACGGGTGCGCACGCTGGCCGACATCGACGCTCTGCGCACGTGGACCGAAGCGGGCGCCTATGGAACGATCCTGCTCGACTGCCGCGTCTCACGCAGCGTCGTCGCCGAGTATCAGCGGGAGATTCAGCGCGTGAACGGCATCGACGTTCCGGCTGAGACCGAATAGGTCGGACGCCACACGCACGGGGGCCGCCCGCGGCCCCCGTGCGTGGACTACGGCGCGAGCTCGAAGACGACCTCGCCGGCTACCACCGTGAGCGCGGTGCGGGTCGCGATCACAGCCTCCGTCGGCCCGGTGAACGGATCGCCCGTCGCCACGGCGATGTCGGCGCGCTCGCCCACACAGATGCGTCCGGGAACGTCGAGCACCAGGGATGCGGAACCGCTCGTGTAGGCCGCGAGGCTCTCCGCAAGGGTCAGGGCCTGAGCCGCATCGAGCACCTCCGGGCTCCCGTCGGTCGCAGCAGCGGCATCGGGCGCGGCCGGGAGCGACCGGTTGACCGCGACGTGCATCGCGAGCCAGGGATCCGGGGGCGACACCGGCCAGTCGGAACCCATCGCCAGATCCGCTCCGCCATCAGCGAGGGAGCGGAACGGGTACCCGCGGCGCATGCGCTCCTCGCCGATCATCGGCACCACGTACGGGTCGGGTGCGGCCCAGAGCGCCTGCATGTTCGCGGTCAGCCCGAGCGGGCCGAAGCGGTTCGCATCGTCGGGGTGGATCATCGACAGGTGCGCGACGTGGTGCCTCGGCCCGCTCCCGTTCGCGGCGCGCGCCACTTCCACCGCGTCGAGCGCCACCCGAATGCCGCGGTCTCCCATGATGTGCAGGTGCAGTGCGAATCCCGCGGCGTCGAGCTGCTGCACGAACGCGCGCACCGCCGCTTCACTGAAGTGCAGCTCGCCCACGCCGCCGTCGCCCGCGCCATCGCCGTGGGAGCAGTACGGTTCGAGCAGTGCCGCGGTGCCTCCGTGGGGCACGCCGTCGATCATGGCCTTCGCCGTCGACGTCGCGAAGCCGGCCGCGGCGTTCTCGGCGCGCAGGCGCACGAAGCGCTCGACCAGGGTGGGCACATCCGCCTCCTCGAGTCCGGGCGCGATCCAGAGGGCACCCGAAACGCGACTCGGCAGCGAGCCGTCTCCGATCACGCGCAGGTACGCCGCGGTGCAATCGGCTTTGCCGTTGTACTCCCCGAGAATCGCCTCGTGCCAGCCGGTGATGCCGAGCGACCACAGGTACTGCTGCGCGTTGAGCAGGCCAGCAGCGATCTCGTCGTTCGTGGCCGACGGGATGACGCGCCCGACGAGCTCGGCAGCGGTCTCGTTCAGGTACCCCGTCGGCGCACCGTCGGCGTCGACCACGATGCGACCGTTGGGCGGCTGCGGCGTCTCGCGCGTCACTCCGGCGAGCTCGAGCGCCCGCGAGTTCACCCACAGCGTGTGATGGCCGGCATCGGAGAGGGCGACGGGGCGATCGGAGACGATCGCATCGAGCATCTGACGCGTGGGCTCTGGAAACAGCTCGTGACTCCACCCGCCACCGGTGATCCAGGCATGAGGATCGGCCCCGGCTGCATCGGCCGCGTCGACTGCCTCGCGGATGAGCGCGAAGGTCTCGTCGGCAGTGCGTGCACTGGTCAAGTCGCAACTCAGCCGCTCGACACCGGCGAAGACGGCGTGGACGTGCGCGTCAACGAACCCCGGAGTGATCAGGCCGCCTCGCGCGTCCACGATGCGGGTGCCGGGTCCGCGCAGCGCGAGCACGCGAGCGTCGTCGCCCACGGCTACGACGCGGTCGCCTCGCACCGCGACGGCGGTGTGGCCGGTTCGCACTCGGCCGTCGAAGACGCGCCCCGATACGATGCACAGGTCTGCGAAGTCGGTCATGTCATCTCGTCTCTGTTGTGCACGCTGCGGAGCGTCGCGTGCGAATCTTGATCAGTCGTCGAACGGTGCTAGATCAGTCGGAACACGCGAATCACCACGTGCCCGGGCTCCGGCCGGGCATAGCCCACGAACTGCGACGAGGTGAGCCACTCCAGCACGGGGTGCTCCGTCTGAAACACGAAGGCGGTGCGGTAGTAGAGCGCCCGCTCATCGAGCTCCTCGCCGGCTTCGAGTCGTGCGCTGCCGGCCTCGTCCGTGCGCCAGGTGCCGCGGTTGACCACGTCGATGGCAGCCGTCGTGCCGTCATCGAGCTCGGCCTCGATGACGTACCTCGCGTCGAGGCGCACCGTGAGCCCGTGCCCCGTCCACCAGTCACCGCCGCCCGCGAGAATGCGGCCCCGTAGCCGCGGCCCCGCGAAGGTGCCTCCCGAGATCGGCGCGAAGTGCAGACCTTCTCCGGGCGCCGAGCCGCCGATCGGGAAGGCGTCGTCGACGGCGACGCGCAGTTCGAAGCAGAACTCGAAGTCGGGGGTGAGAAGTGCGGAGGTCATGAGCGGCCTTTCGAATCGAAGCGCGCGTCGGTCGACGCGGTTGCGGCGATCGGTCCGGTCATCGTCGGGATCGCCGAGGTGCGTCCGAGCCTACGACGCCGTGGGATCCACCCCTCCCGCGGGATCGAGTCGAGCAGCAGCCGCGTGTACTCGGCACGGGGCGCGTCGAGCAGTTCCGACGTCGGCCCCGCCTCCTCCACCCGACCAGAGCGCATCACCACAACGCCATCGCAGAGCCGGCGAATCACCGTGAGGTCGTGCGTGATCATGAGGAGCGCGACGCCGGTCTCCCGGCGAATCGCATCGAGCAGGGTGAGAATCTCCACCTGCGTGGTGACATCGAGCGCGGAGACCGCCTCGTCGAGCACGAGGATCTCGGGCTCCGCGGCGAGCGCGCGCGCAATCGCGACCCGTTGCCGTTGGCCACCCGAGAGCGCACGTGGTCTGACATCGAGCAGCGCCGTGTCGAGTCTTGCCTGGCCCGCGAGCTCCCCAATGCGTGCGTCGACGACCGCTTGTGGTGCTCGCTTCTGATGCACGCGGATCGCCTCGGTGAGGCACTGCCGCACGGTCTGCCGTCGATCGAGCGACTGATACGGATCCTGGAACACCATTTGCACCGTTTTCGCTCTCACGCGTCTCGCTGCACCGCCCCGTGCTGGTCGGCTCCAATCGTCGCCACCCACCATCACCGACCCCGCGTCTGCGCGTTCGAGCCCGCAAATGATGCGCGCGGTCGTCGACTTGCCCGATCCCGATTCTCCGACGATGCCCAGGCATCCTCCCGGAGCGAGTTCGAAGGCGACATCTTCGACGGCCACGAACGTCTCCCGGCCTCCGCCCGAGGCGCTGCGCACCTGGAACGTCTTGCGCAGCCCGGCTACCGACAGGATCGGGGCCGCGAGCTCCGCGGCTGCATGTAGCTTCAGCTCCGGCTCCGGCTCCAGCTCCGGCTCCGGCTCCGGCGAGTCGCCTGCCGGCTGGAGCGAGGCGGTCGTGCCGTCGCCGAGCGCGGCCGACATGAGCACCCGCGTGTACTCCTCCCGCGCATCGCGGCGCATGGTCGCGGCGTTGAGCGTCTCGACGGTGCGCCCCTGCTGCATGACCGCGACGCGATCGCATACGGCGCCCGCAAGCGCAAGGTCGTGCGTGATGAAGAGGAGCGACAGCTGCCGCTCGCGGCGCAGGTCGCCGATCAGCGCCATGACCTCCTCCTGCGTCGTGACGTCGAGCGCGGTGGTGATCTCGTCGGCGAGCAGAATCTCGGGGTCCATCGCCAGCGTTGCGGCGATCATCACGCGCTGCAGCAGTCCGCCCGAGAGTTCGGCCGGGAACTGCTTGAGCCGTCGCGCGGCGTGGGTGATGCCGACCTCGTCGAGCAGTTCCTGCGCGCGCCGAGTCGCCGCTTCCGGGCGCACGCCGTCGACGGCGACCTGGGCTTCGGTGAGGAAGTCGCCGATGGTGCGCAGCGGGTTGAGGTGGGCGCGGGGCGTCTGGAAGATCATGCCGACGCGCCTCGCCCGCAGGTCTCGAAGCACGGCCGGCGGAGTCGCGGAGATGTCTTGGCCCAGGACACGGATCGTTCCGCCAGTGGTGAAATGCCCCGGAAGCAGGCCTGCGACGGCCCGCACCGACAGCGTCTTCCCCGATCCGGATTCGCCGACGAGTCCGACGGCCTCGCCTGCGCTGATGGTCAGCGTGCAGTCGTGCACGAGCGTGCGGTCGGGGGTGGCGATGGAGAGCCCATCGAGTTCGAGTACGGGAGCGGTCATCGTTCTTTCTCCTCTGCCCAGGTGGTGATGCGCGCGCCGATGACGCTGACGGAGAGCACAGTGACGACGACGAACAGCGCCGGGTAGAGCGCCTGCTCGGGCGCGCCAGCCAGGATGCCGGCCTGGCCGCCTGCGATCATGGAGCCCCAATCGGCGGCGGGCGGCTGCTCGCCGAGCCCGAGGAACGAGATCGCTGCGAGATCGAGCATCGCGTATCCGAATCCGACGGCCACCTGGGCGGCAATCACCGGGATCAACGCCGGCACGAGGTGCCGGAAGCAGATGGCTGGTCCCGACACTCCTTGCACCCGCAGCGCGGCGATATAGGGTTTGCCGAGTTCGCGAGATGCCGCGGTCTGCGTGAGCCGCGCCACGACCGGCACGTACGCGATCGACAGCGCGATCACGGGAGCCAGCACGCCCTTGCCGAACATCGCCACGGCGAGCACGGCGAGCACCAGCCCGGGGATCGCAAAGATCACGTCGACGATGCGCGCGATCGCACCGCGCAGCACTCCCCCGAACCAGGCGGCCGCGATGGCGAGGGCCGAGCCGAGCACCGTCGACAGCACCACGACCGCAATCGGTGCGATGACGCTCGTACGGGCCCCGGCGAGCACGCGCGACAGGATGTCGCGGCCGACGTCGTCGGTGCCGAACGGGTGTGCGAGCGAACCGATGCCGTTGACGTCGCCGGTGTAGAGTTCGGCGGGATCGTAGGGCGCGATCCACGGACCTGCCAGCGCGGCAAGCGCGACCAGGCCGAAGACGACGAGCGCGCTTCTGAAGAGCCAGTCCTTGCGCGCGACCCGAGTGATGGCTTGCGGGGACTTGCCCCCCGCGAGTTGTGCGACGCTCATGCTGCCCTCCCGGCATTGATGCTGTCGGGGTCGATGAGTGCGCTCACAACGTCAGCAACGGCGTTGAGTACGACGAAGATCGTTACGAGCAGCAGTGAGACCACCTGCACGACGGGGAGATCCTTGCGAGCGGCGGCCTCAGTCAACAATGAACCGATGCCGCCGAGGCCGAACGCCTGCTCGGCGATCGCGGCGGCGGCGAAGAGCCCGGCGACCGTGGTGCCCGAGATGGCGAGAATCTGCGGCGCCGCGTTGCGGAACACATGGACGCGGAAAATGCGGCCACGCGGGATGCCCCGCACACGGGCCGTCTCGACGTGCTCCGAGTGCAGTTGTGCGACCAGCGAACTGCGCGTCACCCGACTGATGTACGCGATGAAGAGCACCGCGAGCGAGCAGGCGGGCAGGGTCAGATGCCAGAGGCGATCCCAGCCCCCCGATCCTTCGCCGTAGACGGGGAACCACCCGAGTGTCTTCGCGAAGATCCAGATGAGCAGGATCGCGACGACGAAGGTGGGCAGCGCCATGCCCAGGGCGGTGAGCAGACCGACCGCTCGATCGACCCGGGGGCCGCGGGTCGCGGCGAGGATGCCCGACCCGACGCCCGCGATGAGAATGATGGCGACGGTGAGCAGTACGAGTTGCAGGGTCACGCCGAAGCGCGGAGCCACCAGATTGAGCACGTCGGTCTTGTAGACGAAGGATCGCCCGAAGTCGCCCGAGAAGACCCCGCCGAGCCATTGCAGGTAGCGCGACCAGATCGGATCGTCGAGGTGGTACTCGGCGCGGATCTGGACGATGAGTTCCGGGGTGGGCTTCGCGCCGCCGGCGAGCGCGGCGATCGGGTCGCCAGGAGTCAGGAGCAGCGCGGCGTAGATCACAACGCTCGCCAGGAAGAGCGTCAGCAGGAGACCGCCGAGCCTCCCCAGGAGGGTGCGTATGAGAAGAGAGTTCACGTTGTCATTCCGTTCCGCGCTGCTCCGCCGGCTACTGCCCGCCGAGGTGCAGCGCCCAGGGGCTGCTGTACACCGCGACCGAAGTGGTGATACCGGTGAGTTCGTCGTTCACGTAGCTCAGCTGATATGCCCCGGCAAGAGTGACCTGGAGCATGTCGGGCGCGAAGATCTGCTGCGCCGCGACGAACTCCTCGGCTGCGGTCTGCTCGTCCGTCGCCGTGCGTGCCGCCTGCATGTGGGCCGTGACCTCGTCGTTCGCGTAACCGCTCCAGTTGAAGACGCCGCCGAGCTCCTCTGGCAGCATGAACAGCGACGGGTAGCCGAGCACTCCGGGGGTCTCGAGGTATCCCTGGGTCGCGACGAAGTCGATTCCCTCGCGAGCGGCGGGGTCGTAGAACATGGCCCCGAAATCGGACGCCTGCATCTCGTTGATCTCGATCTCAACGCCGATCTGCTTCGCGGCGCTCTGCACGATCTGCGCGGTGTTCTTGAACTCGGTCGCGCCGGCGGGCACGGCGAGCACCAGCGGGGCGCTCAGGTCCTCACCGCTCCCGTCGACGAGCTGTTTCGCCGCCTCGAGGTCGACTTCGGGCGCCTCGAGCGCGTCGTACCCGGCCTGGTACACGTCTGCGGCCGCCAGCTCGTGGAAGGTGAACGGCGGCACGATCGTGCGCTGGGGCTCTCCGAGTCCGCTCAGCACCGTGTCGATGTACTGCTGCCGGTCGATGGCGAGGCTCAGCGCACGGCGGATCTCGGGATTGGCCGCGGGCCCGTCTGGCGTCGCGGGCCCGAAGCTGTACGAGGCCGTCGACGGGCCGACGATGAGGCTGCCGGCGCCATCGCCCTCGAAGGCCGCACGCGAGCTCGGGGAGACGTTGAGCGCCCCGTGGATCTCCCCCTGCGTCAGTGCTGTGGCGAGCGTCGACGCGTCCGACACGAAGACGTAGGTGAGGGTCGAGACGAGCGGCGACCCGTTCCAGTAGTCGGGGTTTGCCGTGGTCACGATTTCATTGCCCGGCGTCCAGCCGTCAGCGGCGAGCTCGTACGGTCCGGTGCACATGAGTCCGCCATCGGACGTGCCGAGGTTGTCTCCGGCCTCGGCACCGAAAGCGGCGCTCATCACCGCTCCGCCGCCGCCAGCGAGCGCATCGCGGAATGTGGAGTCGGGCGCGTTGAAGGTGACCGTGACCTCATGGTCTCCCGTCGCCTCGATGCCGTTGACGAGCGCAAAGGCCGCGAACCACTGCGACTCGGGCGAGCGATTGCGGTCGAGGCTGTAGACGACATCTGCCGCAGTGAGAGGCGTGCCGTCCCAGAAGGTCACGTCATCGCGCAGTTCGATGACGAAGGTGGTCGGGTCGGTCCACTCGGCTCGTATTGCGACGCCGGGCTCGACCGAGAAGTCGGGCTGCAGTGCGAGCAAATTGTCGCACAGGTTCGGGATGATGAGGTTCGCCGAGGAGGCGGGGTCGAGCGTCGCGGGTTCACCCTCGACGATCGACCAGGTGACCGTGTCGACGGGAGCTGTTCCTGCCGATGTCGACGTGACGAGTTCGGCGGTCTCGACGCCAGCCGGGGCTCCGGCAGACGAGCTGTCGCGCGGGGCGCACGCGGTCAGCGCGAGCAGGGCGACGGCGCCGACGGCGGCACCGGTGATCAAGCGGGTACGAAGCATGGTGTGTCCTTTCGATGACGCGAGCGGATCATCGATGATCCGGCGCGGTACTGCGGAGGCAGAAGGGAAGGTTTACTGGAGCACGAAGACGCGGATGCACACCTGCCCCGCGTCGTCGCGAGCGAGTCCGATGAACTGGTGCTCCGCGAGCCAGCGGTGGGCGGGAGCATCGGTCTGGAACACGGGGGCGGTGCGAAAGTAGAGACCCTCGGTCGATTCGGGCAGGTCTTCCCCGGATTCCATACGCGCGATCAGCTCGGGGGTCGCTCTGAAGTAGCCGCGATTGAGCACGTCGATGGCCGCGCCGTCGGCGGCGCGGATCAGATACCGCGCTTCGAGCTGCGCGGTTCCGGATCGCGTCACCGCCCAGTCGCCTCCCCCGTTCAGCACCTCGCCCGTGAGGGCGGGACCGTGCACGCTGCCTCCGGTCACCGGCGTGAAGCTGAGCTCCTCATCGACGCCGCGACCGATATGCACGTCGGGGGCGATCGTCGCACGGATCTCGAATACGAACTCGAGCCGGGGCTCGGGCAGTGCTGCGAGGCGCTGCGGATCGGTTCGTCGCGAGCCTTCTGGGGCGGCGTTCATGCGAGCGCTCCCTTCACGACGGGGAGCTCGATTGCGAGTGCATCGCTTCCCCCGATGATCAGCGCCTGCGTGTTCGGCACGGTCTCGACGCCATCCGTCCACGGGTCACGGCCCGTTCCGGGCTGCGGCAGGAACTCGGGGTAGTCGCTACTCGAGACGTGCACACGGAGACGGTGCCCCGATCGAAGCCGATAGCCGATGTGCCCGAGATCGATCTCGAGCGTCGCAGCGTCGCGCGCTTCGTGCAGCTGCTGCTGGCCGCGAGCGATGCGCACGGCCGTGCCGTCGGGAGCCACATCGAGCACGCGCACGAAGCAATCCATGATGGGGCCGGTCGACCGTACTCGGACGCGAGCGCCAACCGGGCCGGCGAGTTCGACGTCTTCTGGCTGCTCCGGCCCGGTGAATACGAGTACGTCGCCGCGCTCGCCCAGCGGCGCCTCGTCGGGAAGGTACAAGAGGTAGGAGAACGCGTCGGGAGCCGTCGACGGCACGAGGTCCTCCGGGTCGTGCATCCACGTGCGCTCGCGGGCCTCGACTGGTTGCTCGGGCGAGAGCCCGCCCTCGACGGTCGCGTAGCGCGTCACGCTCCGCGATCCTGCAGGAGGCCACGCCGGCTCAGTGCGCTCCTCGGCCGTTCCGGCGAGTTGCCAGGTGACCCGGGGAATGTCGACGATCGATCCTTCGCCTCGCACGAACACCTCGAAGAACGCGAGCGCTGGATCGAGGGTGCGCGGCAGAATGGCGCGGATCTGCTGCTCGGTGCGCTCTGCCACACGGTCGCCTTCGGCCTCCACGAACTGATAGCTCTCGTGATCGATCGCCTCGATGCGCAGATAGTGGTGCGCATCCCAAGCAGGAAATTGCTTGATCTCCTCGACGTCGGCCCACGAGAGCGGAGCGCAATTGTCCCACCAGCCGATTGTGTGGAGCACCGGCACGGACCGCCCGGCGAACGCACTGCCGTTCGGGAATCGCGGCAGCGTGACGGGATGCGGCACCCACTGATCGTAGGATCGCGACCGCGCGCCAGCCCACTCCTGGAACGCCTCGGCCTGCGCTTCGAAATCGCGACGGGACCAGTCGGGTTCCCAGAGGAACGTGTCGCTGCCGTGGAAGTGCGTGAGGGGGTACAGGTTCGTAATACCCATCTCGACGGCGCGCACTCGGGTTCCCAGGTCACGGTGCACGGGTTCGCCGAGACCCGTACCGGTGACGCGCGGCGCGATCGCCCTGAGCGCGGGGTGCCCGCTCGCAGCGGCAGCCCACTGCGTGTAGCCGTAATAGCTGTCGCCCCACATGGCCACACGACCGTTGGACCAGGCCTGAGCGACGATCCAGTCGAGCGTGTCCTCGCCGTCGCGCACCTCATTCACGAACAGCAGCGCCTCGCCTTCGGAGCGAAACTTGCCCCGCACGTCTTGCGCGACGACGCGGTACCCGTGCTGCAGAAAGTACTCGGCGACGAGCGGGATGAACGTGTACTCGCCGTTCTTGTCGTACGGCAGGCGGATCAGGATGGTGTCGCCCGGCGAGTCGTCCCTGGTACCGTCGCCCGCGGACGGGAGGTAGACGTCTGTGGCGAGGTGCACACCGTCACGGGTGCGCACGCGCTCCTCTCGAGCGAGTTCGCTCACGGGGGCTGCGCCCAGGCGTTGGTAGTCGGCCATGTCACTCCTTTGAGACGGGTCGAAATCTGCTCTCGCATGAGCGAATTCGGGGGCCAGCGGGTGCCGGTGAGAACAATGTACGATCGAGCTCGATAAATAGTCAAGTCTGACTAGACAATTTTTGCGAACACGAAATACTCGCTAGTCTTCGGGAGTACGACCCGCACCCGTCGCCAGTGGAGAGGATTCTTGAATGGCACGCCCCTCAGTCGCCGACGCCCGCCGCGAGCAGATCATCGAAGCGACCCTCACTACGATGGCGCAGCACGGAATCAGCGGAACCACGCTCGACCGCATTGCCGATACCGCGGGAATGTCTCGCGGTCACGTGCGACATTTCGTCGGCAATCGGGATCGCCTGCTGCTCGACGCCGCGCGCGCCTTCTACGTCGCACCAGCAGTGATTCCCCCCGAGATCGATTCGCTCAAACCCGCCCTCGACTACCTCTTCGGCGAGGAGTTCGCGAGTTCGAGCGCCGACAACACCATCGTGCTCGCCTTCGTCGAGCTCGCCCGATCGTCGGAAGACATCGCAGCGGTGCTCGCCGAGGCCTACGGGTCTGCACGTGAACGGCTGCTCGCCTTCATCGCCGCGGCGTACCCCGATTCCCCCCACGCACAGCACGAGGTCGCCGCGCAGGGAGTGATCTCCACCGCTCTCGGCAATGTGTTCATCGGCGATTTCGACCGTGAGCCGAAGCGCACAGCGCGCTCCCGCAAGGCGGTCGACGCACTGCTCAGCTCGCTGCGGGGGTGAGCGAGGGGCGCGCGAGCGGGGCACGAGCGGGAGCCACCCAGCGGCACGTCCATTGACCAGGCGCGCGAACACGGCAAAGGTGTATTCTCTCGAGCAACGCTGCGAAACACAGAACAGTACGGCCGATGCAGGAACGTCATCGGCTCATGATCGCAGCGTCGAACATAGCCGCCAGGGGTGTCGGAGGGATGACGGATGACCACTGCACATGCGCAGCACAGCTTTGGCCAGCGCTTGCCGCATCAGGAAGCCCACGATCTGCGAACCTTTCGCAGCCTCGTGGCGTCGTCATTCGTTCCACTTCGCGTGTCGAGCGAATCTCAGCGCCCCTTCGCAGCACGTATCGCCTCCGCAAACGCTGATGACGTCGTCTTCACCGAGGTGGCCGCTCGCCCGCATCTCGTCGAGCGCACCTCCGAAACGATCGCCGACGGCGGCAGCGGCTACTACAAGGTGAGTCTGCTGCTCACAGGAAGCAGCATTCTGGTGCAGGACGGGCGCGAAGTGGTCATGCGCCCGGGAGACCTCTCGGTCTACGACACCTCACGGCCGTACTCGCTGCTCTTCGGTGAAGACTTCCGCAATCTCATCATGATGTTCCCGAAGGATCGGGTCGACCTTCCCATCCCGTTCACCGAGCAGCTCACCGCGGTATCGCTCGGGCGGGAGCACCGAGGGCTCGCACCCGTCGTCACCGCATTCCTCTCTCAGTTCCCCGCGCAGCTCACGAGCCTCGATGATCGCGTGCGCGCCAAGCTCGCACACACCAGCCTCGACCTCATCGGCACCCTCTTCTCGAGTATTCTCGATGCCGATCCCGCGCAGCGCGATCCGCACCAGCTCCTGCTTCAGAAGATCACCGCGCACATTGAGCTGCACCTCGGCGATCCTGCCCTCTCGCCCAACAGCATCGCGGCGGCGCACTACATCTCAACGCGCCATCTGCACTCGCTCTTTCGCGAAGCCGACACCACGGTGTCCACCTGGATTCGCGAACGTCGCCTGGATCGCTGCCGTGCCGATCTGCTGGATCCGGTGCTGCAGGATCGCACGGTATCGACCATTGCGGCGCGCTGGGGCTTCACCGACGCCGCCCACTTCAGCCGCATCTTTAAGGCGGCATTCAGCGTCTCGCCGAGCGAGCTGCGCCGCGCATAGCGCTGAGTTCAACGGATTCGCAATCAGGTTCGGAACCCGGATCTTCGCAGCGCGACGGTGTGCCGCGATCGTCAACGGCACTGCTTCGCCAGACAAGCAGCGGCCCCCGCCCCCGCATACCCTGGAGCCACTGACCGGACTCGAAGTGGAGGATCCATGAACACCTACGACAGCCTGCTTGCTGCCATCACACCTGCTGGCGGCGAGACGCGCGAGGTCTTCGACCCGGCGACGGGAGAACGCATCGGCACCGCTCCCGTTGAGGGGCTCGACGACCTGCATGCGGCGATCGATCGCGCGGAAGCGGCGCAACCTGCCTGGGCCGCGCTCCCCGATGCGGAGCGCCAGGCGATCCTGCACCGTGCCGCCGACGCCATCGAAGCCGCTTCCGAGGCGCTCGCCGAGCTGCTCTCGCGGGAACAGGGCAAGCCGCTCAACGGCCCGAATGCACGGTTCGAGGTCGGCGGCTGCGTTGCGTGGACGCGCGCCGCTGCCGATACGCCGCTCCCCGTCGAGGTCATCATCGACGACGAGTCCGGCTATGCCGAGATGCACTACCGGCCGCTCGGTGTCGTCGGCGCCATCTCCCCCTGGAACTGGCCGATGATGATCTCGATCTGGCAGATCGCCCCGTCGCTGCGCATGGGCAACACGGTGGTCATCAAGCCTGCCGAGACGACGTCGCTCTCGGTGCTCGCACTGGTCGCGGTCATGAATCAGGTCCTGCCGGAGGGCGTGCTGAATATTGTGGCCGGCCCCGGGCGCACCGTGGGCGACGCGCTCACGCGGAGCCCGAAGATCAGCAAGATCATGTTCACCGGCTCGACACCGGTGGGCAAGCGGATCATCGAAGCCTCCGCTGCGAATGTCGCGCGCCTCACGCTCGAGCTCGGCGGCAACGACGCGGGCATCGTGCTGCCCGACGTGGATCCCGCTGCCATCGCAGAAGATCTCTTCTGGGGGGCCTTCATCAACACGGGCCAGACGTGCGCCGCACTGAAGCGGCTCTACGTGCACGACTCCGTCTACGACGCGGTGGTCGACGAGCTCGCGAAGTTCGCAGCGAACGTGCCCATGGGCGTCGGGCTCGACGAGCAGAACGTGCTCGGCCCGCTGCAGAACCGTGCGCAGTTCGACGAAGTCGACCGCCTGGTCGAGTCGGCGAAGGCGTCGGGGGCTCGGGTCGTGCTCGGCGGGGAGCCGGATCGCGACGCGGTCGGCAACTTCTATCCGACCACGCTCGTCGCGGACATCGATCCGCACAACGACCTGGTCGTGGAGGAGCAGTTCGGCCCGGCCCTTCCCATCATCCGATACTCAGATCTCGACGAGGTCGTGAAGCTGGCGAATGAGCTCGAGTTCGGTCTGGGTTCATCGGTGTGGTCGTCGGATCGCGCACGGGCGCTCGAGGTCGCCGCACGCATGCAGGCCGGCACCACGTGGATCAACTCGCACGGAGGGCTGCATCCCATGATCCCGTTCGGTGGTGCGAAGCAGTCGGGGTACGGGCGCGAGTTCGGCGTCGCCGGCCTGAAGGCCGTCGCCGAGCCGCACGTCATCAGCGGCTGAGGCCGGCGGCGCCCCCGGTCACAGCACAGCACCCCTGCCGCTCCGGCGCACGCGCAGAACGCGTGTGCAGTGGAGCGGCAGGGGTGCTGTCGTCAGGTTTCTCAGTTACCAGCGCGGCTTGCGCTTGCCGTCGGCGCGGCCTGCGCCGCCGTCACGGTTTCCGCCGTACCCGCCATCGCGTCCGCCGCGATCGTCACGGCTGCCACCGTAGCCGCCGCCCGAGCGTCCGCCGCGATCATCGCGGTTTCCGCCGTAGCCGCCACTGGAACGGCCGCCCCGGTCGTCACGGCTTCCGCCGTACCCGCCATCGCGTCCGCCGCGATCGTCACGGCTGCCACCGTAGCCGCCGCCCGAGCGTCCGCCGCGATCATCGCGGTTTCCGCCGTAGCCGCCACCGGAACGGCCACCCCGGTCATCGCGGTCGTAGCCGCCGCGCGCGCCGCGGTCGTACCCGCCGCGTCCGCCGCGATCATCGCGACCTCCACGACCGCCGCGGTCGTCGAATCCCTTGCCGCGCGGGCCCGGGCCGTTGTCTTCGCGGAGCTGGATCGACTTGCCGCCGATCTGCGTGTCTTCGAGACGCGCGACCGTTTCTGCGGAGAGCTTGGCCGGGAGCTCGACGAGCGAGAAGTCGTCGCGCACCTGGATGCGTCCGAAGTCATCGCGGGTCAGCCCGCCCTCGTTCGCGATCGCGCCGATGATCTGGCCGGGCTGCACGTTCTGGCGGCGCCCGACCTCGATGCGGTACATGCGCAGGTCGTCGCGGCGCTCGCGCGGTCCGCGATCCTCACGGCCTGGACGGTCGCCTCGACCGCTCCCCGAATCCTCGAGGAACTTCGCGGCCTGCTTGCGGTCGCGCTCGAACTTGCGGTCATCGTCTTCGGTCAGCAGCAGCGGGGTCTTCCCCTGAGCGACGACCGCGAGCGCAGCTGCGACGTCGGTCTCGGGTACGTCGTGGTGGCGCACGTAGTGGGAGATGATGTCGCGGAAGGCATCGATTCGGCGGGTTTCGCCGAGAGCCGACGTGATCGCGTCGTCGAAGCGAGACAGTCGCGTTGCGTTCACCTCGTCGATCTGCGGCAACGGCATCTGCGTGAGCGGCTGCTTGGTCGCCTTCTCGATCGCCTTCAGCAGGCGCTGTTCACGAGGGGTGACGAAGCTGATCGCATCGCCGGTGCGACCGGCGCGGCCGGTGCGGCCGATGCGGTGCACGTACGACTCGGTGTCGATCGGCAGATCGTAGTTGATGACGTGGCTGATGCGCTCGACGTCGAGGCCGCGGGCGGCGACGTCGGTGGCGACGAGGATGTCGAGCTTGCCGTCCTTCAACGCCTGCACCGTGCGTTCGCGCTGCGCCTGCTGGATGTCGCCGTTGATGGCGGCGGCGGAGTAGCCGCGAGCGCGCAGCTTCTCGGCGACCTGCTCGGAGTCACCGCGCGTGCGGGTGAAGACGATCATGCCGTCGAAGTCCTCGACCTCGAGAATGCGGGTCAGCGCGTCGAGCTTCTGCGTGTACGAGACGACGTTGTAGCGCTGCGTGATGCTGGAGCTCGTCTGCGTCTTGCCCTGGATCTTGATCTCGCGGGGGTCGTTCAGGTACTGCTGCGAGATGCGACGGATGGCGGCGGGCATGGTCGCCGAGAAGAGGGCGACCTGCTTCTCCTTCGGGGTGTCGGCGAGAATCGTCTCGACGTCCTCTGCGAAGCCCATCTTGAGCATCTCGTCGGCCTCGTCGAGCACGAGGTACTTGATCTGCGTCAGGTCGAGCGAACCGCGCTTGAGGTGATCCATGATGCGGCCGGGGGTGCCGACGACGATGTCCACGCCGCGACGCAGCGCGGAGAGCTGCTGGCCGTAGGCCTGGCCGCCGTAGACGGGGAGGAGGTGGACTTCGGGCAGGTGCGTGGCGTAGCTCTCGAACGCCTCGCACACCTGGAGCGCGAGTTCACGAGTAGGTGCGAGTACGAGGGCCTGGGGAACGCCCTGGCCGGGGGTGATACGGGAGAGGATCGGAAGTGCGAAGGCAGCGGTCTTGCCGGTGCCGGTCTGCGCGAGGCCGACCACGTCTGCTCCCTCGAGGAGCGTGGGGATCGTGGCGGCTTGGATTGCAGAGGGCGTTTCGTATCCCACATCCGTCACTGCGCGGAGAACCTCGGGCGCAAGGCCCAGGTCGGCGAAGGTCGTGCGCTCGCCCTCGGATTCGGTGGGGGCGGCGTTTTCGGAAGAGGTCATCATACTATTCTACCGCGTTTCCTCGTCGCTGGAGTGACGCCGTCATATCGACACGCAACCGGCGCCGAACCGCCACCGCCGATTAACCCGATTCGCACCGGCGCTCACCGGCGCTCACCGCTGCGCCCCACCGCGGCCCGGCCTCCGCGAACCCTGGCGCGCGCACCGGAAGATCGTATACGATTTACACCACACGCCAGACAACGGAGGTCACGTGCTCGAGCAGACGCAGATTGCAGCCATTGCAGACGAACTGGTGCAGGCGGACAAGGATCGCGCGATCCTCCCCCGACTGACCACCCGGTACCCCGACATGGTGATCGAGGACTCGTACGCCATTCAGAAGGAGTGGTCGGATCGGCGCATCGCCGCCGGGGCCCGCCTCGTCGGCCGCAAGATCGGCCTCACCTCGAAGGTGATGCAGGTCGCCACCGGCATCAGCGAGCCCGACTACGGAGTCATCCACGACGACATGGTGCACGAGTCAGGGGCCGCCATCGAGTTCGACAGGTTCTCGAACGTGCGCATCGAAGTGGAACTCGCATTCGTACTCGCGAAACCCCTCACGGGGCCGAACGTCAACCTGTTCGATGTGCTCGACGCGACGGCCTACGTGGTGCCCGCGCTTGAGATCCTCAACTCCCATCTCGAACTCGAGGGCCGCACCATCGTCGATACGATCAGCGACAACGCCGCCATGGGAGCCATGGTGCTCGGCGGTCGTCCGGTGAAGGTCGACGAGGTCGACCTCACCTGGGCGAAAGCACTGCTCTACCGCAACGAGACGATCGAGGATTCCGGGGTCGCGGGTGCCGTACTCGGGCACCCGGCACTCGGGGTGGCCTGGCTTGCGAACAAACTCGCGCAGCACGGCCAGACGCTCGACGCGGGCGAGATCATTCTCGCTGGGTCGTTCACCAAGCCCATGTGGGTCGAGCGCGGGGACACCGTGCACGCCGACTACCACGAGCTGGGGTCGGTGACATGCCGCTTCATCTGAGTCTCCCCGAGACGCTCCGCGAGCGACTCGCCGCATCGGACCGCGCCCTGATCGGCCTCTGGGCGTCGGCGAGCAGCCCGGTGACGGCCGAGATCGTCGCCGGCAGCGGTTGCGACTGGGTGCTCCTCGACGCCGAGCACTCCCCCAACGGGCTCGAGTCGGTGCTCGCGCAGCTGCATGCGATGTCGGCGTATCCGGTCGCACCGCTCGTGCGCGTCCCGTACGGCGACACGGTGACGATCAAGCAGTTCCTCGACCTCGGCGTGCAGAACCTGCTCGTTCCGATGGTGGACTCGGCGGCACAGGCCGAGGAGATCGTTCGCGCCGTGCGCTACCCGCCGCGCGGGGTGCGCGGCGTCGGGTCGGCTCTCGCCCGCTCCGCGAGGTGGAACCGCGTCGATGACTATCTGCAGCACGCAGACGAGACGATCAGCCTCACCGTTCAGATCGAATCCGCCGCGGCGGTCGCCGACGCAGACCGGATTCTCGCGGTCGACGGCGTGGATGCGATCTTCATCGGCCCGTCGGACCTCGCAGCTTCCATGGGCCTGCTCGGACAGCAGAATCATCCCGATGTGGTCGAGGCGGTGCTCGGCACGATCCGACGGGCGATCGCGGCGGGCAAGCCGGCCGGCGTCAACGCCTTCGTGCCCGAAGACGCCGAGCGGTACGTCGAGGCCGGCGCATCGTTCGTCGCCGTCGGAGCCGACGTCGCCATCCTCGCGCGACAGACGGAGGCACTCGTCGCGCGCTTCAGAGGCGATGACGAGTCGAAGCGCGCCTCCTACTGAATGGAGAGCGCCGCTCGCAGGCCCCGGCGGGGGCTCCGCCCCTTGGCAAGCCGGCGCATATCGTATACGATTTCAGATATAACCGAGAAGTGAGGTCACGATGACATTCGGAATCGCAGAACTGGGCATCCACACGCCCGGAAAAATCATCGCCGTGCACCTCAACTACCCGTCGCGGATCGCACAGCGCGGCCGCACGCCGAAGCACCCGTCGTACTTCCTGAAGCCGGCGTCGTCACTGGCACCGACCGGCGGCACCGTCGAACGCCCGGCCGGCACCGAGCTGCTCGCGTTCGAGGGCGAGATCGCGCTCGTCATCGGTGCGCCGGCACGCCGCGTCTCTCCCGAAGACGGCTGGAAGCACGTCGCCGCCGTCACCGCTGCGAACGATCTCGGTCTCTACGATCTGCGCTCGGCCGACAAGGGCTCGAACCTGCGCAACAAGGGCGGCGACGGCTACACCCCGATCGGCCCGCGCGCCATTCCGACTGAAGGAATCAGTGCGGACGCCTGGCGCGTGCGCACCTGGGTCAACGGCGAGCTCGTGCAGGACGACTCGAGCGCAACCCTGGCGTTCCCGTTCGGGCAGCTCGTCGCCGATCTCTCCCAGCACCTGACGCTCGAAACCGGTGACGTGATCCTGACCGGCACACCCGCTGGCTCCTCGGTCGTCGTGCCCGGCGACGTCGTCGAGGTCGAAGTCGATGCCCCGAATGCTCCCGGCGCTCCGAGCACCGGCCGGCTCGTGACCACGGTGACCCAGGGCACGACCCCGTTCGGAGACTTCGGCTCGCAGCCTCAGGTCGACGACTTGCAGCGCATCGAAGCCTGGGGCAGCGAGGAGGAGCACGCTGCAGCCGTCGAGGCCGGACGAGCGACACCGCTCTCCGCTCCGCTCGAGAGCGAAGGCGACGCGTCCGGGCCGGAGTCGCCTCTCACCGACGACATTCGCGCCCAGCTCGACGGCGTCGCCGTGGCCACCGTTTCGGCCGCCCTGCGCAAGCGCGGGTACGTCGACGTCTTCATCGACGGGGTGCACCCGAACCACGAGGGCGACACGATCCTCGGCACCGCGAAGACCCTCCGCTTCATCCCGTTCCGCCCCGACCTCTTCGCAGCGCACGGGGGCGGGTTCAATGCCCAGAAGCGCGCGTTCGACACGGTCAATCCGGGTGAGGTGCTGGTCGTCGAGGCTCGCGGCGTGCCCGAGACCGGCACCGTCGGAGATGTGCTCGCACTGCGCGCGCAGGTGCGCGGGGCGGCCGGAATCGTCACCGACGGCGGGGTGCGCGACTTCGCGGCGGTGCAGCAGTTCGACATCCCCGTCTTCTCGCAGGGCGCTCACCCGAGCGTGCTCGGCCGGAGGCATGTGCCCTGGGAGGTCGATGTGACCATCGGCTGCGGCGGCGCCGCGGTGCAGCCGGGAGACATCATCATGGGCGACCGAGACGGTGTCATCGTGATTCCGCCGGCCCTGATCGCCGAGGTCGCGGCCGAGGCCGCTGCCCAGGAGGAGGCCGACGCCTGGGTGGCCGAGCAGGTCGCCGCCGGCGCCCCGGTCGACGGGCTGTTCCCCATGAACGCCGAGTGGCGCGCGAAGTACGAAGCCGCGCGCGCCCAGAAGGCGGAGCGCTGACCCATGGGAGTCGAATCGAAGTCGGAGCAGGCGTACCGGCTGATCCGCTCGCGCATCGACAGCGGTCAGTACGTGCCCGGGTACCGACTGGTGCTCGCACCGATCGCCGCCGAGCTGGAGATGTCAGTGGTGCCCGTACGTGAGGCGATCCGGCGCCTGGAAGCGGAGCAGCTCGTCACCTTCGAGCGCAACGTGGGGGCGCAAGTCGCACTCATCAAGGAGACGGAGTACCTGCACACCATGCAGACACTCGCACTCGTCGAAGGATCGGCGACCGGTCTCGCCGCTCCCGACATCACCGCCGACCAGATCGCGCGCGCTCGCGCCATCAACGACCGCATGCGCGAGTCGCTGTCGGGTGCGTTCGATCCCCAGCGATTCACCGCGCTCAATCTCGAGTTTCACAGCGTGCTCTTCGAGGCGTGCCCCAACCCCCACATCCTCGACCTCGTCCACCGCGGCTGGAACCGCATGAACGTACTGCGCAACTCGTCGTTCAGCTTCGTTCCCGCCCGCGCAACGGAATCCGTCGACGAGCACGAGCAGCTCCTGCGCCTCATCGAGCGACGAGCGGAACCACTCGAGATCGAACTCGCAGCGCGCGCTCACCGCACGGCGACGCTGGACGCCGTGCTCGCGTACACCGAAGAACATCACCACCAGCAGCACCCCGCGGCCTGACCGCGGCCCACTTGGAGGAAAACGCATGACGCACCAGAAGCCCGCAGGGCTCCCAGACCGCATCCGCCATTTCATCGACGGCGAATTCGTCGACTCGGTGGGAGGCGAGACGTTCGACGTGCTCGATCCCGTCACCAACGAGAACTACATTCAGGCCGCCGCCGGCCAGCAGGCCGATGTCGACCGTGCCGTCGCCGCGGCGAAGCGCGCGTTCCAGGAGGGCCCCTGGCCGAAGCTCCTGCCCCGCGAGCGCTCGCGCGTTCTGCACAAGATCGCCGACATCGTGGAATCCCGCGACGCGCAGCTCGCCGAGCTCGAGAGCTTCGACTCCGGTCTGCCGATCACGCAGGCGAAAGGCCAGGCGCGCCGCGCCGCCGAGAACTTCCGCTTCTTCGCCGACCTCATCGTCGCTCAGCACGACGACACCTTCAAGGTGCCCGGCCGCCAGATCAACTACGTGAACCGCAAGCCGATCGGCGTCGCCGGACTCATCACGCCGTGGAACACCCCGTTCATGCTCGAATCCTGGAAGCTGGGCCCCGCGCTCGCGACGGGGAACACCGTGGTCCTCAAGCCCGCCGAGTTCACGCCTCTCTCGGCATCGCTCTGGGCGGAGATCTTCCGCGAAGCCGGAGTGCCCGACGGCGTCTTCAACCTCGTCAACGGCCTCGGCGAGGAGGCCGGCGACGCGCTGGTCAAGCACCCCGATGTCCCGCTCATCTCCTTCACCGGAGAGAGCAGCACGGGATCGCTGATCTTCGGCAACGCAGCCCCCTTCCTCAAGGGCCTCTCCATGGAGCTCGGCGGGAAGAGCCCAGCGGTCGTCTTCGCCGACGCCGATCTCGAAGCCGCGCTCGACGCCACCGTGTTCGGCGTCTTCAGCCTGAACGGCGAGCGCTGCACCGCTGGCAGCCGGATCCTCGTGCAGCGGGAGATCTACGACGAGTTCGTGGAGCGCTACGCCGAGCGCGCCAAGAACGTGGTCGTCGGCCTGCCGTCCGACCCCGCGACCGAGGTCGGGGCGCTCGTCCACCCCGAGCACTACGACAAGGTGATGAGCTACGTCGAGATCGGCAAGGGCGAGGCCCGGCTCGTCGCCGGAGGCGGGCGCCCCGAGGGATTCCCCACCGGCAACTACGTCGCGCCGACGGTGTTCGCCGATGTCTCCCCCGACGCGCGGATCTTCCAGGAGGAGATCTTCGGGCCCGTCGTCGCGATCACGCCGTTCGACACCGACGAGGAGGCGCTCGAGCTCGCGAACAACACGAAGTACGGTCTCGCCGCGTACATCTGGACCTCGAACCTGAAGCGCGCGCACAACTTCTCGCAGTCGGTGGACGCGGGAATGGTGTGGCTCAACTCGAACAACGTCCGCGACCTGCGCACCCCGTTCGGCGGCGTGAAGGCCTCGGGTCTCGGGCACGAGGGCGGCTACCGCTCCATCGATTTCTACACCGATCAGCAGGCCGTGCACATCACGCTCAACGAAGCGCACTCGCCCAAATTCGGCGTCGTCGCTCCGTAACCGGCCGGTCGTCAGGGAATCGCAAGGAGGCACACCATGGCAAAACTGAATGAAGAAGACAAGCAGTCCGCGGGATTCTGGGTGACGAAGGAGGCTCCGATCATCTCGGACGATCCGATCGCCGCCCCGACGTCACCCGCACCCGACATCCTGCGCTGCGCGTACATGGAGCTCATCGTCACCGACCTCGCCGCATCGCGCGAATTCTACGTCGATGCTCTCGGGCTCTACGTGACGACCGAGGACGACGAGGCGATCTACCTCCGTTCCACCGAGGAGTTCATCCACCACAACCTCGTGCTGCGCAAGGGACCGGTCGCCGCGGTCGCCGCGTTCTCCTACCGCGTGCGCACTCCTGAGGATCTGGATCTGGCCGTCGCCTTCTACGAGGAGCTCGGCTGCGAGGTGCGTCGCAACCCGAACGGCTTCGTACGAGGCATCGGCGACTCGGTGCGCGTGGTGGATCCGCTCGGGTTCCCCTACGAGTTCTTCCATCAGACCGAGCACACGGAGCGCATGTCCTGGCGCTACGACCTGCACGTGCCGGGTGAGCTCGTGAGACTCGACCACTTCAACCAGATCACGCCCGATGTGCCGCGCGCGGTGGGGTTCATGCAGAATCTCGGCTTCCGCGTCACCGAGGACATCCAGGACAACGAGGGCACCGTGTACGCGGCGTGGATGCGCCGCAAGCCGACGGTGCACGACACGGCGATGACGGGCGGTGACGGGCCGCGCATGCACCACGTCTGCTTCGCGACCCACGAGAAGCACAACATCCTGGCGATCTGCGACAAGCTCGGCGCGCTGCGCAAGTCGGACAGCATCGAGCGCGGCCCGGGCCGCCACGGCGTCTCGAACGCGTTCTACCTCTACCTGCGCGACCCCGACGGCCACCGGGTCGAGGTGTACACCCAGGACTACTACACCGGGGATCCCGACAACCCCGTCGTCACCTGGGATGTGCACGACAATCAGCGCCGCGATTGGTGGGGGAACCCGGTCGTGCCGTCGTGGTACACCGACGGGTCGCTCGTGCTCGATCTCGACGGCAATCCGCAGCCGGTCGTCGCGCGTACCGATAGCTCCGAGATGGCCGTGACCATCGGCGCCGACGGGTTCTCGTACACCCGCGACAGTGAGGGCGAGAAGGGCTTCAAGCTCGGCAACACCCTCTGAGTACTGATGCAGGATCCGGGCCGGGGCGCAGTGCGCCCCGGCCCGTCGCCGTTCCCGCTCCCGCACATCTCCCCGACTATCCATCTGGACAGCCTTGCGCGCATGTCCAGGTCCCCTGCGCTCCACGCATAGCCCCTCTCGCCCCGCGCTTCTTAGACTCGTCAGCGCAGCGGGCTGTCGTACCTCGCCCCCGCACCGGCAACGCCGCCATTTGTGAGAGGAAGTACCCCGATGAGCGCACCGAGCACCGCGCCCCGGTCCGAGACCACCGCCGCCGAGCACGACCCAGGCCTGAGCCGCCGCACACTCGGCGTCCCCGCGATCACCCTCATGATCATCGCCGCCTCCGCGCCGCTCACCGTCATCGCCGGCGGCGTCACGACCTCGTTCGCGGTCACCGAGTCGCTCGGAGTGCCGCTCGGGTTCCTGCTGATCGCCGTGATTCTCACCGTCTTCGCCGTGGGGTACACCGCCATGGGACGCCACATCACCAACGCCGGCGCCTTCTACGCGTACATCTCTCAGGGTCTCGCGCGCCCGCTCGGTGTCGGCGCCTCCCTCATCGCGCTCGTCTCGTACAACGCCATGCAGGTCGGCATCTACGGCCTCTTCGGGTTCCAGCTCTCCATGTTCCTCGAGGCGAAGTTCGGCTTCGCGTCGCCCTGGTGGCTGTGGATCCTGCTCTGCATCGTGGTCGTCGGCGTGCTCGGCGTGAACCGCGTCGATCTCTCCGCGAAGGTGCTCGGCGTGCTCGTCGGGCTCGAGTTCCTCGTCGTCATCCTCTTCGACATCGTCTCGTTCGGGGCTGCCCCGGAGGGCGCCTCCGCAGCCGCGCTCGACCCCACCGCGCTCTTCGGTCCGGCGCTCGGCATCATCCTGGTCTTCGGCGTCGCCGCCTTCATGGGCTTCGAGGGCGCGGCGATCTACGGTGAAGAGGCGAAGGATCCGAAGCGCACCGTGCCCCGCGCGACCTACGCGGCGATCGCCATCATCGGCATCTTCTACGCGTTCAGCGCGTGGGCCTTCTCGGTCGGCATCGGCCCCTCGGCGATCGTCGGCTCTTCCCAGGAGTTCGGCCCCGACCTCATGTTCGTGTTCATGACGGATCAGACCGGAGTGATCGTCTCCGACATCATGACGCTCCTCTTCCTGACCAGCCTCTTCGCCTCACTGCAGGCCTTCCACAATGCGGTCGCCCGCTACTTCTTCTCGCTCGGCCGCGAAGGGGTGCTGCCCGCCTGGTTCGCACGCACCTCGCGAGCCGGCGCACCTTGGGCCGGCTCCGTCGCGCAGACCGTCATCGCCGTCATCGTCGTCATCGCGTTCGTCCTCGGCGGCGAGGTCTTCGGAGGAGCCGCAGGACTCGGAGACTCCGCGTTCCTCTTCCCCGTGCTCACCATGTTCACCTGGCTCACGAACACGGGAGCCATGGGCCTCGTGCTCCTCATGGCGATCACCGCCATCGCGGTGATCGGCTACTTCGCCCGTGATCGGCGCGGGCTCAGCATCTGGGTCACCGTCATCGCGCCAGCGGTGTCAGGCGCAGCGCTGCTGTGGGTCTTCATCATGATCATGCAGAACTTCCCGCTGATGCTCGGTCAGACCGAGCCCGATGCGACGACGTTCCTCCTGCCCGGCATCGTCTTCGCCGCCGCCATCATCGGGATCGTCTGGGCGCTCGTCATGCGCTCGCGTTCGCCGCAGCAGTACGCGCAGATCGGCCACGGCACCGAGCCGGGCGCGTACGGCACGAAGCTCGTGGACGTCGTACCGGAATAGGCCAACCCGCTACTCGTCACCGACCCCCCTCCCGGCGCTCCGGTAGGGGGGTCGGTGCGCCGGTGGGCGCCGTCTCAACTCTCCGCGTCGCCGCCGAACTGGCGGACCTCCTGCGGGCATCGGCACGCCCGAGCGAAACGCGCCGCCCATTCGAGCGCGACGTCGCGAGACGGAGCCTCAATCACGGTGAACCCTCCGGTGAGGGGGGCGGGTCTCGGGGGAGGCCCCCGGCAGCACGGTTCCGTCTGCGTCGACCCTCACAGGCGCGACCGCTTCATCGATGCCTCCGCCGAACACCCACACACCGGCAGATTTGGCCTCACGCACGACCGCATGAGAGTCGGCGACGACCTGCGGGAACTCAGCGTCTGACACCACCATCGCGTCGCTCGGAAACGAGATCAAGTACTTGGACATGGCGGCCTCCTCCGTGCAGTGATGCGCCCATTCCACCACTCCGCGCACGAAAACGCGATGCGTTGTGCCAAGCCGCGCCCCTCGCTGCGCTCCGTGGGCCGGCGCTGTAGCGCCACCGCGGCCGACCGAAAACGCGATGCGTCTTCGCTAGGCCGCGCCCTCAAACATGGAGGTGACGGAGCCGTCCTCGAAGACCTCGTGAATCGCCTTGGCGAGGAGCGGCGCGATCGACAGCACCGTCAGCTTGTCGAAGCGCTTCTCGGCAGGCACCGGAAGCGTGTCGGTCACGACGACCTGATCGATGAACTCCTGCGACAGGTGCTCGATCGCACGTCCGGAGAAAATGGCGTGGGTGCAGGCGATCGTCACACCGCGAGCGCCATTCGCCTTCAGCGCCTCGGCTGCCTTCGCGATCGTGCCACCCGTGTCGATCATGTCGTCGACGACCACGCACCAGCGATCCTTCACGGTACCGACGATCTCGTGCACCGATACCTGGTTCGGCACCAGCGGATCGCGCCGCTTGTGAATGATCGCGAGGGGCGCATCGAGCTTGTCACTCCACACGTCGGCGACACGCACGCGCCCCATGTCGGGAGAGACAACCGTCAGATCGTCGCGGGCGATCGTCTTGCGGAAGTGCTCGAGCAGCACGGGCATCGCGAAGAGGTGGTCGACGGGGCCGTCGAAGAAACCCTGAATCTGCGGTGCGTGGAGGTCGACCGACATGATGCGGTCGGCTCCGGCTGCCTTGAAGAGATCGGCGACGAGGCGGGCGGAGATCGGCTCACGACCGCGCCCCTTCTTGTCCTGACGCGAATACGGGTAGAAGGGCGCCACAACGGTGATGCGCTTCGCCGAGGCTCGCTTCAGCGCGTCGACCATGATGAGCTGCTCCATGAGCCACTCGTTGATGGGGAACGTGTGCGACTGCAGCACGAACGCGTCCGACCCGCGCACGCTCTCATCGAAGCGCGCGTAGAGCTCCCCGTTCGCGAAGGTGCGCGAATCAGTCGGCACGAGTTCGGCGCCGAGCTCCGCGGCGACCTGCTCGGCGAGCTCGGGGTACGCCCGGCCCGTGATCAGGACGAGCTTCTTCTGCCCGGCCATCTCGATTGTGCTCATCCCTGCGTGCTCCTCATCGGTGCTGACATACCCAACAAACCTCGGTTACTTCTCCTGCTCCGCAGCACGCTGCGCCGCATCAGCGGTGCTCGTACCGGCGCGGTTCTCCGCGACCCAACCCTCGATATTGCGCTGAGGGGAGACATTCATCGCCAACGAGCCGGCCGGAACGTTCTTGCGCACGACCGTGCCGGCCGCCGTGTACGTGCCGTCCTCAATGGTAACGGGTGCGATCAGCACATTCTTCGAGCCGACCCGCACACCATCGCCCACCACGGTCTGGTGCTTCTGCACGCCGTCGTAGTTCGCGAAGATGCTGCCGGCGCCGATGTTGCTGTCGGTGCCGATCGTCGCATCGCCGACGTAACTGAGGTGAGGCACCTTGCTGCCATCGCCGATCTTCGCGTTCTTGGTCTCGACGAACGCTCCGATCTTTCCGCCTGCACCGAGTTCCGTGCCGGGGCGGATGTACGAGAAAGGCCCCACGGTCACGCCGGCCGAGAAGACCGCGAGCGTTGCCTCACTGCGGCGAATGCGGGCGTCCGGGCCCACTTCGCAGTCGACGAGCGTCGAGTCCGGCCCGATGACGGCGCCCGTGGCGATCGATGTCGCACCCTGCAGAAAGGTCCCGGGGAGGATCTCGACGTCCGGTTCGATGGAGACGTCGGCGTCGATCCAGGTCGTCGTCGGATCCTGAATCGTCACGCCCGCCCGCTGATGCGCGCGCACGATACGCGCGTTGAGCTCGCGACCCGCCTCAGCGAGTTGCGCTCGATCGTTCACGCCGGCGATCGTCCAGGGATCATCGGTCGCCACGGCCTCGACGTCTCCGCCCGTGACGAGGATGCGGGCCGCCGCATCGGTGAGGTACTTCTCACCCTGCGCGTTGTTCGTATCGATGCTCGCAAGCGCGGTCTGCAGCGACCGACGCGAGAAGACGTAGATGCCGCCGTTGATCTCGGTGATCCGACGCTGATCGTCGTCGGCGTCCTTCTCCTCGACGATGCCCAGCACCGCGCCGTTGTCGTCGCGCAGGATCCGCCCCAAGCCGGTCGGGTTGTCGAACACGGCGGAGAGGAGCGTCATCGCGCGACCGCCGCCGAGGTGACCCTTGACGAGCCCCTCGAGCGTCGGGGTGTCGATGAGTGGGGCGTCGCCCGAGAGCACGACGACCGAGCCATCGAAGTCATCGGGGAGTGCGGCGAGCGCCTGCTCCACGGCGCGGCCCGTGCCCGGCACCTCATCCTGATCGACGATCACCGTGTCAGGCGCGTGCTCGAGGATGGCTGCCGAGACGCGATCCCGCTCGTGGCGCACCACGGCCACCACCTGCGTGGGATTGAGTCCAGCTGCGGCGTCGAGAACGTGCGCGATCAGCGAGCGCCCCCCGATGCGGTGCAGCACCTTCGGCAACGCCGACTTCATGCGGGTTCCCTGACCCGCTGCGAGAATGACGACTGCGAGGTGCTCTGCCATGGTGTCCTTTCTTCGGCGACGACCCGAAGCGATGCTTCGTTCCATCGCTCCCCACACACAGAGTAGCTGCGCTACCCCGACATTGACGGCGCTCGTAAGCGCCGCGCGGAGCGACGACCCGAAGCGATGCTTCGTTCCATCGCTCCCCACACACAGAGTAGCTGCGCTACCCCGACATTGACGGCGCTCGTAAGCGCCGCGCGGAGCGACGACCCGAAGCGATGCTTCGTTCCATCGCTCCGCCCCCAGGACTCGAACCTGGACCTAACAGCTCCAAAGGCTGTCGTGCTGCCATTACACCAAGGCGGACCGCGCCGATTTCGGCACGCGTACTAGTCTGCCACGGCTCCGCTCCCCATCGCACCACGCCAGGTCGCGAACAACGCCTCCCTGGCTCGATAATGGAGGGATGAAGCACGAAGACGAGGTCGACCGGATCATTGCGGACTGGGAATCAGCGCGCCCGGATCTCGATTTCGCTCCGCTCGCGATCTTCTCCCGCATGTGGCGCGTGACGAAGCACATCGACCGCGCCCGCGCGCAGGCATTCGAGCGTTCAGGCCTCATGTCTTGGGAGTTCGACGTACTCGCCGCGCTGCGGCGCAGCGGCGAACCGTTCCGTCAGAGCCCCAAACTGCTCGGGCAGCAGACGATGGTGTCGAGCGGCACCATGACGAACCGCATCGATCGCATGGCGGAGCGCGATCTCGTGCGTCGCCTCACCGACCCGAACGACGGCCGCGGAGTGCTCGTGGAGATGATGCCCAGGGGCCTCACGCTCGTCGACGCCGCGATCACACGCCTCACCGACTCCGAGGAGCGCCTGCTGAGCGGCATCCCGAAATCCGAGCGAGACCGTCTCGGCGTACTGCTGCGACGGCTCGCCCTGAGCGTGGACCGGTACGTCCCGCTCTCCGAGCCTCTCGGCGAGGCCGAGAGCGACGTCGTCTGAGCTGACGCCCCGCGCGACCGGCGCTACCCGAGGCGGTCCTCGGGAAGCGCCGGCGTCGACGCGGGCGCGACCCGGAGTGAGCCGCCGCCGCCCGCTTCGAACGCCGCCGCGTACCTGAGCAGTTCTGGATCCGAATACGCACGCCCGGCGAACGTGATGCCGACCGGCATCCCGATGTCGTCCATCATGCCCATCGCCGTCGTCACCGTCGGAATGCCGAGGTGCCGCAGCGCGTAGTTGCCGTTCGAGAAGAAGACGCCGTTCGCCCATGCGCGATCCGCCGCCGTCTGATCGACATCGGCGTTCCACGCGCCCACGTCGGCGTTCGCCGGGAAGACCACGCCGTCGAAGTGTTGGTCGCGGAGCCACGACTCGAAGAGCTGCTCGCGGAGGCGAACGAGAGCGCGCAATCCGTCCGCGAAATCGGCCCGGTCTCGAGGATCGGAGATTCCCGTCTGCGCCATCGTCACCGTGGCGCGGTACCGGTTCTCGTAGTCTTCGACCTCTTCGTATCGATCGGGAAGCGCGCCGGGTGGCTGGGGGAAGATCGTGTCGGGGTCGACGGCGCCGAGGTTCGGGATGTTCGGATCGCCATTGGCTCTCAGGAAGTCGTCCCACCCGAATGCGAGGAAGTGGTTGAACTCCGTGTCCATCCAGCCCTCGGGCAGCACGCCGAGCGCTCCGACGTTCTCCTGGCCCGGCCGGTCGCCCTCGTACTGCTCGATGAGGGGGAAATCGGTGACCACGATCTCGGCGCCGAGCGCTTCGAGCCGCTCGCGGGCCTCTGCGAAACGCGCGAGCACGGACGGGCGCACCTCGATCGGAAAGCGGGGATCCTCGCCGAGATACATCGCCGGCACCGCGAAGCGCTTGCCGCGCAGCGCTTCGCGGTCGTTCAAGTCGAGGTAGCTCGCCGGCCGGTGCTCACTCGCGCTCGGCAGGTCGACGACCTGCTGGTTGCGCCAGAAGTCGCCGCGAGTGTTGGCATCGTCGCGCACGAGCACGTCGAGCACGCGCAGCATGTCGGGCATGGAGCGCGTGTGCGGCACGACGACGTCTCTCGCCGGGAAGAGCGGCCAGTTGCCCCGGATGCTGAGCACGCCCCATGAGGGGGTGTACGCGCAGAGACCGTTATTCGATGCTGGGCTGCGGCCCGATGAGACGGTCTCCTCCCCCATGCCGAACACGGCGAGGTTCGCTGCGGTCGACACTCCGGAGCCGTTCGAGGATCCGGAGGCGTACGCCGCTGCGAGGTACTCCGGGTTGTAGGGGCTCTCGGCCCTCCCGTAGACGCCGCGCTGCATTCCGCCGTCCGCCATCGGAGGCATGTTGGTCTTGCCGACCAGCACCGCTCCGGCTTCCCGCAGCTGGGCCACGGTGAAGGCGTCCCACTGGGCGATGAGGTGCTCGAACGCCGGCGACCCGGCTGCGACGCTGAGCCCCTCGACCATGTACGAGTCCTTGACCGTGAACGGCACCCCTTCGAGCGGGCGTGCGAGCCTTTCGCGCCAGCGACGGTCCGACTCCGCGGCGTCGCGCAACGCATTCGGATTGGCCACGACGATCGAGTTCAGTCCCTCTGACCCGCGATCGTAGGCCTCGATGCGGGCCAGGTAGCGCTCGGTGAGCCAGGTGCTCGTGATCTCGCCGCGCGAGAGCGCGTCGAGCACGTCCGAGATCGATGCCTCGATGAGTTCGAAGGGGGTCGTCGCTTCGTCCATGAACATCCTCGTTTCCGTCCGCAATGCGGAGCTCGCGCTTGTCGGCGCCGCATGCAGCGCCTATCCTGAAAACAGTTTCAGTTGCCGCAGCGCCCCTGTCAAGTGGACGCGCGATCCGAGGGAGTCGACGTGACGAACGACGCGCGCGAGCGCATCCTCACCGCGTGCGAGCAGACGATCGCCCGCGCAGGGATTCGCGGCTTCCGCATGCAGGACGTCGCGAGCACCGCGGGGGTCTCGATCGGCCTGCTGGCCTACCATTTCGGCGACCGAGACGGATTGCTGCAGGCGGCCCTCGACCACGTCACGGAACGCGCAGCGGATCGCGCTACCCACTCCGCTGATGCGACGACCGCCGCGACGCGTCTCGCGGCCCTGCTCTGCTCGGAGTTCGGCCGGGATCCCGAGATCCGCGCCGGCTCCATCGCCTGGAACGAATTGCGGGCGCTCGCGGTGTTCGAACCGGCCCAGGCAGCCGCCGTGGCCCGTTCGACGGCTGCCTGGCAGCGCACGGTGCACGAGCTCATCGCCGAAGCGGTGCAGGATCGCGGAGGCGATCTCGACCCTGCCGCGGCAGCGCTGATCCTCACCGCCCTCGTCGAGGGGCTCTCCGGCCGGTGGCTCACCGGTCAGGTCACGGCGGAGGAGGCTCAGGTCTCCGTGCGCGAGGCGATCCGGGGGCTGGGACTCTGACTCCCCGGGAAGCCGAGAGCGCGATTCGTGCGGCTAGCGCCGTGCGGCGGTGAGCCGCTCGAGGATCTCCCCCAACCATCCGACTGCCGCCGGCATCGGCGCGCGCCGCGTGACGAAGGAGACACGTCGCTCCCCCAGGTCCTGCTTCGCGGGTCGCAGCACGACGTCGAAGTCGGCGTCGACGGCCGCCCGGGTCGTGAGGGCGCAGCCCAGCCCCTCGGCGACGAGTCCGTGGATCATGTACAGGTCGTCCGTGCGCATCAGCTCGCGCATGGGCACGCCGAGCGATTGGTAGACGCGTCGCAGCACCCGGTCGGAGGCTTCATCGTCGCTGCGGCTGCACACCCAGGCGACCTCGGCGAGATCAGCGAAGTCGAGCGCGTCGAGTTCCGCGAGCGGGCTGCGCTTCGCCACGAGCACGCGGTACGGCTCGGAGAACAGCGAGCGCTGCACCAGGTCGGTGCCGACGAATCCCGGCTCGGTCGATACGTGGTAGATGAGCCCGGCATGCACCTCACCCGCACGCACGAGGCCGACGACCTCCGTGGGCTCCGCTTCGATCACCTCGACCCGCACCGAGCTGCGCTGCCGCAGTTCTGCGATCGCCGCGGGGATGAGGCGCGACCCAGTCGACGAGAACGTGCCGACCCTGATGGTCACCGCGCCCGCGTCACGCAATTCGTGCACGGCGCGCTCGGCGCGCTCGATGCGGGTGAGCACCGGGGCGACCTCGCCCGCGAAGAGTTCGCCGAGCTCGGTCAGCCGCGCACCGTTCCGGTCCCGCACGACGAGATCCGCTCCGAGATGCGCCTCGAGCGCGCGCAGGTGGTGCGTCACTGTCGGCACGCCGTACCGCAGTGCATCAGCGGCGCGCGTCAGGCTCCCGTGCTGGCGCACGGCGAGGAGCACTCGGAACTGCTGCAGGGTGATCATCTGATACAGACTATGTCACGCAGTGTGAATACTTGATATTCCGCAGGGGTGCCGCGTTGCCTATGGTGAGGGGCGTGCTCGATTCTCTCCGCCGCGTTGACGCGGCCCCCACCGCCGCTGCCGCCCGCCAGCAGGAGACGCCGTACGTCGACGCGCTCCGCTCCCTCGCCCAGCAGGACTGGCAGCGTCTGCACGTGCCAGCGCACCACGGGGTCGTGGAGAACGCCCCCGGTGTCGCAGCGCTCGTCGGCGCCGATGCCATGCGCATCGATTTCCCGGTGCTCTTCAGCGGTGTCGATCAGGAGACCTGGCACCTCACGACCCCTGGCCGCGTCACCCCCCTGATGCGCGCTCAGCAGCTCGCCGCCGAGGCATGGGGAGCCAGCCGCACGTGGTTCGTCACGAACGGCGCATCCGGGGGCAACCATGTGGCGACGACGGTGGCGCGCGGCCTGGGCGTCGAGGTCGTCATGCAGCGGAGCGTGCACTCGAGCGTCATCGACGGCGCGACGCACGTCGGACTCGACCCGCACTTCGTACAGGGTTCCGTCGACGCCGGGCTCGGCGCCTCGCACGGCGTCACCGCGGACCAGGTCGCCGAAGCGCTCGCGGAGCACCCGGAGAGCGCATCGGTGTACATCGTGTCGCCGAGCTATTTCGGCGCCGTGGCCGACATCTCCGCCATCGCTCGCGTCGCGCACGACCACGGCGTCCCGCTCATCGTCGACGAGGCGTGGGGGTCCCACTTCGGCATGCACCCCGATCTGCCGACCAATGCCGCGCGCCGCGGTGCCGACCTCGTGATCTCCAGCACGCACAAAGCGGCGGGATCGCTCACGCAATCCGCGATGCTCCACCTCGGCCACGGTCCGCACGCGCAGGCGCTCGAATCGCTCGTCGATCGCGTCGTCCGCTCCTTCCAGTCGACGTCGAGCAGCGCGCTCCTGCTCGCCTCGCTCGACGAAGCGCGCATGCACATCGCCACACGCCCCGATCTCGTCGGACGCGCGATCGACTCCGCGCAAGCGATCCGCGCGGCCGTGCGCGCCGATCGCCGCTACCGCGATGCGACGCCGGACGTGCTTGCACGACCGGACGCCATCGCGAACGATCCGCTCAAGATCGCCATCGACACCCGCGGCGCCGGGATCACGGGCGGGGATGCGCAGCACCTGCTGTTGCGCGACCACCGCGTCTACTGCGAACTCTCCACCCCCTCAGCGCTGCTCGCACTCGTCGGAGCGACGTCTGCCATCGACGTCGACCGCTTCCTCAGCGCGCTGCAAGCGCTTCCCGAGGCCGATGCTGAGCCGGAGCGGCCCATCGCCCTCCCGTCGCAGTGCGAGCGCGCCATGGGTCTGGGCGAAGCCTTCTTCAGCGGCGTCGAGGTCGTCGCGGCGACGGATGCCGTCGGCCGCGTCTCCGCAGATGCGCTCGCGGCGTATCCGCCCGGTGTGCCGAACGTGCTCCCAGGGGAGGTACTCTCTGCTGAGGTCGTTTCCTTCTTGCGCGCCACCTCGGCCAGCCCGGCCGGGTACGTGCGCGGCGCGGCCGATCCCGCGCTCGACACGTTCCGCGTCGTAGCCTGACGGCGATCCAGACCGCTTCCACCCCACCGCATCGAGGATCTCAATGCGGACTGCACACAGGAGTGTCATGACCAGCACCGAAACAGCATCTTCGCAGCAACCAGACGAGGTCCCCCCTGAAGCGCCCGACGGCGGCATGCAGCGCGGCATGAAGAACCGTCACCTGCAGCTCATCGCCATCGGCGGCTCGATCGGCACCGGGCTCTTCCTCGGTTCGGGCAAACTCATCAGCGTCTCAGGCCCCGCGATCATCTTCGTCTACCTGGTGATCGGGTTCTTCGTCTTCTTCATCATGCGCGCTCTCGGCGAGCTGCTGCTCTCGAACCTGCACTACAAGACCTTCGGCGACATCGCGAAGGACATGCTCGGCCCGTGGGCCGGGTTCTTCGTCTCCTGGAACTACTGGTTCTCCTGGGTGATCGCGTGCGTCGCCGACATCGTCGCGATCACGGCGTACGTGCAGTGGTTCAATCCGAACGTCCCCGCGTGGGTGCCGGCGTTGATCACCGCCGCGGTGCTGACGCTGCTGAATCTGCAACCGGTGAAGTTCTTCGGCGAGACCGAGTTCTGGTTCGCGATCATCAAGATCGTCGCGATTCTCGGGCTCATCGTCGTCGGCGTCATTCTCATGGCGACGCAGTTCCAGTCCCCCGACGGCACGACGGCTTCGATCACGAATCTCTGGACGCACGGCGGAATGTTCCCCATGGGCATCAGCGGCTTCGTGCTCGGGTTCCAGATGGGCATCTTCTCGTTCATCGGCGTCGAGCTGGTGGGCACGGCCGCTGCGGAGACCCAGAATCCGCGGAAGACGCTCCCCAAGGCGATCAACTCGATCGTCATTCGCATTCTGATCTTCTACATCGGTGCGCTTGCCGTGATCATGGCGGTCACGCCGTGGGACGAGATCGCGCCTGACAAGAGCCCCTTCGTCGCGACCCTCGCCACCGCCGGATTCGGCCTCGCAGCGGTGGTGATCCAGCTGGTCGTGCTCACCTCGGCCGCCTCGAGTGCCAACTCAGGGCTCTACTCCGGCACGCGAATGCTGTTCGGCCTCGCGAAGGACGGGCACGCACCGTCCAAATTCGCGATGACCGACAGTCGAGGGGTGCCGAAGCGCTCGGTCTTCTTCACCTGCGTCTTCCTCTTCGCGGCGATCCCGCTGCTGTTCGCGGGCGACGGCGTCATCGCGGCCTTCACCTTCGTCTCATCGATGTGCGCGACGCTGATTCTGTTCACGTGGGGGTCCATCGTCGTGAGCTACATCGTGTACCGGAAGCGGTACCCGGAGCGGCACGCCTCCTCCGGGTTCAAGATGCCGCTCTCGCGCATTGCACCGTGGCTCGTGCTCGCGTTCTTCGTCTTCATCGCGGGCACGCTCCTGTACGGCGACGACACCCGGCCCTCGATCCTGGCGGCGCCCGTGTGGTTCGCGATCCTCGCAGTGCTGTGGCAGCTGCGGAAGCGCCGCTTGATTCGCGATGGCCGCCCGCTCACGGGCGCCATTCCGACGGTGCCGCACCCGCTCGACGACGAGTAGGACGCCGGCGCGGCTCCTGCGCCGCGCGCCTGCGAATGCCCGGGAATAGGACCCGGGCATTCGCGTTGCATCCCACATGGTTGAAATTTCACGCACTCGCGAGGGTGATCGAGCCTCATCCGCTGCGACGGTGCGGACCCAGGTGCGCATCCCCCTCCGGTTTCCCGACGGGTACACCGCAGCAGCCGACGTGTTCACCTTCGACGGGCTCGTCGACGGGAAGGAGCACCTCCTCCTCGCCCTCGGAGAGTGGCAGGGCGCCCTCCCGACGGGTGACGCCGGGCCCGTCAGCGGAGCGGCCAGCGCGCCGCCGGCACCGCTCGTGCGATTGCACAGCGAGTGCCTCACCGGTGACGTCTTCGGCTCAGAGCGCTGCGACTGCGGTCCGCAGCTCCGCGAAGCCGTCGAACGCATCGCGGCCGAAGGCGGCTTCCTGCTCTACCTGCGGCAGGAAGGGCGAGGGATCGGGCTCTACGCGAAGCTCGACGCGTACGCGCTGCAAGACGCCGGCCTCGACACCTACGCTGCGAACGTCGCGCTGGGCCGCGGGGAGGATGAGCGCGACTACACGGCCGCTGCCCAGATGCTGAGCGCAGTCGCCGCTGAGCGAATCCGGCTGTTGAGCAACAATCCCGATAAGGCCGAGCAGCTCGGCGCCCTCGGCATCGAGGTCGTCGATCGTGTGGCGACGTCGGTGCACCTCTCCGGCTTCAACCGGAAGTACCTCGAATCCAAGCGCGACCACACGGCGCATACGATCGATCTCTCGGCAGCGTGATGGAGCCGGAGCCGGAAGAACCGGCGGCGAGCGCGGTGGCGACGCCGAAGGATGCGACGGGCCGGGGAGCCGGGCGCGACGATGCTCGACCCGCTCCCGACCGCCGCCTCGGCGACGACGAGATGCGCACCTGGCTCCCCGCCATCAGATTCGCCCAGCTCCTCCCCCAAGCGCTCGACCGAACGTTGCGCGACGGCGCGGGGATCAACCACGCCCATTACGCGATTCTCGTCATGCTCGCCCGTCCGGGAGACGAGCAACCGCCGATGTCCGAGATCGCCCGCCTCGCAGGGCTGAGCCGATCGCGTCTGAGTCACGCCATCGACGCGCTCGTCGCTCGCGGCTGGGTCGCGCGCTCCGCATGCGGCGGCGACGGTCGCACGCGCACGGCGCGGCTCACCGACGACGGTCTCGCCGCGCTTCGCGCCTCCGCTCCCGCCCATGTCGCGCAGATTCGCGAGCTCGTACTCGCCCCGCTCGACACCGCGGAGCGGGAGCAGCTCGCCGTGATCCTCGGCAAGCTGCTCCCGGGTATCGAGGCCTCCGTCTAGCTCGCGGCCGCCGCTGAACGTCAGCGCCGCTCGAGCAGCGCGATTCGGGCCGTATGGATGCGGTGAGCCTCGAGCGCCGTCTCGACGTTGGGCTCCGATCCTTCGAGCGGCTGTCCGGCGCTCTCACGCAGGAAGCAGACGGTGATGAAACCGACGACGGACATGCCGATGAGATAGTAGGCCGCGGCGAGAGGGTCGTTGGTCACGCGGATCAACGAGTCGATCACGAGTGGGGCCGTGCCTCCGAAGAGCGCGATCGACACGTTGTACGAGACTCCCAGGCTCGTGTTGCGCGAGCGCGTGGTGAAGAGCGCCGGATAAGTCGAGGCGAGGGTTCCCATGTAGAGCGCGACCGGCAGCCCGATCAGCGCGAGGCCGCAGACGATGCCCACCGGCTGCGCACCTCCGATGAGGTGGAACGCCGGCACGCTGAGAACGATCACCCACAGGGACGCTGCGAACAGCACAGGCTTGCGGCCCACGCGATCGGAGAGCATTCCAACGAACGGCATGCAGATCGCCATGAGCAGCATGAGCGGAAGTGAGAAGAGATTGCCCTGAACAGCATCGTGCTCGAGAACCGTCGAGAGATACGTCGGCATGTACGAGGTGAACGCGTAACCGGCCGAGTTCGCGGCCGCGACGAGCAGCACGACCACCAGCATCGGCTTCCAGTTGGCGATGAATACGCGCGCCGGATTCACCCGCAGGGTCGGGCGCCCATCCGCCCGCGGACGTGCGAGCGGCGCCGCCTCGGCGAGCAGCGCCGTGAAGTGCGGCGATTCTTCGACGCGCATGCGGAGGTAGATCGCGACGAAGCCGAGCGGGCCAGCGATGAGGAACGGGACGCGCCAGAGCCCGTCGACCATCGCCTCCTGACCGAACGCGATCTGCAGCACCGTGACGATCGCTGCGCCCAACACGAAGCCGAGATAGCTGCCCGCGTCGAGGAAGGCGGCGTAGAACCCCCGCTTCTTGTCGGGCGCCGACTCACTGATGAAGGTCACGGCGCTCGTGAACTCCCCGCCGGCGGAGAACCCCTGCACGATCTTCAGCACGATCAGCAGCACAGCCGCTGCGATGCCGATGGAGGCATAGCCGGGAAGCAGACCGATGAGGAACGTCGCCAGCGCCACGGTGGTCAGGGTGATGAACAGCACGCGCTTGCGTCCGATCTTGTCCCCGAGCCAGCCGAAGAAGAGACCGCCGAGCGGTCGGAACAGGTACGTGCTCGCGAAGGTGCCGAGCATGAAGATGACCTGCGTCGCAGGGTTCGCCTCGGGGAGGAATACGGGGCCGAGGGTGACGACGAGGTAGCCGAAGACTCCGACGTCGTACCACTCCATGACATTGCCGACGAACGTTCCGCGCACCGCGCGGCCGAGCTCGCGTTTGCGCACGATGTTCACCGCCCCGGTGTCGAGCACCGGGCTCACCTGCTCTTGGTGTTCCGCCATCGTCCCACTCCCTCACTTCATCATGCGAAACCGAACGCGCTCCATCGACGCGTTCGATCGGGTCAGTCGTCGCTGTGTCGTTGCCCGAACACGGCGAAGTAATAGCAGAGATAGGCCGCGAGGGTCGCGGTCATGTCCTGGTGATCCGTCATCGGGTTGACCTCGGTCACTGCGAACGAATCGCAGTGCGGTGCAAGCGCCATGATCGTGTCGATCGCCTGCCGTGACGTGATCCCGCCCGGCTCGAGGGCTCCCGCGCCCGGCGCGTGCGCCGGATCGATCGCGTCGATGTCGAAGCTCAGATGCACATGGTCGGCGCCTGCGGTGCGTTCGAGAATTCGTTCGACGACGGCTGCGGTGCCGCTCCTATCGAATTCCGCCGCGGTGATGCGCGCCAGGCCGCCGCTCTCCAGGTAGGCCCGCGAAGACGGGAAGTTGAAGTGCCGGAGCCCCACCTGAATGCTGTGCTCCGTCCGCGCCCGATCGAGTTCGAGCGATCGCCGCATCCCACTGGACTGGCTGTGGGTGCCCTGCTGCTCGTTTCGGTCCATCACGTCGAGGTGCGCATCGAAGTGGATCACGCCGACCGTTCCATCGGTGGCATCATGAAGCCCCTTGGTGCCCGCATACAGGAAGCAGTCGTCGCCCCCGAGCAGAATGGGCACGTTCCCGGACCGCACGCTCCGCGCGATTCGCGCACTCGTGCGCTCGAGCGTCGTCAGCACGTCGTGGGCCACGATGTCGGCGTCGCCGCCGTCGATGATCAGCGGAGCATCGTGCAGCTCGCCGGTTTCGAGCGAGAACACCGATCCAGCCTCCACGCGCTGCGTGATCCAGCCGAGTTGCTGACGAATACGATCCGGTGCGTAGCGGGACCCGGGATACCCGAGCGTGGCCGCTCCGTCGAAGGGCGCTCCGATGATCTCGAACTGACGTGCGGTCGCTGGCATGACCCCTCCTGGTTGTCGTGATGCGCTGAGATTCCAGCATCGTCGGCCACTGCATCGTCCGCAATCGCGCTGAGGGTGAGTAGCAGCAGATACACTCACTCATACAGTGAACGCGCTTGCGCATGGAGTCAGGAGGAGCACATGCCAGCACCGCGACCGGCTCCCTACCCCACACTCGCCGATCTCACCCGCGCGAAAGAGTTGGCACTCACCTGCGTCGTCGGCCACGACTGGTTGAGCCGGTCGGTCACCTGGGTGCACGTCGCGGAAGTCACCGATCCCAGCCCGTGGCTGACGCGAGGGGTGCTGCTGCTGACCACCGGCCTCATCGAGCGCACGCCGGAGTCGCTGGACGAGTTGTTTCGGCGTCTCCGCGAGCACGGCGTCGCCGGCGTCGGGTTCGGAGTGGGGCTCACCGTGGAGGAGATCCCGCAGGAATGGCGCAGCGCAGCCGTGAAGCATCAGCTTCCGCTTCTGCGCGTCCCGCTCACCACCCCCTACATCGCCATCGCCGAGCACGTTTCCGCTCGTATTGCGGAAGCTCAGATGAGCCAGGTGCAGCGTCTCCTCGACCTGCAGCAGCGCCTTGCCGCCGCGCCGGGCCCCGGACTGCGCACTGAAGCACTCGAGACCCTTGCGGCCGAGCTCGAGGCGACGGTCGTCTGGCGGGACGCCGCCGGAGACCCCGCCTCCGCAGGACGGGTACTGGGGGACGGCGAAATGCGGGCCATCTCCGGCGAGCTCTCCCGGCACGCGGCATCCGGACGGCGCTCGACGAGCGTCTCCCTCGGCGCACGCTTCGTGCACATCGCGAGTACCGCAGGCGCACCGATCGCCGTCACTCGAATGCGCCGATACTCTCCGCTGGAGCAGGGCATGATCGGCTCGATCGCATTCTTCATCGATGACTCGCGCACGAGCAGTCGAGGCGACGTCACCGCGACCTCGTTCCGCGAACGCGTGCTCACCGAGGCTCTCACCGGGCGACTCGAAGGCGATGCGCGGTTGTTCGAGCTGCTGCTCGGATCGAGCACGCGCTGCACGGTCGTGCACCTCGGCCCCTCGCCCGACCCGGGGCTCCCCAGCATGAAGGAGCCGGCTGCCGGCCTGCTCCTCAAGGCTCATCTCGCGAATGCGTGGAATCAGGCGGAGTTCACCGTGGTTCCGCTGCTGTGCGCCGTCGGATCGGAGTTCATCATCGTGATCCCGGGGGCCGATCATCAGGAGGTGCAGCCGCTCGTCACCCAGTTCCTCGCGAACGAGACCGGCAACCTCGCGAGCTGGCGAGCCGGTATCAGCCGCACCGCGCCCGCGAGCGGGCTGCTCGACTTGCGAGCCGAAGCGGCACGGGCGCACCTCGGCACCCGGGAGCGCGACGTCGTCGCGGTGTCGTACGCCGAGCTGAGCCGTCGGGAGGCCTGGAGCGCCTCGATCGACGCCTCCAGAACCGTCCCGGTGTTCGCGGAATGGCGACGGCGCCTGGAGATGCTCGATCCCGCCCTCGCCGAGCGCACGCGCGTCGCACTGCACGCGTACCTCGCGGCCAACGGAGCCATCGAACGCGCGGCCGCTCAGCTCGCGGTGCACCGGCAGACGCTGCGCAGTCACCTGCACGCTGCCGAGCGCGATCTCGACGTGCGGCTCGACGCCCCCACCGAGCGCGCACTCCTCTGGCTCGCACTCGACTCCGGAGCGCTCGCACCGGCCACCGGTTCCCCGAGGTCCCGGGGATCAGCCGGGGTTGCAGCGCCGCTCGAGGACTGAACTCAGGCGAATGCGGAGATTCCCGTGATGTCGCGACCGATGATGAGCGCCTGCACCGTCTCCGTGCCCTCGTACGTGTGCAGGGCTTCGATGTCGGCGAAGTGGCGAGCGACCCGATTCTCGAGCAGAATGCCGTTGCCGCCGAGCAGGTCGCGAGCGTTCCGCGCCAGATCCCGCGCCGTGCGCGTGGCGGTGTACTTGCCGAGCGAGGCGCCGGGCCCCGACAGCTCACCCCGCTCCTCCGCGCGCGTGAGCTGCATGAGGAGGGACTGCAACGAGGTCACGCCGCTCAGCATCTCGGTGAGCCGGGACTGGACGATCTGCGAGGCGGCGAGCGGCCTTCCGAACTGCACGCGCTGCTTCGCGTAGTGCACGGCCGACTCGTAGACGGCGACGGCGTGCCCGAGCGCGGACCAGGCGACGCCGAGGCGCGTCGCCTGCAGCACGCGGGCCGTGTCCTTGAAGCTGTTCGCGCCCGGCATCCTCGCGCTCGCCGGCACCCGCACACCGTCGAGCTCGATGTGCGCCTGCCAGATGGCGCGCAACGAGACTTTCCCCTCGATCGTCGTCGCCCGATATCCTTCCGCGTCTTGCGGCACCAGGAAGCCCTGCACCTGACCGTCATCGCCTCGGGCCCAGACCACCGACACCTGACCGACGCTGCCCGACCCGATCCACTTCTTGTGCCCCGTGATGACGTACTCGTCTCCGTCCGCTTCGGCGCTCGTCTCCAAGCTGACGGAGTCCGAACCGTGCGTCGGCTCGGTGAGTGCGAACGCTCCGAGCTCGGCGCCCCTCGCGAGCGGTTCGAACCAACGATCGCGCTGCGCTTCGGAGCCGCAATACGCGATCGAGCGCAGCGCGAGACCGCCCTGCACGCCGACGATCGTCGCGATCGACCCATCTCCGCGCGCGAGCTCCATCATGGTGAGGCTCGCGGCCAGCAGGCTCTGCTCCGGATAACCCGGAACGTCGATGCCGTCGCGCATGAGGTCGAGTTCGCCGAGGCGAAGCGCGAGATCGAGCGGATACTCGGCCCGATCCCAGATGCCTGCGATGACGGGCCGCACCTCATCCTGCACGAACGCGCGAGCCCAATCCCGGTATGCGAGATCCTCGCTCGAGACGCCGCGGAAGACTCCGGCGACATCGGGATCGAGCGGTTCCCAGAGCGCATATTCGGGCTCCGCGGTACCCTGGCTGACGACCGGCTTCGAGTTCGGCATGGGTTCCTCCCTGCGACGGCGCGCGCCGACGCGTTCGCCGTCGAGCATGCCTGACACTCGGTGTCAAGTCAAGTCCATTCCCCACGTCGAAGCCCCGACCGGCCCGCGCTCGTAACGCCTTCACGAGTGGAACTCGGTTTCACCGGCTCACCGGTGTGCTAGTTTCTTGGCATGCCACCGCACGGAGCCGGAATGACGCCGGAGAGCTCGACCGCGGCGATCCGCCACCTCGCGGAACGCGGCTACGAAGCGACGACGGCTGAAGCTCTCGCCGCAGCGGTCGGGATGAGCCGGAGCACGTTCTTCCGACGCTTCGGCAGCAAAGACGACGTCATCTTCGCCGACCACGATCACGCGCTCGCCCGTCTCGAGGCCGCCCTCGAGGACACGACCCTCACCCCCGCGGACGCTCTCGTCTCTGCGACAGCCGATGTGCTGCGACTCCTGCTCCGCGATCCAGAGGCCGCACGGCTGCGGTTCGAACTCATGCGCCTCACGCCCGCTCTCCGCGACCGAGAGCTCGTCATCACCCACCGCTACGAACGCGTGTTCACCCGCTACATCCGCGAGGTGCAGCAGCCGGGTGCGCCTGCCTGGGTGGCGTCGACCCTCGGCGCCTCGCTCGTTGCGGCCCACAATGCCGCACTGCGCGCGTGGTTGCGCGGCCGCACCACGGATGCCGCGGCCGCGCTGACCGAGGATCTGCGCGAGCTCACATCGCTCTACCTGCGCTGGCTCACGGCCGATCACGACAGCAGCGAGCGCCGCGTCCTGGTGGCGGTCTACGACGCCACCGGTTCCCCCGATTCCGTACTGACAGCAGTCTCCGAGCAGCTGCGCCGCTAGACCCCCGCGCTTTCGGTGCCGCTCAGCCGCGCGCGCGGCAGCAGCGCCACGGCACCCCGCGCGCGCGGCAGCAGCGCCACGACTCCCGGAGTCACGACTCCCAGCGATACCGCCCGCCGCGCGCCGCGAACTCAGCATCGACGGCGGCCCGCAGCGCCCCATCGGCGAGGTAGTCGATCGCCACTGCACCGAGTCCTGCGGCCGCATCGGTCATCGCGGCGAACGCGGATGGCTGCACGGTCTGATCGGCGAACGCGGCGTGGTGGGGGTGCACCGTCTCCGGACCGCCGATCCCGATCGACGGATGGATGGCGGGGATGAACTGCGTCACGTTTCCCATGTCGGTCGACGGCCCGGCCTGCGCGGCGACCGCGGGTGACGGCGGCGTCTCTCGTCCTCGCTCACCGAGCGCTCCGGCCCAGCGGCGCATCAGCTCGACGCTCGGCTCCAGCGGCAGATACGGCGGTACGGGGTCGACTTCGATCTCCGCGGTCGTGCCGGTGGCGAGCGCTGCCCCGCGCAGCACATCGACCACGCGGTCCATGAGCACCCGCAACGTATCGATCTCGCCGGATCTCACGTAGAAGAGCGCTGAGGCCTGCTCCGGCACGACGTTCGGTGCGGCACCGCCGTCGGTGATGATGCCGTGCACGCGGTCGATGGGGAGGATGTGCTGCCGCAGCTGGGCCACCGACTGGTATGCGGATACGACGGCGTCGAGCGCGTTGATTCCGAGCCATGGCTCCCCAGCGGCATGGGCAGCGCGGCCCCGGTACGTCACCGCGATACGGCGCACGCCCGTGGTGCGCTCACCCCAGATCGGGGAGGCCTTCGCACCCGCCGCTGGATGCACCATCGCCGCGGCATGAATCTCATCGAACCCGCCGGCTCGCAGAATGTGCTCTTTGCCGCCGCCGTTCTCCTCCGCCGGAGTCCCGATGAGCGAGAGGGTCGCGCCGAGTTCACGCACGATCGGAGCGGCGCCGAGAAACGCGCCGACGGCGATGCCCGCGATCAGGTTGTGCCCGCAGGCGTGACCGATCCCGGGGAGCGCGTCGTACTCGGCGAGTATCGCGAAGTGCGGCCCGTTCCCGGTGCCCACTTGCGCCCGGAGGGCCGTTTCGAGGCCGTACGCCCCCACTTCGGGCTCGACGCCGTGCTGGATGAGCACAGCGGCGAGCTCCCGCACCGAGCCGTGCTCTGCGAAGCCGATCTCGGGGGCTTCGTAGAGGCGGGTTGCGAGCGTCTCGAGCGCAGGCCTCAGATCGTCGACGGATCGCCCCAGCTTCGTGTGAGCGTCTGCTCCGGCTCCGGCGAACCGCGACGGCTCGTCGCCCGGGGGCGTCTGCGGGGTTCTCGAACGTCGCTGGTACTCGAGGTACACCTCTTGCGCATGGTTCGCGCCACCGCTGCGGGGGGCGGGCATGTCAGCAGGTCACGAGCGCGCCGTCGGCGCGCTGCAGCTCGAGTCGATACCCCGGGCGAGGTCCGGTGATGGTCTCGGCGGCACCGTCGCCCAGGCCGAGCGCCGCGAGCGCAGTGTCGACCGCCAGAGGGTCCGGCTCCTCACGGACGAAGGAGACGAGTTCGATCGTCGGCAGCTCTCCCGTTCCGGGCTGCGCCGTCGTTCCCCAATCGATCAGGAATGGCACGTCGAGGCGGTGCATCGCCGCTCCGGTGAGACGCCATTCGAGCAGCTCTCCCGCGGGGGTGCGCCGGGAGAGCTCCCAGACGTCACCGGGATCGAACCCGCTCGCCCGGGCAGCGGCGACCGTCGCGTCGATGTCGTGCGGGTGCACGGCGTAGGCCTGCACGCGAGGCTCGTCGAGAGTGTCGATCGCGAAGGTCGTCGGGAGCGCAGCGGTCTCGCGATCCGGATCAGGGCCGATGAGTTCGATGTACTGCGGGCCTCGTTGCTCTCCCACCGTGAGCGCAACGAGGGCATTCGCGGTGCCGGTGGGGTGCGCCCCTCCGCGTTCGGCGGTGACCCCCGTCCGGTCAGCGAACCACTCGATGAGTGCGTCGAGATCGGGGCCGGCGATGACGATGTGGTCGAGAAGACGCGGGATGCTCATGTCGAGAGTTCATCACACCGCGGCCGCGCGCGTGACGTCCGCCGTCATACGACGTCACGCGCGCGGCATCGCGAGTCCGCGGATCTACTCGCCGTGCTGTTAGTGCCCGCGCGCGATCCACTCGTCGAGGTGCGGGGCCTCATCGCCGATCGTCGTCGTGTCCCCGTGTCCGGTGTGCACCACGGTCTCAGCCGGAAGGGTGAGCAGCTTTCCGCGGATCGACTCGATGATCAACGGGAAATCGCTGAAGGAGCGACCGGTCGCACCAGGTCCGCCCTGGAACAAGGTGTCCCCGGTGAACACCGCGTCGAGCTGCGGCGCGGTGAACGAGGTCGAGCCGGGCGAGTGCCCGGGCGTGTGCAGCGCCGTCAGCTCGACGCCCGCCACCGAGAACACATCGCCGTCCGCGATCTCCGCATCGGGGGCCGAGTCGTACACGGTCTCCCACAGCATTGCGTCGGCCGGATGCAGATGCAACGGCGCCTGGAGTCGATCGGCCGTCTCGCGTGCCGCACGGATGTGGTCGTCGTGCCCGTGGGTGAGCAGGATCGCGACGGTGCGGCGCTCGCCGACGGCCTCCGCCACGGCTTCGGCGCTGTGAGCGGGATCGATGACGATCACTTCGGAGTCGTCGCCGACGATCCAGACGTTGTTGTCGACGTCCCACGTGCCGCCGTCCAGCGAGAACGTGCCGCTCGTGACCAGTCGTTCGATACGCGCGGCCATCAGAGCACCACCACCGAGCGCAGCACGGTGCCCTCGTGCATTCGGTCGAATGCGGCCTCGACGTCGCCCAGGCCGATGCGCTCGGTCACGAACCCTTCGAGATCGAGACGCCCAAGCTTGTACTGATCGATGAGCATCGAGAAATCTCGGCTCGGCAGGCAGTCGCCGTACCACGACGACTTCAGCGATCCGCCCCGCCCGAAGACGTCGAGCAGCGGCAGTTCCAGCTGCATCTCGGGCGTCGGTACGCCGACGAGTACGACGCGGCCAGCGAGATCGCGAGCGTAGAACGCCTGCGTGTATGTCTCAGGGCGGCCCACAGCATCGATCACCACGTCGGCGCCGAACCCCTCCGTCAGCGCGCGAATCGCTTCGACCGGATCCTCGGAGCGCGAATTCACGGTGTGCGTCGCCCCGAAGCGCCTCGCCTGCTCGAGCTTCGCGTCGTCGATGTCGACGGCGATGATCGTGGTCGCTCCCGCCAGCTGCGCGCCTGCGATCGCCGCAGTGCCCACGCCGCCGCAGCCGATGACCGCGACCGACTCGCCGCGCTGCACGCCACCGGTGTTGATCGCCGCACCGATGCCCGCCATGACGCCGCAGCCGAGCAGTCCGACTGCGGCGGCATCCGATTCCTCGTCGATCTTCGTGCACTGGCCGGCGGCGACGAGGGTCTTCTCGATGAACGCTCCGATGCCGAGTGCTGGTGAGAGCTCCGTGCCGTCCTCGAGCGTCATCTTCTGCTTCGCGTTGTGCGTGTCGAAGCAGTACTGCGGCTGCCCTTTCGCGCAGGCGCGGCACTGCCCGCAGACCGCGCGCCAGTTGAGGATCACGCGATCCCCCACTGCGACCTCGGTCACGCCCTCGCCGACGGCTGCGACGCGACCCGTCGCCTCGTGGCCGAGGAGGAACGGGAACTCGTCGTTGATGCCGCCCAGCTTGTAGTGCAGGTCGGTGTGGCAGACGCCGCTCGTGAGAATGTCGACGACGGCCTCACCCGGGCCCGGGTCCGGCACGATCACCGTTTCGATGGTGACCGGGGCGTTCTTCTCTCGGACGACAACGCCTTGCACTCGATACGCCATGGGGTTTTCCTTTCACGGATCTCTGCAGCTTGCGCGCCCGCGCGCTCGGTGCACGTGCGGGCTCTGCATCCAGGCTATCGAGTACCGTCGACACGCGCCCCTCCCGGCTCAATCGATTTCTTCGACCCCGCACCATTCGGCGATGAAGAGCGCCATCGACTGCGTGCAACGGCGAATCGACTCGATGCTGACGCGCTCGTCGAACCCGTGAATGTTCTCGGATACCGGCCCGTACACGAGCGTCGGCGTGTTGCCGTAGTTCACGAACACGCGACCATCGAGGTAGCCCGGCGTGGTGAAACTGGTGAGCTCGCGCCCGAACGCGGCCCGGTGCGTCCGCTCGAGCACCGCCTCGGCGTCGCTGCCCGGTTCGAGCACGTAGCCCTCAGCGTAGAACCCGTCGGGCGTCACCTCGACGTCGAACGGGCGGCGATCCTCGGCGCCCGACGCGGCCCCGCGCACGCACTGCTCGACCGCGGCGTGCGCATCCGCGGCGGCCATGCCGGGGTACAGCGCCACGCGAAGCCTCAGTTCGCACCACGCCGGAACGCTCGACGGCCAGTCTCCGCCTCGGATGCCGCCGATGTTGAAGTTGATCGGGTGATCGAGATCCTCGAAGTACCGGTGCTGTGACTGCTCGGCATTCCATTCCTGCTCCAGCCCGCGAAGCGCCTCGATCACCTCGTAGGCCGCGTCGATGGCGTTGAAGCCGTTCGCCATCTCACGCGGATGGGTCGGCTCGCCGCTCACCCGAATGGTGCACCACAGGACGCCGACGTTCGCGCGGACGAGCGCGTCCTCCTCGGGTTCCGAGATGATGACGGCGTCGGCTTCGTAGCCGCGCAGCAGTGCGGCGAGCGAACCGTTGCCGGTGCACTCCTCCTCGACGACCGATTGCAGGTGCACGCGGGCGGTCGGTGCCAGGCCGGCGCGGCGCAGCGCATCGAACGCGAACAGGTTCGCGATGAGCCCGGCCTTCATGTCACCGGCGCCGCGACCGTACATCCATCCGTCGCGCACCTCGGCGTCCCACGGCGAGCGCGACCACTGCGCTTCCGGCCCCTCCGGCACGACGTCGATGTGACCGTTCAGAATCAGCGATCGGCCAGCCTCTCGCGCCGGCGTGTAGGTTCCGACCACGTTCGTCATCCCCGAGTAGTCGACGGTGGACGGCCCGTACCCGGGATGCGATTCGAGTTCGGGCGAACCGATCGTCCAGCGGTCGATGTCGAGGCCGAGCGCGGCCATGCGCCCCTCGATGAGGTCTTGCGCGGCTTCCTCGTCCGCGCGCAACGAGGGCGCGGAGACCAGGTCGGCGGTCGCGCGCACCTGCTCGTCGAATGCGGCGTCGACGGCGTCGAGGATGCGCTGGGTCTGCGTGGTCGAGATCATGGGGCCTCCGGGTCCGGTGTGCTCGCCGGCGGCGCGCAGGTCACCGGCCGCGGGTCATTCCGCATGCTCCGAGGCTATGGCCAGAAGCGCCGCCGATCCGTGTCGGATCGCCTCCGCTTGCCGTCGCTTCGTGTGCATTCGGACACCCGCCTCACCCCCTCAGAGATCGAGGATCACCATCGCGATCGCGGCATCGCGCGGCACGGTGACGTCGAGGCCGCTGAGGTCCTGGAAGACGCGCAACCGCTTGAGCACGGTGTTGCGGTGGAAGAAGAGCTCCTCAGCCGTGCGCTGCATCGAACCCGTGCGGATGAACGCGCGCAGCGTCACCGCGAGGCGCTCCCGCTCTGCATCGGGAAGCGAGTCGAAGGCTCCGGTCAGTTCGTGCATGAATCCGTCGACCCGCTCGAGCATCGTCTCGCGAGCGATCGAGGCGAAGCCGTCGCGCAGTCGGAAGACCGCTCCGTCGTCAGCGCGCTCGGCGAGGTCGATCGCGATGGTCGCCGCTCGCCCGACGCGGTCGAGACCGCCCACGCGCGAGAGGTAGCCTCCGCAGAGGGCAGGATCGGCGTCGACCCAGTCGATGGGCCCGCGTCGTGGACGCAGCAGTACGGTCGTGCCGCCGTCGTCAACGTACTGGCCGCCGCTCTCGAGCACCTCCCGCGCCAACCGGTCCCCGTCGCGCGTCGTGGCGAGCATCTCGTATTCGACCGACGATGAGAGTCGCAGCAGGTGCGCGATCGCCACCAGTTCGTCGCCGTCGGCCTGCCCGGAGAACAGTCTCGATCGCGCCCGTTCCTTCGCCGTTCGCCGCTGCTGCGTCATCGAGTCCGATTCCTCGAGGAACGAGCGCTGCACCTCCGTCGCGTAACGTTCGACGACGTCGAGCACGAGCTCGCCGTGGGCCAGCAGCGCGTCGGTGAGGTCGGGCTGGGCCGCCCGTTCGAGCCCTCGCCAGAGCACTCGGAAGTTGATGCGCACCGCTTCCATGAAGCGCTCGACGCGCACCCCCTGCCGCGCGCGGCGTCGCCCGAGCGCCTCGGCGAACTCCGACGGCGCCTCCGCCCCGGCCTCAGCGGCGAGACGCGAGGCGAACAGCGCGAACGCGTTCCGCGCAGTGCGCTCGATATCCTCTGCCGCGACCGCGTCGCCGACGTACCCCTCGTGCGTGCTCAGCTCCGTCAAGAAGTCGTCGAGCAGCGTCGGCGTGTCCGCGCGCACGCGATCGATGAGCTGGAGCCAACGCGGATCGTGCATGACTCCATTGTGCGGCAGAGTGGTGCGCTGCGGAGTACTGGATCGTTCACGGGCGCGGGATACAGTGGGGCGGGGGCCGCTGCCGGACGGCCGGCGAGGAGGGACACGATGAGCGTCGCACGCGAAATGCACATGGCCAACAGCTTCGACCCGGGACGCGCGGCCGATCTCTCGCCAGCGGACGCGCAGCTCATCGCGCGGCGAACCCGCGCGATGGGCGCCGCCTACCGGCTCTTCTACGACCGGCCGGTGCACTTCGTGCGTGGCGAGGGCGTGTGGCTCTACGACGCCGAGGGCAACGCGTTCCTCGACGCGTACAACAACGTGCCGGTGGTCGGTCACGCGAACCCGATCGTGCAGCAGCGCGTGGCTGCCCAGCTCGGCAGACTCAACACGCACACCCGCTATCTGGGCGACGAGGTCGTCGCCTATGCCGAACGCGTCACCGGGCTCCTGGGGCACGGTCTCGAGCAGGCCGTCTTCGTCTGCACCGGCAGCGAGGCCGTCGACCTCGCGCTGCGCGTCGCCCGGCACGTGACGGGCCGCCGGGGCATCATCGCGACGGCGCACGCCTATCACGGCACGACCGCGGCGGCGGCGGCCATCTCACCGAGCCTCGGCCCGAACAATCCGATACCCGACGATGTCGAACTCATCGCAGCGCCCGATCTCGCCCGGGAGTCCCCCGACCGGGCTGCGGCCGCGTTCGCCGTGCGCGTGCGCGAGGCGGCGGATGCGCTGCGATCGCGCGGCCACGAGCCTGCCGGGCTCATCGTCGACTCGATTCTCTCGAGCGACGGACTGCAGGGAACGGCGCCCGGATTGCTGCGCGGCGCGGCGACGGAGATCCGCGCGCAGGGCGGCCTCTACATCGCGGACGAGGTGCAGACCGGGTTCGGGCGCACCGGCGCCTGGTGGGGCTTTCCGCAGCACGAGGTCGCACCCGACCTCGTCGTCGCCGGCAAGCCCATGGGCAACGGCCTGCCCATCGCCGCACTCTTCTCCCGCCCCGAGCTCCTCGACCGCTTCGGCGCCGACATGCGGTTCTTCAACACGTTCGGCGGCAATCACGTGAGCGTCGCCGCTGGCCAGGCCGTGCTCGACGAGATCACCGAGCGAGACCTGATCGCGCGTGCGGCGGCGCTCGGCGCACGCATGCTCTCAGAGCTGCGAGGGATCGCTCTGGCCAATGACAGCATCGGCGCCGTGCGCGGATCCGGCTTGTTCTTCGCGCTCGAGGTGGTGGACGACGAGGGCGTTGCGGATCCGACTCTCGCAGCCGCCGCGGTCAATCGCATGCGCGCTGATCGCGTGCTCATCAGCGCATCGGGGCCGCAGGCCAACGTGCTCAAGATTCGGCCTCCGCTCGTCTTCGGCGACGAGCACGCCCCTCGGCTGCTGGAGTCGCTCGCGGGCGCGCTCTCGCGCTAGTCCGCCCCGTCCGTCTCAGCGCTCCGGGAGGGGCTCTGCGGCGAAGCGCGCTGCGGCCTCCGCGGGTGCGACGCGGAGCAGCTGCTCGAGCGCCGGCCAGGTGGCGGCCATGCGCGCCTCGGCGTAGGCGCGGTTGCCCTCACGGCCCCGGTGCGTCCACGTGCTCGCGTTCACCGCGAGTCGGGCGACGGCGAGCGGGTACAGCACCTCGATCTCCTCAGCCGTGAGCGAGCAGTGCGCGACGTAGCCCGACACGACATCGGCGAAGGCCGCGAACGCGTCGCCTTGGCGCAGCGCCGCATAGGCCGCCGCAACGGCGAGCTCGGCGATCCGCACGGTCGCGACGGCATCGTTGAAGTCGACGATGCCCATGATGCTGACGGCGCCGTCCTGACGCCGCTCCGCGAGCAGATTGAAGTCGTGGAGGTCCTGGTGCACGACGGCTCGCGGGAGCGTCGAGAGCTTCGGCTCGATGACGTCGAATCGGCGGAGGACTTCCTCCAGCAGCGCCCGTCGTGCCGGGTCGATGACCGCATCCCAGGTGCTTCTGATCGAATCGCCCGCGCGGTCAGCCATCCAATGGTGCAGATTCTGGCCGTCGTGTCGTTCCGCGAGCGGGTGAAGACTGCGCGGAACCTCGGCGGCGAGCGCTCCGAGACTCCGGCGATATGCCGCGTCGGTGCCGCCGAGTTCGGCGACGCTGGTGCCGGCGACCCAGCTCGTCACCCGCGCACGAAGCGCGCGGCCGTCCCTTGCGACGAACGGCTTCGCGACCGACCCGTCTGCAGCGCGCTGCAAGACCGGGGTCGCGACCGGGAGGGGGCGCTCCTCGAGCTGTTCGAGCACGGCGTTCTGCCACGCGAAGGTCGCCTCGTCGAGAGGCGTGGGTGAGAGGCGCACGAATCGGGCGCCCCCGTCCGCAAGGGTCGCTCGATAATTGATGTCGAGTTCGCCGCCGAGTCGCTGCCAGTGCACCGCCTCGACGTCGAAGTGCTCATCGAGCACTGCGGCGAGCGCGCGCTCGTCAGCGGCAGTGAGCGGATCGAGAACGTGCATCGAGGAGCCGCCTACTCCAGCGCGCCCGACAGCTCCAGCCACCGTTCCTCGAGGGCCGCGACCTCGTCTTCGATCGCGGTGATCTTCGTCATCTCGGCGTTGAGCTTCGTGTAGTCGCCCTGATCCATCGCCGCGAGGCCGGTGCGCGCCTGCGCGGCATCGCGCTGCAACCGCTCCATCTTGCGCTCGACGGCCGACAACTCCTTCTCTGCGGCACGCCGCTCCGCGCCCCCGAGCGCCGGCTTGCGTGCGGCTCCGGCCGCCTGCGACGCGGTGCTCCCCGTCGATTGCGATGCCGATCCGGACGACGACGCCGTCGACCCCGACTGCTCCCGACTGCGCAGTTCGAGGTACTGGTCGACACCGCCCGGCAGGTGCCGAAGGTGCCGGTCGAGAATGGCGTACTGCTGATCGGTGACGCGCTCCAGGAAGTACCGGTCGTGCGACACCACGATGAGGGTGCCCGGCCAGGAGTCGAGCAGATCCTCCATGGCGGCCAGCATGTCGGTGTCGAGGTCGTTCGTCGGCTCGTCGAGGATCAGCACGTTGGGCTGGTTGAGCAGGATCAGCAGGAGCTGCAGTCGGCGCTTCTGCCCACCGGAGAGATCCTTCACGGGCGTCGACAGCTGCGCGCTCGTGAAGCCCATGCGCTCGAGCAGCTGACCCGGCGTGAGATCCTGGGCCTTCGATCCGCTGCCGACGGTGAAGCTCGTGCGCAGGCCGTCGATCACCTTGCGCACCGGATCCTGGAGATGCTCCTCGAGCTCGTCGAGACGCTGGGTGAGGGTCGCCACCTGCACGGTCTTGCCGCGCTTGACGCGCCCGGACGTCGGCTCGACGGTGCCGGAGATCAGGCCGAGCAGTGTCGATTTGCCCGCTCCGTTCACGCCGAGTATTCCCGTGCGCTCACCCGGGGCGAGCAACCAGTCGACGTCCTCGATGATCACCCTGCCGTCGTAGGCGACTCCCGCTTCGACGAGGTTGACGACCTCTTTCCCGAGACGGGCGACGGCCATCGACTGCAGCGACACGCGATCCCGGATCTCGGGAACGTCTGCGATCAGCTCGTTCGCCGCGTCGATGCGGAACTTGGGCTTCGACGTGCGAGCAGGCGCACCGCGGCGCAGCCAGGCGAGCTCCTTGCGCGCGAGATTCTGCCGCTTCTGCTCGATGGTCGCCGCCTGCCGGTCCCGCTCGACGCGCTGCAGGATGTACGCGGCGTACCCGCCCTCGAACGGTTCGACGATGCGATCGTGCACCTCCCAGGTCATATTGCAGACCTCATCGAGGAACCACCGATCGTGCGTGACGACGAGCAGTGCGCCCTGGCCCTTCGGCCAGCGGCGCTGCAGGTGATTCGCGAGCCAGGCGATGCCCTCGACGTCGAGGTGGTTCGTCGGCTCGTCGAGGAAGACGATGTCGTACTGCTGCACGAGCAGCCGCGCGAGCGCCACCCGTCGGCGCTGACCGCCGGAGAGCGCGTCGAGCGGAGCCTCCCAGTCGAGGTCCGAGATGAGGCCGGCGATCACCTCGCGCGCTTGCGGGTCGCTCGCCCACTCGTACTCCTCGCGGTCGCCGACGACCGTGCGGCCCACCGTCTGGCCCGCCTCGAACACGTCGGCCTGATCGAGCACGCCGATCGTCGTCCCGCCGCGCAGCGTCACTTTGCCGCCGTCGGGCTCGCGCCGACCGGCCAGCATCATCAGCAGGCTCGACTTGCCGTCGCCATTGCGCCCGACGATGCCGATGCGGTCCCCCTCGGCCACGCCGAGCGTGACCGAGTCGAACACGGTCTTGGTCGGTACTTCGAGGTGCAGGGCCTCGGCTCCCAGTAAATGCGCCATATGTTTCCCAGCGTAGTCGTGCCGCAGGAGTCTCACTACACTGGCGATGTCGCGGTCGCGCAATGGATCGAGTCAGACCCGCTCCTCGCGGATCCAGCCAGGGAAGGCCGCCGGTGACATCCAGGTTCTCACGCACCGCGTCGCGAGTGCTGTTCGGTGCTGCTGCCGTCGCGCTGGGAGCGGCGCTGATCTTCGCTCCCGTCACCGTGCACGGCATCGCGATCATCACGGGGCTCGGGCTCATCAGCGTCGGGGCGGGGTCGTTCTTCCGCCCCTCGCCCGCGGCCGGAGGACCCGGGGTCGCGCCGCGGATCCCTTCGCTCACGCGACTGGTCGGCGGCGCACTCATCGCGCTCGGCGCGCTGATGGCGCTCTGGCCCGACGCGGGAGCGCCCTGGCTCGCGTTCCTCGTCGGCGCCGCGCTCGTGGTGCACGGCGCGCTCGCGCTGTGGAACGCGATCACCGGCCGCGATGGGTGGCACGCCGACGCCCGCGCCGCGGCTGCGATCATGGGTGCGGCGACGATCGTGCTCGGCGTCGTCGCCTTCTCCTGGCCGGTGCTGACGCTGACAGTCTTCAGGCTCGGACTCGCACTGTGGCTGGTCGCGGTCGGCCTGCACGCCGTCTGGGATGCCGTAGTGTGGCTGCGATCCGCCCGAGTCGGAGGTGCGCTCGAGGTCGGCGCGCCGGTTCGCGACGCATCATCCCGCAGCGGTGCGCGGCCCTCGCGACTGCGTCGATGGGCCAGAACCGTGGGCGCCGTCGCGTCGCTCGCAGCCGCCGCGCTGCTCGCCTGGGGCAGCGGCACCGTGCTCGGAGGGTCGCCGATGCCCCAGCCGGGCGCGTTCTACACGCCGCCCGCGGACGTACCGGGCGCCCCGGGTCAGCTGCTGCGCTCCGAGCCGCTCGACTCCGGGGTGCCCGAGGGCGCGCGAGCCTGGAAGATCCTGTACACGACCACGCACCCCGACGACACGCCCGCCGTCTCGAGCGGCACCGTGCTCGCCCCGGTCGAGCCGACGAAACGTCCGCTGCCCCTGCTCAGCATCGCTCACGGCACGACGGGCGTCGTAGCGCAGTGCGCGCCCTCCATGAGTGCCGCGCCGTTCTCGGACGGAGCCGGTACCGCTCTCGCCGAGATGGTCGCCCAGCACGGCTGGCTCGCCGTCACGTCCGACTACGTCGGGCTCGGCACCCGCGGCGTGCACCCCTACCTCGTCGGAGACGCGGAGGCCCGGAATGTGCTCGACGCCTCGCGAGCCGTGCAGCAGCTCGACGCCGTCACGACAACCACGGAGACGGTCGTCTGGGGCCACTCGCAGGGCGGGCAGGGCGCGCTCTGGACCGGGCAGATCGCCGAGGACTACGCGCCGGAGCTCACCGTGCGCGGGGTCGCGGCCTTCGCGCCGGCAGCCGACCTGTTCGGGCTCGCCGAGGTCGACAAGAACGACGCCGCCGGCAAGACCGTCTCCGCGTACATCGCGACGACGTGGGCGCGGCTGTACCCCGACCTCGATCTGAAATCGCAGCTCACGCCGGGATCACAGGGCCCGGTCGAGCACATCCGCTCCCTGTGCTTCAACGGCAGCGACGTGCTCGCGGCGATCCTGAGGGGGTCGCAGATCCCGAACCAGATCTTCCCCGACCGCCTGCTGAACGGCGAGTTCGGCGATCGCTTGAAGGCGCAGACGCCTGTCGGCCCGTTCCCCGCCCCGGTGCTCGTCGCTCAGGGTCGGGCGGATCCGCTCGTCCGCCCGGAGATGCAGCGCGACTGGGTCGAGGCGCGTTGCACGGACGGCGTCGACATCGACTACCGCACGTTCCCCGGCCTCAGTCACAACACCCTGGTGGCGGCGGATTCGCCGCTCACTCCGCAGATCGTGCAGTGGACGCTCGACCGCTGGGAAGGCAAGCCGGCGGCCCCGAACTGCGACGATCTTCCGGCTTCGACGCCCGATGCGGAGCAGACGCCCGGGTAGCAGGCCTCAGAAGCCCGCGCCTCATCGCTCTACGCCGCGCAGCACGACCCGCCGCAGCATGATCCGCCCGACTCGCTGTCGCCCAGCAGGTTCAGGATCTCTCGCGTCTCGGCGTCGGCGAACGATGCGGCGCCTTCGAGGCCGGTCTCCGATCCGATCGACGGTGCGTCTCCTGCGGTGGTCTCGGTGCGGTGCTGTTCAGTCATCTTGCGCTCCTTCTGAATGTGGACGAGTCTAGACCGTGCCGGCCGGCGCGTCGCCCCGCTGGAACCCGAGCACCTGGTCGAAGACGTTCGCGAACGCCTCTGCTGATTGCGCACCCGAGACCCCGTACTGCCCGTCGAGCAGGAAGAACGGAACGCCGGTGATGCCGAGCTGCCGCGCCCGCACGATGTCGCGCTGCACCGCCTCGCCGTACGCCTCGTCATCGAGCGCTGCCCGCACCTCATCGGCGTCGAGCCCCGCCTCGGCGCCGAGCCGCGCGAGCGCATCGGCGTCGGACATGTTCTCGCCCTCCGCGAAGTACGCGCGGAACAGACGCTCCTGCACCTCCGCCTGCACGCCGCGATCCCGTGCGAGGTGCAGTACTCGGTGGGCGCGCTGCGTGTTCGCGTGCTTGACGTCTCGGAACCGGAACTCGACATCCTCGGTGGCGCCGAGCTCGGTCATCTGCCCGAGCATCTGCTCGACCTGCGCTGCAGGCATGCCCTTGTGCCGCACCAGGAAGTCGATCTCGCTGCCGGAGAAGTCCAACGGGGTGTCGGGCGCGAGTTCGAAGCTGTGGCTCTCGACCTCGACTGCGACGCCGGGGTGCTGCTCGCGGAACGCGCGCACCGCGGCATCGAAGCGGTGCTTGCCGAGATAGCACCAGGGGCAGGCGATGTCGGACCAGATATCGACGCGGATCGTCTCGCCCGCTGGCAGTGTTTCATTCACACACGGTGCAGCGCCGAGCGGGTCGCGCGTATTCCCGCGGAGGATCAGCAGGATGTCGAGCGTCGCGGCGATCCCGCTCAGATGACGCGCGCGCCGGGCACTGGCCCCGACACGATGAGCGCCCGGAAGCCGCGCCGGCCGAGCACCGCACGCACTTCGGCCGCCTCCTGCGGCGTGCCGACGAGGAACGCGATGGTCGGGCCGGATCCGGACACGATTCCCGCCAGGGCGCCCCGCGACTCCCCCAGTTCGAGGATCTCGGTGAGCTCAGGGGCGAGCTTGAGCGCCGCGACCTGCAGATCGTTGTGCATCGCGTCCGCGAGGGAGTCGGCATCGCCGACGCGCACCGCCTGCAGCACCGCCGTCTCCACTTTCACGAGATCGGGTTGCGGGCCGAGTGCGCTGGCGTGACGGTCGCGGTGCTCGTCGAGCGTCCGGTACACGACCGGCGTGCTGAGCCCCGAGTCGGAGAGCGCGAGCACCCAGTGGAAGTCGCCCTTCGCGAGGGCCGGACTGAGTTCATCGCCTCGTCCGGTGCCGACGGCGGTGCCGCCTTCGAGCGCGAACGGCACGTCCGCTCCCAGTTCAGCGGCGAGCGGGAGGAGGCCTCCGCGGCCGAGGCCCGTGCCCCACAGTTCATCGCAGGCGACGAGCGTCGCAGCCGCATCGGCGGAGCCGCCGCCCATGCCGCCAGCGATAGGCACGCGCTTGAGCACGGTGAGCGCGACGCCGCCCGCGTATCCCGTGCGCTGCGCCAAGAGCTTCGCCGCCGCGATCGCGAGATTCGAGTCGTCGCGCGGGAGCCCGGAGGCGTCAACGGGACCGACGAACTGGATCGAGAAGTCGTCGGCGGCGACGGCGGTGACCTCTTCGAAGAGCGACACGGCCTGGTACAGCGAGGCCACGTCGTGGTACCCGTCGTGCTGCAGCGCGCCCACGCGGAAGAACACGTTGATCTTCCCTGGCGCGCGCACCGTGACCGGGCCCCCTCGGCTCCTACCCATGGTCCTACGCTAGCGCAAGCGCGGGCGCCGGTCGGACGTGCGTGTCACACTCGTTCGTTAGTTGACAACGGTCAACCAAGTGGTATGGTTGATCTTCGTCAACTGTTGACTTGCATCAACCGATGCTCTCACGCTCACAGCACTCCGCAGCACACAGAATCAGGAACCAATGTCTCTCCCCGCATCCGCACCCACGGAACCGCCGAAGATGACGCATCGCCAGGTCCTCGAGGCGCTCTCAGGGCTCCTCCTCGGCATGTTCGTCTCCATGCTGGCCTCGACCGTCGTGTCGAGCTCGCTGCCCGTCATCATCCACGACCTCAAGGGCGATCAGGCCGCGTACACCTGGGTCGTCACCGCGACACTGCTCACCACCGCGATCTCGACGCCGATCTGGGGCAAGCTCTCCGATCTCTTCAATCGCAAGCTCCTGTTCCAACTCGCGATCGGCATCTTCGTGCTCGCGACGGCCGCGGCCGGGTTCTCGCAGGACCCCGGCACGATGATCGCCTTCCGCGCGGTGCAGGGCATCGGCGCGGGCGGACTCGCAGCCCTCAGCCAGGTCATCATGGCCGACATCATCAGCCCGCGCGAGCGCGGACGCTACATGGGCCTCTTCGGGGCCGTCATGGCGCTCTCGACCGTCGGCGGTCCGCTGCTCGGCGGCGTCATCACCGATTCGATCAACTGGCGATGGAACTTCTTCGTCGCACTGCCGTTCGCCGTCGCAGCGCTGTTCATCGTGCAGAAGACCCTGCACCTGCCCAAGCGTCCGCGCAAGCGCACCAGCATCGACTACTTCGGCATCGTGCTCCTCTCCGTGTCGGTATCGCTGCTGCTCATCTGGGTGACCAACGCCGGGCGCGACTACGACTGGTGGAGCCTGACGACCATCCTGATGGTCGGCGGCGCCCTCGTCGCCGCGACGCTGTTCATCATCGTCGAACTGCGCTCCAAAGAACCCCTCGTGCCGCTGACGCTCTTCCGCAGCCGCACGTTCACGCTCGCCGTCGTCGCCTCGATCGCCACCGGCATCGCCATGTTCGGCTCGTCCGTGTTCCTGAGCCAGTACATGCAGCTCTCGCGCGGGGCCACCCCGACGCAGGCGGGCGTCATGACGATCCCCATGATCGCCGGCCTCCTGCTCGCCTCGATCGGCGTCGGCGGCCTCATCACGAAGTACGGCAAGTGGAAGCCGTACCTGATCGTCGGGGCCGTGCTGCTGATCGCCGGCTCGACGATGCTCTCGACCATCCATTACGACACGAACTTCGCTCTGGTTTCCCTGTACATGTTCCTGCTCGGCGCCGGCGTCGGCATGACGATGCAGAACCTGGTGCTCGTCGTGCAGAACACCGCGGATCCCGCGCAGATCGGCGTATCAAGTTCGGGTGTCACGTTCTTCCGCAGTCTCGGTGGCACCATCGGCGTCTCAGTGATGGGTGCAGCGCTGGCGGCCCGCGTGAGCGACCTCATGGGATCGGAATCCATCCTTCGCAAGATGGCCACCGCGGTCCAGTCGCTCGGCGAAGAGGGCATCGCCGTCGCGCAGCAGCTGAAGTCGGGGGCTCTGCCAGAGGTCTCGACGATGCCGCACGCGATCAGGATCATCGTCGAAGACGTCTACGCGCAGGGCATCTCGCACTCCTTCCTCATCGCCGTGCCGTTCGCGGTGCTCAGCCTCATCGCGATCATCTTCCTGCCGAACACCCCGCTCACGAGCATGACGAACAGCGAGCGTGCGCACGCATCCGAGGCGGACTTCGCCACAGTGTCGACCTCGGAGGGCATGGGGGTGCTGACCGCGACCGGAGGCATCCCCGTGGTCGAGGACGACGACGCTCCGAACCGGCCGTCGGAGAAGTAACGACATGTCGTCACCCACGCGTCCGGCTTCCGCGGCTTCCGCGGCTCCCGCTGCGCCCTCCTCGGCTTCCGAGCGCGAGAACCGCAGTGGAAGCCCCGCGGGCGACCCGCGCACGCAGGCCTTCGAGGCGCTCGAGCGGGAGTTCGAGCTCATCTTCACTCAGTTCCGCCGGTCGGCGATGGCGAATGCGTCGCAGGTGAGCGAGGGGATGCTCCCCGGCGCCTACAAGGTGCTGACGACGATCTCCCGCGTCGGGAGTGCAACGCTCTCCGAACTCACCGAGATACTGCTCACCGACAAGGGGCAGATGAGCCGCACGATCCGCGATCTCGACGAGCGAGGCCTCATCGACCGCGCGCCGGACCCGAGCGACGGCCGGTCGATCCGCATTTCAGTGAGCGAGTTCGGGACGCAGCGTCTCGCGATGACTCGGGGCGAGAAGGAGCACGAGCTCCGCGACGCGATGGGACGTTGGACCGTCAGCGACATCGTGCGGTTCACCGGGCTCCTGCACGCTCTCTCGCTCGGCCTTACTCCCCGGACTCCGTAGCACTGGCTGCCGCGCGGGCGATCGCGAGGAACTCGTCGATCGCGAGTTCCTCCGCCCGCGCTGCGGGGTTCGACCCTGCTGCCGTGATCACGCCCACGGTGCGATCGAACCCTCCCAGCACCGGCTGCAGGGCTTGACGCAGCATCTTCCGGCGCTGCGCGAATGCCGCGTTGACGAGCTCGAAGGTCAGACGCCGCTCGGCCTCGGTGCCGCGAGGCTCGTCTCGACGCTCGTATCCCACGAGCACGGAGTCGACGCCGGGCACGGGCCAGAAGATCTTGCGGCTCACGGTGCCGGCGATGCGCCACGGACCGTACCAGGCCGCTTTCGCGCTCGGCGATCCGTACTCCTTCGAGCCGGGCTGCGCGGCGATGCGGTACCCCACTTCGGCCTGCACCATCACGAGGCCGCCGCGCAGGTCGGGGAGCAATTCGAGCAGATGCATCAGGATCGGCACCGATACGTTGTACGGAAGATTCGCCACGAGCTTCGTGGGCGCCGCGTCGGCCGCGAAATCCTCGGCGGTGACGTCGAGCGCATCACTGCGCACCACACTCAGACGCGGGCGCTCCGCATCCGCGAAGACCTCCGGCTGCATCGCAGCCACCGTCGCCGGGAGCTCGGCGGCGAGCCGGTGATCGATCTCCACAGCGGTGACGCCCGCGCCGGTTTCGGTCAGTCCGAGCGTCAGAGAACCGAGCCCGGGTCCGATCTCCACCACGCGCTCCCCCCGCTGCACGCCGGCGAGCCGCACGATCTTGCGCACCGTGTTCGGGTCGATGACGAAGTTCTGCCCGAGCTTCTTCGTCGGCGAGACGCCGAGTCGCTCGGCGAGCTCGCGCACCTGCGCCGGACCGAGCAGCGCAGGCGCTTCGCGGTTCTCGTCGCTCACGAAGTCGCCTCAGCTGGTTCGAGCTGCCACGATCCGTACACGCGTTCCGTGTTGGCGGCGATGAGCGCGCACACCTCATCGAGGGGGCGCTCGAGGGTCTCCGCCAGGCGCCGCACCGTGTAGGGCAGCAGGTACGGCGCGTTCGGCCGCCCGCGATAGGGTTCCGGCGTCAAGAACGGGGCGTCGGTCTCCATCAGCAGGAGCTCTGGCTTCGCGACGGCGATCGCCTCGCGGAGCACCGGCGCGTTCTTGAAGGTCGAGGGTCCGGCCACCGACACGTACCAGCCGTGGTCGTTGCAGATCTTCGCGAGACGCGCATCGCCCGAGAAGCAGTGGAACACCGTGCGCTCGGGTGCGCCCACGCGGATCAGGGTGGCCACGACCTCGTCGTGGGCATCGCGATCGTGGATCTGCAAGGCGATGCCGTTCGCCTTGGCGATCTCGATGTGCGCCTCGAACGATTCGATCTGCGCGTCCCGGCCGTCCTCGCCAGTTCTGAAGAAGTCGAGCCCGGTCTCGCCGATCGCGCGCACGCGCGGCTGAGCTGCGAGTCGGGCGATCTCGGAGAGCTGCGCGTGCAGCAGCCCCAGCTCAGCGACGCGCGGCGCCTCGTTCGGGTGGAGTGCGACCGCGGCCAGCACGCGCGCGTCGCTCGCCGCCAGTTGCGCGCTCCACCGGCTCGTCTCGAGATCCGTTCCGACCTGCACGACTCCCTGCACGCCGACTGCAGCGGCACGCGCCAGCGACTCGAGCGGGTCGAGCCGATCCACACCGTCCTCGAACTCGAGGTGGGTGTGGTTGTCGTATACGGGCAGCGGCAGGGGCTCCGGGGCCGCGGGCCGCGTGAGGTCCCGCCCCTCCGACTTGCGCTTGCGGAGCCCGCCCTCGGGAACCGCTGCAGCAGCCTGACTCACTTGCCCGTCTCGTCGGCTTCGATCCGCGGGAACAGCACCGCGAGCGGCTGCTGCTCGGTGCCCGGCGCAAGCTTGCCCCAGACGGCCGCATCGCGGAGCGGCTGCTCGTCGAGTGCGCCGAGCACGGACTCGGCGCCGAGCGCTGCCCACAGCTTGTCGGTCGCGAGCGGCACCACCGGAGCGAGGAGCTCGGCGAGCACGCGCAGCCCTTCGGTCGCCGTGTAGAGCACGGTGCCGAGACGCGCGCGCTGCCCCGGATCCTTCGCGAGCACCCAGGGCTCCTGCTCGGTGATGTACCCGTTCAGCGCGTCGACGAGCTCCCAGATCGCGGCGATCGCCTCGTGGATCGCGAACGCATCCATGCGCTCGTCGGCTCGCGCTGCCGCCGATGCCGCGAGTTCGCGAATCGCCTCGTCCGCAGGCGCTTCGTCGGCCGCCTCCGGCACTCGCGACTCGAAGTACTTCGCGTTCATCGCGAGTACCCGGCTCGCGAGGTTGCCGAAACCGTTCGCGAGTTCGGCCTGGTAACGTGCCGCGAGGTCCTCCCAGCTGAACGAACCGTCGTGCCCGAAGGAGATCGCTCGCATGAAGTAGTAGCGGAACGCGTCCGAGCCGAACGTATCGGTGATCTCGTTCGGCGCGATGCCGGTGAGCTTCGACTTCGACATCTTCTCGCCACCCACGAGCAGCCAGCCGTGGGCGAAGACGTGGTTGGGCACCTCGAGCCCCGCTGCCATGAGCATCGCCGGCCAGATCACCGCGTGGAAACGCAGGATGTCTTTGCCGACGAGATGGTTCGCCGGCCACCGGCGCGCGAACTCCTCATCGTCCTGGCCGTAGCCGATGGCTGTGACGTAGTTCAGCAGCGCGTCGAACCAGACGTAGGTGACGTGCGATGCGTCCCACGGGATCGGAATACCCCAGTCGAAGGAGGTGCGGGAGATCGACAGGTCCTCGAGTCCCTGCTGCACGAACGCGATGACCTCGTTTCGCGCGCTGGCCGGTTGCACGAAGTCGGGCCGCTCCTCGTAGAGCGCGAGCAGACGATCCTGGAAGGCGCTCATCTTGAAGAAGTAGTTCTTCTCCTGCAGCAGCTCCAGGGGCTTGGAGTGGATGGCGCAGACCTTCTGACCCGCGAACTCGCCGGTGCCGTCGACGATCTCACTCTTGGGCTTGAACTCCTCGCACCCGACGCAGTAGAGCGCTTCAAACTCCCCCGCGTAGACGTGGCCGTCGTCGTGCAGCTTCTGCAGGAACTTCGCGACGCCGGCCTCATGGCGCGCGTCGGTCGTGCGGATGAAGTCGTCGTTGGAGATGTCGATCAGATCGAGCAGCGGCTTCCAGGCCGACTCGACCAGCCGATCCGCCCACTCCTTCGGGGCGACGCCGTTCGCCGTCGCGGTGCGCAAGATCTTCTGACCGTGCTCGTCCGTGCCCGTGAGGAACCAGGTGTCGTCCCCGGCCTGACGGTGCCAGCGAGCGAGCACATCGGCGGCCACTTCGGTGTAGGCGTGCCCGATGTGCGGGGCGTCATTGACGTAGAAGATGGGGGTCGTCAAGTAGAACGAGGAGGGGTTGGCCATGGGTTCCATTGTATTGGGAACCGGGAGCTGAGCTGGTCGCGCGACGTCGCCCGGCCTCACTCCCCCGCGGCGACCGCGATCTCCGGCTCGTGCCGCACCGGGAAGTTCACCGAGCTCGCGATGAAGCACGCTCTGAAGGCGTCTGCGTGCGCCGCCCGCGCCGCGTCGACCATGCCGGACGCGGCAACGGTGACGTGCGGACGCAGGATGACCTCTTCGAAGGCTCCGCCGATCCCCTGCTGCCGCATCACGCCGGTCGCGGCGTCGCTGTACGCGACGACGACGACCCCGGCGCGCACAGCCATGTGCAGGTAGGAGAGCATATGGCACTGAGCGAGCGCGGTGACGAGGAGCTCCTCCGGGTTCCACCGGTCGCGGTCACCGTGAAAGGTGGGATCCGCCGAGCCCTCGAGGGGAGCCTTCCCATCGGCGTGGATCAGCAGCTCGCGCCCGTACGCGCGATACCCGCTCGTGCCGGTGCCGCGGTTGCCCGTCCACTCGACACCGACGCGGTACTCGTGCAGATCCTTCATGACCCCACTCTAAACGGTGTCGCAGTGCCCCGAGAGTAGGATCGAGACCATGAGTTCAGCGACCAGCGCCGTAGCCGTCAGCACCGAATCTTCAGTTCCTCAGGAGCGTCTCGTACGCACCGAGATCCCCGGGCCCCGTTCGAAGGAGATCCACGAGCGGCGACGGGCAGTCGTGCCTCCCGGTGTGCACAGCGTGCTCCCCGTGTACATCGAGCGCGCGCACGACTCGATCCTCATCGATGTCGACGGCAATCAGATCATCGACGTCTGCGGCGGCATCGGCGTCACCACGATCGGGCACACTGATGATCGCGTCGTCGCGGCGGCGACCGCCCAGCTGCAGAACGTCACCCACACGCTCTTCACGATGACCCCGTACGAACCCTACGTGCAGGTCGCCGAGCATCTCGCGAAACACGTCCCGGGGTCGACGGCGAGCGCTCCGTACAAGACACTGCTCATGAATTCGGGGGCCGAAGCAGTCGAGAACGGCGTCAAGATCGCACGCAAGTTCACGGGACGGCCGGGGGTCGCCGTGCTCGAGCACGCCTACCACGGTCGCACGCTCCTCACGAGCAGCATGAATCACAAGGCTGCGCCGTACGCGCTCGGGTACGGCCCGCGAGTCGGCGACATCTACAAGGCGCCGAACTCCTACCCGTTGCACGACGGACTCACCGGCGCAGAGGCCGCCGCGCGCACGATCGCCTACCTCGAGAAGCAGGCCGGGGCATCCGACCTCGCATGCCTCGTGGTCGAGCCGGTCCAGGGTGAAGGCGGCTTCATCGTGCCAGCCGACGGCTTCCTCCCGGCACTCGCCGAGTGGTGCCGCGCCAACGGCATCGTCTTCATCGCCGATGAGGTGCAGGCGGGGATGGCGCGCACCGGCACGGTCTTCTCGATCGAGCAGTTCGACGTCGTGCCCGACATCGTGCTCTCGGCCAAGGGCATCGCCGGCGGCCTGCCGCTCGCGGGGATCACGGGCCGGGCCGACATCATGGACCAGTCGCAGCCGGGCGGACTCGGAGGAACCTTCGGCGGCAATCCAGTGTCGTGCGCGGCCGCCGTCGCCGTCTTCGAGCAGATCGAATCGCTCGGCCTGCTCGGCGAGGCCCGACGCATCGAGTCCTCCTTCGGGGCCGGCCTGCGCGAGCTTCAGGAACGCTTCCCCGCGATCGCCGAGGTGCGCGGCATGGGGGCGATGCTCGCCATCGAGGTGACGAAGCCCGGCACGCTCGAACCCGACGCCGATCTCGTCGCTCGAGTCATCGACGCGGCCGCGCAACGGGGGGTGCTGCTGCTGAGCAGCGGCGTGCACAATCAGGCGATTCGCTTCCTGCCCTCGTTGAAGATGAGTGACGCACTCATCGCCGACGTCATGTCCGTGCTGCAGGAGTCGTTCTCAGTCGCGAGCTCGTAGGGGCCCGCGGCGGCGCGCCCCTACGAGCGCTGAGCCGCAGCGCTCAGCGTTCTTCCGGGCGGGGCGTGCTCGGCGCATCGGGGAGGATCACGGGCTCGACGTCATCGCAGTCCTCCTCGTCCTGGGCGTCCCGGCTCGGCGTGTGCACCGGAGCCGGTGTCACTGCCGCCGCAGCGCGGCTCCGGTCGCCCTCGGAGCATACGCTCTCCGTGTGGTCCGAGAGATCGATGCCGGATCCCTCGATGCTTCCAGTGTCAACCACATCGCCGACCGCGTGCACATCGATGACGACGACGGTCACATTGTCGCGGCCCGCGTTCTCGAGCGCGTGCCGAACGAGCGAGCGGGCGGCGGCCTCCGCGGTAACCTCCGTCGCGAGGAAGTGCTGGATCCCGACGTCAGTCAGTTCCTTGGTCAACCCATCGGAGCAGATGAGCAGCCGCTGACCCGGGATGAGCGCCAGCGACGTGTAGTCGGGAATGGGCGCCTCGTTGAATCCGACGGCGCGCGTGATGACGTTGGCGTGCGGGTGCACCTCCGCCTCTTCCTCGGTGATCGCGCCGGTATCGATGAGGTGCTGCACGACCGAGTGATCCACGGTGATCTGGCTCAGCGCACCCTTGAAGTACTGGTAGACGCGGGAGTCGCCGATGTTGAAGACCTTCCACGTCGGCTCGGGATCCGTGCCGAGCACGACTCCGGTCACCGTCGTGCCTGCTCCGAGTTCCGTGTCACCGGCGTCAAGCTCGATGTCGTCGACGGCGTCTCCGAGCGTCTCGTCGATGTCTTGCTCGCTCACCAGGTCTTTGCCGCCGAGTTCGGCGAGACGTCGAACGACCGCTGCCGAGGCGATCTCTCCGGCGGAGTGACCGCCCATCCCGTCAGCGATCGCGAACACCGGCGGGGCCGTCACGTAGCTGTCTTGATTGTTCTCTCGACGGCGCCCGACGTCCGTCATTGCGAACCACGAGAGCTCGAGTTCGAGATCGCCTCCGGCACGATAGTTCAGCCGTCGCCGAACTCCGTTCTCTCCGCGAGCCGTCACAGCTTCCCTCTCATAGACACCCGAGCCATATTACCCTGCATCCGCTTGCCGCGATGCGGTCATGCCCGGAGCACCGAGCCGCGTGACGAGCGTGAGGGTCCGCTCGTCGGTGTCGGCGTGCAGCTCGAGCCCTGCCGACGAGCCCCAGCTGAGGAGCGCGTCCATGTCTGAAACGGCGGCCTGATCGCTCGCGAGGCGCCGCACCAGATCGCCTTTCCCGGCCTTGTTGAAGTGGTTCAGGGCGCGTACCTCGCCGTCCGCGCTGCGCTGCGCGACATGCACGAACCACCCGATACCGTCCGGGAGCGGGGCGAGAGCTGCGTAATCCTGTGAGCGGAGATCGAGCACCAGGCCGGGGGCGTCATCCCACGAGATGGCAGCGTGTGCGCCGCTCCACAGTCGTTTCAGCGGCATGGCGAGCTCCGGCAAACGCGAGCTCGCGGAGAGTCTGTACGCGGGAATCTCATCCCCCGCACCGATCAAGCCGAAGAGCGCGGACTGCACAGCGACGTGATCGTCGAGCCACTTCCGGGACGCCGGATCGAGCGTGGCGACATCGAGGGCGTCGTACAGCACTCCCGTGTACCGCTCGATCGCAGGCAGCACGCCGCTCTCACCCAGTCGGCGGTTGTGCGCGAGCTCGGCGCGGTTCTTCACCCCGAGCTTCAGCGCCTTCGCTGCCGCCGCCTCGTCGCTGCTCAGCGATTCGAGGGCTTCGCGCACGCGCCGCCGGAACTCGGCGAGCTCGTCAGCGAATCGGAGCCGTGCTGGGTCGAACGCGCCGGCGCCGCCGGGCCGCTTCGTCTCAGATGGCGGAAGCAGGAGGAACATGCGTACCTTTCGTGCACTGCACGAACGAACGGCCGATCAGTCCCCGTGGAGGGCATGACCGGCCGTTCGCTGGTGTTGGGGACTACGCTACGGAGGCGCGTCCCGCGACAATGGTGATGGTGTCGTGGTCGACGGAGAGGAACCCGCCCTCCGCCTCGACGGCGACCTTCTCGCCGCCAGCGGTGGTCACGCGCACCTCGCCCTTCGCCAGCAGCGCGAGCAGGGGCTCGTGGCCGCTGAGGATACCGATCTCGCCCTCGACCGTTTTCGCGATGACCTGGGAGGCTTCACCCGCCCAGACCTGACGCTCGGCCGAGACGACGCTCACGTTCAGCGCCATCGTTTAGGCCAGATCCTTCTGCATCTTCGCCCAGTTCTCCTCGACATCGTTGATGCCGCCGACGTTGAAGAACGCCTGCTCCGCAACGTGGTCGAACTCGCCCTTGGCGATGGCATCGAACGACTCGATGGTCTCCTTGAGCGGAACCGTCGATCCCTCGACACCGGTGAACTTCTTCGCCATGTAGGTGTTCTGCGAGAGGAACTGCTGGATGCGACGCGCGCGCGACACGGTGATCTTGTCTTCCTCGGAGAGCTCGTCGACACCCAGGATCGCGATGATCTCCTGGAGTTCCTTGTTCTTCTGCAGGATGGCCTTGACCGTGGTGGCGACGCGGTAGTGATCCTCGCCCAAGTAGCGGGGGTCGAGGATGCGCGAGGTCGACGTCAGCGGATCGATCGCCGGGTAGAGACCCTTCGATGCGATCTCGCGCGACAGCTCGGTCGTCGCGTCGAGGTGCGCGAAGGTCGTCGCCGGAGCCGGGTCGGTGTAATCGTCGGCGGGGACGTAGATCGCCTGCAGCGAGGTGATCGAGTGACCGCGCGTCGAGGTGATGCGCTCCTGGAGCACACCCATCTCGTCTGCGAGGTTCGGCTGGTAGCCCACAGCGGAGGGCATACGGCCGAGCAGCGTCGAGACCTCGGAACCGGCCTGGGTGAAGCGGAAGATGTTGTCGATGAAGAGCAGCACGTCCTGCTTCTGCACATCGCGGAAGTACTCCGCCATGGTCAGCGCCGAGAGGGCGACGCGAAGACGCGTTCCCGGCGGCTCGTCCATCTGGCCGAACACGAGCGCGGTCTTGTCGAAGACGCCCGCTTCTTCCATCTCGTGGATGAGGTCGTTGCCCTCACGGGTGCGCTCGCCGACGCCCGCGAACACCGACACACCGCCGTGATCCTGCGCGACGCGCTGAATCATCTCCTGGATGAGGACGGTCTTGCCGACACCGGCGCCGCCGAACAGGCCGATCTTTCCACCCTGCACGTAGGGCGTGAGGAGGTCGATCGACTTGATGCCGGTCTCGAAGAGCTCCGTCTTCGACTCGAGCTGGTCGAACGCCGGCGGGGTGCGGTGGATGCCCCAGCGCTCGGTGATCTCGATGGTCTCACCCTCGGGGAGGTTGAGCACATTACCCGAGACGTCGAACACCTTGCCCTTGGTGATGTCGCCGACGGGCACGCTGATGGGGCCTGCCGTGTCGAACACTTCCTGGCCACGGACGAGACCGTCGGTGGGCTTCAGAGCGATGGCGCGGACGAGGTTGTCTCCGAGGTGCTGTGCGACCTCGAGAACGAGCTTCGAGGACGCGGTGCCGTCACCGAAGTCGACGCTCGTCTCGAGAGCGTTGTAAACGGCGGGAATCGCATCGTGGGGGAACTCGATGTCGACGACGGGCCCGGTGACTCGAGCGATCCGCCCGACAACCTTGGTGGCCTCAGTCGCCACTGCGGCGGTTTCGGTCATGATTCTCTCTCTTCGTGCTGTTTTAACCGGACAGCGCGTCAGCGCCGCCCACGATCTCGGAAATCTGCTGGGTGATCTCCGCCTGGCGCGCGTTGTTCGCGAGGCGGGTGTAATCCCGGATCAGCGTGTCGGCGTTATCACTTGCGGACTTCATCGCCTTCTGCGTCGCAGCATGCTTCGCTGCGGCCGACTCGAGCATCGCGTTGTAGACGCGCGACTCGATGTAGGCGGGAAGCAGGCGGTCGAGCACGGTGTCTGCATCCGGCTCGAACTCGTACAAGGCTTCCGGTGCATCGGTTGCCTCGGCTACGCCCTCGACGATCTGCAGGGGCAGCAGCCGGTGCACCTGGGGCACCTGGCTGACCATGCTGATGAGGCGGTTGTAGACGAGGTGGATCTCTTGCGCTCCGCCTTCAGCAGCGGGGCGCCCGAAGATCTCGAGCAGCGCTTCAGCGACTTCGCTGCCGGTCTCGAACGTCGGATTCTCGGTGTCGCCCGTCCACACGCGCTCGGAGGCGCGGCGGCGGAACGAGAAGTACCCCTGGGCCTTGCGGCCGATCAGGTAGTACACGACGTCCTTGCCCTCGCTGCGGAGCAACTCGCTCAGCTCCTCGGCTTCGCGCAGCACCTGCGAGTTGAAGGCGCCTGCGAGGCCGCGGTCCGAAGTGAAGATGACGACCGCTGCGCGCTCGACCTTCTCAGCCTCGGTGAGCAGCGGATGGTCGGAATTCGAGTGCGTGGCGACGGCAGAAACCGCGCGTGTGATCGCGGTGGTGTACGGCGTCGAAGCTTCGACGCGCGCCTTCGCCTTCTGGATGCGAGATGCCGCGATCAGCTCCATCGCACGGGTGATCTTCTTGGTCGTCTGGGCAGAACGAATTTTCTGCCGGTAGACCCGAAGTTGCGCTCCCATGTCTCTCCTGTAGTGGTTGGGGCTGGCTGGTGATCAAGGTTCGGGGTGGGCGGGGACGATCGTCCCCGCCCACTGATCCCTACTTCTTGTTGACGACCAGCTGCTCCTGCTGGATCTCGGCTTCGTCGATCGCGTCGAACTGCTCGGCCAGGCTCTGACCGCTCGACGTGCGGAACTCGCTCGTGAACTTGCCGATCTGGCTTTCGAGCTCGGCGACAGTCTCGTCGGCGAGGACGTTCGTCGTGCGGAGCGTGCCCAGCACCTCGGAGTTGCGTCCGAGGTAGTCGAGGAACTCGCGCTCGAAGCGGAGGATGTCCTCCACCGGAACGTCATCCATGAAGCCCTTGGTACCCGCCCAGATCGACACGGTCTGCTCTTCGACCGGGTACGGGGTGTACTGGGGCTGCTTGAGGAGCTCGGTGAGGCGCGCACCGCGGGCGAGCTGCCTGCGGCTGGTCGGATCGAGATCCGACGCGAACATCGCGAACGCCTCGAGCGCACGGTACTGAGCGAGCTCGAGCTTCAACGTACCCGAGACCTTCTTGATCGACTTCACCTGAGCGTCGCCGCCCACGCGCGACACCGAGATGCCGACGTCGACCGCGGGACGCTGGTTCGAGTTGAACAGGTCGGACTGCAGGAAGATCTGGCCGTCGGTGATCGAGATCACGTTGGTCGGGATGTAGGCCGAGACGTCGTTGGCCTTCGTCTCGATGATCGGCAGACCGGTCATCGAACCAGCGCCCAGCTCGTCGGAGAGCTTCGCGCACCGCTCCAGCAGACGGGAGTGGAGGTAGAAGACGTCACCCGGGTATGCCTCGCGCCCCGGCGGACGACGCAGCAGCAGCGATACCGCGCGGTAGGCCTCAGCCTGCTTCGACAGATCGTCGAAGATGATGAGGACGTGCTTGCTCGCGTACATCCAGTGCTGGCCGATGGCCGAGCCGGTGTAGGGGGCGAGGTACTTGTAACCAGCGGGATCCGAAGCCGGGGATGCCACGATGGTCGTGTACTCCATCGCTCCGGCGTCTTCGAGCGCGCCCTTCACCGAAGCGATGGTCGAGCCCTTCTGACCGATCGCGACGTAGATGCAACGCACCTGCTTCGAGATGTCGCCCGATTCCCAGTTCGCCTTCTGGTTGATGATCGTGTCGATCGCGAGGGCGGTCTTGCCGGTCTGACGGTCGCCGATGATGAGCTGGCGCTGGCCACGGCCGACGGGAATCATGGCGTCGATCGCCTTGATGCCGGTCTGCAGAGGCTCGTGCACCGACTTGCGCTGCATGACGCCGGGCGCCTGGAGCTCGAGGGCGCGACGGCCTTCGATTCCGGTGATCTCGCCGAGTCCGTCGATGGGCTTGCCGAGCGGGTCGACGACGCGGCCGAGGTAGCCCTCGCCAACGGGAACGGAGAGCACCTCGCCGGTGCGGGTGACCTGCTGGCCCTCTTCGATGCCGGTGAACTCACCGAGCACCACCACACCGATCTCGTTCTCTTCCAGGTTCTGCGCGAGACCCAGGGTGCCGTCCGCGAAGCGAATCAGTTCGTTCGCCATCACGCCCGGGAGTCCCTCGACGTGCGCGATGCCGTCAGCGGCGTCGACGACCGTGCCGACCTCGGTCTTGCCAGCCTCGGTGGGCTCGTACGACGCTGCGAAGTCCTTCAGCGCGTTACGGATCTCATCCGGGCTGATTGAGAGTTCTGCCATTTCGTTTCCTCTGTCTGTTCCGGAAGCGCAGCCCCCGGGGGTGAAAAGTTGTCGCTATGCAGCGAGCTGCTGTCGGAGATCGGCGAGCCGCGCGCGAACGCTTCCGTCGATCACGTCATCGGCGATCTGCACCCGGACTCCACCGACCAGAGTCGGGTCGACCACGGTCGTGATGCGCACGGGGCGCCCCACCGACTGCTCGAGTGCGCGTGCCAGACGCTGCTGCTGCTCCGCCGTGAGAGGCGTCGCAACGGTGACCGTTGCGAGCTCGCTGCCGGCCTCATCCGCCGCGAGGCGTGCTGCCTGACGCAGCGTGGCGTCGAGACGCCGACCGCGCGGGCTTGCGACGAGATGCGAGAGGACGGTCAGGGCCGAAGCCGATGTCTTCCCCTGGAAGAGGCGCTGCACGAGGGCGAGCTTGCCGGCAGGGTCTGCCAGCTTGCTGCCGAGGCTGAGTTGCAGTTCATGGTTGCGATCGATCACATCGACCGTAGCGAGGAGCTCATCGGAGAGCGCCGGGTTCACGGCGCCTTCCGCACGAATGCCGAGCTCTTCGACGCCCGAGACGAACTCGGCGACATTCGACCACCGGGCCTGAACGGCAGCGGTGAGTACTGAGCGCGCGCCAGCGGAGAGACCGCTGAAGAGTCGCTCGACCAGCTGCGACTTCGCCTCGGCCGGAGCCGAAGCATCGCCGAGCGCCGCTGCGAGCGCGGGGCTCTCAGCGACCCGGCTCGCCGCTTGCAGCAGCTCACCGCCGGCGTTCGAGTCGAGACCGGACCTGAGCGCGGTTCGCGCCTGGGCCAGTGCTTCGCGTGACGCGCTTCCCATTACTGAGCCGCCTTCTCGGATGCTTCGAGGTCGGCCAGGAAGCGATCGACGAGCGCCGAAGCCTTCTGGTCGTCGGTGAGCGTCTCGCCGACCACGCTCGAAGCGAGGTCGATCGCGAGCGAGCCAACGTCCTTGCGGAGCGAGACGACAGCGCTCTGGCGCTCGGCCTCGATCTGCGCCTGCGCGGCGTGGGTGATGCGTGCCTGCTCGGTCACCGCATCCTCCTTCGCCTTTGCGACGATCTTGTTCGCGTCGAGACGAGCCGACTCGCGGATCTCGCCGGCCTCCTGCCGAGCGCTCGCGAGCTGGGCGGTGTATTCCTGGAGTGCGGCCTCGGCCTTCGCCTGAGCCTCGTCGGCTTTGGCGATGTTGCCTTCGATCGCCTCTGCGCGAGCATCGAGCATCGTCTGCATCTTAGGAAGGAAGACCTTCCAGAATGCGACGAGAATGATGGCGAAGACGACCGCAGACCACACGATGTCGTAGGTCTCGGGAAGAAGCGGGTTCTTCGTCGAGCCTTCCTCAGCAGCAGCTAGGACTGCGTTAATCATCGAGCCTCCCTTTCGAGACTAGGGAAAGGTGTAAGCGGCTTAGGCAGCGAAGATGAACGGCGTCGCGATCGCGATGAACGCGAGCGCCTCGGTGAACGCGATACCGATCCACATGAGGACCTGTAGGCGGCCGGCGAGCTCGGGCTGGCGGGCGACACCCTCGATGGTCTTGCCGACGACGATACCCACGCCGATGGCGGGTCCGATGGCAGCGAGGCCGTAACCGACGGTTGCGATGTTGCCCGAGATTTCAGCGAGAACAGACACGGTATGTGTTTCCTTCCGTATGTGAGTGCGGCGGTTGCCGAACCCGATTGGTTAGTGCTCTTCAGCCAGCGCGAGCTGGATGTAGACGGCGGTGAGAAGTGCGAAGACGTAGGCCTGCAGCACAGCGACGAGGATCTCGAACAGGGTGAAGACTGCACCGAAGGCGAAGGTGCCGACGCCGAAGAGCTTGAAGAAGCCCTCGCCGGAGAAGAGGAAGAACTGAGTCGCTGCGAACAGAAGCACCAGCAAGAGATGGCCGACCAGCAGATTCATCATGAGTCGCAGGGTCAGCGTCACCGGGCGGATGATGAACGTCGAGATGAACTCGATCGGGGTGACAATGATGTAGATCGCCTTCGGTACCCCGGCCGGGAAGAGCGCGTTCTTGAAGAAGTTGCCCGGGCTCTTCTTGATGCCAGCGTAGATGAACGTCACGTATGAGACGGCCGCGAGTACCAGAGGGTAACCGATCACCGACGTTCCGGCGATATTCAAGCCGGGCACGATGCCGGTGATATTCAAGGCGAGGATCGAGAAGAACATCGCGGTGAGGATGGGAAGGAAGCGGCGTCCGTCTTTCTTTCCGAGCAGGTCCTCCGCGATGTTGACGCGCACGAAATCGAGCGCCATCTCTGCAAGGGACTGCCCGCGCGTGGGGATGACACGCATCCGGCGAGTGCCGAGCCAGAAGAGGAGCAGCAGTACGACCATCATGAGGACACGGATCATCATGATCCGGTTCATCGCGAACGGCGTACCTTCGAAGAGCACGATGTCGGGGAAGAACTCGGCCATCGTCGGCGCGTGGAATTCACCCTCTTCGGCCGCGAAAAGTACGGGGGCCACGAGGTGCATAGCGTTAGCGAACAGCGCCATTCTCCTGACTTCGGTGCGGCATCAGCCAGCACGGTGTCGAACGGTGGTCGTGCCCCCGGGGCGGTGGCGGCACAGCGCAACCAGCCCAGCAGGGAACACTTGAGTGTATCAACCTTTCCGCTCCAGGAGAAACTCGGAACGGTGTGATCACAGGTTCAGGATCGCCGGGTATCCGAGATGATCGGGATGCGCGAGCGCGAGATGACCACGACGTCGAGCACCAGAGAGGCGATGACGCTCGCGATCACGCCGAAGAACATGACTCGCGTATCCAGCCATTCGGCATCGCGCAGCAGGACGACGGCGACGATGAAGACGATGAATTTCAAGACCCAGCTTCCGAGCACGATGCCGAAGAAAGCCGTGATGTAAAAGTCGCGCTCGATGAATCGATTCGCGAACGCGATGCTGCCCACCGTCATCATCAGGAAGAGGCCGCCCAGCGCGGTTCCGATGACGCCGCCCCAGAGGCCCGGCTGACCGGACGCGAGGTACCCGATCACCGCGAAGATCACGATCAGGGCCGCGGTAACGACCAGGCCCCACCGCAGCGCGCGCAGCAGCACGGGCTGGGAGGACGGCATCGGCCGAGGGTCGGTCTCGTTCGGCTGCGCGAGATCACTCACTCTGGGATCCTTTCGGCGGCACCTGCTCGGCGAGTGGATCGACGCCGGCGGCGTCGGCTCGGGTGGGCCGTCGCGTCAACGGTACCAAGCCCTTCCGTGCCACAGCTGCACGGACGCGTCGGGCCGGGTACATCAGGAGCGCGAACGTGGCCGCTCCCCCGATGCCCAGCACGATCGCAGGCAGTACGAAGCTCTGGGTCGTGAAGACGAGCAGCACCGCCACCGAGAGCACTGCGGTGCCGGCATAGAAGATGCAGACCGCTTGGAGCGGCGAGTGGCCCATGTCCAGCAGGCGATGGTGCAGATGGAGTCGGTCCGCGGTGAACGGGCTCTTCCCCGCGCGCAGCCGCCGCGCGACCGCGAGCGAGAAGTCGGCGAGCGGCAGGGCCAGCACGGCGATCGGAAGGATGATCGGAATGTAGCTCGCGAGCACGAGCTTCTGATCGAGGGAGGCCGGATTCAGCTGCCCCGTCACCGACACGGTCGACGTCGCCATCAGCAGCCCGACGAGCAGCGCTCCCGTGTCCCCCATGAACATCCGTGCGCGGTGCCAATTGAACGGCAGAAATCCGACGCAGATGCCGACGATGACGATGGCGATGAGGCTCGCGAGGATGACCGAGTCGACGCGCCCGATCTGGTCGTTGAGCAGACGCGTGTAGATGAAGAACAGCGAGTTCGCGATGATCGCGACACCCGCGACCAAGCCGTCGAGGCCGTCGACGAAGTTGACGGCGTTCATCACCAGCGTCATCAAGAACACGGTGAGGAGGAAGTTCACCACCGGGGAGCCGATGATCAGCGTGTCCCCGAACGGCAGGGAGACGATCTGGATGCCGCTCCACGCGAGAATGCCGGACGCGACGAGCTGCGCGGCGAGCTTGATCATCCAGTCGAGGTCGAGCAGATCGTCGAGCACGCCGACCACGGCGATGATGCCGCAGGCACCGAGCAAGGCCCACATCTGGTTGCGCTGGGCGAAGAGGGACGCGAACTCGTGCTGCGTTCCCGCGACCGCGAAGGCTGCGAGGATCCCGAGGAACATCGCGACCCCGCCGAGTCGAGGCGTCGGCGCGGTGTGCACATCGCGAGCGCGCACTTCCGGCGTCCAGTGGAAGCGGCGGCTCAGCCGAAGCACTCCCCAAGAGGCGACCGCAGTGACGAGAGCCGCGACCGCGACGACCGTCACGTAGGCAAGCACGCTACTCCCCGAACACGACCTGCGGCAGCAGTTCCGCGATCAGATCGCGGGAGACGCCGCCTTCGCGCAGGATGCGGATCTCGCCGCCGTCCTCGGTCAGTCGCGTCGCATCGACGATCGTCGACGCGACGCCGTCGCCGGCCGCCGGGCCAGCGTCGAGGTAGACCGAAACGGAGTCTCCGAGCATCTCCTGCGCTTCGGCCGCCGTGCGCGCCGCCGGCCGACCGGTCAGATTGGCCGATGAGACGGCGAGGGGCCCGGTTTCGCGCAGCAACTCGAGCGCCAGCGGCTGATGCGGGATGCGGAGCGCGACGGTGCCCCCGGTCTCGCCGAGATCCCAGCTGAGGAGCGGGTTGGCTTGCGTGATGATCGTGAGCGCGCCCGGCCAGAACGCGTCGGCCAGGGCGCGAACGGGGGCGACGACCTCAGCGGCGAGGGCCGCGAGCGTATCCGTGTTCGGAATCAGCACCGGGGGCGGAGACTGCCGGTCGCGACCCTTCGCATCGAGCAGACGCTGCACCGCATCGGGGTTGAAGGCATCGGCGGCGACGCCGTAGACGGTGTCGGTCGGAACGACGACGAGTTCACCCCGGCCGATCGCCTGCCGTGCGGTGCGCGTACCGGCGAGCAGTTGCGAACTATCGGAGCAATCGAAGAACTCGGCCATAGCTCGCCAGTCTACTCCTGTCGCGCACGGGACCGACGGGATTGCCCACCCGGCCTCTCATCGCAGAGCGGTCGTCGCCCGGTCCCGCCCGGTGAGATCCGGATGGGTCGCAGCTGCGCGCCAGCCGTCCGCGGTCAGCAACTCCCGGATCGCGCGTCCTTGCGACTCCGCGTGCTCGATCACGAGGGTTCCGCCGGAGACGACGAGTGCGCGCGCCGACCGACTGATGCTCCGAACGACGTCGAGGCCGTCCTCTCCCCCGTACAACGCGAGCTGCGGATCGTGATCCCGCACCTCCGGATCGCGGGGCACCATGCCGCTCGGCACGTATGGAGGATTCGACACCAGTACGTGCACGCGCCCCGCGAGCGGCGCGAGGTCGGCGATCTCCTCCAGAACGGTCACATCCCCCTGCATCAGCGACACGCGACCGTCACCCCACTCTGCGACGTTCCGCTCCGCCCAGGCGAAGGCCTCGCGACTCATCTCGACCGCCCAGATGCTGGCCCTCGGCACTTCGTGCGCCATTGCCAGGGCGAGTGCGCCGCTCCCCGTGCAGAGGTCAACGGCGATCGGTTCGGGATCCGGGACCAGCTGCAGCGCATCGATCGCGAACTGAGCGACGATCTCCGTTTCGGGGCGCGGCACGAAGACTCCAGGGCCGACCGCGAGCTCGATGGATCGGAACGGCGCGCGGCCGGTCAGATGCTGCAGCGGGACCCGCCGAGCGCGCTCCTCCGTGAGTTCCACCGCCACTGCCGCGTCAGCAGACGTGATCTCTGCGTGCATCACGGCCAGCGCCTGCACCCGGCCGCGCGACTCGCCGAGCACGTGCCCGAGGATGAGCTCGGCATCGGCCGACGGATCCTCGATCCCCCCGGCGCGCATTCGCTGCCGCATCGCGTCCAGCAGCACATCGACCCGTGCGGTCGCCGTCGGGGCAGTGCCCTGTTCGTCAAGCATGGCTCCACCCTCCCACATCGGTCGCGAGCCGTCGTGCGGCGCACGTGCGATGCCATTTGGCGCTCGGCGTCACACTGCGACTTGCTGCATAACGTCTGCGAACGCGAGGGATAACCGATCGATATAGTTTGAGGAGGCCTCGCCGCCCCAGCGGCCCGCAACGACTCGACCCCAGGAGGATGCAGCACCATGGCACGGACCTACGACAACATCACGCAGGCGTTCGGCAACACGCCCCTCGTCCGACTGAACCGCGTTACGGAGGATGCGGGCGCCGAGGTGTTCGCGAAGCTCGAGTTCTACAACCCTGCCGGCTCGGTGAAGGATCGCATCGGCATCGCCATCATCGACGCCGCAGAGCAGTCGGGCGATCTGCAGCCCGGCGGCACCATCGTCGAAGGCACGAGCGGCAACACCGGGATCGCACTCGCCTTCGTCGGCGCGGCCCGCGGCTACCGCGTGATCCTGACCATGCCGGAGACCATGAGCATCGAGCGCCGCAAGATGCTGCGCGCCTACGGCGCCGAGATCGTGCTCACCGAGGGCCCCCTCGGCATGAAGGGCGCCGTCGCGAAGGCCGAGGAGATCGCGTCGAACACGCCGGGCGCCGTGCTCGCGAAGCAGTTCGCGAACCCCGCGAACCCGGCAGTCCATCGCGCCACCACGGGGCCGGAGGTCTGGAACGACACCGATGGCTCGGTAGACATCTTCATCGCGGGAATCGGCACCGGGGGCACCATCACCGGCGCCGGCTGGTACCTGAAGGAGCAGAACCCGAACGTGCAGGTCATCGCCGTCGAGCCGATCGACTCGCCGCTGCTCACCGAGGGCAACGCTGGTCCCCACAAGATCCAGGGACTCGGCGCGAACTTCGTTCCCCCGATCCTCGACCGCGAGGTCTACGACGAGGTCATCGACGTCACGCTCGCCGATTCCATCGCGAAGGCGCGCGCGCTCGCAACGGACGAGGGCATTCTCGCCGGCATCTCCGGCGGCTCCGCCGTCTGGGCCGCCACCGAGGTCGCCAAGCGCCCCGAGAACGCCGGCAAGAAGATCGTCGTCGTCGTCCCTGATTTCGGTGAACGCTACTTCTCGACGGTGCTCTTCGAGGACCTCGATGCCTGAGGCTGCAGGAATCTGACGACGCAGACACCCGCTACGAGATGAGCGTGTTCTCCCGCATTCGTGAAGACATCTCCGCCGCCCGCGCGCACGATCCAGCAGCGCGCAGTGCGGCGGAGGTGTTCTTCGTGTATTCAGGCCTCCATGCCGTCTGGTGGCATCGCGTGTCGCATGCGCTGTGGCGGCGCGGCATGCGGTTCGTGCCGCGCGCCATCTCTCAGGTATCCCGATTCTGCTCTGGTATCGAGATCCACCCCGGGGCCACGATCGGCCGCCGACTGTTCATCGACCACGGCATGGGAGTCGTCATCGGCGAGACCGCCGTCATCGGCGACGACGTGCTCATCTACCACGGCGTCACCCTCGGAGGCACCGGGCATGACCGCGGCAAGCGGCACCCGACCGTGGGCAACCGGGTCATCATCGGCGCCGGGGCGAAACTGCTCGGCGACATCGAGATCCAGCACGACAGCGCGATCGGCTCGAACGCCGTGGTCGTGCGGTCGGCACCGCCGTGGACCACGCTCACCGGAATCCCCGCGCAGGGGCGACCGCGGCGAGGTGCCCCGATCGAGCAGCCGGACATGGCCGACTTCTACGTGATCTGAGCGGGACGCGGCGCCATCAGCGCAGCGTGCGTCCGTTCTCGTCCATCCAGCGCTTCGTGCGCCGCTGCTCCACGATGATCATGACGATGCCCAGCGCCCAGAACGGGATCTGCACGGCGAACGCCACCTGGAAGGCGTGGAGCGAGTAGTTCTCGGGCGATCCGGCGCCCTGCACGTCGAGCACCAGACCGATGAGCAGGATCACGAGCAGCGACGCCGTGAACCCGCCCGTGTTCACGAGCCCCGTGCCGAACCCCGCGTAGCTCCGAGGCGTGTGCGACCGGGCCACCTCGAACGCGATCATCGAAGCCGGTCCCCCGAGCGGCAGGATCAGCAGGAGCACCAGTACGAGACCGAGCGGAGGCGTGCCAGGCCAGACGATCACCGATGTCCAGACGAGCGCGATCGCGACGGTGATGCCGAGATTGAACCAGACGCGGCGCTCGATGAAGCGAGAGCTCAACGGGCCGAGCACCACGCTCGCCACCATCGAAGAGATGACGGTGAGGCTGAGCAGACCGCGCGCATCCGCCTCATCGAGCCCGAGGCCGCCGACGAGGAACGGGGTTCCCCAGAGCAGCAGAAACACGTTCGCTGCGAACGGCGAGGCGAAGTGCACCCAGTACGCGAGCCTGACGCCGGGCAGTCGAAGCAGCCGCCGCGCGCGGTTCCAGAACCCCAGTCCGCGCACCCGAACCTCGGAGATCACGGGGATCATCTCAGTCGCGGGCGGCTGCACCGCGGCCATCGCGGCCGTGCGCGTGTCGGCGAACGACCGCGCGTTCTCGGTCGTGCGACCCCGCCTCCCCGTGACCCGCTCGAGCAGTGTCTCCTGGCCGGGCGCATCTCGCAGCACGACGACGCCGAGAATCACGACCAGCAACCCGACGGCGGCGAGGCCGAGGAACCCGCCCATCCAACCGGCGGTTCCGACGAGCACGGCGAGCGGCACGACCGAGACGAGCTGACCCGACTGCCCGATGAGGCCGGTGGCCTGGCTGATGGTCGGCAGTTGCCGCAACGAGAACCATTCGGGCAGCATGCGCATGACGCTGATGAACGTGCAGGCGTCACCGGCGCCCACGAGCACGCGTGCGATGATGGCGAGCCCCACCTCGGGTACGGTCGCCATGGCCGCCTGCCCGACGATCATCAGCACGCCCCCGATGAGGATCATCGCGCGCGGCCCGATGCGATCGAGCAGCACTCCCACCGGGATCTGCAGTCCGGCGTACACCAGCAACTGGATCACCGGAAACGAGGCCAGCGTCGTCGCATCGATGCCGAAGTGTTCCTGCGCCGCCGGACCGAGGGCGGAGAGCGACGAGCGGTTGATGATCGCTATCGCGTAGGCGAGCGCCGCGGTTCCCCAGACGACCCAGGGAAGGATCGGACGGGCAGCGCGCATAGTGCCATGCTACCGCCGCGCGCAGAGCTCAATCGCGCGACGGGAGCGGCGGGCCGTCGGGAAAGTCGGATCGCGTGAGGTCGAGCAGCAGCGCGTCTTCGAGCGCCCCACCGGGTCGCACCTGGTAATCGCGGAGCACGCCGACGCGCTGGAACCCCAGGCGCTCGTAGCTCCGGATCGCGCCCGGGTTGTTCACGTTCGGGTCCAGAGTCACGCGCGTGATCCCCTCCGCGAACTCGGAGCGGATGGCGAGCGCCAGCGCCTCCTCGCCGATGCGCCGCCCGCGAAACACGGTGCCGATGAACAGGTGCATCACCGTCGTCGGATACTCGGGATCTTCCCCGCGCAGCACGAACATCGCCCCCGCGGTCTGCCCCTCCACCTCGATGATGCGCGCGACGTCCGGGGCGTCGATGAACTCGGCGCGCACGCGCTGCGGGCTGTAGCCCACCCACCAGAGCGAGACCTCCGGCTCGTCGAGAATCGCGACGAGCGGGTCGAGATCGGCCGGGCCGGGGGCGCGGAGAGTGACCAGGGGACCGACGAGCGGCAGCACGGCATCTGACATGGGTTCAGCGTACCGGCCTCCGCCCCTTCCCCGGGCCTGTGGTGCGCGATTTCTCCAGGGTGCAGGGTCGCGGTTCGCGGTCCGGGTTGCGGGGTCGCGGTTCGGGTTGCGGGGTCGCGGTTCGGCGCGTGGCCCCGGGCGCTTCGGTGAGAGGCAGGGCCAGGTCCAGAACCAGAACCAGGCCCACGGCCAGGGCCTGGCGCGCCTACTCCTGTCCGAGGTCGGCCAGGCGCGCCTCCTCATCGGCACGGATGCACGACTCGATGACGGCGTCGAGCGCGCCGTTCATCACGTGGTCGAGGTTGTAGGCCTTGTATCCGGTGCGATGGTCGGCGATGCGGTTCTCGGGGAAGTTGTACGTGCGGATGCGCTCCGACCGATCCATCGTGCGGATCTGGCTCGACCGGTGCGCGCTGGCCTCTGCCGCGGCCTCCTCCTGCTGACGCGCGAGCAGTCGCGCTCGCAGCACGCGCATCGCGGCCTCGCGGTTCTGCAACTGGCTCTTCTCGTTCTGCATCGCCACGACGATGCCCGTCGGGAGGTGCGTGATGCGCACGGCCGAATCGGTCGTGTTCACCGACTGACCGCCGGGGCCCGACGACCGGTACACGTCGATCTTGAGATCGTTCTGGTTGATCCCGACCTCCTCCGGCTCGTCCACTTCGGGGTACACGAGCACACCGGTCGTCGACGTATGGATGCGCCCCTGCGATTCGGTCACGGGAACGCGCTGCACGCGGTGCACGCCTCCCTCGTACTTGAGGTGCGCCCAGGCGCCCTGCGATGGATCCGCCGCGTTCGCCTTGATGGCGATCTGCACGTTCTTGTACCCGCCGAGGTCGCTCTCGTCGGCCTCGATCATCTCCGTCTTCCAGCCCTTGGACTCCGCGTAGTGCATGTACATGCGCAGCAGGTCGGCGCCGAAGAGGGCCGACTCGGCGCCGCCTTCGCCGCCCTTGATCTCGAGGATGACGTCTCTGGCGTCGTCGGGGTCGCGCGGAATGAGCAGGCGCCGCACACGCTCCTGAGCCTCCGCCAGGCTGGCCTCGAGTTCCGGGACCTCCTCGGCGAACGCCTCATCTTCTTTCGCGAGCTCCCGCGCCGCCTCGAGGTCGTCGCCCACCTGCTGCCAGTGCTCGTGAGCCGATTTGATCTTGCTGAGCTCGGCGTATCGCCGATTGACCTTCTTCGCACGCGACGCGTCTGCGTGCAGTGCGGGATCCGCCAGTTCTTCCTGCAGCCGCGCGTGCTCCGCGATCAGCCCTTCGACCTGTTCGAACATGTATCTTCCTAACGTCTCGCGGCCGCGATGGTGTCGCCGCCCCCAATCTAGCGCCGCATCCGGCGACGACTGAGCCCGCCCCGGATCACCGGGGCGGGCTCGTGCGTACTAGGCCAGACCGCCCGAACGCTGCACCTCTGCGAGAAGCGCGGCGTTCGACGCCGTCGCGCTCAGGCGCTCGCGGAGTCGGTCCTCCGCGCCGTCGGAACCGAGATCCGCGCGAAGCGTTGCCAGCGCCGCCGTCTCATCAGCACCGAGTACCGACTCGGGGTTGCGCGTGCGCGACGCGGCGAGCTTGACAACCGGAGGAAGGCCGGCGGCCGACTTCGCGAATCGCACCTCGCTGTTGACGACTGCGCGCACCTCGCGCAGCAGCAGCTTGTCGGCTGCGAGGCCGGTCTTCGAGTGCACCGTCGCGAGCACGGTGAGCGAGCCGCCGTTCTCCACGTTGCGAGCCGAGGCGAGCAGACGCTTGATCTGGGCGAGCGCGAGCTCGTCGATCTCGTCCAGGGCCGGGCGGCTCTGCGCGTGCTGGGCCTGAGCGTAGGCACGCGCGAATCGGTTCAACGAGTCGACGAGTACGACGACGTCGTGGCCGAGCTCGACGAGTCGCTTCGCGCGATCGATCGCGAGTTCGGCGATGATCGCCTGATCCTCGGCGCCGCGGTCGAAGCTCGCGGCGACGACCTCACCGCGCACCGATCGCTGCAGCCGGGTGATCTCCTCCGGCTGCGCATTCGCGAGCAGCAGCACGAGGTGCGCATCGGGTCGGTTCGTGCTGATCGCCTCGGCGAGCTCGCCGAGCACCGCAGTGCCGTCGGAGTGCGCGGGAAGCACGAGCGCTGCGCGCTGACCCAGGCCGGTCGGTGCCACGAGGTCGATGGCACGACCGAGCACGCCCTGCTGCGTCGTCTCGAAGCGCAGCCGCTCTTCGGGGTAGATGGCCGTGAGGTCGGCGATGTCGACGCGCTCCTCCGGCTGCTCATCGACCGGTCGACCATTGACGGTATCGATCTTCACGATCGCGTTGTACTTCTGACGGCTCGCGCTGTCGTTGTCACGGGGTTGACGGATCGCTCCGACCACCGCGTCGCCGCGTCGCAGGCCGTACTTCTTGACCTGCCCGAGCGACACGTAGACATCGCTCGTGCCGGGGAGGTAACCGCTCGTGCGCACGAACGCGTAGTTGTCGAGCACGTCGAGAATGCCCGCGATCGGCAGCAGCACGTCGTCTTCGGTGATCTCCGGCTCGAGGTCGTCGCCCTGACCGCGACGCTTGCGGTCGCGCTGCCGGGTGCGGCTCGACCGGCTCGAGTTGTCGCCGTTCTTCGCGTCGCCGTTCTTCTGGCCGTTCTGCGGCCCGTTGCCGCTCTGGCCGGAACCGCGCTGCTTGCCCTCGTCATCGGAGGAGGCGGCAGCATCGGTCTGCTCGTTCGACTCCGCGTTCTCGTTCTTCTGGCCTCGACCGCGGCCGCGGCGGTTGCGACCCGAGCGCTCACCATCGGAGTTCTCCGACTTCTCGCCGCGATCCGAAGCGCGATCCGACTGCTCGCCGCGATCCGACTTCTCGCCGCGATCCGACTGCTCCGAGGCATCGGCCTGCTGGCCGTTGCTCTGAGCGGCATCGGCGTTCGACGCGGCGCCCTCGAGCGATTCCGGCGTGCCGGTCTCCCCCGTGCCCGTCTCTGCTGCAGCGGTCTGGGCCGCGGCCGTCGCTGACGAGGCCCGGCGGCTGCGCGTGCGCTTGGCAGGAGCCTCCTGAGCCGGAGCTTCGGCTGCCGTATCGGTCGACTGCGCCGGAGCCGCGTCAGTCGCGGCAGCGGCGGCATCGACGGAGGCATTCGCGTCTGCAGATGCAGCGGTCGCAGGCTCGGCGGGCGCTTCAGCCTTCTTGCGGCTGCGCGTCGCGCGCTTCTTCGGAGCAGCAGCTGGCTGCTCATCCGGCGCGCTCGATGCGTCGCCTGCCTCGGTGCTCGAGGATGCAGTCGTTGCCGTGGCATCCGACTCGGCTGCCGGATCCTGCGCCGTCGCATCGGCGGGCGCATCGACCTTCTTCCGGCTGCGCGTCGCGCGCTTCTTCGGCGCAGCGGCGGCGGGTGCTTCCGCTGCGTCAGGGGCCGGCGCCTCAGCAGCCGGCGCTTCAGCAGCCGGAGCCTCAGCAGCAGGCGCTGCTGCAGCAGGCGCCTCAGCAGCCGGAGCGGCCTCGGGAGCGGCAGCCCCAGCGGCGGCGCTCACGCGACGAGAAGCACGGCGACGCGTCGGCGCGGCGGCTTCCTCGGGTGCGGGAGTGGTGTTGTCTTCAACGTTGGATTCCACGTTCTTCCTTTCGGAACGCCGACGGGACTGCACGCGCAAGTGGGCGCGCATTCCCGCGGTAGTGCACATGTGTGCTTCGGGATCACCGTGCGATGTGTTCACGATGCGATAACGACCCACGGTTCCGCATGAACGGACATCGACGGGCGAGGCTAGAGCGCCGCTCCCGCAGGGGTCGTTTCAACTGTAGCACCCTTGGTATCGACGGCCAGGGTGAGCACGCGCCAATCCGGGTGATGGGCAGCCACGAAATCCGCTGCCTGCATGCGATCCAAGGGCCCGTTCGAGAGCACGAGCACCGACGGGCCGGCACCGGAGACCACTGCTGCATGCCCCGCTGAGCGCAGCTCGCCGATGAGGTCGCGCGTTGCCGGCATGGCGGCACCGCGATAGTTCTGATGCAGCCGATCCTCGGTCGCCTCGAGTAGGAGCTCGGGGCTCTGCGTGAGTGCGGCGATGAGCAGCGCCGACCGCGAGACGTTGAAGACGGCGTCCTCATGCGGCACCTGCTTCGGCTGCAGGCTTCGGGCGAGCTCGGTCGACATGGTGAAGCTCGGCACGAGCACGAGCGGTGCCACGCCGCGGTGCACCATCAGCCGTTTGAAGCGCGGGCCCTGCTCCGTCGTCCACGCGATGGTCAATCCCCCGAACAGCGCGGGTGCGACATTGTCGGGGTGCCCCTCGAGTTCGGTCGCGAATGCGAGCAGTTGCTCCTCGGTGAGCGCGACAGGAGCTTCGGGGTCGCTCTGCAGCAGGCCGGCGGCGATCATCACGCCGGCGACGATGGCCGATCCGGAGGATCCCATGCCGCGCCCGTGCGGAATGCGGTTCGTGGCGGCGACGTCGATGCCGGGCATGCGGCGTCCGAGTTGCGCGAAGACGTGGGCGGCGGAACGGACCACGAGGTTCGTCTCATCGGCGGGAACCTCGCCGGCTCCGACGCCCGTGACTTCGACGGTCGCGCCGGGCGCGTCGCGCACGACGACCGTCAGCTCGTCTCCGTACGCGAGTGCGATGCCGAGCGTGTCGAATCCGGGGCCCAGGTTCGCGCTCGTCGCGGGCACGCGCACCTTGATGGTGCGACCGATCCCGCTGCCGGTCGCGCTCACGCCTGACCCTCGAGGCGCAGCACGCTCGTCACGGCGGTGACGACCTCGGCGGCCCGGAGGGCTTCGACCGTCGCAGCGAGATCGGCTTCGCGCGCGCGGTGCGTGCCGATGACCAGAGCCGCGCTCGGCTCGTCGCCTGCCCCGCCTCGAGCGACGGTCTGCTCGACGCTCGCGGCAGATACTCCCCGCTCGGCGAGGATGCCCGCGATGCTCGCGAGCACTCCTGGCTGGTCGCGCACTTCGAGCATGATCTGGTAGGCCGTCATCACTTCGCCGACGGGAAGGATCGGCAGCTCGGCATGCAGCGACCCCGGAATGCCCGGGCCGCCGACGACGTGCCTGCGCGCTGCGGAGACGAGGTCTCCGAGCACCGCCGAAGCGGTTTCCGCTCCGCCGGCTCCGGCGCCGTAGAACATCAATTCGCCGGCGGCCTCCGCCTCGACGAACACGGCGTTCTTGCCCTCGTGCACCGCTGCGAGCGGGTGGTCGCGGCGGATCAGCGCGGGGTAGACGCGCGCCGAGACTCCGTCGGTGCCGTCGGCGGCCTGCAACCGCTCGGCGATCGCGAGGAGCTTGATGACGTACCCAGCGCTCTTCGCCGCGTCGATCTGCTCCGCCGTGATCTGCGTGATGCCCTCTCGGTGCACCGCGTCGACGGGCACCTCGGTGTGGAAGGCGATGCTCGCGAGGATGGTCGCTTTCTGCGCGGCGTCGTAGCCCTCGACGTCGAGGGTCGGATCGGCTTCGAGGAAGCCCAGTTCGCTCGCCACCCGCGATGCGTCTTCGGCGCTGTCGCCGAATCGGTCCATGCGGTCGAGGATGTAATTGGTCGAGCCGTTCACGATCCCGAGCACGCGGGTGATGTGGTCACCGGCCAGGCTTTCGCGCAGAGGGCGCAGGATCGGGATCGCCGCGGCGACGGCCGCCTCGTACGAGAGCTGTGCGCCGACCTGTTCCGCCGCTTCCGAGAGCTCGGGACCGTGCGCCGCGATGAGCGCCTTGTTCGCGGTGACGACGTCGGCACCGCCCTGCAGTGCCTGCGTGATCAGCGTGCGGGCCGGTTCGATGCCGCCCATGAGCTCGATGACGATATCGGAGCCCTGGACGAGACGCTCGGCGTCGGTCGTGAACAGCTCCCTCGGCAGCTCGACATCGCGCGGCGCGTCGACGCTGCGGACCGCGATGCCGGCGAGCGTCAGACGCGCCCCGATGCGCGCGGCCAGCTCGTCTCCGTGTTCCAGGATCAGCCGGGCCACCTGTGCGCCGACCGAGCCGCAGCCGAGCAGCCCGATGCGGAGGTCACGATAACCATTCATGTTCGTCTCCTTGATAGTGCGTCGTGTTCGATCTGCCGAGAACGGCGGGAGAATTCTGGGCCGGCGATCCTCAGCCGGCGTTCGCCGGGGCCACCGGCGCCGGAATCACGGACTTCGCGAGCAACTCGTCCTCGGTTTCGCCCCGCACGATGACGCGCGAGGAGCCGTTCGACACGGCGATGACCGGCGGTCGCGGCACGTAGTTGTAGTTGCTGGAGAGGGACCAGCAGTAGGCTCCGGTGACCGCGACGGCGAGCGTGTCGCCTGCGCGCACATCGCCCGGGATCACGTCGCGCTGCACGACGATGTCGCCCGACTCGCAGTGCTTGCCCACCACCCGTACGAGCGCCGGGTCGGCGTCGCTCTCGCGGTTCGCGATGCGGACCTGGTAGTCGGCGCCGTACAGGGCAGGTCTGGCGTTGTCGCTCATGCCGCCGTCGACGCTCACGTAGAGGCGTTCGGCGAACCCCAGGTCGGCTGGGTCGGCCGCCGCATCGGAGCCGGCGAGCAGCACGGGCTTCGTGGTTCCCACCGTGTAGAGGGTGACCCCGGCCTGCCCGATGACGGCGCGACCCGGTTCGAACGCGAGTTGCGGAACCGATACGCCGGCTTCAGCGCAGGTCTCCGCGACGATGTCGGCGAGCTGTCGTGCGATGGCAGCGACCTCGGGAGCCTGCTCCGCCTGCGCCGATGTATAGGCGATGCCGAAACCGCCGCCGAGGTTCAGCTCGGGAATCGGCCGGCCGGCGATCCGCTCGAGCTCCGGGTACACGCCCACCAGGCGCCTGGCGGACTCGCGGAAACCGTCGGTCGCGAAGATCTGGGAGCCGATGTGGCAGTGGAGCCCCACGAACTCGAGGCTGTCACGAGCGAGGATCGCCTCGACCAGTCGCGGCGCCTCGCTGAGCGGCTGACCGAACTTCTGATCTTCGTGCGACGTCGCGAGGAAGTCGTGCGTCGATGCGTGCACGCCGCTATTGACGCGCAGCCGCACGCGCTGGCGGCGATCCGCCGCCGCTGCCGCACGCGCGATGCGCTCGGTCTCGACCTCGCTGTCGATGATGATCGTGCCGACGCCCGCCTCGACCGCACGCGCGATCTCGCGTTCCGATTTGTTGTTGCCGTGGAAGCCGATGCGCGCCGGGTCCACTCCGGCGGCGAGCGCGACGGCGAGCTCTCCCCCGCTCGCGACGTCGATCGCGAGGCCCTCTTCGGCCATCCACTGCGCCACCTCGACGCACAGGAACGCCTTGCCCGCGTAGTACACGGTCGCACTCGTCCCGATGCGCTCAGCCTCGGATTCGAGGGCGACTCGGACCTCGCGGGCCCGATCGCGGGCGGCCGCCTCGTCGATCACGTACAGCGGCGAGCCGTACTGCTCGACGAGCTCGGTCGCGCGCGCACCGCCGAGCTGCAACTCTCGGCACTCGCTCCCGCGACGCGCAGACGGGGGGAAGACGCGCGGGTCGATGCTGTTCGGGTCGGCGGCTGGTGTCGCACCAGCGGGGTTCACCTGTGCCATCGTCGCTCCTGGGTTCGGTCTGCCTCGGGTCGGTCTGCCTGATGTCCGTCGTGCTCGCGGGCCGCGAACGGGCAGCCGATGGCGAGCGGACCCGGATTGGCCCCTGAAGCCGTGCGCACGGAGACCCTGTCTCTGAACGAACCCGTCCAGCTTACCCGGTGGTCCGATCGCCTTCGGAATGTGACGAGGCCGAGCGCGACCCCTCAGAATGAAGGATCGCGCCCGGCCTCGTCATCTGGGATGCTCTGCCGCTCAGCCGACGCCCTCGAGCATGTCGGTGTGCGTGTTCCCGATCCGCTGCAGCACCTCGGGGCGCTTCGCGCGCAGCCACCAGAAGCGGATGAACGCGAGCAGCATCGTCGCAGCGAACAGGTATGGCAGCACGTTGATCGGGAACGCCGGGATCGGCCACACGTTCGCGAAGAACACGTATGCCATGGCGACGACGGCGACGACCGCCGTCACCGTGATCATTCCGCTCCGCATTCCGCGGCGGCGGGTGTAGACGACGCCCGCGACGGCGACGAGCGCGTACGCCACCATGTAGCCGTAGGTCGCATAGGTGTCGACCCACACCACGATGTCCATCGGATGGGTGCCCGAGATGAGCAGGATGACGTCGAGCGCGATCGCCGCGGGGCCCGCGATCAGCAGGACGCGGTGCGGGGTGAGATGCGTTTCGTGGGTGCGGCCGAACCGCTCGGCGACGACGCCCTCCTTCCCCATCACGTACAGGATGCGGCCGACGACGTTCAGCGGCGCGACGACGACCGCGAAGAACGATGCCGCGACGCCGAACACGAGCACGGGTGCGAACCAGACGGGCATTCCGATGCGATCGTTGATCGCCTGCAACGGGCTGGCGACCTCACCGAGCTCGTCGCCGAGGACGGCGATCTGGGTGTACGCCGCGAACACGTAGAGCACGCCGACGGCGACGGCGCTCCACATGATGGCACGGGGAATTGCGGTGTGCGGATTGCGCGCCTCGCGCCCGAGCGCATCGGCGGAGGAGAAGCCGACGAACCCCAGAATGCCGAGCACCATGCCGGCTGCGACGCCCTGGAACGGCACGCCCTCGAACGAGAACTGCGTCGGATCCCACGCCTCGGGACCGAGCCAGACGAGCGCGGCGATGAGCAGCACCAGAATGATGAAGACCGAGAGCAGTTCGAGCACGAGAGAGATGCGTGCCGAGATGCGAATGCCGCGGATCGTGAAGAACGTCGCGAGGCCGCCGATCACGACGGCGAGCGCGACGAGCCAGACGGTGCCGGTCGCGGGAACGCCGAACAGCTGGAGCAGGTCGGAGGCGTACGAGACCGCGCCGCCGAGCGAACCGGCGGCGATGCCCCAGGATCCGATGAGCAGGGCGACGCCGGCTGCGAAGGCGCCAGTGGGCCCGAGCCCCTTCGCCACGTAGGTGTAGAGCGAGCCGGCGGAAGCGTGCTGGCGGGCGAACATCGACACGATGTAGCCCACGCACAGAATGACGATGGTGGCGAGCAGGAATGCGAAGATCGTACCGCTGCCGGCTCCGAGGAAGATGGAGGCGGCGGTGAATGCGATGACGGCGCTCGGGGCGATGCTGGCGATGGCTTGTGCCGCCAGTTCGGGCCCAGACATCACCCCTTCTCGAAGGCCGGCGTCGGCCTTCCGTGCTGCGGTTTGGGTCATGAGTACTCTCCTATGAGTGCGTGGTGCGAAGGGTGAACAGGTGCTTACGGAATGAGCAGTGTGCGCAGCACGCCGCCGGTCTCGAGGTCGTCGAGCGCCTCGGCCGCTTCGGCCAGGGGGCGACGGCCCGAGATCAGCGGATCGAGCTTCAGCTGGCCGTCCATGTACCGGTCGACGAGTGCCGGGATGTCGATCGAGGGGCGCACCGACCCGTAGTTCGAACCGAGGATGCGCTGATCGGCTTCGGCGAGCACGAGCGGCTCGAACGAGGCTTTCGCACCGGTCGGCGGCAGTCCGACGATCACGGCGGCGCCGCCGAGGCCGAGCATGCGGATCGCCTGCTCAGTCGTCGAGGTGCGGCCGATCGCGTCGAACACGTAGTCGGCGCCGTCCGGAAGGAGCTCGAAGAGCTGCTCGACGGCGTCGCGCTGGGATCCGTCGATGCGGTCCGTTGCACCGAATTGCAGGGCCATCGCGGTCTTCTCTGGAACGATGTCGATCGCGATGATCCGTTCTGCCCCCGCCAGTTTCGCACCCTGCACGACGTTCAGGCCGACGCCTCCGCACCCGATGACGGCGACGGTCGCGCCCGGCTCGACGCCAGCGGTGTTGAGCACCGCGCCCACACCGGTGGCGACCGCGCACCCGACGACCGCGATGACGTCGAGCGGCGCGTCGTCGCGCACCTTGATGGCTCCGGAGACGGGCACGACGACCTCTTCGGCGAACGAGGAGACGCTCAGGTAGTGGCGCAGAGGCTCGCCGTCCTCGGTGCGGCTGAGGCGGGAGGTGCCGTCGAACAGCGACCCGTGCGCGTTGTTGATCTCGACCACCTTCTGGCAGCGGGCCTCATGCCCCTGCAGGCAGTACCGGCACTCTCCGCACGGCGGCACCCAGCTGAGCACGACGTGGTCTCCCACGGCGAGCGATGTGACGCCTTCTCCGAGCTCGACGACGATGCCAGCGCCCTCGTGCCCCATGACCATCGGCGCGGGCGCATCCCACTCACCGCGCTTCACATGGAGATCGGAATGGCATACGCCTGCGGCGGCGATCTTCACGCGGACCTCGCCCTGCTTGGGGGCGTCCAGGGTGACTTCGGTGACCTCTGCGCGGGTCTCGGGGTTACGGAACACGACAGCCTGCATGCTGCACTCCTTCGTTCGTTCGCTTCGTCGGATCGCCGGGGCGCGGTGCACAGGTTCGACCACGCCGGCGACGTAAGGATGCTACGGACCCGATCGGGTGCCTGTCATCGCACCAGGTGTCGATATCTCGATCGCGTCATCGACACTTGGTACGCTCCTCCTGTGGCTCTTGATCTCTCCGCCGTCAGGCGCGCCGTCGGCGGCACCTGCGTGACGGCCCGTCTGCCGGAGCGCACCCCCGTCGACGGCATCGCCCATGTCGAGGCGTTGGTCGTGATCGGCAATCCCGATTACGCGACACTCGTGACGGGTGACCGCGAGGTCCTCCTCACCGCTCTCACGACACCGGGTCCGGCCTCGAACGCGCTGCCGGGCGCGGTGTTCGTCTCACCGGAGGACGACGCCGAGCTCCGGTCGGCCCTCGCTCGTCACGGCATGACGGCGATCCTCGGGACCCGCCTCTCCGGCACCGCACTGCACAGCAGCCTGCTCGCGCTCATCGCAGATGACCGCGCTGCAGCCGACCGTCTCGTGACGGCGGGAATGAACGTACTCACGCAGGTCGCCCGGCGTGGCGGCGTGACCGCGGTCATCGCCGAACTCGCGCGCCGCATCGACGGGTGGGCGGTGCTCCTCGATGCGCACGGCCAGGTCATCGCGAGTGCCGGAGCCGGAAGACTCCACGTGTCGGACGCGGCGGCGTTCGCGCTCGGGCGCCCCGTACGCGTGCGTCACGACGGGCTGCAACTGCACCGCGTGGGTTCGGAGCAGGATCTCGCAGGATCGCTCGTGATCGCGACCCGCTCGAGCCGAACGAGCCACGCACGCGATCTCTCGTCGCTCGCAGCGGCGCTCTTCGATCTGCTGTTGCGCAGTCACGATCCCACGCTGACCGAGCACCTGGGCCGCGGCGCGCTCATCGACATCCTCGTCGACGGCGGCCAGCGGGCCGAGGCGCTGCTCCATCGATGGGGCGTGCACGAGCGCACGCTCACAGCGTTCGAGGTGGGTACGCGAACGCGCACGATCGACCTCGAGCGACTGCTCCGCCGCTGGTTCGACGAGCTGGGCGCCGAGCACGTGTTCGCAGCCGACCACGGGCACATTCGCGGGTTCGTGCGCGATGATCTCGCGGCCGGACTCCTCGACCGAGTTCGTTCGTTCAGCCCGGTGGCGGGGATGCGCGTGCACATCGGCGTCGGAGACCCCGCTCCGGTTGGCGCGCTGTCGCGCACCGCGACGCAAGCTCATCAAGCGCTCGATGCCGCGCTCGAAGACGGCCGGCCCGGGGTGAGATACGCCGAACTGCCATCCGTCGAACTCGTCCTCTCCGCGCTCGGAGCCGCAGCACAGGGGCAGCTCGCCGGGCTCCTCGAACCGCTCGTCCAGCCCTCGGGCGCGAGCGGCGATCTCGCCCGCACCCTCCGCGTATTCCTCGCAGAGAACGGCGCCCACCGCGCCAGCGCTGCACGTCTCGGCATTCACCGACAGACACTGGTCGCGCGCATTCGGCGCGTCGAGGCCCTCACCGGCCTCGCGCTCGAACGCGCCGACGATCGCGCCGTCGCGTGGCTCGCGCTGCGCGAATACGGGCTCTGACTCAGCCGCAGGTGCCCTTCTCCCGCTGATCGGGATCCGACAGGATGCCGGGCGCGAGGTCCGCTCGTATCGTCACCGTTCCCGTGCTCGAGAGCACGATATCGGTCAGCGTGACTCCGGCTGGGAGTTGGTCGGCGATGCAGACGGTCTGCGGCTGCAGAATCGGGTCGAGCAGTGTTCCCGTCGCCTGCGCGAGTTGCTCCGCCGAGAAATCGAATCCCGCCGCCTGCAGCCCGAGCGGGTTGATCTCGACCGCACCGTCGACGGCCTCAACGCTCAATCTCGCGGAGAGATTGACCTGCTGCCCGAATGCTTCGAGCGCGCGCCCGACGACGAGTTCGCCGTCGCGCACCTCGCCCGACTGAGCGACCCCCTGAGTGACGGTCTCGATAACCGGTCCGAGCTGCTCCTTGTCGAGGCGAAGCTCGACCACCCCATCCGAGATCTCACCCGAAGTCGGGTTGAACGGCACCAGATCTGCGTGCAGCGCGGCATCGGCCTGCACCCCTTCGACGAGCGGGGCGTCCGGCACGTCGACGGTCACATCGCCCACTCCGCCGCGGAACGCGTTGAGCAGGGCGGATCCCCCCAGCGCCACGTCGACCGGATGGTCGTCGGTGAGGTCCAGCTGCGAGCGCACTGCGCCGGCGACCACTCCCGGAATGATCAGCCGGAGCGCCAGCTCGGCCGCACCTGCGAGCAGCCCGACGACGACGATCACGATGATCAGCTTGGTCCACCAGCGGGACCCGTTCCGCTCCGCACTCACGACGGCTCCTGGGTCAGAGCCGCTCGGGCGCAGAGACGCCCAAGAGATCGAGGCCGTTGCGGAGCACCTGGCCGGCGGCATCGTTCAGCCACAGACGGGTGCGGTGCAGATCTTCGACCGGCTCGTCTCCGAGCGGGATCACGCGGCAGTTGTCGTACCAGCGGTGGTAGGCGGCGGCGAGCTCTTCGAGGTAGCGGGCGACGCGATGCGGTTCGCGCAGCTCCGCGGCACCGGCGACGATGCCCGGGTACTGCTGCAGCTTGCCGAGCAGGTCGGTCTCGGTCGCGTGCGTCAGGAGCTCCGGCGCGAAGGCGCTCCGGTCGATGCCCGCCGCTTCGGCGTTGCGATCGACGGCGCACGTGCGCGCATGGGCGTACTGCACGTAGAACACGGGGTTGTCGTTCGTGCGGCTCCGCACCTTCTCGCCGTCGAGCGACAGTGGCGAATCAGCCGGGTATCGCGCGAGCCAGTAGCGCAGGGCGTCGGAGCCGAGCCACTCGAGCAGGTCGTCGAGCTCGATGATGTTGCCGGCTCGCTTCGAGAGCCGGGCTCCGTCGAGGTTGACCAGCTGGCCGATGAGCACCGAGATGTCGGTCTCGATGTTGTCGCCCGCCGCACCCGCGATCGCGGTCAAGCGACCGATGTACCCGTGGTGATCTGCGCCGAGCAGATAGATCTTCTCGCCGAACCCGCGGTCCATCTTCGACAGGTAGTAGGCGGCGTCGGCGGCGAAGTACGTGTAGATCCCGTTGCCGCGCGTGAAGACTCGGTCCTTGTCATCGCCGAAGGCGGTCGTGCGCACCCAGATCGCATCGTCTTCCTCGAAGACGTACCCCTGCTCGCGCAGCCGGTCGACGGCGGAGGAGATCGGGCTCGGCGATCCGTCAGGCCCGTCCTCGTGCAGCGACCGCTCCGAGAAGAAGACGTCGAAGTGCACGTTGAAGCGCTCGAGCGAATCCTTGATCTCCGTGAGCTGGATCTGGTAGGCGGCCTCCTGCACCTCCTCGAGAGCGCGCGCGCGATCGCTCGTGGCGAGCTCCACGATGTGCGGCAGCTGCTCGCGCACCTTGCGCCCGAGCTCCTGGATGTAGGCGCCGGGGTACGCGTCTTCCGGGGCCGGCTCGCCGAGCACCGCAGCGAAGACGGAACGCCCGAACTTATTCATCTGCGATCCGGCATCGTTGATGTAGTACTCGCTCGTCACCCGTGCACCGGCCGCGCGCAGCACGCGAGCGGTCGAATCGCCGAGTGCCGCCCAGCGGGTATGGCCCATATGGAGGGGGCCGGTCGGATTCGCCGAGACGAACTCGAGATTGATGTTCTGACCCGCGAGGGTATCGGTGCGGCCGTAGTTCTCGCCCTGCTCGACGACGCGGCGAGCCGTCTCGCCCGCGCTCGCCGCGTCCAGCGTGAGGTTGATGAAACCGGGGCCTGCGACCTCGGCCTTCGCGATGCCGTCGATCTCGAGGGCGCGCCCCACGATCTCCTCAGCGAGCTCGCGCGGGTTCGCCCCAACGCGCTTCGCAAACTTCATCGCGACGTTCGACGCCCAGTCTCCGTGGTCCCGATTCTTCGGTCGCTCCACCTGCGTGTCTTGCACCGTGACCGAGATGTCGGAACCGCGAGCGGCGACGAGGTCGGCGAGAATATCAGCGAGAGCTTGGGAGAGTTCTTGAGGCGTCACAGAGATCGATTCTACTCGGCGCACCGAGGTGCCCGGTCCACGGCACTGGTGCGAAGCGGCCCGATAATTGCGCTAGGCTGGTGGGGTTGCACATGCTCGCCTCCGTAGCTCAGGGGATAGAGCGCCGGTTTCCGGTACCGTAGGTCGGGGGTTCGATTCCCTCCGGGGGCACTGCAACACTGGCTTCCATCGCATCAGCGGTGGGAGCCTTTTTCATGCTCCGGAGATGTTCGGGACGACGATCGTCGTCGGTCTCACCGATCAGGTAACCGACTGTCGTATCTCAGGCAGCGGCGACGGCCTTCATGTCATCGAGGCCCTGAAATCTCGGTGTGCAGAACGTCATCATGACGGGCTTCTACACGGACCAGTGCGTGAGCGCTTCCGTGCGAGATCTCACGGATCTCGGCTACCGGGTTAGCTTGGTCGATGACGCGATGGGGGCGATGAGTCCCGAGCGGCATCAGAACGCGCTGCAGAGCATCAGGAAGCTGTACGCGAATTCGGAGAGCACCGAAGAGATCCTCCCCCGCCTCGACCAGATCGCGGCGAAGCTGACGAAGAAGAAGCGCGGCTGGCTTTCTGGCCGGCACGGCAGGTAACCCACCTGCTCTCGTAAAGTTGCATCAACACGCGTTCGATGAAACGTTAAGCGCGTAAAGTTGCATTAACCGGTGCAGCGGGCAACTTTAAGGGGTCACAATGGGCGAATACGTCGAGCGCCAATGGGCGCCGTCCTCAACGTTCGGCCTGTCCCGGCGAGAACAGACCGGCGGCACGTACCTCGCGTTCGTACCCGGCGTCCTGGGAGCACAGGGGCCGCCGATCAGTGCGAGCACGTTCTCGGTTGTCGCCGACGCGCAGAGCACGGTGTCGCGTGCGGACGGCATCATCGGCGAGTCCGGGCTGTACCTCAATCACCTGCTGCTGCGATCTGAGAGCATCGCATCCTCCCTCATCGAGGGTCATGTCATCTCCGCGAAGAAGCTCGCCCTTGCAGACGTGCTCGGCCGTGGGAAAGAGAACGCAGTCGCGGTCCTGCAGAATCTTCGCGCGATGGAATACGCGATTGACGTCGTCGCAGAAAAATGGGACATCGAGCTTGAAGATCTGGTGCAGCTGCAGCAGACGATCACGCCGGATCTTGAGCGTGGCTTCCGTACGCAACAGAACTGGATCGGTGGGGGCTACTCCCCGATCACCGCATCGTTCGTGCCGCCGCCCGAGTCCGAAGTGGTGCCACTGCTGGAAGATCTGCTCACGTATGTGAATCAGAGCGAACATCCTCCACTGCTGAAGGCCGCGATCGCTCATGCTCAGTTCGAGACGATCCACCCGTTCATCGACGGGAACGGACGCACGGGTCGTGCGCTCATCCACGCGATCTTGAAGCGGGACGGTATCACCGATCGCGCCGTGCTCCCGATCAGCACGGTCTTCTCGACAGCGAAGGATCACTACATTGCGGGGCTCACGGCGTTCCGCGAAGAACCACCGAACGTGGACCTCTGGGTGCAGGAGTTCTGCCAGTCGGCCGTGCGCGCTGCGGGAAACGTCGTGCTGCTGAAGGAGCGGGCAGACGAGTTGGACGAGCTACTCCGGGAGCGCCATCATGCGTGGCGTTCCGGGCAGGGTATCCCCGCAGCGCCGCGCGCCGATGCGACAGTGGAACGAGTACGGCGAGATCTTGCATCCCAGCCCGTACTCACAGTGGCCGCGACGGCTGAGCGATACGGGGTGTCCCGGCCCGCCGCGGAGCGGGCGCTGACGGAACTTGCAGACGCCGGGGTGCTGAGCGTCAGCAAGAACCACCGCGGAGTGCGAGCCGCATTCGTCTCCGACGAGCACTTGCACCTGGTGACTCTGGCAGAGCGCAGCAACAAAGCAGGCGGCTGGGACACCGCGGACGAGGCGACCGCTTCACGGCTGGCACTGCCAGAGTCCACACTGCGGTGGCCACCAGGCGACCCGGTGTTTCACACCCAGAGCCGAAGCGGGGACTACGGAAACCCGCAGTCCCCGTCGGGCCTGGGCTACTAGCGCTCAGTAGCCCAGGACAGGCGCACTCGGCAGCACGTCCGGGCCTTGCTGTGCGGGCACGTAGCTTCCCTCAGTTCGAGGTGCAGGGGCGACTCTGAGTGCCGCTGCGGCGATCTGGCGATCGCGTTCCCGATTGCGCGCGTGGGCGTGCTCGCGGCCGAGCGGTTCGTCGGTGTCGACGCCGTACAGGTCACGGAAGCAAGCGACGGTGACGGCGCGCCTGCGCCATTCTGCTTCGGCGCCAGGGAGCCGCTCTCCAAGCGCTTCGAGCCACGGCTCCTGGTCGGCGATCGCGCGGTCGACGACGAGTTCTGCCCGCAGTTGCATCGCGAGTTCACGATCTTTCAGGGCTTGACCGAAGTCGGGATCTCCGAAGTCGGGGGCAGGTTCGATGAGGCCGGCGATGTGGTGCACCGTGTCGACACTGCGGAGATGATCTGGTGACTCGAGCGCGTCGGGGTCGATGCGGTACTCGGTACGCAGCAGGTGGGCGAGCCGTGCGGTGACATCTCGAGTACTCCCCCGGTCCATGCGCTCCAAAGCTCCGCGCACCGCGTCTTCGAGGGTGGTGTCGGCTACGCCCTCCAACGCGGTGAGCATCCGCCCGAGACGGAGGTTCGAGCGGGTCTCTTCTGAGTCGATGCCGAAGGGGGTCAGGAGGGGCGCGAATCGGGCGTAGGCGTCGTGTTCGCGCAGGTCTTCCAGGTGCGTGTTGAGGCGGTAGTGCAGCACCGCGAGCACGTCGCGTGCGCCGTCGAGATCTCGGGTGGCGAGAAGTTCTGTGATCGTGTCGGGCACGTCGTGGCCGCGCGTTTCCAGGCGGCGGAGGTTCGCCAGTACCGGCCCGAGGTACGGGGAGTCTGGCGATTCCGGGTCGACCAGGTGCAGGTTCGCGAGCACGGGGAGGTATTCGCGTTCGAGCTGGTCGGCGGTGAGGGCCTGGTACTCGGCCGCGAGTTGCCGGATCGAGCCGATCCGTTCGGCTTCTTCTCGGAGCGTGTCGTGGGCTGCGATGTCGCCTCCTTGTTTCGTGACGACGTGCTCGAGGGTTTCCCGCCAGGTGCGCGTCATCCCGAGCGCCCCGGGGTCGCCCATGTCGCCGTTCTCGTCGACCACGACATACGCCTTGTTCGAGCGCTTCCCGCGCGTCATCGCGACATAGAACGTCTCCCGGGAGGCGCTGGAATCGACGATGGTGTGGGCGGTATCGACGGTGCGGCCCTGGGATCGGTGCGCGGTAGTCGCGTAGGCGAGCTGCACGTGATCCCGGCAATAATCGGCGGGGAGGGTGACGTATTCTTCTCCCGCGACAGCGACGATGTCGCCCGTGTCCGGGTTGATGCCGGCGACGACCCATTCGTCGTTGTTTTTCACCCACCGGTCGTGATCGGTGCGGAGCGTTCTCGCGTTCTGACGCGTCACGATGCGATCACCCGGGGATGCGACACCGGAGGCGATCGCCGTTTCCTGTGTCGCGTCGACGTCGCCTTGGTCGATGCGCCAGGTGCGGGCGATGGTGTTGAGACGTTCCACCATCTCGTTGGTGGGGGCGATCAGGAGCGACACGAGCCGTTCGCCGGAATCATTCACGGCCGCCTCGTCCGTTCGCCAGGCGTCGACGGCCTGGTCGATGATCGTTTCATCGAGCCCAGCGAAGACGCGGTCGTGTTCGATGTACGCGTCGAGGCCCGCGGTTTTCCCGAGCCGGAGGAGTTTGGAGGCGTCCGCTTCCCAGTCGGCGGTGAAGCGGTGCAGGTTCACGAGCTCGGCGACGTCCTGCCGGTCGGAGGCGAGGAGCCCGAACGCGCCCCCGGCGTCGACGGCGGCGAGTTGCGCCCAGTCCCCCACGAGCAGCAGCTTCGCGCCGGCCGCGTCGACCTGTGCCCGGATCGCGTCGAGCGCGAGCGTGCCCCCGATGGAGGCCTCATCAACGATCATGAGTTCGCCCGGCTGGAGTCGGTAGTCGATGCCGTCTTTGGTGTCGGTGCCGCGTGCGGTTTCGTGGAGCCATTTCGCGGTGTTCTCGGTCTGGATGCCGAGTGATTCTGCGAGCACTTCGGCGGCGCGGGCGGTCGGGGCGAGGCCGCGCACAGTGCCGGCGCCGTGCGTGAGTTCCCAGAGCTCGCGGAGCTTTTCGAGGCTCGTGGTCTTGCCGGCACCTGCGGGCCCGACGAGGACGTCGACCTGGCGGCCGCTGGTGACGATGTTCTCCACGGCGGCCGCCTGGTCGCTGGAAAGAATGCGCCTTTCAGTCCCGGTCGGCAGGGAGATGTGGGTATCGACGATCGCTTGCTCGATGCGTGGGCCTTGCAGGGATCGGCCGGCTTCGAGGAGGCGATCTTCTGCATCCCACACTTCGCGAGTCGTGAAGAGGTCTCGCGCTTCGGGATGGAACATGTCCTGCCCGTCTGCGGTTCGGAACCGATACGGGGTGTGCAGGTGGTTCTTCGGTGTCAGCGGGATGGCTTGGGAGAGGACGAGATCAACGACTCTTTGCACGACCTGGTCGCGGTCTTCGGGAGAGCGAAAACGCCACCCGGCGATCGCACGCAGTGCCGCGGTCTCGGCATTGCGTCTCCCCCACGTCGACCGTGCGCCCGCGAGGGTGTGCAGCACGAACTCGGCCGCGTCTCGCGCTGCGTCGTCGTCGACGTCGTCGTGCCGGAATGACCACAGCGGGAGGTCGTCTTTTCGGGCTGCGGCTGTGTCCCAGAGGCGGTCGGCGAACAGGAACGAGTCTCCGACGTGCGGCCGTGCTCGCTCCCGCCAGTTCTGCGTGAGGTCGCGAAGTGAGCGCACGGCTTTGGCAGTGCGTGTTGCGAAGGTCGCGTGCTGCCGGAGCTTGATGATGGTGCGGTCGGATGGCCGGTGGCCGTGCTTCGCAACGTACTTCGCGATCTGTTGGTCGACGTGCTGATTGAGCTGTTTCGATCGCGACGAGTACTCGTTGACGAGTGACTTCGGTACGCCGTCGATCTGCCACTTCACCGACCCGGGGTTCGTGCCGGCGTCGATCGAAAACTGCTGCCGTGCTGCCGGCGTATCGGGGCGCTGCGATTCGACCAACCACTCCCGGTACTGCTCGGGGCGCTGCAGTACGTCTTCGACGGTCCACTCGATGCCGAAGCGAGAGGAGAGTTCGTCCATGAGGACGCCGTCGTAGTACGCACCGGCCGTGGCCACGGCCGGCATCAGGGACCAGCGGGAGTCGATCGTGCGCCAGCGGCCGTCTTCTCCTTGGACCCGGTTGGAGACGAGCATGTGCGTGTGGAGCTGCGGGTCTCCCTCACGGGAGTCCCAGTGATCGAACAGTGCGGCGGAGATCCCGCGCACGTGCGCCTGCGCGACACCGTCTGCCCCGGTGCGGGTGCGAATGATGTCGGTTTCGAGTTTCTCGATCGTCGCTTGGATCGCGGCCAGGTGGGCTTGCCGGATCTCGTCTTTCAGTGCGGGATCTGCGAGCGCCCACCACGAGCTCACGCTCTTGGGCGGGGAGAACACGAACTCGAACCCGGCCACGGACTGCCTCTCTGGCTTGTCGGTGACTTCACGCCGGATTTGGTCTGCAAGCGCTTCGAATTCGGGCGCACTGAGGTCACGATTCTTCGGGTCGGCGGCTGCCGCCTGGATCTTCTGCTCGATGCGTTTCTCGAGCGGGAGGACGGTGTTGTATTTGCGGCCGAGCTGTTGCCCGGTGGTGGGGTGCACGCCATCCCCGAAAAGTGCGATGAGTTCGCGTTCTTCAACTGCCGCGCCGACGTCGAGGCCGAGTGCGGTGGCTCCGCTTCCGGCCCACGCGCCGGGTGGGGTGCCGTTCGCCATGTAGTACGCAGCTTTGCCCTCGGCGCGGTCGATGGTGTGTTCGTCGGCGACGGTGTTCATGAGGTAGCCCCAGGCGTCTCGCGACGCACCTATGAGGGTGACGGTCATCACGGTTCAGTTCTCGTTTCTTCGGGCGGCTCGTTGGGCGCGTTTACGGCATGTGGCATCGCAGTAGCGTCGGCGCCGGCTCTTCCCTGGTGGGAAGGGCGTCATGCAGAACGCGCAGCGGAGCGGGGAGAGATCGCTCGCGGCCCGGTACCCGCGCTTGCGGCACTTTGGGGAGCAATACATGTGGCGTGGATTGCGTGGGTCCGGGAGGAAGACGTTGGAGCAGTGCGGGGCGGCGCACGAGTACAGCAGAATGCTGGTGAGGACGTCGACGCGACGCGCGCGCTCTTTCTCGGCAAGGTTCTGGCAGGTGTTGCTGCAGTACCGCCGTTGCTTCGTGGGGGTCAGGAACGTGCGCTCGCACCCTGACCGCTCACACCGGGTCTCCCAACCCGTACCTTCTGCTCGAGGAGCAGCCGGGTGGGCGAGCCCGCGTGACTGCCGGATGCGCTTCTCGAAATCGCGTTGGGCTTGCGTCTTTCTCATAGGGTCACCGCGGTCAGATCACACATACATCCACTCCGATCCCCATGCGACGTGGTGACCGTCAGGCACGGGCTGGTGTGCTCGCTTTAGGAGCGCATCGACGTCTTGCACGGGGCCGGCGAGCCGGGTGCTGGGTGACGGAAGGTCGAAGTGCTGTATGAGGTCGCTGACGTCGGCTGAGTCGAATGCAGGGGCGACGATGTAGAACGACTCGATCGCGCCGACGACAATCTTGGGTTGCTGGGTCGGTTCGATCAGGAGCGACAGGAGCGGTGTCCACCCCCGCAGCATGGCTTCGTTGTAGGCGCCCTCAACCTGCGACAGCACGGGTGCGTCGCTTTCGAGGGGCTCCGTGATTTTGAGGGAGAAGTCGGCACGCTTGACGGCTTCGTAGAACCAGGGGTGAGCTGAGATGAGTTGGGCGACCTGCGGGAACGGGAACGAGAAGTCGTTGTGCCAGGTGTGACGGATGATCGGGTTCATCCACTCGGGGACGCTTGGGTTGTCGCCGGACGGGTCTGCGAGCATCGCTGCCTGCCACGCCTCCCATTCCGCGGGCGACCATTTTCTCACGTAGTCGTCATCGAGGCCGGCGACGTTCTTGAGCCAGGCGAGCGAGTGCTGCAGCTTCTTGAGTCGGGAACGGAACATGGGTTCTCCTATGCAGACGGATCGGGAGTGGGGCACGGCAACCAGGCTTCTGAGTGGGAGAGCTCGAGGCTTGCGCCGTCGAGCTGGCTCCGGGCGCGGTCGTGATCATGGCTGGCTAGCGCGAACGTGACTTCAGCGGAACCTGAATCCGCGAACGCAGCGTCGAGGCGGTTCAGGAGGGATCGAATTGCGTCGATACGTGCATCGGTGACGACGATGTCGCTTTCGGTGATCCCTCGCCAAGACCAGGCTTCAAGGGCGTCAGCACGCGACGCGTACTGAGCACTCGTGATGCGTCGGCCGGTGAGTTCGTCGTAGTCGTTGAACAGCACTCGATGGCACTCGACAGGGTGGGCTTCGATCTGAATCACGGTGGTTGGGAAGGGCAAGAGGGGCCTCCGGGATGGGTTCTGATGTGGACGTTCAAGGTGAAGATGTGCGGGGCTGCGCAGTTCGTGTCACGGAACGCGGGACGCGGTTTCCCTCGAATGCCAGTGGTGTATGGGTAAAAGTCCGGCGAAATGCAATGGAGCCGGACAGAGCAGCGCGAGGCGCTGCGGGTACAGGCAGGCCGGAGGGCTGCACGTACAGATGAGGTTCATGTGCGCAGCGAAACGAGCGACGGGGTGCGGGTGTGCTGATGGGTGAATAGCGGGTTGGCCGGTGGGAGCCGGGCGGGGTGGCGTCCTCCCCTTTGGGTGCGCGCGTCGACCTATCTACAGGGCATGAGCGATCACACCACCCCAGCAGTGCCCGCGATCGTGCAGTGCACGTTCTGCCTCTGCCCCAACATCACCACCGCCGACGATCTCGAGGCGCTCTGCAAGAACTGCGGACTCGACCTCTCCCGCCTGGGCGTCTCAAGCACCGCCCCGACGCCTGAAACCGATGGCACGGTCTTCTCGCGGGGGCCGGACGACACCGTCAACGGTGCTCAGGCGATCGCGACGCTCTTCGCTGATGAGACGTCACCCGATTGCGTCGTCGACGCGCCACCCCTCGAGACGACATCGACGGCCGGGGCGTCAGCGAAACCAAAGCCGACACCGACGTCGACGTCGACGCGGAGGTCGCCGATTCATCCGTGGGTCATCGCTGGCGCGTTCGCGGTTCTCATCGTGGGTGCGATCATCGCGACATGGGTGCTGCTCTCGACTCCTCCGAGTGTCGCGTCGGCCGGCGCAGCGCCGAAGCAGGCGACACCGATCACCCTCGAAGGCTGGAACGCGACGCCGGCATGGGCCCTCGACGCGACAGCAGAGGAGACCGCCGAGAGCGCTGACGGGGCGACACTGCTCGTCACGACCCGGGATGACGCGTCGATCGTGGACACGACGACCGGAGATCTGCTCGCGACGCAGGAACTCGGCGGCGACACGTCGGCGCGCGCCTACTGGGCAGGCGACACTGCCCTCGTCGTCGACGGCGACACCCTGCACCTCTGGTCAGCAGAGAACAGTACTGACGCGAATGAATCTGGCGACACCGAAAGCGACCAGGCGGGGTGGGCGACGACGAAGCTCGGCGACGCGACAGTGTCACTTCGCGGCGACGCGATCCTCGCTGTCGCAGAAGTCGGGGCCAAGTACGAACTCATTCACGCCGACACGACACGCGACGCCGTGACCGTGCCGACCGAGGGTGCTGTCCCTGTCGCTGCATCCGGCGACACGATCACCTGGGGCACCAACAAGGGTGTCGCCTACGTCACCGCCCGGGACGGGAGCGACAGTCGCGATACCGTCCTTGCCGCTCCCACAGACGCTGCGTCTGTGTCTCGTTGGATCAGCGGCGACTCGAAGCATGTCTATGTCGTGTGGAGCGACGGCGACACTGACACGGTCGCCGTCCACTCGCTCGAGAGCGGTGATGCCGTTTCGACCCTCCCCCTCACTGCTGACCGAGAAGCGGCAGCGACATCGACCCGGGACGGGGCGCATGTCGCGTACGCCGGTGTGCTGATCGACGCGACGACAGGTGCCATCACCGAAACCAGCCACGACATCGACGGGACCGTCGGCGAGCAGTTCGTGACGACAGACCCGCTCACTCTCGTGAACCCGGCCGGAGAGGCGACGCCCCTCGCAGGCGACAGCGTGACCCTGGTCGCGATGTCGCCAGACGGAGATCTCGTCGTGAGTACCGGCGACACGATCGCCTCCCTCACTCCGGCGTCCGCAGATGCAGGTGCGCGGACCCCGTGATCTGTCTCATGAAGCCGGCCCGGATGCGTGGACCTCCCACGCGGCCGGCAATCGACCACCACCCACATATCTGGAGAAGAACCCCGTGAAAATCAGACCCTTCATCACTGCAGCAATCGCTGCCGGCATCGTCCTCGCCCCGACCGCGGCGATGGCCGACGACACCATCGCAGACACCCCCATGACCACCGAGTTCCAGGAAACGGAAGTCATCGCGAACGCTCAGGACTGCGAAGCGACACCGGCGCCCCCGGCGCCGGTCGCCCAGACCGTGGTGGCCGAAGATGCCGTCCCCGCCGCCGGGGATTTGTCTACCGAGAACACGGTGACGGCAGAGAACGCCGAGGTAGTTCCCGGTGACGTGCCTCCTGAGGCGCCGGCCGATCCGGTCGACTGCGGAACCCCGACCATCCCGTCCCTCCCCGGTGATGGACACATCGACCCGGTTGAACCTGTTGACCCGGTCGACCCCGTCGAGCCGGTCGATCCGGTCGCCCCGGTCGCCCCGGTGGATCCCGTGGTGCCGGTGGCCCCGGCAGATCCGATCGAACCGGTCGCACCCGTGGATCCGGGCGTCGTGCCCGGTGAGTCTGTCACTCCGGTGGGGTGGACCGAGACACCGAATCAGAACCTGCAGCAGATCTCGTACCCTGATGCGTTGGCGACGACCGGTGGGAAGCCAGCCAGCTGGCTCGGAGCCGCTGCAGCAGCGACGCTCGCTGCAGGAGCTGCCCTGTTCGCGTTCGGCCGCCGCAAGCGCGGTGCAGAGGCAGGAGTGTAGCGATGAGCACGGCGACTGCAACGACCAACATCATCGTCACGCACGCGTGCGGTCACGCTCATGCGCGGGATCTTTCCGACACTGCGGCATCGCTGCGTTCGGATAAGGCGAAGTGGTGGGCGACCCAAGAATGCAAGCCGTGTAACGCGGAGACGTTCGCCGCCCGGCAACGAGCAAAACCCGTCTCCGCGGAAGTGAAGGCCGCGCGTGCGGCTCGCCTGCAAACCGCCCTCGATGATGCGCAGCGAATGAACCTGCCGCCACTGCAGGGCTCTGAGAAGCAGATCCCGTACGGGACCGAGCTGCGCTACGACGCGCTGCGGCTCTTGTACGAGGAGCTCGTGCAGTCGGAACGGATGACTGAGGACGAGTACGACGAGAAGGTCACGACGCTCGCGCGCAGGATCAATCGGGCGAAGTTCTGGATCGAGCACAAGGAATCGTCCGTCGACGACTTCCTCCTGGACCTCGCTGATCCAGGTGATCAGAACATCGGCACGGAGAACCCGTACTAGCGGGAACTGGGCCACTCTCGTAACAGCAGAGCGCCCTGCCGCGGTGAATACCGTGGCAGGGCGCTCTGCTGTTTGGCAGGTGCGTTTCTAGTCGATGCGCTGCCAGCTCAGGAGCATCGCGTCTGCTGGAATCGGGCACGCGATCTTCGCGGCTTCCCAGGTGGATGCTTGGGCTCCCTCGATGAGTTCGCTCACATAGTCGTCAGACTTTCGGAGGTGCCGTTGGTCCTCAGCGATGGTGGAGGCGTTCGGGTAGATGAGAGCTGCAGCACGCATACGCTCAGGATAGATGCCTGCCTATAGATCAGAGCACCCTCGCGCGGTGTGAACCGCGCCAAGGTGCTCTGTGACGTTGACGAGCGCTGAACTCAGTACATCGGACCCGCCGATGGTGCCTGCCGCTGGTGCTGCGATGCCTGCGCGGTAGGGCCATGAAGGGCATCGTGTGTGGACTGCTCACGAGCGCGGTGGTTCACCCAGTCGGCCGTGAACTCGATGAGCGCTTCGACTTCGTCCGTTTCGTATGTGCGCGTCCCCCGCAGCTTCCACTCGGCACCGGTATGAGCGCGGGTGTACCGGTCGACCTCCCACGAATTCGGTATGCGGTCCGGGTCTGAAGAATCGGTGCCGATGTACTGCTCAGTGAAGGCGAGGCGGTGATCGTCGGCGGTGTTCTCGATCACATAGTGTCCGATGCCGAAGCTGTCCGGGTCTCCTTCGTACATGGAGACGGCTTTCTCGTGCTGCGCGGTGATGACCTGAAGCTCTTGAGCGAGCAGCAACATCGCGGCCTCGCGCGTTTGCCGTTGGCTGCTGGTTTCCACGGCGAGTTCGACGTCCTGGTGCTCGTCGACGCGGAGGATGTAACCGGCCTCGGTCTTCTGCACCCATCCGGTGAAGACCGTCTCACCGAATTCGTTGGTGAAATCGACCTTGCCGAAGTCGTCCGAGGCGGTACCGGCACCGGTCGACCAGGGCTTGGGTTCGAGCCGGTAACCGGAGTCATAGGCATTCACGTTCTCGGGCATCTGCGTCTCCTTGCTGGTGGTACTCCCCCGGTGATGATCCGCTGCACGGGATCTCGGGGCTCACCACCTAGACGCAGCACTCAGCGCACTTCCCCCTCACGATCCGCCTCAAGCTATTCAGCACAGCTCGCAACGTTCACATGCCAGTTCCGCCGCTCTGCCTGCTCAGTTCGTGGGCGTACACGCTCCCCAGAGCCCCGCTTCAGCATCGCGGGCGCTGCTTTCCGCACCGCGAAACTCGGCCTGGCCGATGTACGGCTTGGAGTACGTGTACTCGTGTCCCGCGCCCTGCTCTATGAGCTGTTCGGCCACGTTGCCGGCGTCGGTGTGGAGGTGGCGCAGGAGACGCCCGTACCGGTCGACGTCGCCCTGGGACGGGTCACTGATGAGGTCGACGTCCCGGCCGTCGAGCAGCGAGGCGAGTGCAGTGCGAGCATCCTGCGCCCAGCATTCGTCTGCGGCACCACCTCGGCCGATTTCTGGGGTATCGATGCCGATGATGCGGACGCGGTTCACGGTACCCTCGGCGTCGACGGTCTTGATCGTGTCTCCGTCGATCACTGCAACCACCTGCTGCGTCGATGAGTCCATCGCCGTATCGGGGCTCGCGCCCGGAGCGTCGACGTCGATGTTCTGCGTGGCGATGACGGTTGCGATCGTGACGGCCCCGAGTATGACGGCGAGCTTCGTGACGCGGGTGACCGTGCGCTTATTCAAGCATCCTCCTGAGCTGGGAACGGCGAGGTACCGCACTGAGGGCACTCATCGACAATGGCGATGTACGAGACTGATGCGTGGCGACCGCAGTTGGTGCAGATCATCATGATTCTCCTAGGCGGTGAGGCCGGCGATTTTGTCGGGTCGAAACCCACTCCAGTTGTCGTCGTCGGTAACCACGACGGGGGCTTGCATGTATCCCAGTTCCTTGACGGTCTGGAGTGCGGCTTCGTCGGTCGAGAGATCCACGATGTCGTAGACGATCCCTTTGCTGTCGAGAGCGCGATAGGTCGCGGTGCACTGCACGCAGCTGGGCTTGGTGTACACAGTGATGGTGTTCATGGTGTGCCTCCTGTGACCTAGATGCGGTACCCCGCGCTGTTCGTGATTTCTTCCCTCACGTTTTTTGCCGTGAAGGCACGTATGTGCCTGCGGAGGCGCGCAGCGTGGAGCCTGACCGGAGGGGCACCCCTGCGTGGCGCAGACACGCGAGGGTGTACCGTCAAGCAACGCCGCGTAGCCGGGGGTGCGACCGGTTGGGCGGAACGCGAAGTGGCCGTATGCTGCCGAAGGCTTCACTGCATAAAACGGGGCGTAGCCCGAGAAGAAAAGAGCCGACCTCCGTGCTGGCTCCTCCAGGCGCACGACTGCGCACGATCCGATGACGGGTGAATGTGAAGAGGTTACTTAGCGTGCTGATCGCGATCGGCATGGTCGTCGCGGCTGCCTACGTGGCCCTCGTCATCCACATGGACACTACGTGCCACCTCCCTGACAAATTCTGCGTCAAGGAAGTTTCCTGGCTCAATTAGGCCCTCGGCCTGGCAAGAACCAGTAGCTCTCGGCTTCTTGACTTTAGAGATACCCAGATAAAAGTGCTAGCGTGCACGGCAGTCCGAGATGAGATTGAGTACCGTGAACCCCATTCCGCAGCAACGCGCAGGCCACCGGCCTCATGCGTATCTCTGGTTCGCGGCGGCTGGTCTCATCGTTTTGGTGATTGCCGGTCTCCTAGGGATGCACACACTGAGTGTCAGCTCCACGGAAAACGGCAGAGGCACGGGTGCTCAACCTTCGGCCGTGACTTTATCTGACGTCGTGGGGAATCATGGTGTTGACGTTCTAACTCCTGCTGCGGGCATCGGTGACCCAAGCTTGGTGAGTGGTACGGCGCACACCGATTCATCGCCTTGTGGTGTTGAATGTGATCCAGTCGGACATTCCGATGAACACGGGATGCTGGCTATGGCGTGTGTTCTAGCTCTGATGATCGGGTTGCTCATACTCAGGCGGCCTCTCTTCAGACGCCTAACGCACCTTCACAGGGCAATATTTCTGCCCTTTTCTTACCTTTTTGTGGCGCGCTATGTCAGGCCGCCCTCCCTCATCTCGCTGTCGATCAGTCGAACCTGAATCGACCCCGGCGACCGCACGTGTGCTCTGAGTGACCTGTCTCGGTACGGCCAGTATTGGCCAATTCTTCTCGAGTTGAAATTGGGCATAGCCATCGTTCCGTGTTGACTCTGAAACAAGAACGAGTCGAGCGCACCGGTCCAAATTTTGCTTTGGACACTGCATGTGTATCCGAGCGCTTATTCATGCCCAGACGCGGAACTGAGCTTCTTGCAGCTCTGGGCTCAGACAGAATTAGGGCGTTTTACGCCTCAGTAGAAATTCGGAGAACATAGTGAAGAGATCTTTCGCTGCCTTCATCCTCACCATTGGAGCTTTTACTGTCGTGGGGTGTGCATCTCCAGGCAATCCCCCTGCTGATACGTCTCCGCCGCGTATCGAGCATGTGCACTCCATCGCGGGCGACCCCAGAAGTGAGGGCGTTCTCCTCGGCACACACAACGGCATCTTCACCGTCACCCTCGGTGGCAAAGTAGATGGTCCTGTGGGAGGCAACGACTTTGACGCGATGGGATTCACCCTTCTAGGGGACGCTTTCATAGCGTCGGGTCATCCCGGCCCAGAGACCCCAGAACAACTCGGTTCCCCAAACCTGGGCATCATTCGAAGCGATGATCAGGGCAAGAATTGGGAATCAGTGTCAATGAATGGTGTCGAAGATTTTCACGTGCTTACAGCTAGCTCAGACGGCACTCTCTACGGCGTTGGCTCGTCGGAGCAAGTCCTGCTCCGAAGTTCGGATGCTGGGCTCACCTGGGAGAAAGGCGCCCAGATCGAAGCCGTTGACGTCACGAAGGCAAACAAATCGGTGTACGCATTGACCAAGGATGGGCTTCAACTGAGCGCGGACGATGGAGACACCTTTGTCCCGGTTGCTGAGGCTCCGCTCTTCTACGCAATTGAGGCGAAAAGCAATGGAGCGCTCGTCGGGGTCGATGTTGAAGGGACTCTCTGGCAAAACGACGCGCAAGGGAACTGGGTTCAGATTGCGCAGGCCGAGGGGACCGTACAAGCCCTAGGTATCGCACTCAGTGACGCTCCGGTCTGGGTTGATGATCGTGGCGTGGTCGAACTCGCGACGGATGAAGTCAGAGTCATTGCCGGAAAAGGCTAACGAGCGGAGTTACGCGCATGAACCCCAATCAGAACCCCTTCAAAAATTCCACTGCGTTTATCATCGCAATCCTTGTGCTGACGGCAGCTATTGCAGTCATAGGATATGCAGCGATCGGAGCATTGTTCTCGTGAATTTCTCATTTCCCGCTGAGGCACAGCAGACACCCAAGAGCGCGGCATCCGCCTCAAGTAGTCGGACGGGTAGCGGCCGTGGCGCTGTGCGACCACAGCAGTTGACTCCTCACGGCCGTCTGATCACGTCACCTCCCCGAGCGTCTGGCAGGCAGCGCGGTCGCACCAGACTAGGACCCTCAGGAGAGTCCTACATGACACCGCTCCCTGCCTGGAATATCAGCACCAAAGACACCCCATTCACCGGTTTTTCGACCGTTGCTGATGAAACCTCCCATTCGGGGTTACTGACGAAACGCTCCTGGAAACGTATCGTCTCTGCGGCCTCCTCATTTGTTTGTGTGGGAGCGCTGCTCACTGCCACCCTCTTCCCGTTGAACAGCTCAGCCGCCGAGCCCCTCACCAACCGGGCATCGGTACAACCACAGAAATTATTCAGTGAAGAAGACGCTGGACCCGTAGCGGATGCCTTGCAAGCAGTCTCCATCAAGACCATCCCCCTGCCGCCGGATGTAACCGCCGAGAAAGGACTGGTCGACGCGAGTTCGCTCTCTGGCTCATCCGTGCGATACCCCTTCGACGAGCAGTGGCCAAATACCGATAGCTTCGGCTATCGCACCGAGCCCGTCGCGCAATTCCATGACGCCCAGGACATTGGAGCGCCAGGAGGCACATCAATTCGGGCGATTGCAGGTGGTGTCGTCTTGGAGGCTGGGTTTGCAACTGACGGTTGCGGATTCGGCCTCAAGCTGCAGCACAACATCAATGGGCAAGACCTCACGAGCCGGTACTGCCACATGGAAGCCAACTCGCATTCCTATCAGGTGGGCGACACGGTCAAGATAGGTGATGAAGCCGGTCGAGTTGGAAACACCGGTATGTCCTTCGGACCTCATTTGCACCTTGCCCTGCGGTTGAACGGTGAACCCATCGATCCGCTCCCGTACATCCAAGCGAACGAAAAGTGAGATGAACGCTCTCTTTCGACGACGCTCTGGTTCAAACCCCGAGAGGACCACATTGGATCCAGGGCGACAGTAGTCTCGTAGCCGTTTGCGAGGCGCGGACGTGACCTCCGGGCGAGCACGAGCATTCCGGTAGCTGAGCGGGAGGCTCACGAGCGGTCGGCGGCATGGGCGTCCAGCATCACCTATTGCAATTTATACCCCCTGGGGGTATCGTGCATCACGTGAACGGTTACGAACAGAACAAGGACGACTTGCAGAAGCGATTGCGTCGTGTCGAAGGCCAAGTACGCGGAATCGCGCGGATGGTTGACGACGACAAATACTGCATAGACATTCTGACGCAGGTCTCAGCCGCGACGAAAGCGCTTGAAACCGTCGCCCTATCGCTCCTCGGCGACCACCTCAGCCACTGCGTTGCTGAGGCAAGCGCAGAAGGCGGCCAAGTAGCTGCCGACAAGATCCGTGAAGCTCAGGACGCAATCGCACGATTGGTCCGTTCCTAAACCCAACCCGCTCGACTCGGAGGAGAACATCATGATTGACAGTTTCGATGCCCCGCAGGTGGACATCATTTCGGGCTCCTCTTGTTGCGCGAAGCCCGTCACCTCCGATACCACTCGTGCAACGAAGACCGAAGTGACCAACGAGATCCTCGTATCCGGCATGACTTGTTCCCACTGCGTTGCAAGCGTGACCGCAGGACTCACGAGTATCAGCAATGTCGAGAGCGTTTCTGTCGAGCTCAACGCCAGCGGTATTTCGCAGATAACTCTCAAAGCCACGGCCCCGGTCGACGCTGCCGCGATTCAAGGCGCTATCGAGAACATTGGATATTTCGTGGAAACTCGCTTGATCTAGCAGTCGGGTGTTCCGACAATGAGAACGCCTGAAGCGTTCGACGCATGATTTGTCACCGAAAAGGTGCATGATCGAAGGAGACGTCAATGAGCCAGCTCGACCCTGTACAAAGCGAACCAGCAGACCACGGCATTCTTCCAAGTGACGCTTCCACGTCAGGGAATACCCATGGTCACATGACGCACGAGCATGTTAGCCACCGGGGTCAGGCTCCTGCAGCCGGTCACTCCGAGCACGGACACTCGGATCACGGAGGCCACGCAGGTCACGGAGATCACGTGGCAGGGTTTCGGAAACTGTTCTGGCTCATGCTCATCCTCGCCGTGCCCGTCGTGGGATTTTCCACGATGTTCTCAATGCTGCTGGGCTATTCGCTGCCGGAGGCTCAGTGGGTGAGCTGGGTATCCCCTCTCCTTGGCACCGTCATGTATGTATGGGGCGGCGCCCCATTCCTCACGGGCGCTGTCAGCGAGCTTCGCGCCCGCAAACCGGGCATGATGCTCCTCATCGCCCTGGCGATCACTGTCGCTTTCCTCGCTTCCTGGGGTGCGAGCCTCGGGATATTGCACCACGAGCTGGACTTCTGGTGGGAGCTGGCGCTACTGATCGTCATCATGCTTCTAGGCCACTGGATTGAGATGCGATCTCTCGCTCAGACCACTTCTGCGCTCGATTCGCTGGCCGCGCTTCTTCCTGACGAAGCGGAGAGGGTCGAGGGGCAGAGCACCATCACCATCGCTCCCGAGGATCTCGAAGTTGGCGATGTCGTCGTGGTCCGCCCGGGAGGGCGTGTACCTGCCGATGGGCGGGTCATTCAAGGTTCCGCCAGCATGAACGAGTCGATGATCACTGGCGAATCTCACCCAGTTCGTCGCAGCGTCGGGGATCAGGTCGTTGCCAGCACTGTTGCGACCGATTCAGGCATTCGTGTTGAAATTACGGCGGTAGGACAAGACACCGCGCTTGCCGGTATCCAGAAACTTGTTTCTGAAGCGCAAAACTCGTCGTCCCGGGCGCAGCGACTAGCCGACCGCGCCTCTGCGTGGTTGTTCTGGTTCGCTCTCATCGCAGCAGCAATTACCGCACTCGTGTGGACGGTGGTTGGTTTGCCTGATGCTGCGGTGATTCGCACGATCACTGTCTTGGTGATCGCGTGCCCTCACGCCCTTGGCCTCGCAATTCCTTTGGTGGTTTCCATTGCCACTGAGCGAGCTGCACGAGGAGGGGTCCTCGTGAAAGACAGGCTCGCATTGGAAAGCATGCGGACGATCGATACGGTGCTGTTTGATAAGACGGGAACCCTTACCGAGGGCGCGCCTGCTGTAACGGCTGTGCACCCGGCGGGGCAGCTCGGCCCAGATGCACTGCTGGCCCTCGCGGCGGCAGCAGAAAACGATTCTGAGCACCCTCTCGCTCGCGCAATCGTGAACGCAGCGAAAGAACAACAGTTCGCCATCCCGAACGCCACGGACTTTGAGTCATCGCCGGCTGTCGGCGTCCGAGCTCGAGTCGATGGTCGCATCGTGCAGGTCGGCGGTCCCTACCTGTTGCAGCAGGAACATGTAGAGGAACTTCCCATTGCTGAGCTGTGGCGAAAAGAAGGGGCGATCATCCTGCATGTTCTCATCGAGGGAAAGGTGGCCGGCGCTCTGCGGCTTGCCGATCAAATTCGGCCTGAGTCTCTTGCCGCCGTCACCGCTCTGAGAGAACGCGGCGTTGACGTCGTGATGATCACTGGCGACGCTGAAGCCGTCGCCGCGACTGTATCAACGGATATCGGTATTGATCGTTACTTCGCAGGCGTACGGCCCGAAGACAAGGCCTCCAAGGTTAAAGAACTGCAAAACGAAGGACGCAGAGTTGCCATGGTCGGAGATGGCGTAAATGACGCACCAGCTCTCGCCCAAGCCGACGTCGGAATCGCTATCGGTGCTGGCACCGATGTAGCGATTGCATCAGCCGGAGTGATTCTCGCAAGCGATGACCCCCGGTCGGTGGTGTCGGTCATCGAGTTGTCGCGAGCAAGCTATCGCAAAATGAAACAAAACCTGTGGTGGGCGGCCGGATATAACCTCATTTCTGTTCCACTGGCTGCCGGCATACTCGCCCCTATCGGGTTCGTGCTTCCGATGTCGATAGGCGCGATCCTCATGTCGCTTTCCACGATTGTTGTGGCCCTGAACGCCCAACTACTGCGCCGCCTGGACCTCCGCCCAGAAGCAGTTGTCAGAAGGTAACTCGCGAGCTAGCAGTACGTACGCTGGAATGGATGGAGGTGCACATGACTGTGGTCGCCACGATGGGACCTGTACGTGATTCGCGTTCGCGAGTTCGTGCACTCTTCACGATGCTCGCCATCACGGTCGGAGTTATCGCGGGACTTCTCGCAATGCACTCTCTCAATTCGCACCTGGTGCCGGCTCGGCACAATGCCACCGTGGAAACGCAGAACATGGTCGGGTTCGCTCACCCTGGTGCCGATGAAGCGGCGTCGGACAGTGACCCTGCAGGTACTCCTTCACACGGATGCATGAATTGCACGGGCAGCGTTACTTGGATGGAATGTGCTCTCGCGCTCCTCCTCACTGTCGCACTCTTCATTGGTATCCGTTTGAGCTGGCGCACCGGTGTGTTCCGAGAAGGAAATAGCGCGCGCGTCTCGCGATGGAAAGCACACATCCGACCCCTTCCGCCGCCTTCGTTGGTGGCGCTCGGAATCAGTCGAACTTGAACAGGGATGAGCCGGCATTAGCGCTGGCATTTCCCACTTCTACTCACTCGTATTGAGCATCCTCAGCGAATTGGAGAATCCACTCATGAAAACTCGTACCGCGGCGACCGCCGCGATCACACTTACGGCAATCCTCACCCTCGCTGGCTGTGCCGGAAACACCGACACAAGTAGTGACATGACCGGGATGGACCACGGGAGCACCAGTAGTTCAGAAGCTGCAACTGCTGAAGCAAACGAAGCAGACACCATGTTTGCCAGCATGATGATCGAACACCACAGCCAGGCGATCGACATGTCCGACACCATCCTCAGCAAGGGGGGTATTGATGAGCGGGTCGTGTCGCTCGCAGGCGAGATCAAAGATGCCCAGGCACCGGAAATCCAGCAGCTGGAAAGCTGGCTTGAAGATTGGGGTGCCGACACCTCGGATATGGGAAGCATGGATCATGGTGCCGGCATGATGTCCGAGACGGACATGCAGGCCCTCGACGAGGCGACTGGCGTGGAAGCCTCACGGCTATTCCTTGAGCAGATGATCGAGCATCACCGTGGCGCTATCGATATGGCTCAGGATGAAGTTGACAATGGCTCAAACCCGGATGCGGTTGCGTTGGGGCAGAAAATCATGGACGACCAAACAGGTGAGATTCAAAAGATGGAAGAGATTCTGGCGTCTCTATAGTCAACAGGGTGGGACGGCCATTTCTAGTCGCCCCACTCACCCCTGCGGGGACCGTACAAGAGCTGCGGTCCTTCCGGCCTATAGGGTCAGCTGATCCTGCGACCGTGGCCGGGCGGCAAGTAGATTGCTTGTTGCAGCCGCGAGTTTAGTTAACCGAAGCCGTGTCTCCAAGAAATGCAGTCCCCTCTGGAGCTGCATCGCGATTGGAACACCCTCTGGCCTCCCACGCCTCGTCCCATTCCCCCGCTTGTGATCATCGGAGAAATCTTGGAGAAATCGACTCTCCCATCTTCTTGCGGACGGCTCAGTACGTCGACCAAGGCTGCGATCATTTCCGTGCCAGCAGTGTTGCTTGTTGCAGCCATCGCAATTCTCTGGACCATATTCAGTCGCCCCGAACCCGTTGCGTTGCCGACCGGAGACAAAGCGGCTCGAACGCTCGCCGAAGATTCCCACTATTTGGACTCAGCGGGTCCGGATGCGCCCACGGTCGTCGAGTTCCTTGATTTCGAGTGCGAGGCCTGCGGTGCTCTCTACCCATACATTGAGCAAATACGTGAGGCGTACGACGGCCGGATTAACTACGTCGTCCGGTACTTCCCCCTCGATGGTCACTTCAACTCCATGAACGCCGCCATCGCGGTTGAAGCTGCAGCCGAGCAAGGCAAGTACGAGGACATGTTCCATCTCATGTTCAAAACACAGAAGCAATGGGGGGAAGGCCGTGATTCCGAGGCCGAACTTTTCCGAGGGTACGCCGAGCAGATCGGCCTCGATATGGAACGGTTTGATAATGCGATTGCGGACCCTGATACGCAGGCTCGAGTCCAAGAAGACTTCGACGCAGGTGAAGCCCTCGGTGTGACAGGCACCCCGACCTTCTTCCTCGACGGGGAAATGATCGAGCTCACAGGTCCAGAAGACCTACCCAACGCGCTCGATGCTGCGCTCTCGGCGGAGTAGCGCCATGCCAACTTGCGCTTAAGCCGTTCCCCCAACGGGCTTGTCGGTTGTGAGCGTCGGGTTCCCACTTTCGAAGGAACAACAGAGGCTAGTTTCATGCATCCTTGCGGCGAATGATTCTCGGCTCCGAGAAAACAGTCCTTTTGCGTGCGCATCAGGCGGTCAAGGGGTGTCGCCGCCAAATACTTCCCGTGGCTTAGCCCTGCACCTAAAATTAGCTATACCTGTCAAAGAGGACAGCGCGTATAAAGGAGTTCCCAATGACGTACCACTCGATCAACCCCTCGGACCCAGATGTTTGGCATGACAACGAAGGTTGCCCTTCAGGGAAGCAGATCCCACCGCAAAACAGACGATCCGGCAAAGGCCCATACACCCGCAAGTGCGAGCGCTGCTAAGCGCGTCCTTGTCCGAAGATAGGCGGGGGCCCATACGTTCTTGACGGGCTCCCGCTTTCGGCACAGCGGCTAACTCGCTGCCCCTTTGCCGACCTTCGGCAAGCTCTGAGCGTCGGCCGCGGTCACCTACTTTGGAATAGACGACGAGGTTGGACGGCATAACTTTTTCCGCCCATAGAGACAAAGAAGAGACAAAGGGTCACGTGAGCGAAAAAGACGGCAACGATTCTGCACTTCAGAACATGATCATTTCAGGATCGGGTGCGCTCGGAATCGCAACGGGCGCAGCGGTTGGCACCCTTGTTGCAGGCCCAGCCGGAACTCTCATTGGCGCGGCGACGGGTGCTCTCCTGCAGGACGGCATGAAGTCGGTGGCAGGAGACATAGCATCGCGGTTCACCGCCGAAACCGAGCGAGAGCGAATGGGTGCAGTCTACATTTTGGCTCAATCCCAAGTCGTGCAGCGCCTGAATGATGGCAAGAAACCGAGGTCGGCTTCTTTTTTCAGGCCACGCGAGCGTAAGAAAGGGAAGATACTTCGCGCAGAGGCCGAAGAACTGCTCGAAGGCACTTTCTTGGCAGCACAAAACGCCTTTGAAGAACGGAAAATTGAACTGCTGGCGAACTTCTACACCAACGTTGTTTTTCGGGACGATCTCGACTCGAGTCACGCAGCTTACATACTTTCACTCCTCGAATCACTCACGTACCGACAGTTGATAAGCGTCGTTGTCATCGGTAACGGCACTCTGATGAACGCCATTCGCACGAGGGATTTCCGAGGCGGTGGAGGACTTGAACCGCTTCAAGTGGGTGTGCTGTTCGAGCTTTATCAGTTAGTCAAGCTCGACTTAGTTACGGATGCAGATGCGAGCTACATTCTTGGGGTCGCTGATATCAATCCGTCCAGGTTGCGGTTGCAGGGCACGGGAACAGAGCTCTTCAAGTTGATGGCGCCGCTGGCTCTGGATTTCGATGACTACGGTTACTTCGTCAACGCGTTCCAGCCTATTCATTGAACTCACGCTGAGTTGTCACCGATCTTAGACGTCGCATGAAACATCATCCCGTTCGGACCACGTCACATGCCCGTGCAACGGCTAAGGGCGGCATAGTTCTCACTGATACTCCGTGCCCGTAAGGCGGTCGCTCACCGGGCGCTCATTCCGCAAGAACCCCGCTGCGGGAACATAAGGGATCCAGGTGCTCGTATACCCCGCCCGATTAAATGCCCGCTGACGGGGCCATAAATGCGACACTAAGTACATGAGCGGGTTAAAAATTGGGTACGCACGTGTTTCGACTAGCGGGCAAGACCTCACCGCGCAGCGTGAAGGACTCATCGCTCTCGGCGTCGACCCGGAGAACATTCACGTCGACCACGGCCTCACCGGCACCAACCGCAGTCGCCCCGGACTGCGCGAGGCGCTGGTCGCGGTGCGTGCCGGCGATACGCTCGTTGTCACCAAGCTCGACCGACTTGCACGGTCACTACCCGATGCCCGAGATATCGCCGACGAACTCACTCGTAAGGGTGTCGCACTCAGCCTGGGCGGATCAATTTACGACCCTGCCGACCCGGTAGGCCGGCTCCTATTCAATGTGCTCGGGATGGTCGCGGAATTCGAGGCAGATCTTATTCGAGCCCGCACTCGTGAAGGAATGGCGATCGCGAAAGCTGCCGGGAAGCTCCGCGGGAAGCAGCCCAAGCTCACGGCTACAAAGCGCCGCCATCTGCTCGCCACTCACGCGGCTGGCACCCATACGCAGACGGAGCTCGCCGAACTGTTCGATATCTCTCGCGCCACGGTGTACCGCGAGCTCCAACGGGCCCTACCCCCCAAGACTGCTATCTAGCGCCGCGAAGAAGGTACCTCTTATCCTGAGGTGCGCGGTGACAACCTACGTTGCACCTCACAAACGGTCGCTTCTAGGGCTTGTGAGCTACACCAATTCGCTCACAAGCTGACTGATGCGTGTACGGATCTCGTCACGGATGGGTCGTACTGAGTCAAGATCCTGCCCGGCCGGATCATCAAGCTTCCAGTCTTCGTAGCGTTTCCCGGGGAAGAACGGGCAGGCGTCTCCACAGCCCATTGTGATGACAACGTCAGAGGCCTGTACCGCTTCTGTGGTGAGTACTTTGGGCTGCTCCGAAGTGATGTCGATACCGAGTTCCGCCATCGCGGCGATGGCCATTGGGTTGATTTGATCGGCTGGGATCGAGCCCGCCGATCGAACCTCGATGCGGTCTCCGGCGATGTCGCGCAGAAATCCTGCGGCCATCTGGGACCGGCCAGCGTTATGCACACAGACGAACAGTACGGAGGGCTTATTGGTGTCAGTCATGAATGAGTCGCTCCAGATAGTTGGTTAGTGGGTGAGGCCGTCGACGAGGGTGCGGACTCGGGCGGCAATGTCATCCCGGATGGCTTGCACGCCCGCGTCGGACGCGAGAGCGGGATCGCCCACGGCCCAGTCCTCGTAGCGGACGCCCGGGATGATGGGGCATACGTCTCTGCACCCCATCGTGATCACCACGTCTGCAGCACGAATCGCATCGTCGGTGAGTGGTTTCGGGAACCGATCAGCCGCGGCACTTTCCCCTTCGATGTCCGCAATCAGTGACCGCACGTGAGGGTGGATCACATCGGCCGGTTGGGACCCTGCCGAGCGAGCGATAACGCGTCCGTCCGAGATCTGATTCACGAGCGCTGCGGCGAGCTGGGAACGACCGGCGTTTGCGACGCAGACAAACAGCACTTGAGGTGCGGATGTGTCGTGATGTTTCGTGAAGTCGCTGATGCGTTGGCGGGCGAACCGTTCGGTGAGTGGGATGAGCGCAGTGGTCACTCGTGCGGTGCTGGCGAGCGCAGTGTAGGACTCACGCACGATGGAGCGAACGATCTGCGCGTCAAGCTCGGGTACTTCTGCGGCGAGCTCGTCAGCGAGTCGGGTCACACGGGCATCAAAGTCCGGACGCACCACGTCTGACTGAGTATCTAGCGGCCCTGTCAGTGCGGCCGGGGCGAACGATTCGAGTAGCGCCGTGACTGCTTGCTGCCGGCCGGGTGTGATCCGGTACCAAACCCACGTACCACGCCGCTGCGCCGTGAGGACGTCAACTTCTTTGAGTACTTTCAGATGGTGGGACACGGTGGGCTGGGAGACGGGTGCGGTGTCACGGGACCGTTTGATGAGCGCACCGGCGATCAGAAAAGTACTACCGGCGAGTGGCTGGGCGAGGATCCAGAAGATGCCGCTGAACTCGAACGGGTAGACAGGGTTCCAGATCACGGCGATCGCGACGAAGACGGGCACCCACCACCAGTGACGGGCCTGTACCGCGAACCAGACGACGATGAGCGCGAGGATCGCGATGACAAAACGAAAGACGGTGAACCATTCGGTGCCAACGAAAGCGACGCCGACGACGAGCGTGGCGAGGGCAATAAATCCTGGGAGCAGCGCGTTGCGCTGATAGGACGGGGTCTGCTGTTTCTGACTCATGGATGCGTCGTCTCTGTTCGCGTCGCCACGGAATTGGGGGTCGGTGGGTCGGCTTCGTGATTCTCGACAGGATCGACGGTGTCTCGTGTGCGGGAGACCGCGTGGAGACGCAAGGCGCCGATGCCGTAAAGCACGACGCCGGCACCGATCGCGACATCGGCGATGTTGCCGATAAATAGCTGCCCATAGGTGAGGAAATCAGTGACCGCGCCGCTGCCGAATCCCGGCGGGGCGAAGATGCGGTCAGTGAGATTACCGAAAGCCCCACCGAGGATCAACCCGATCGAGGCGGCATAGATGCGGTGCTCCGTGCGGAGTGCGGCCCGGACAAGGAGCACGGAGGCGACGATCCCGAGCAACGTGATGAACGGGGTGAGCTGGGAACCGATCGAGAACGCGGCCCCGGTGTTGAAGGCGAGCTGCAGCCCAAAATGATCACCGAGCAGGGGGATGCGATTCTCTGTGTCGAGGAAGTGCAGGGCGAGCTGCTTGCTGATCACGTCGAACGCGATCGTGAGAGCGGCAATGGCGCAGCTGTAGACGAACAGCAGTCGGCGGGAGGGGCGACGGTTCCTAGGCTGCATCGGAGGGTCGGTACGCTCATCGGCGGGCGGGTGGTGTTGTGGTTTGTGGGTCATGATGCTTTCGTTGGGGGTTTGGCCGATGCGCCGCTCTCGGTCAATTCGGGCGCGGTCGGGTGGGGCGTCGTGCGGCTCCGTCGCCCCTTGAGCAGGCCCAGTGTGAGGAGCCCGCTTAGCGCGGCGATGGGGATGAGTAGGGTGAGGGTCGAGCCGACGAGGACGGCCGGGGTGAGCCCGGTGCGCAGCGGCACGGTGGTGATGGCGGCGTCCGGTGTATCGGCGGGGGCGCCGTCGATAAAGGTGCCGTCAGGGGTGATGACCTGGCTGGTGCCCACGGTCGAGACGTTCACGACGGCACGACCGGTTTCGATGGCGCGCATGCGTGCGAACTCGAGCTGCTGCAGGTTCTCATCGGTGCCTCGAAAGTCGGCGTTGTTGGTTTGAAAGACGTAAAACTTCGCCCCGCCACGCGCCCCGTCCCAGATCACCGTGTCGTAGATGACGTCAAAGCAGATCGCGAGACCAACCTGAATGCCGTCGACGGAGACGAGCGGTGGGTTCGTGCCCGGGGTATATTCGCGTTGGATGAGGCCGACGAGGTCTGGCACGATGCGTTCGTAGAACCACCGGTCGGGCACATATTCGCCGAACGGCACGGGGTTCACCTTGTCGTGCAGCTGCTCAGCATCACCGCCTTCCCAGAGCATCGAGGTGTTGTAGGTGTCCTCGCCTCGCACGGTGGCCGCGTTCATGAGGAGCGGGGCCCCGGCTTCGGCGACGACAGCGTCGAGGGTGCGGGCGGTGGCCGGGGTGTTCAGCGGATCGGAGTCGACGCCGCCCTCGGGCCAGACGAGCAGATCCATCGCTTCGCCGAGGATGGCGTCGCTCGCTGCGCGTTGGGCGGCGAGCACATCGCCGGGGCTGCGCGGGTCGAAGTAGCCGGCGGGCCCGTCGCCCTGCACCCAGCCGACGCGGAGGCTGCCCGCCTCGCTCGTGGGGAAGGCCGGCATGAGCAGGAGAGCGAGGATCACCGCTGCGGGGAGCAGCCTGGTGCGCGTCCGGGGCCGGATGGCCCAGTCGACGACGGTGGCGCAGAGCCAGACGATGAGGAAGGTGAGGCCGGTGACGCCGACCCAGGAGGCGGCTTCGGCGAAGGGGCCGCCCGCCTGGGACATGCCGATTCTGCCCCAGGGGAATCCGCTGTAGGGCCAGGTGCCGAGGAGGAGTTCGCGTGCGGCCCAGAGCGCCGCGATGAGCGCCGGGAGGAGCAGCGTGCGGGCGAGGCGATGCCGGAGGGCCGCGCCCCAGCGGTAGGCGAGCGCGATCGGGATCGCGCCAAGGGCGAAGAGCAGCGACTCGAGTCCGGCGAGCGCGACCCAGGGGATCGGGCCGAGGAACTGCACGACCCACATGAGGTGCGTGAAGTAGAACGCGGCACCGTAGGCGAGGCCCACGAGGAACGCACCCCCGACGCTGCGGCCCACGAGAGCCCAGAGGCCGCCGGCGATGCTCAGGAAGGCGAGCGGCCACCAGCCGACGCTCGGGAACGCGACGTCGAGCAGCAGGCCCGAGAGGGCGGCGACCGGGATCGCCGCGCCCCACGGCAGGCCGTGCGCGGCCGGAGTGCTGCGCGACGACGGCGCCGCGTGCGGTGCCGCTGCGTGGGGCGCATTGGGGTCGTCTTGTGCCGGTCGTGTCTCCGTGGTCGTCACCGCATCCTCCTTCCTGGTGCTCGTATCTCGGGCGTGGTCGTGGGGCGGCTCAGCTGACGCCGGAGTAGGCGTGCAGGCCCTGGAAGTAGAGGTTGACGATGGTGAAGTTGAAGATCACCGTGGCGAAGCCGATGAGCGACAGCCAGGCCGACTTCGTCCCTCGCCAGCCTCGGGTGGCGCGGGCGTGGATGTAGCCCGCGTAGATCACCCAGATCACGAACGTCCAGACCTCTTTCACGTCGAAGCCCCAGTAGCGGCCCCAGGACTCGTTCGCCCAGATCGCCCCGGCGATGAGGGTGAACGTCCAGAAGATGAAGCCGAGGATCGCGAAGCGGTAGGCGAGCGTCTCGAGCACGTCGGCCTTCGGGAGCGTGCGCAGGTAGCCGCGGTCGGGGGCCACCTCGTCGCCGCCGGCGGTCTTGATCCGTTCGCGGCGTGCCTGCAGCAGTTGCATCACGGAGAGGCCTGCCGCGATCGCGAGCAGCGCGGTGGCGAGTGAGGCGACGAAGACGTGGATGATGAGCCAGATGCTCTTGAGCGGATCCATCAGCGGGGTCACTTCGACGTAGAAGGAGATCGTCGAGCCGCCGAGGAAGAACACCACCATGCCGACGATGAAGACGCCGAGGAATCGGAGGTCGTACCAGCGCAGGGCGACGAGGTAGACGGCGACGATCAGCAGGGTGCCGATGAGGGCGAACTCGTACATGTTCGCCCACGGCACCCGTTCGGCCGCGATCCCGCGCGTGACGGTGGCGGCCAGATGGAGGGCGAAGCCGAGCGCGGTGAACGCGATGCCCAGTCGTGCGAAGTAGCGCCGTGACCGCTCGGCGCCGGGCACGCGGAGGCTCCCCTCCCCTGCCCCGTTCTCCGCTGCGGGCGTGGGGCCGCCGGCGGCTCCGACGAGCACGGCCTCTCGTTGCTTGACCGGTGCGGCTGAGGCGCGCTGCGAGAGGTCGTAGGCGAAGGCGAGGAACGCGAGGACGTAGATTGTGATCGCCGACCAGACGGCGAGCACGGAGAACTCGTCGAGTGCGGCCTGCAGTTGCAGATCCATGGCTACTCCTTGCTCTCCGCGATCGCCGCGTCGAGGGCGTCGGTGATGTCGGTGACGGACTGCGGCTGCAGCAGCTCGCCGTTCAGGAAGAACGTCGGGGTGCCGCGCACGCCGAGTGCCATGCCCGCGTTGTGATCCTCTTCGACCCTCGCCTGGGTCGCAGGATCGGCGACGGCCGCATCGAAGGCGGCCATGTCGAGCCCGAGCTCCTCGGCGTAGTTGCGGATCTTGTCGGCCTGGGAGGTCTGCTGCTCCGCCCATTCGGGCTGCGATTCGAAGAGCTTCTGGTACATCTCCTCGAACTTGCCCTGCTGTGACGCGGCCTCGACCGCGATGGCGGCGTTCATCGAGTTCGCGTGGTTGGTGATGAAGTAGCGGGGGACGTAGGTGATCTGGCCGTCGTACTGCTTACGGATTTCCTCGATCACCGGGTAGACGGCGCCGCAGGCTTCGCATTCGAAGTCGAGGAACTCGACGAGCACCGGCGCGCCCTCGCCGGCGTCGTCGAGGACGTGCGAGTTCTCCTGCACGAGCGGCACGTCGCTCTGCGTGGGGGTTCCGCCGCCCGTCCCGCTACCGTTCGACGACTCGCCGGGTGCCTGGACTTCGGGACGGTTGAGCACCGAGATGAGGATCAGGATGAGCGCGATGAGCAGCACGGCGGGGATCGCGATGAGCGCCGCTTTCTGCGAGGTGCTCAGTTTCTTGGTCGGTTTCTGCACGGTGTGCGGGGGCCGGTTCATGGGGTTCCCTTCTTGAAGTGTGGTGACGGTAGTTGCTCGGCGATGGCCGAGAGGTGGCTGGTGCGGAACTGCTCGATGGAGCGTTCGAGGGCGGGATCCTCGCCACGGGCGAGGCCTGCGTACTCGATCTTGACCTTGCGTTCGCCGACGACCGGGTCGGTGAGGGTGGCCTTCACCCAGAGTCGGCGGCGCGGTATGAGCAGGCCGGTGATGAGGCCGACGGTGGCGAGGATGGAGAAGATGAGCACCCAGGTGGCGCCGGTGTCGCGTTGGATCTGCAGGGAGACGAAGCGCTTGATCGGCTCCTCAGCGCCTTCGGTGACGGTGAGATCCTCGAAGGTGATGGTGCCCATCCCGTTCGGGAGGTCAGCGGTGTCGCCCGGGGTGAGCTCGATCGAGTCGACGCCGGTGTCGCCGCCGGTGATCTGGGTCATCGACTCGGTGTCGAGCTGGTACACCGAGCGCGGGGTGCCGTCGTCGATGCCGAGGTCGCCCGTGAACACGTTGAACGTCATCATCGGGTTGTAGAGATCGGGGAATACCGAGTAGTAGGCGCCGGTGTCCAGCGTGCTCTGCGTCGGGTACAGGAAGCCTATGAGCCCCACCTGCTCGGGGAGCCCGTCGGGGACTTTGATGACGCCGAGCGAGGTCATTGCGGAGTCCTGCGGGAGGAACGGCTGGGGCTCCTGGTAGACGACGTCGCCGGCGGCGTTGCGGATCGTGATCATCGGCGCGTAGCCGTTGCCGAGGAGGTAGATGCGGTCGCCGTTCACCTCGATCGGTGAGTTCACCCGCACTGTCTCGGCCCGGCTGTCGTCGTCGCCGGGCTCGCGGATGGAGAGGTGTGCGGCGAAGTTGCCCGCCTGCCCCGCGCCGGGCAGCCCCGGATCGACGTACTCGACGTCGAATCCGTCGAGGCTCAGCGCGTAGGGGGTGAGCGAGCTCCGGTCGAAGTTTCGGCCTGGCGAGAATGAGGAGTAGGCGCTCTCGCTGTTCACGAAGGTGGTGCCTTGCACGATGACCCGGTCGCCGGTGTAGTTGAGGCCGGTGCTCAGGAGCACGGTGACGAGGATCCCGACGAGTGCGGAGTGGAAGACGAGGTTGCCGGTTTCGCGCAGGTAGCCGCGTTCAGCGGAGACCGACCAGGAGCTCGGGGTGTCGTAGCGTGCGGTGCGGTATCCGCGATGGCGCAGCTCGCTCTCGGCGATCGCGACGGCTTGGGCGACGTCGGCCTCGGAGGTGCGGCCTGCGACGATCTGCAGTTCGCTCGAGGAATAGCCGACCATGCGCTGCAGCCGCGCCGGGGTCTTCGGCGCCGGCGCACGGAGCGCTTTCGCATGATGCTTGATCCTCGGGATGATGCAGCCGATGAGGGAGACGAACAGCAGCAGGTAGATGGCCGAGAACCAGGCCGAGCTGTAGACGTCGAACAGCTGCAGCGTGTCGATGGTGGGGGCGAGCTCGGGGTTGTCGTCGAAGTACTTGACGACGCCGTTGGGGTCGGCCTGGCGCTGTGGGAAGAGCGAACCGGGGATCGCGGCGATCGCCATGAGCAGGAGCAGGATGAGGGCGGTGCGCATGCTCGTGAGCTGCCGCCATGCCCAGCGCAGCCAGCCCCGCCAGCCGAGCCCGACCTCGCCTCCGCCGCGTTCGGTGGAGTCGACGTGATCGCTCGGGCGTGCGGGGAGGGTGTCGTTGTCAGAGCGGGAGTTGGACATTCGCCATCACCCCCTGCAGGGAGGACATGAGACGTGTCCAGAGCCCGCTCACCATGAGCAGGCCGAGCAGGACGAGCACGACGCCGCCGGCGATGTTGATGGTGCGGATGTGGCGGCGCAGGAACGACATCGAGCGGGTCGCCCAGCCGAGCCCGAGGGCGAGCAGCAGGAACGGGATGCCGAGGCCGAGCGAGTAGGCGACGCCGAGCAGCCCCGCACGGATGGGATCGCCGAGGTTCCACGAGACGGAGATGATCGCGGCGAGGGTCGGCCCGATGCACGGCGTCCAGCCGATGCCGAGGGCGAGGCCGAGTAGCGGGGCTCCGGCGAGTCCCAGGCGTGCTCGGAAGCGGGGGCGGACGGTGCGCTGCATCTTGCGGAAGACGCCGACGAAGGCGAGGCCCATGACGATCACCACGACGCCGAGGATGCGGGTGGCGATGTCGGCGTAGGAGAGGAAGACTTGGCCGAAGACGCCGCCGAGCACGGTGACGGTGACGAACACGACGGAGAACCCGACGATGAACAGGAGCACGCCGAGGAGCAGGCGCCGGCGCTGTGCCGTGGTGCTGCCTGCGGGTGCGGTGCTCTGTTCGACGGGGGCGACGGCGGAGCCGAGGTAGCCGAAGTAGCCGGGCACGAGTGGGAGCACGCACGGGGAGGCGAAGGAGACGAAGCCGGCGAGAGCGGCGATGAGCACCCCGGCCCAGAGTGCGCCGTCGAAGACGAGATCGCTCGGGCTCATGAGGTCTCCGCGAGTGCGTCGGCGACGAGCGTGTCGAGGATGGAGGCCGATTCGAGTTGCCCGATGATGCGGGCCGTGACCCGCCCCTCACGGTCGAGCACGAGCGTGGTGGGGGTGGCTTGGATCGGGGTGACGCCGGCGAAGGCCTGCTTGACGCGGCCGTCGTTCACGTCGATCACGCTGGGGTAGGTGATGCCGTTCTCTTCGGCGAAGGCGACGGCGGTTGCGGGCTGGTCGTAGATGTTGATGCCGAGGAATCCGACGCCCTCGTCCTGGTAGTTCTGCCAGACCTCTTCGAGCATGGGGGCTTCGATGATGCAGGGGCCGCAGGCGGCGTACCAGAAGTTGACGACGTACACCTGCCCGGCGTAGTCGTCGCTTGACACGGGGTCACCGTATTCGGTGGTGCCGCTGAAGCTCACGGCGGCGCCGCGCTCGTCGACGGGGATCTCGACGATGCGGCCGTCGGAGGTGCCGCTTCGTTCGCTGCCCTGCTGGTACTGTTCCGACATCGGCTCGGCGGCGGTGCAGCCGATCAGCCCGGTGCTGATCGCGGCGGTCGCCACGAGTGCGGTCATCAGCAGGTACGTCGTTCTGGACGTCCTCAAGTTCTCGGTTCTCCTCAATCCTCAACGCGCGGTCGCGGGCACGGCGGACGTGCCGGCCCGTTCCTGCCCCAAGGGGCAGCGTGAGGAGCGCTTAGATGCGCAGGAGACTGAGGTGGTGCAGGCCGAAGCGATGCCGGCCGCGATGGTCGAAGGCGGCAGCTGCGGCGATCGGGGCGAGCTGGGGTCGCTGGCGCTGGAAGCGCAGCTGTCGGCAGCGGAGCAGGAACACGATCAGCGTCGCCAAGGCGAAGCCGCAGAGGATCCCGAGCAGGCAGGTGACGACGCCGATCACGATGCCGTCGCTGGCGGCGGCCTCCCCCGCTGTGTCGACGAGGTGCCCGACGGCGACGTCGACGGAGGCGGCAGCGACCGTGCTCGAGGCGGCCGCCGGCGTGGACAGGCCGACGTCATCGGCATGGGAGACACCCCACAGGCCCACGACGGTGACGATTGCGGCGAGGAGCAGCGTTGCGGCTCTCATCGTGAATCGTCGCCGCGTTGTGCGGGCGCTGCGGGAAACTGGGAACACACCCCGATTGTAACGAGCGGGTGCTCGCTGATCATGGGAATGGACTGACTCGCACGCCATGCTGCGGCCTATTGGAGGGCGATGAGCAGGCTGAGCACACCCATCGCGAACGTGTAGGGGGCGAGCGTCATTTTCTCGTACTTGCTCTTGGAGAGCAGGCTGAGGATCACGCTGAACCCGAGGTGGGCGACGATGAGCCACATCACCCAGAAGCTGAACTCCTCGGGGAGCACAGCGATGGTGCCGCTGCGATCGAGGGCGATGAAGACGATGAAGGCGTAGCGGAGCACGGCGGAGATCGCGCCGAAGCGGAGGTTGAGCGGGAGGGTGGTGTGTTCTCCGCCCCAGGCGAACTTGCCGAGCGGCGCGCCGGCGGCCAGAGCGATCTGGAAGATGGCGAGCAGGCCGAGCATCCCGGTGAGCGCGAAGGTGAGGACGGTCGCCATCACTGCTCCTTTCCGAACTTAGAAGCGAGGTAGGCGTTGTAGGCGTCCAGCTCGGCATCCTCCTGCGCTTCGCGGCGTTTCGCTTGCCGCAGATCGCTGGTGCGCCATTTGGAGATGGTGACGATGAGCACGATGATCAGCGGCAGCTCTCCGTACGACCAGATCAGGCCGCCGGCGATGGCCTGGTCGAGGGCGCGGCTGATCCCCCAGGCGTCAGGGTCGGCGGCGTACCAGCGGAACATGGGCTCGGTGCTGCGCAGCAGTATGAGTCCAAAGGTCGCGTGGATCTGGATTTCGAGGAGCACGTCGACGATGCGCACGACGAATGAGGGGGCGCGCGGCAGTGGGTCGAGTGACCACAGCGGGGCGGCACCGATCATACCGAAGGCAAGGAACAGGGTGAGCAGGATGAGATGCCCGGACGGGAGCTCGAGGAACCAGCTCACCGTGTCGGTGAAGTAAAGGGTGGGGAAGGCGAGAACGGCGATGATGATCACGGTGGCCGGGTGCAAGAGCACCCGGGCGGTGCGCGAGCGGTAGGCGCAGAGGGCCAGGCGCAGCACGGGGCGCCCGACCCCGCGGCGCGGGGTGGAGCGCAGCAACAGCCGGCCCGGGGATCCCATGAGCAGGAACGGGGGCACGACGACCATAAGCGTAATCTGCTGAAAGAGCAGCACCGCGACGAGTTCCTCGGCGTAGGCGTTCGCGGTCAGGCCGGTTGCCGCAAACCATATGACGCATCCGAACGTGAACAGAAGCGTCGAACTGATACCCCATCGTTTGCGGCGCATCCATAGGGAGATCGCTCCCGCGAGGTATAGGGCGAGGCAGACGATGGCGAGCCAGGCGAGCGGCGACACGCTGAGCAGATCGAACTGGAAGAGGTCGCCGAGCTCGAGGCTGGCCTTCGCGGGATACACGGGCAGGGGATGTCCTTACTGAGGCCGGCGATCGCTCGCCGGGGAGGGGCTACTTCGAGTTCGCGGCGATGAACGGCAGCGGATCGACAGGTTCGTCTTCGACGCGCATCACCAGGTGCAGGTGGTTCCCGAAGGACATGCCAGTGGTGCCCACGAGCCCGGCTTGGTCTCCGCCCTTAACGGGTTGCCCAACCTGCCAGGAGTGAGAGTTCGCCTGCATGTGGCAGTACCGGCTAAACACGTTCTGCCCAGCGACCTGGTGCTGGACTTGCAGCGAGAAGCCGCACCCGTCGGAGGCCCAACCAGCCTCGGTAATCACACCGTCTCCGACGATGCGGATCGGGGTGCCGCCGGCGGCGCCCATATCCTGCGCGTCGTGGAAGCCTGCAACCGGCGCGGGGCGGTACCCGAAGCCATCGGTAAGGGGCACTTCCTGGGCGAAGGGGTATTCCAGCTTCGTGTCGGCGAGACCGCTGACAGTGAGCGACCCGCCGTTCAATCCGAGGTCAGGAGCGGCGATGGTGACCGGGGAGATCTGGATCTCGTCGATGAGCGATGGGGTGTCGATGGTGTCCCCAGTGACGAAGGCCTGTTGTCGGTTTGCGAGCACGGGGCTGTCGGCGAGTGCGGCGGTGGTCGCCGGGAAGACGGCGCCTGCGACGAGTACGGCGACGCTGGCGAGCGCCGAGCTGCCGACGATGAAGCTGCGCAGCCTCGGACGACGCCGCTCCGGGCTCTCCTGGGCGACTGCCCCGCCACCTGGGGCAGTCGCCCCTCCGGTAAGGGGGTTAGCGATGGGCGGCATCGGAATCAGGGGACGCAGCGCCGATGGCGAAGCAGCGGCTGCATGCTTGGATCGGCGGGGCTGTGCCGAGGCTTCGGCCGGCCGGTCGTCGAAGACGACGGGTTCGACCCAAGTGCTCCGCTTAGGCTCCGCGGACTGCTCTGGGTACCGGCGGCGCTTCAAAAGACGACTCCGAGGACGAAGAACGAGGCGATGGCGCAGACGATGCTCGCGCCCAGGGTGCCAAGGGTGAAGAGGAAGTGCTTGGCTTCGATCGGTGAATCTGTGGAGTTCAAAGTGCTTTCTCCTGATCGGGGGCGCTCCTGCGCCCGCGTGAGGTTCGAGGATCCGCGGTGCCGGACGGCGTCACGCCGAGGGCAGCGCTCACACGGGGCCAGGGAAGCTCTCAGCGAGAATGCGGCACCTCGTCGAGGCGCGCGGAGCTTCGCGGGTTACCCGTGCGTGGGGTTCCCGGTACCGATCAGGTGCGAGAGATCGAGTGAAGTAGCAGCAGTGGCTGCGGGCGCGCGGGGGCGCGGGGCAGAGCGACCGCCCAGTCGCGGATCCTGCCGAGTCGCTGCTGCAGCCAGGGTCGCCGGGTGAAGAGGACGAACAGCATGAGGGTGGCGAGCATGCTGAGCATGCAGACCGTGAGGAGATCGAGGTGCCAGCTTTGCACACTGCCGTGGGCGGCGAGCTCGCCCCCTTCGACGATCGTGTCGCCTGGGGCTGCCGAGGCGGTGGTGCTGCTTGCTGCACCCTCGGCCACGACGGGGACGCTGGCGAGTTCGGTGCTGTGCGCCCGCAGCCCGGCCAGGCCGAGGACGACGAATGCACCGACCCAGACGAGGGTGAGGAGCGCACGCCGAGACAGCGGTCGTCGCGCCGCCGAGCGTGCACCCATCACTTCGTCACCTCCATAGTTATGTAACAATTTAGCATCGAAACCCTAAGGGGAGATAGGACTGCTACTTTGCGAGCGTGTTCTCAGGCGTGTCGACCGGCGTCGGCGTAGCGGTCGGCGACAGGGCCTGGGGCCTCGCACCTGTTGGCCGGCGCGCGGCCCGGATGCCGTTGAGGATGACGAGCACCTCGGCCAGCTCGTGCACGAGTACGACCCCGGCTAGGCCGAGCACGCCGAAGAGCGCCAGGGGGAAGAGCACGATGATGATGGCCAGGGCGAGTCCGATGTTCCACGTCATGATGCGTCGGCCGCGGCGTGCATGTGCGAGAGCTTGCGGGATGAAGCGCAGATCGTGACCGGTGAAGGCGACGTCGGCGGATTCGATGGCGGCGGCGGAGCCCTTAACCCCCATCGCGATGCCGACGGTTGCCGTCGCGAGCGCGGGGGCATCGTTGATGCCGTCGCCGACCATCGCCGTCGGCGACGCAGCCGCGAGTGCGCCGATGGCGCCGGCCTTGTCTGCGGGGAGCTGCTCGGCACGGACGTCTTGGATGCCGGCCTCGGCCGCCAGTGCGCGGGCGGTGCGTTCGTTGTCGCCGGTGAGCATGATGGGGGTGATGCCCATGTCGCGCATCATGCGGATCGTCTCGGCCGACTCCGCGCGAAGCTCATCGCGGATCCCGATGAGCCCAGCGAGTTGCCCATCGACCTCGACCACCACGACCGTCATGCCTCGTTCGGCCAGCTGCGAGGCGGCCTCCCGGTGCGCGCCCGGGTCGAGCCAGCGGGTGTTGCCGACGCGGATGCGGCGGCCGTCGACGACACCGGTGATGCCGTGGCCGGCTTCCTCTGCGACGTCTTGCCCTGGCTTCGCGTTCGGAGCTGCGGCGACGATGGCGGCAGCGAGCGGGTGGGTGCTTGAGACTTCGAGCGCGGCGGCGAAGTCGAGCACCTCATGTTCGGCGTAACCGTAGCTGGCAACCTCGACGACCTGCGGCTCATTGCGGGTGAGGGTACCGGTCTTGTCGAGGGCGACGGTGCGGATCGTGCCGAGCTGTTCGAAGGCCTGCCCGGACTTGATGACGACGCCGTACTTCGACGCGGAGCCGATCGCACTGATCACCGTCACCGGGACGGCGATCGCGAGTGCGCACGGGGAGGCTGCGACGAGCACGACGAGGGCCCGCTCGATCCAGGTGGTCGGATCTCCCACAATGAAACCGAAGACGACCACGAGCGCGGCGACGATAAGCACGGTCGGTACAAGCGGCCTGGCGATCCGATCGGCGAGTCTGGCACGCTCCCCCTTCCGGGCGTGCGCCTGCTCGACGAGAGCGACGATCTGGGTGAGCGAGTTGTCGCGGCCGTCGGCGGTTGCCTCGATCCGCAGGGTGCCGGAACCGTTGATCGCTCCGGCCGGAACTGCGTCGCCCGGGCGCACCGCGACGGAGATGGACTCGCCGGTGACGGCGGAGGTGTCGATGCTCGAGGTGCCGTCGACGACGATCCCATCGGTAGCGACCCGCTCCCCCGCCCCGATGATGAGGATGTCGAGCTCGCGCAGTTCCGCGACGGGGATCGTTTCTTCGCCGTGCAGTCGGGAGATGCGCGCGATGTCGGGGATGAGCGAGAGTAGGGCGCGCAGGCCTTCCTTGGCGCGATCCATGGCCCGGTCTTCGAGCGCCTCGGCAAGGGAGAAGAGGAAAGCGAGCGCCGCAGCTTCACCGACGTGCCCGAGGGCGACGGCGCCGATTGCGGCGATCGTCATGAGCAGGCCCACGCCAACGCGCCCACGGATCAGGCGTCGCACGGTGCTGGGGACGAAGGTGTAGGCGCCGAAGAGCAGCGCGACCCATTGCAGCACGAGCGCGGGGATCTCTACGCCGCTCGACTCGAGGAGGTAGCCGATCACGAGGGCGGTGCCGGAGAAGGCGGAGGGCAGCAGTGCCGGGTCGCGCCACGAGGGGGGCCGCGTCGCATGCTCGCCTTCTTCCTCCTGAGACTTCGCGAATACCGGGGGCAGTTTGGGGCCGCAGCACGCATCGCCGTCGAGCACTGGAGCGGCGGGCTTGGGTCTGATCGTTTTGGACTCGTCGGGACCGCAGCACTCCTCGCTCATCGGCCCATCCCCTCGGTGATGGGCATGGCTTCGGCCTTGACGCCGCAGCCGGAGGTGGTGCAGTCGCCACGATCGACGAACAGCTTCTCGCACCCGGACGAGCTCAACACATCAGTCTGACCTTCAGGGTTCTGCTCGCGAGTAGAGACACGGGCGTAACCGATCAGTGCCATATGCTCGGTGTATTACAGACGTACGTTGCGATACATGGGTTTACGACACGGTTTCTGTGTGACTTTTGCAGGTATGTGGCGAAATTCTTGCTGAGATAAATGGCGGCACAGGGCGTCCGCTCAGAAGTGAAGCTGTCCGCAACTTGGGGCCGGTGCCGATCACCAGGACGTCGGCATCGGCCATGGTCGGAGACCTCCTTGTGGTCGAGGCTGCCGATCTGCGTCACCGGCGCCGCGTGCGGGGCCGGTGACGCAGTTAGAAGCCGAAGGCCCCGCCGCTGACCAGAATGAAGGCACCCAGACCGATCAGCACGATGGGGAACAGGATGTGTTCCCAGCGCTCCAGGACCTCGGCGATCGGCCGGCGGGTGGCGACGAACTTGGCCAGGGCGACCAGCACCGCCACCAGCGCCAGGAACACGATGCAGTAAGCCACCACGGCGCCCGGGCCCACGCTGAGGAAGACCGGGACGTAGACCCCGATGTTGTCCCCGCCGTTGGCGAAGGTCACCCCGGCCACGGTCCACACCGCCACGTTCTTGCCTTCGACCTTGGCCTCGTCGTCATCGTCGTCGCCGTCCCCACGCCAGGCCTGCCAGGCGGCCCACAGGCCCAGGCCCAGGGGGATGAGTCCGAAGTACGGGATGACCTCCGGGGGCAGGAACGCCCCGGCCCCCAGGGAGACCAGCACGGCCGCGCCCAGGATGCCCACGAAGCCCAGATACTGGCCGACCAGGATGCGGGCGGTGGTCTCGCGCTGGCCCGCGCCGCGGGCGAAGAACAGCGAGAGCACGATGATGTCGTCGATATTCGTGGCGATGAACAGGCCGATTGCCTGCAAGATCGAGGACAGGATCATGCCTCCACCCCCGTGCTGCAGCATCCCGGCGCCGAGCAGGCCGGGTCCAGGCACGGCGCGTTCTCGTTGACCGCGAGGGTCACTTCGACCAGGGCGGTCAGCGCCCGGCTCAGATGCGGATCCGCGATCTCATACCGGGTCTGGCGGCCCTGGGGCACGGCGACCGCGAGCCCACAGTCCCGCAGGCACGCCAGGTGGTTCGACACGTTCGGCCGCGTCAGCTCCAGGTATCGGGCCAGCTCGGCCGGGTAGGCCGGGCGCTGAAGCAGGGTCAGCAGTATACGCGACCGGGTGGGGTCGGCCATCGCCCGCCCCAGCCGGTTCATCACATCCAAACGAGAATCTATAGTCAGCATACGCTGAACTATACAGCAATGACTGAACTGATCTGGAAGTCCACCGCAGTTGACCTGCGCGACGCCGTGCAAGTGAACGGAAATCCTTGATCCCCTCCTCCCATGGGTCAAATGTCGCTCCGCGTGTCTTATTAATGGACTACTTTTTGAGGCGCGCACCAATCCTCCACTTCTGGAGCGTGGGTGAGGATGGTCAATCAGTCTGAACGACCGATAGCCCCGTCGCGGCCGCGGCGTCTGCGAGCGAGCCGAGGTTGCGTACCTGGGTGAATCCCGCTTCTTCCATCAGCTCGACGGCGGCGGCGGCGCGTTGACCTGAACGGCAGTAGACGACGTAGTCGGCATGGGGGTCCAGGTCAGGGATTGCCGCCTGCAGCTCGCCGGCGGTGACGTCGAGCAGGAGTGCCCCATCGAGATGCCCTTTGGCGTGTTCGGCGGGTGTGCGGACGTCGATGACGATCGCATCCGAGCTGACCGCAGGTTGGGCGGTGGTTGGCGCGGTGCAACTCGTGAGCGCGAAGGCGGCGACGAGTGCGGTGACTGTAACGAGGGCGAAGCGACGCATGGGGTCCTTTCGGGGGTTTGGGGTTAGAGGTTGCAGGAGCGGTCGGCGCAGTGATGTGTGGGGTGTCGGCTGAGACGGCGGTGGAGGTGGCAGCCCGCGCACCAGCCGAAGATCGCTTCGAGAGCCAGGAGGGTGAAGCAGACACCGCATAGGGCGAGTGCCCCTTGGAGAGGGATGGCGCCGGAGCCCAGTGCGATGCACGAGGTGGTGGCGATGCCGACGGCCAGCCACCACGCGAAGGCCTTTTGTGGGGCGCCGACCCAGCGCGGGGAGTGGGAGCGACTCGCGAGTCGTCCCAACGCCAGGGTGATCGACAACCGATCACTGACGAGGAGGCGAGTCAGCACGTCGAGCAAGAAGAACATCCCGAACATTTGCAGCGGGCGAGCGGTCCCGAACGCGAGTGCGGCGGTGGCGGCAACAAGTCCCAGCGTCAGCAGAAGACCGGCCGCGACCCGGACCGCACGTTCGTCGATGACAGGCCCCTGGTAGCCCTCGATGAGGGCGCCGACCCGCGGGGGGACGGCAGCGGGGGTGACGGCCATGAGTGATTCCTGGAGGGTCAAAGAAGAGGTGCGAGGCGCAGGATCGTCGTTGTGAGCATGACGACGCCCACGGCGAGGACGAAGAAGCCGAAGCTTTTGCGGAGCACTGGGGCGGACAACTTCCTGGCGAGCAGCATCCCGGCGACGGAGCCGGCGACGGCGAAGGCTGTGAAAGGAAGAACGGTTTCCCACGGGATCGCGGTGGTGAACACCTGTGCGGCGAGTCCTGCGGTGGAGTTCAATGCGATGACGAGGAGTGATGTGCTGGTGGCCGCGGCGATGGGGAGGCCGAAGATCAGCAGCGCAGGGACGATGAGGAAACCTCCACCCGCCCCGAGCAGCCCGGTGAGGAACCCCACCGACACCCCGATGATCACGACGCGTAGGACATGAGAGCTGCGCGTTCGGGGTCGCTCGGATGAGGCGGGCGTACGACGACCGCGGATCATCGCGAGTGCCGTGACGATCATGACGCCGCCGAAAAGGACGGAGAGGAGAACGTCGGGAACGAACCGCCCCACGGATGCACCGGCGAGTCCGCCGAGCATCCCTGTCACCCCGAACGCGGCACCGACTCCCCATTTCACGGTTCTCGTACTCGTGCGCATCAGGACGGCGATGGTGCTGGTCACCGCGACGACGAAGAGGGAAGACGCGATCGCCTCTCGCGTTTCCATCCCTAACACCAGGGTGAAGACGGGGACGGCGAGGATGGATCCGCCTCCGCCGAGGAGCCCGAGTGAGACGCCGACCACCGTTGCGAGAATCATCGCGGTGATCACGGGCAGAGTCATTCGGGCTCCTCGAGGGGTCAGGCGGCGTTCGCGGCGGGCTGCGCCGTTGTGGCGGCGAGCCAGGCGCGGTAGCTGCCTTCGATCTCAACGACATCGTGACCGGCTCGGCGAAGCGCGCTGGCGATGACGCTGTTACGGACGCCGCTCTGGCAGTAGGTGAGGATGACACCCGAGGCGGGGAGCTCGTCGGTGTGCCAGAGGGCACGACCGCCGGAGAGTTGGGCGGCACCGGGGATGTGTCCGGCGTTGTATTCGGTGCGGTTGCGCACATCGAGCAGGAGGGCGTGCTTCACCTGGTCGATGTCCGTGGGCGCGATGGTCTTCGGCTGCATGAGCTGCAGTCCGTCGAGGGTTGCGATGGAGCCGTGGACGGTGTCGATCCCCACCCGCAGCAAGTGGTCGCGGAACCGCCCGGCCGCATCGGTCGAGTCTGCCAAAACGACGAGGGGGCGTGTCTCGGTTTCAGGGTCGTAGACCCAGGCGGCGTAGCTGGCGGCTTTCGCTTCGCCGGGAACGTTGAGCGCGCCGGGCACGGTGCCCTGGTGTACCTGTGAGTGGTGGCGGGTGTCGATGAGGATGACGCTGTCTTCCTCCAGCGCGGCGGACAGGTCGGAGGCGTCGATCTGCGGCAGCGGTGCGAGCTCGCCCAGCAGAGCGGGACCGGTGCGGTTCTGCCGCTTCATCCGGGCGAAGTAGGCGTGCGCGTCAGGCTGATCACCCAGGAGAGAGTCGATGAAGCCCTGCTCGTCACCGGCGGACAGGTACGGCGCCCACCAGGCGAAGCGTCGCTCGTATCCCACCGTGGAGGTGGGGACGGCGCCGAGGGCCTTGCCGCACGCCGAGCCGGACCCGTGTGCGGGGAGGACCTGTACGTAGTCCGGGAGGGTGAGGAAGCGGTCGCGGATGCTGGCGAACAGGTCGCGTGCGCCCTGGAAGCGGGTGTCGGTGCCGCCGGCGGCTTCATCAAGCAGGTCGGGGCGGCCGATGTCGCCGACGAAGACGAAGTCGCCGCTGAGGAAGTAGCCCGGGTCGGAGGTGGCGGCTCCATCGGTGACGAGGAAAGAGAGGTGCTCGGGGGTGTGGCCGGGGGTGTGCACTGCTTCGAGGGTGATGTTGCCGAGGGTGATGCGCTGACCGTGCGTCATCCGGGTGGCGTCATCGAATCCGGGACCGTACTGCCAGTCGGGCCCGCCTTCGGCGGAGACGTACATCGTCGCTTCGGTGCGTGCGGCGAGTTCGCGGGTGCCGGAGAGGTAGTCGGCGTGGATGTGGGTTTCGGTGACGGCGGTGATGGTCATGCCGTGCTTCGCGGCGAGGTCGAGGTAGACCTGCACGTCGCGGCGGGGATCGACCACAATCGCTTCACCGTTCCGCTGGCAGCCGATCAGGTAGCTGGCGTGCGCGAGGTCGTCGTCATACAAGCGTTCGAGGAGCATGGGGATCTGCTTTCGCGGGGGTCAGTGCGCGCAGGTGCAGCGCTGGTCTTCGGGGACGTCGGCGAGGGCATCGTCGATGTGCTGGCCGCAGCCGGCCCACGTGGGCTTGCCGCAGAAGGGGCAGGTGATTTGAGCGCACACGATCAGGCAGCCGTCTTGGAGGCGGCGATCTGGCGGCGGACGTCATCCATGTCCAGCTCGCGGGCCTTGGTGATCAGCAGCTCGAGCTGCGGGGCAGGCAAAGCACCAGGCTGCTTGAACACCAGCACGCCGTCGCGGATCACCATCAGCGTCGGGATCGAGGTGATGCGGTGAGCGGAGGACACCTCCGGTTCAGCTTCGGTGTCCACTTTCGCGAACACGATGTCGGAGTGCTTCTCCGACGCCGCCTCGAACACCGGAGCGAACGAGCGGCACGGGCCGCACCAGGCCGCCCAGAAGTCGACGAGAACAATCCCGTCTCCCTGTGTCGCCGTGGCGAAGGTGTCGCTCGTGAGTTCAGTGGTCGCCATCGTCGGTCACCGCCCGAACAGGCGCGAGAAGAACCCGCCCTGCTTCGACTGTGCAGCCTGCACCTCACCGCGCGTGTGGTTGCCATTGCACCACTGCGACGCGGGCACCGACGCGCGTACCGAGGACACATGCTGGCCGCAGCCGGCCCAGGTCGTCTTTCCACAGGTTCGGCACTTCGTAGCTCGACACATGTTTTCTCCCTTTCCGGCAATACCCCCGGGGGTATCTTTAAAACCTTATGGACACCATACCCCGGGGGGTATAGTTGTTGTCAACTCGACGGAAGGAAACACTGATGAGCAGTGCATCTGAAAGCCCCGATTCGCTGGTGCACGATCAGGAGGCGAAGCGGAAGGTGCTCAACCGTCTGAAGCGTGCGCAAGGACAGCTCACCGCGGTGATCGGCGCCGTTGAAGACGACGCTCACTGCCGCGACGTCGTGCAGCAGCTCTCCGCAGTCTCTAAAGCTCTGGATCGGGCCGGTTTCCTCGTCATTTCCACCGCTCTTCGCGACTGCATGACCACCCCGGACGCAGACAACGCCACCAATCCCGACGAGCTGGAGAAGCTCTTCCTTTCCCTGGCCTGATGACCACTCGGAACGGACTCGTCATCCACGTCCTCGCCGAGGACGCTGGAGTCCTCACCGTCGCGTTACGCGTTGCACGAAACGCAGTCCACGATCTGGATCCCGATGCGATGGTCCAAGTCGTCGTCCAGGGCGGTGCAGTGCGCGGCCTCATTGCAGGCGGTGCCTACCGAGACGATCTCGTCGCGACAATCCACAGTGCTGGCGTACAGGTGCTGGCGTGTCAGAACAGCATGAGCCGAGAAGGCGTCGACGACGATTCGTTGCTCGACGGGGTGTCAACCGTGGCTGCGGCCGTGGGCTACCTCGCGCGACAACAATGGGCAGGCGCTGCCTACGTGCGACTGTGATGAGTCCAGCACCTGTCGCGTCATCCGCACGCGCCGGTATCGAAGCCTCCCCTGGCCATGCCTGACAGTCCGAAAGCGAAATGTCCCGCGCGAGACTTTTAGGAGTGCCCGCCGATGCGCATCCGTGCAGCAAGTCCGCCCGGCACCGACCTGAGCCTGGCGAGAACCAAGCTGCGAAGACACGTCACATAGCGACGTCAGAACGCCGCCACGGAGCGCTGTCATTCACACCCGAGACATCGCCGACGAACTCACTCGCAAGGGTGTCGCACTCAGCCTGGGTGGATCAATCTATGACCCCGCCGACCCGGTAGGCCGACTCCTGTTCAATGTGCTCGGGATGGTCGCGGAATTCGAGGCAGATCTTATTCGAGCCCGCACTCGTGAAGGAATGGCGATCGCGAAAGCTGCCGGGAAGCTCCGCGGGAAGCAGCCCAAGCTCACGGCTACAAAGCGCCGCCATCTGCTCGCCACTCACGCGGCTGGCACCCATACGCAGACGGAGCTCGCCGAACTGTTCGATATCTCTCGCGCCACGGTGTACCGCGAGCTCCAACGGGCCTTACCACCCAAGCCGGCGATCTAGCGTCGCGAAGAAGGTACCTCTTATCCTGCGGTGCGCCGTGACAACCTATGCTGCTCCTCACGAACGGTCGTTTCTAGGGTTTGTGAGCTACACCAATTCACTCACAAGCTGACTGATACGTGTACGGATCTCGTCACGGATGGGTCGTACTGCGTCAAGATCCTGCCCGGCCGGATCATCAAGCTTCCAGTCCTCGTAGCGTTTTCCGGGGAAGAATGGGCAGGCGTCTCCGCAGCCCATTGTGATGACGACGTCAGAGTCCTGGACGGCTTCTGTGGTGAGTACTTTGGGCTGCTCAGATGTGATGTCGATACCGAGTTCCGCCATCGCGGCTGCGGCCATTGGGTTGATTTGATTGGCTGGCATCGAGCCGGCTGATCGAACCTCGATGCGGTCTCCGGCGATGTCGCGCAGGAATCCTGCGGCCATCTGGGACCGGCCAGCGTTATGGACACAGACGAATAGTACGGAGGGCTTATTGGTGTCAGTCATGAATGAGTCGCTCCAGATAGTTGGTTAGTGGGTGAGGTCGTCGACGAGGGTGCGGACTCGAGCGGCAATGTCATCCCGAATGGCTTGCACGCCCGCGTCGGATGCGAGAGCGGGATCGCCCACGGCCCAGTCCTCGTAGCGGACGCCCGGGATGATGGGGCATACGTCTCCGCACCCCATCGTGATCACTACGTCTGCCGCACGAATCGCATCGTCGGTGAGGGGTTTTGGGAACCGGTCAGCTGCGGCACTTTCCCCTTCGATGTCAGCGATCAGTGATCGCACGTGTGGGTGGATTACATGGGCCGGTTGTGACCCTGCCGAGCGAGCGATGACGCGTCCGTCCGAGATCTGATTCACGAGTGCTGCGGCGAGCTGGGAACGACCGGCGTTTGCGACGCAGACAAACAGCACTTGAGGTGCGGATGTGTCGTGTTGTTTCGTGAGGTCGCTGATGCGTTGGCGGGCGAACCGTTCGGTGAGTGGGATGAGCGCAGTGGTCACTCGTGCGGTGCTGGCGAGCGCTGTGTAGGACTCACGCACGATGGAGCGAACGATCTGTGCGTCGAGCTCTGGTATCTCTGCGGCGAGTTCGTCAGCGAGTCGGGTCACTCGGGCGTCAAAGTCCGGGCGCACCACGTCAGCTGACTGAGTATCCAGCGGCCTTGCCAGTGCGGCCGGGGCGAAAGATTCGAGTAGCGCCGTGACTGCTTGTTGCCGGCCGGGTGTGATCCGGTACCAAACCCATGTACCGCGCCGCTCTGCCGTGAGGACGTCAACCTCTTTGAGTACTTTCAAGTGGTGGGACACGGTGGGCTGGGAGACGTTGGCGAGTTCGGCGAGATCGCATACGCACGATTCGCCGCGCGGGTCTGCCGCGATCGCGGACAGCATACGGAGCCTGAGCGGGTCAGCAAGTGCTTTCAGTATGGCTGCGACCGTCGAGGCCGCTTCCTGCCCGATCGCGTGCGCGGCGATGGGGCCGCAGTCTTCGGTCGCGGTGAGGGTGGCGCTCATGCTGTCGTCCTTTCCGACGTATACGGGTCAGTGTTGAACCAAGCTCTCGCGGCCCACAGGGAAACATATACAAGCCCGACGAGCACAGGGACTTCGATCAGTGGCCCGACAACGCCGGCCAATGCTTGACCGGAGGTCGCGCCGAACGTGCCGATGGCGACAGCGATGGCGAGTTCGAAGTTGTTCCCGGCCGCGGTGAACGCCAACGTCGATGATCGGGCGTAACCCAGCCCCAAGGCTTTGCCGGCAAGAAGGCCCACGAACCACATTGCTGCGAAATAGACCAGCAGCGGCAGCGCGATGCGGGCAACATCTAGCGGCCGAGAGATGACCTGATCGCCTTGGAGAGCGAACAGCAGCACGATCGTGAACAGCAATCCGTACAGGGCCCAGGGGCCGATTTTGGGGATGAACGTTTCCTCGTACCATTGGCGGCTCTTGCGCTTTTCCCCGATGAACCGGGAAGCGAACCCAGCAATCAGTGGCACTCCCAGGAATATGAGCACGTTCAGTGCGATCTGTCCGATCGAGATGTCGAGCCCTTGCGAATCAAGTCCCAGCCACGCCGGGAGGATGGTGAGGTAGAACCATCCCAAGAGGGAGAACGCGACAACTTGGAAGATTGAGTTGATCGCTACGAGGACCGCGGCAGCTTCACGGTCACCGCAGGCGAGATCATTCCAGATAACGACCATCGCGATGCAGCGGGCGAGACCCACGATAATCAGCCCGGTACGGTATTCGGGGAGATCGGGAAGAAACATCCATGCCAGAGCGAACATCAGGGCTGGTCCGATGACCCAGTTCAGTGCGAGCGAAGAGATTAGGAGTTTTCTGTCCCCGGCGACGGCTGCGACCTTGTCGTAGCGCACTTTCGCGAGAACGGGGTACATCATGATCAGCAGCCCCAAAGCGATGGGGACCGAGATCCCACCAACTTCGAGGTGCGCGAGCACCGTGGAGACGCCAGGGATGAACCGTCCCAGTAGGAGGCCGGCGACCATGGCTAGCCCGATCCAGAGCGGTAGCCAACGGTCGAGCGTTGACAGCTTGCGTGTCGCAGATGGTGCGGTGGGGGTCGTTAGGGCGCTCATGCGAGAAGCGCCTCCATTTTTTCGACGATGACAGGCTTCGGGTGAGCGCCGATGAGCATGTCCCTGCGGGCGCCGTCCTTGTAGAAGCCGAGCGTTGGGATCGACGTCACACCAATAGCGGTGACGGCTTCGGGGTTTTGGTCGGCGTCAATCTTCACGATCTTGATGCGACCTGCGTAGTCCGTGGCGAGCTGGTCGAGAATTGGCGCGATCTGCTTGCACGGCCCGCACCATGCTGCCCAAATATCGACAACAACAGGAACCTTTGCGCACAGCACTTCAGCGTCGAACGTGGCATCGGTGACGGTAATGGTGGCTGCGAGAGTCACGCGAAAACCTCCTGGGACAGCGGATGGGTCTCCGCAATGTGATCGAGAGCGCTGAGGAAGTGTTGGGCGTCCTGGGCGGCAGCGCAACCCGTTCCAGCAGCGGTGATGGCTTGACGATAGGTATGGTCGACCAGGTCGCCTGCAGCGAACACCCCTGCAATGTTGGTGCGGGTTGATGGGTGTGCAACCTGCACGTACCCATCGGCGTCCGTATCAATAGTGCCCATTACGAGCTCCGAACGCGGGTCGTGGCCGATTGCGACGAATACGCCGGTGACGTCGATTGTTCGCAGTTCACCAGTTTGCCTGTCGCGCAGAGAGACCGCTCGCACCAATTTCTCCCCGATGAGCTCCGCGATCTCGCTGTTCCAGGCGACATCAATTTTGGGATGGTCGAGGACTCGCTGCGCCATGATCTTGGATGCGCGGAACTCGCTGCGCCGGTGCACAACAGTGACCTTCGACGCGAAGCGAGTAAGAAAAAGTGCTTCTTCCATCGCTGAGTCACCTCCACCAACAACCACGATCTCCTGATCTCGGAAGAAGAACCCATCGCACGTAGCACACCACGACACCCCGTGGCCCGTAAGCCGCTCCTCGTCAGGAAGATGCAACTTCCGGTACGCCGACCCCATAGCGAGAATGACGGCACGGGCCTGATACGTGTCTCCCCCACCGGTCACTGCCGTCTTGAGTGAACCGGTGAGGCCGAGACTGACCGCGTCATCGACAATGATGCGGGCACCGAATCGTTCGGCCTGGGCGCGCATCGATTCCATGAGGTCCGGCCCCTGAATACCTTCAACAAACCCGGGGAAATTCTCAACTTCGGTCGTGGTCATCAGAGCTCCCCCGGCGCTAATGGATCCGGCGAGAACCACGGGTGCGAGTCCCGCGCGAGCGGCGTACACCGCTGCGGTATAGCCAGCCGGGCCAGACCCCACGATCAACACATCAACTTCTTGATTAGACATGTTTCTATATTGACAGAACTCAATACAGATCGCCACCGTCCAAGATGAACTCTGTGTGCTGCCCGTGCGAACGCGCCGATTGCAACTGTGCGTGCGGCGTAGAGACCGCTATGCACCATGGGAATGTGAGGTAGACGCGCGTCCTTCACTGCTGCTCCCTCACGAGCCCCGACCGGTGAGAGGCTTCTGGCGTACTCCGCTAACTCTTCTGGTGGGCGAATAGATCGTTGTGGCCGTGCAGTGTGCCTGTCGCGAATCCGATGGTCACGGGTTCGGGTGCGCCACAGCATGAAGCGGCGGGTGTTTCTGTCACTGAGGTGGCGCAGTCGGGCGCAGAATCGTCAGTCGTAGGCAAGTCGCATGATCCGCCGAGGTCGGTGGAACACACCCCGGTTTCGGGGAGCTCTAGCCGTACGAGGTCTGCGGCTGCGCGGTCTCCGGCGAGTGCGGCCGCGATGGATCGGACCTGCTCGTAGCCGGTGGCCATGAGGAATGTCGGTGCGCGGCCGTAGCTCTTCATTCCCACGATGTAGAAGTTCGGGTCGGGATGGGCCAGGACTCGTTCACCATGGGCTGTGACGGTGCCGCAACTGTGAAACTCCGGGTCGATGAGTGGGCCGAGCTCCTTAGGCGCCTCGACGATGTGGTCCATGTCTAAGCGAAGCTCTGAAAGGAAGGACAGGTCGGGCCGGAATCCCGTAGCTGGCACCACCAGATCGACAGTGAGGCTGTCCCCGTAAGCGAGTTCCACCGTGAGGCGGGTGTCTGCTTCCAAGGATGTGACGGCGACGTTTTCGAGGATCGTGATGTCGCCGTTTTCAACGAAGCGGCGCAGGCTGGTGCCGAGTTGTCCACGCGCGGGAAGTTCATCGGCTGCCCCTCCTCCGTAGAGGCGGATTGGGTTCGCGGTTCCGCGGAGTCCCCACAACACGGTCGTGCCTGGATGCTGTTGGCGGAGCTTTCCGAGACTGATCAACGTGTTCGCAGCGGAGTGTCCGGCGCCCAACACGAGAACAGTTTTCCCAGCGAAACGCTCAAGCTCACTCCCCAACGGATCAGGCAGCGGTGACGTGATGAACCCTGCCTCACGAGCCCGGACTTCACCGATCGCCTCGATCCCCGAGCGGCCCACCGGATTCGGCCCGCTCCACGTACCCGATGCGTCGATGACTGCGCGGGCGAAAAGATCCTTCGTGCCTGCCGCGGTTTCCGTGCGGACAAGAAAGAGCGTCTGGTCACGCCCTGCAGAGCGCGTCTTGTCGACACCCGCACCGTCGGGGGCTACCCGAGTGACCCCGACGACGCGGTGCCCGAAACTGATCCGTGGTGCCAGTGCTGGATGGGCGGCAAGTGGTTCCAGATAGTCGCTGATCATGTCAGCACCAGTGGGGAGACGCGTTTCTCGGGGCGTTTCCCAACCGCCTGAATACCCATCCGAATTGGCTTCCAGAAGCCTGCGAGCCGCTGCGTCGATGTTGTAGCGCCACGTGGAGAACAATTTTATGTGCCCCCACTGGGCCATTGCGGCTCCTACCGTTGCTCCTGCCTCCAAGACGCGCACGTCTTGGTCTCGCTCGAGGAGATGTGCCGCCGCAGCCAGCCCGATAGGTCCGGCACCAATGACAATGACGGGATGCGTTTCGCTCATGGTCTTTTCTCCTGCGATTCGAGAGGCTATTTTTCGGGGGAGGATTTCGACGATCGTCGTTGCGCGCACCCGAATTCAAGGCTGCAGAAAACGGTCGAGCGCGGACAGCGCGACCGTGATCGGGCCGGTGGATGCAGTAGTTGCCCCTGCGCACGTTTCCTTCACGCCAAACATCGACGGACATCGATGTGTCGAGTATGGTTGAATATATCGACACTTGTCAATCTCTTAAGGCTGTGCTCACAGAACGCGAGGATGAGCGATGTCCACACTGGTTGCTGCGAACACACGTACGGAGGACCTTGCCGCCGCGGGCGTTCTGCCCAGCGCTCCGTGCTGTGTGCCCCCGCGAGGAGAGGAAGCTCTTCCGGCTGAGGAGGCGGAGATGCTTGCTGTTCGATTCAAAGCGCTCGCGGATCCGAACCGGTTGCGCATCCTCTCCATCGTTTCTTCGAGCCCCGAGGCAGAAACGTGCGTCTGTGACTTGTCTGAGCCGCTCAAGCTGGGGCAACCGACAGTTTCCCACCACCTGAAAATCCTGGTCGAGGCCGGACTTCTTAATCGCGAAAAGCGCGGTGTGTGGGCCTACTACTCACTCGTCCCTGGCGCTTTGGATTCTCTCGCTGCGACCCTCGTTTCGAAAGGCTGATCAATGACCGTTCTCCCCCAGGAAGCACCACAGCCGGCCGTCCTATTCGTGTGTGCGAAAAACGGCGGCAAATCACAGATGGCGGCGGGACTCATGAAGCACGAAGCGGGCGACAAGATCACGGTCACGTCCGCGGGTACCAAACCAGCGGCAGCGATCAATGCTCGCTCCGCTGAAGTGCTTCTCGAGATGGGCATCGACATCAGCGTAGAAGTGCCGAAGCCGTTGACCGAGGAGAACATGCGCGCCGCAGGCCTCGTTATTGTTCTCGGCACAGAAGCTCAGGTCCCAGCTGTCGACGGTGTGGAGATCGAGATATGGGAAACCGACGAGCCCTCACTGCGAGGTATTGAGGGCCGCGAACGCATGACACTGATCCGCGACGACATCCACGCACGCGTCCAAAAGCTCAAGGCCCGCCTACTCTCAACGCAGTAACCGCTTCGGACACTCATCCCGGATGCATTCATGAGCGACGCCCAGGCCGCAATACCTACACGCTTGAGGTCAAAGCAGCGAGGCCAGGCAATCGCGGGTTTAGGTGTGGGGCAGATCCTCTCATGGGGGTCCACCTTCTACCTCCTGGCAGTACTTGCTGACCCCATCACGACCGACACTGGCTGGCCGAAGTCGATAGTCGTAGCGGGTGTCTCCGTGGGGTTAGTAGTGGCAGGGCTCGCGTCCCCTCGCATCGGCGCCCTCGTGGCCGGCAATCACGGACGTGCCGTATTGATATTCAGCGCCCTACTGCTGGCCGCGGGTCTCGTAGTCCTCGGGTGCGCTCAGAGCCAATGGTGGTATCTGGGCGCGTGGGTGATTCTCGGGCTGGGGATGAGCGGTGGACTGTACAACGGGGCATTCGCGATTCTCGGCCACACCTATGGGGCTTCAGCAAGGTCAGCCATCACGTTCGTCACCCTCTTTGGCGGATTCGCGAGCAGCGTCTGCTGGCCGCTGAGCACTCTGCTCGTCAACGAATTCGGTTGGCGCTGGACCGCTTTCGTTTACGCCGGCGCACACCTACTTATCACCGCACCCCTCTATGCGCTCACGATCCCTACTCGCCCGGACGCGTCACCAACACCGAATAGGCCCACGTCACAGAATTTGGAGGAGCACCTCAGCAGGGCACCCCGTTGGCCGTTGATTGTTCTGGTCGCCATGGTCATCACTCTGGGAACGTCCATTGCCGCGTTGATGTCGATGCACATGTTCTCGTTGCTGGCTGGCGTCGGTATTGCCGGCGCTACTGCCGTTGCTCTTGCCGCGCTCATTGGCCCGTCCCAAGTGGGAGCCCGGTTGATCGAGCTCATCGTTGGGCGCAAACATCATCCACTGTGGACGCTACTCATCGCGACCTTTGCGACAGCGGCAGCAATTCTTCTCCTCGGGGTCGGAGCCCTCACTCCTCTCCTCCTGGTAATTATCTACGGGGTCGGGATCGGGTTGAGTTCCATTGCGAGCGGGACCGTACCCTTGGCGCTTTTCGGACAACACGCCTACGCCAAGATTATGGGCCGCATCGCGCTTCCATCCCTACTCGCGCAAGCGGCAGCACCGATCATCGGAACCGCGCAAATCGAGCACGTCGGTCACATATACACACTGATATGGGTCGGGGCAGCCGCGTTGATCGCGTTCTTGCTGACGGTCTTACTGATGCTACTTGAGCAACGCAGACGGCAACCCCTCATGGTTCACAAAGGCCATCCGATGTGAAACCTGCTCGAACCGGTGCGTCTCGCAAACATTGCTCGCGATGCATAGTTTGGGGACACGGATTACGAGACGCAATTCGCCCCGAAATCGAGGAGCCTAGACACCGTCTAATAAACGACCGTCTTCGAGGCACCACGCGATAGAGGCGATATTGAGCCCCGAAAACGTGCATTAGAACCTGGTTTCGGTGGGCGTTTCGACGACAAGGAGTCGGGCGATCGTAAGGTAAACCTCCTTGACATGTGGCCTTTAGGGGCGTTGTGTACCCCGGAGGGACCGCCATGTTAGCGACCCCCCTAGAAGGACTATCGAGCAACACCAGCGGATCGGAGCAGACATGAAAGCAGTGGTGTACGAGGGACCTCGTCAGGTCAGCACGAAAGACGTCCCGGACGCGAAGATCGAGCGACCCACCGATGTCCTGGTCAGGGTAACGACGACGAACATCTGCGGCTCGGACCTCCACATGTACGAGGGGCGGACTTCCTTCGAGGTAGGTCGGACGTTCGGTCACGAGAACATGGGCGAGGTCATCGAAGTCGGTAGTGGCGTGGAGAAGGTTAAGGTTGGCGATCGGGTTGTGCTGCCGTTCAACATCTCGTGCGGGTTCTGTAAGAACTGCGAACGCGGCCTGACCAACTACTGTCTCACCACCCAGCCCGAACCATCATTCGCCGGTGCGGCCTATGGGTTCGCCGACATGGGTTCCTATGGCGGTGGCCAAGCGGAACTGCTCCGTGTGCCTTTCGGTGATCACAACGCGCTGCGCCTGGGCGAGGATGCGGAGGAGAGGGAGAACGACTACGTCATGCTCTCCGACATCTTCCCCACCGGCTACCACGCCACCGAGATGGCCGGCGTGATCCCGGGCGATAGCGTTGTGATCGCTGGGGCGGGTCCGGTCGGATTGATGGCCGCCCTGTCCGCGATCATCAAGGGCGCAGCAAAGGTGATGGTGGTCGACCGCCACCCTGACCGGCTCGCGCTGGCGGAGCAGATCGGCGCGATTGCCATCGACGATTCCAAGGTCGACCCCGTGCAAGCCGTTCTCGACGAGACGATGGGTCTCGGAGCTGACCGTGGCTGCGAATGCGTGGGTTACCAGGCCCACGATCCCCAAGGCAACGAGGACATGGCCGCTACTATGAACATGCTCATCAACGCGGTGCGTTTCACCGGAGGAATCGGCACCGTGGGCGTGTTCGTCCCCCAGGACCCCGGAGCCAAGGATGACCTCGCCAAGCAGGGAAAGGCGGCCATCGACTTCGGAACGCATTGGTTCAAGGGTCAGACCATGGGGAGCGGTCAGGCCCCGATCAAGCGGTACAACCGCCAGCTGCGGGACTTGATCGCCGCCGGCAAGGCGACCCCTTCGTGGATCGTCTCCCACGAGATCTCGCTGGACCAGGCTGCCGATGCCTACAAGAACTTCGACGCCCGGTCCAAGGGTTGGACCAAGGTCCTCATCAAGCCCGGCATGGCGACCGAGAAGAAGGCGAGCTGATATGACCGAGACGCTACAGGGCAAGAGAATCGCCATCCTCGCCGCCGACGGGGTCGAGCGAGTCGAGCTCGAAAAGCCCCGCGAGGCACTGGAGCAGGCTGGCGCACAGACCGAGGTCCTGTCGATCCATGACGGTGAGATTCAGGCCCGTGAGAACGACCTGGATGCAGCAGGCACGTTCACCGTTGACGGGTTGGTCGCCGACGCCTCGGTGGGCGACTACGACGCCCTGCTGCTTCCCGGCGGCACGGTGAACCCTGACCAGCTCCGGGTCGACAAGGACGCCGTTTCCTTCGTCCGCGACTTCGTCGAGAGTGGCAAGCCCGTTGCAGCGATCTGTCACGGGCCGTGGACATTGATCGAGGCAGGTGTGGTCGAAGGTCGCACCTTGACGTCCTTCCCGAGCATCCGCACGGATCTGCGCAACGCCGGTGCGGACGTCGTCGACCAGGACGTCGTGGTGGACGGCAACCTGATCACCAGCCGCTCGCCCGATGACTTGCCTGCGTTCTGCGATACGATCTCAGCGAAATTTGCGAGCAATTCGAACCAGGAAGAGGTGATGTCATGAGCGTGACGAAGGGACTGCTGGTCAGGTTGGAGGCCCTGCCCGGTAAGGAAGACGAGGTCCAGGAATTCCTCGGCATCGGACGAGGGCTCGTCGAGGAGGAACCGGCCACCACCGCGTGGTTCGCGATCCGTCTCGGCCCGTCCTCATTCGGGATCTTCGACGTGTTCCCCGATGATGCCGGCCGCGACGCGCACCTGTCCGGCGCAGTCGCTGCCGCTCTTGGCGAGCAGACCGGCAAACTGTTCAGCGAACCGACGATCGAGAAGCTCGACGTCCTGGGCTCCAAACTCCCCGCCTGACACCACAGACCGGGAGTACTGACCCAGAAAGGAGGGGTCGCTGCGCGCGGTGACTTCGGGCTTACACAGCCCGGGGACGTCGTGGCAGCGGCCCCTTCCCTTGCGGCCTATCGCTAATCACTAACAGATCGGGAACCGCGATGACAGGAACTGACGACGGCGTTGCCACGACGCGTTCACCCGAGGTAGCAGTGATCGGTGGCGGGATCGTCGGTCTGTCGACGGCGTACGCGCTGCGGGAGCAGGGCGTACCGGTGCGCTTGTACGAGGCTGGTCTGCCCGGGACGGGTCAGTCCGCAGGCGAGGCGCGGATCTTCCGGCATGCCCACGACGACCCGCGACTCGTCGCTTTCGCGCGCGAAAGCCGCGGCGTATGGGATGAGTGGGCCGAACGCTTCGACGTCGAGCTGGTCTCATCAGACGGTGTCCTGGCGATCGGAGACAGCGCCCTGGCGCGGCTGCGGGTGCTCGACCAGGTCGGCGGCGTGGAAGCGCACGAGATCGACGCGGCCGAGGTCGCCCAGCGGATGCCGCTGCTCGCTGGGTACTCGGGGCCAGCGGTGCTCGACGAGTCGGGCGGCGCGATCCGCACCCGCGCCGCGATCACGGCACTCACGGGTGCCCTCGCAGATGCGGTCACCACCGGTGAGGTCATCTCCATCGATCCCCGCGCCGACGGGACGGTCGAGGTGCGCAGCGTCACCGACCGGGCTGTCTACTCCAAGGTGGTCGTGTGCGCCGGCCGCGAAACCGCCCGCCTGGCACGCAGCGTCGGCCTGTCGCTGCCGGTTCGCCTTGCCGCACACGTCAGGCTGACGTTCGACGTGAAAGCCGCCGCCCCGGCGCGAGTTGCGTGCCTGCAGGACAGCAGCGGCGTCTTCGGCGAAGTCGGCGTCTACGCGACGCCGCTACCGGGCAACAGCAACTATTCGGTCGGACTCAGCGACACCGTCGGCGTCCGCGACGACGGAACTTTCATCGACCCGGCGGCGATTCGATCGCTGGACGAACGCGCACGCGAATACGTGACACGGGCGCTGCCCGGTCTCCACCCAGAGCCGCGCGACTTTCTTCACTGCTGGGTGACCGACCTCCCGTGGAGTGAGGACGGCGTGGCCGTGTGGGAGGCAGGCTCTGTCCTTTTTGTGGCCGGTCACAATTTGTTCAAGCAGGCACCTGCGCTGGGTCGTGCTCTTGCCCGGGCTGCGACCGGCGGTGGTCTCCGCGCCGAGCTCACGCCCGAAGCGCGCCTCGGCGAGGCCCAGAGCTAGGCTGTGTCTCCCAATCGCGGGCGGCGGGTGACCCGCGATTCTGGCCGGCAAACTGTTCAGCGAGCCCACGATCGAGAAGTTGGACGTCCTGGCCTCTAAGCTCCCCGCCTGAGACTACGACCTCGTCGAGTGCGTCGCTGTGCGATGTTCAGATCGCACAGCGGCACACTCGTCACGATGGGGTCACGTTGGTGGCTGCCTGCAATGCGGCGGCAAGGTAGCCCGCGGAAGCACCGACGCCCTTGTCCGCGACGTAGGCGGGCGTACCAGCTGCAACCACGGTCCCGCCGGCGTCGCCCGCGCCGGGTCCAAGATCGATCACGTGATCGGCCACCGCGACAACGCGCATGTCCAGCTCCGCGGCAACGACCGTGTTGCCCGCATCGACCAGCGTCTGCAGATGCGCGATCAGACGATCCGTGTCGGCGCAGTGGAGCCCGGACGTTGGCTCGTCCAATACGTACAGCGTGTCCCCACGCTGCGCACGCTGCAACTCGGTCGCCAGCTTGACTCGCTGGGCCTCACCCCCCGAGAGTTCCGTTGCCGGTTGACCCAGTCGGAGGTAATCGAGTCCAACGTCCGACAAAGCGGCCAGCGATCGCGTGATCTCCTCATCGCCCACGAAGAAGAGGTTCGCCTCCTCGACGCTCATCGACAACACGTCAGCGATCGTGCGCCCCCGCCACGTGATCTCGAGCGTTGACGCCTTGTATCGGGTGCCGTGACAGTCGGGGCATTCGGTGTACACGGAGGGCAGGAAGAGGAGCTCGACCATCACCGATCCCTCGCCCTCGCAGGTCGGGCAGCGCCCGCCGGCGACATTGAAGGAGAATCGGCCGGGCTTGTACCCGCGGGAACGAGCTTCCGGGGTATCTGCGAATCGACGACGGACATGGTCGAACAGCCCGGTGTAGGTGGCGACGTTCGACCGCGGCGTCCGGCCGATGGGCCGCTGGTCAATGACGACCAGCCGCCGTACACCGGTGACGGGCCCGGCAATCCGTCCATCAAGACGTTCCGGCGCATCCGCGAGGAGTGACTCGTCGCTGACCGGCTCGTCATCGGCCAGGACGGCCCGGCCAAGGCGATCGCCAAGCAGCGACGGAAGCGCCTGGCTGACCAGACTCGACTTGCCGGACCCGGACACGCCCGTAACCGCGGTGAAGACACCCAACGGGATATCGACCGCGAGGTCGTGCAGGTTGTTCCGCGTCACGTTCTCCAGGCGCAGCCAACTGCGTGCCTCACGGGGTGTGCGAAGAGGGAGACCGCGGCCGCCGAAGAGGTATCCGCGTGTCACCGACTCCATGATATCGGCTAGCCCGTCGGGCGGGCCGCTGTAGAGCACTCGGCCGCCGTGTTCACCGGCACCGGGGCCGATGTCGACCAGCCAGTCCGCGTGCCGCATCACAGCCACGGAGTGTTCGACGATGAACAGGCTGTTCCCTCGCCCCTTGAGCCCATCCAGGATCCCGAGGAGCGCCGCCACATCCTGCGGATGCAGCCCCGCCGATGGTTCGTCGAGGACGTAGACCACCCCGAACAGATCAGAGCTGAGTTGCGTCGCGAGCCGTAACCGCTGTAGCTCACCACCAGACAGCGTCGGCGTCGTCCGACTCAATGAAAGGTAGCCCAGCCCCAAATCGACCAGTGGACGAAGCCGCTGCAGCACTCCTGAAGCGAGCTGGACCGCAGCAGCACGCTTCTCTGGCGCGGGACGCACTGTGGGTCGCACATCCGACGTCGAGGCCTGCGGCGACTCGCCACCGGCGATTCGATCTTCCCATGCGGCTCGTGGAGAGACCGCCCCAGAAGAAGCGGCCTCCCGCTCTATGCGTGCGGTGACAGCCGAGAGCGTCGTGATAAGTTCCCGAAGCGGCAGTTGGGAGAATTCGGCGATGTCGAATCCTTCGAACGTTACAGACAGCGCCTCGGGCTTCAGCCGTTTACCATGACAGACCGGGCAGGTCGCAGCGGTGAGGAACTGCGCGACGCGCCGCTTCATCGATGCGCTCTTTGTGTTCGCGAACGTGTCCAGAATGTACCGACGAGCCCCGACGAACGTGCCCGAGTAGCTCGGCTCCGCACCTGCTTCGATCGCAGCTTTGGACTCGGAGAGGGTGAGCCGGGAGTGGACCGGAACGAACGGGGTCTCATCGGTGTACAGGATCCAGTCCCGGTCCTTTCGCGGCAGGTCCTGCCACGGCACATCGACGTCGTAACCGAGAGCAACCAGTACGTCGCGCAGCTGATGGCCGTGCCACGCGGTCGGCCAGGAAGCGATGGCGCGTTCGCGGATGGTGAGCGATGGGTCCGGGACCATCTGCTGCTCGTTCACCGTGTACACGCGGCCGATGCCGTGGCACTCCGAGCAGGCTCCTTGGACCGTGTTCGCGGAGAAGTCATCCGAATACAACATCGGCTGCCCATCCGGGTAATCCCCGGCTCTCGAGTACAGCATTCGTATCAAGCTCGACAACGTGGTGATGCTGCCCACGGTCGATCGTGCGTTGCCGGCACCGCGCTGCTGCTGCAGCGCAACCGCAGGCGGCATCCCCGTGATCGAGTCGACATCGGGCACTCCCGCCTGATCAATCAGACGGCGGGCGTACGGTGCCACCGACTCTAAATAGCGTCGCTGCGACTCGGCGTACAGCGTCCCGAACGCCAGCGAGGACTTTCCCGATCCAGACACCCCGGTGAACACGACCGTTGCATCGCGCGGCACAGAGAGACTGACATCCTGCAGATTATGTTCGCGGGCCCCGAGAACGCGAACATCGGGCTGCACGGAGACCTCCGTCGGCACAATCGCAGAGGGCTCAACCATGGTTGAAGCTTAGCTGAAGACGAGACGGTGGGATGGCCTTCGGCCGTCGGAAAGGTCTCTCGCACCAACAAGGGAACGGAGTGCGGCTGTAGTGGCAAGGCACCCCCATACCCATCGCCAAAAGCAGCAAGGCAATAGAGACGCTCAGTAGGTGGCCTAAACAAGCCCATAGTGGGATATCCCGCGCTCACTAACCGCATGAGTGAATCGACGAAAAAAGAAGAACTCCCACCGCGAGCAAGACGTCGTTAGTAACCAAGTGCGCGGCTCCTATACCTCAGTAGAAACCGTAAAGGATTCTCTGTCGGTCGGCCTTTAACGGTCCTGACCGCGGTCACACAGACGAAGGATCGTGCGGGAGAGAAGGTCCGCAATCCCGGCAACCTTTCGATGCTGCAGGTACATAAGCGCACCCAGTTACGGCCCGCCGAGCTTCCCTTCCCAGGAGGAAGGATAGCTCGGTTACAGCAGGTCAGGATTGTTTTTGATGAACCGGTCGGCCTCGGCCTCGCTAATTGCGATTAGTCCACGAGGTGTGTAAGCAAGCGAGTTCAAAGCTCGCACCCACGTTTTACTCATTTCAGGTTCTTTACTTCCTGAGAAATGAAACGATACTGCGACGTATGGGGACAACCAGACGGACATACGACCATCGCCTTGATCGTGTGGTTTCTGCCAGCCTAGGAAAAATCCTTCTTGCTTTTTTAGTTTCTGGCCGATAACAAACTGCAAGTGTGGCAGCAACCGGTCTTCAAACTCGTATTCCTTATCACCGAGTATGAACTTTCCCATGGCTAAGAAGGACACATATCTACTTAGGTGAGAGCGAAATGCCCGCATCAATACTTTAGAGAGTCACCACCTCTGACAACGTTCTCGGACGTGAGCCGCAGCTAAGACACGCGAACACCCACTTCACCGTGACTCACTCTAGGAGTGAGGGACCACGCACCCGGTGACTCACCTACGAGGTGAAAATCACGTGGCCCCCCATCTTGAGAGTAAAGCACTCCCCCAACCTTTGGGAATCTGACTTCGTTATCCACCCAGGCTCGTCGACACTCCAAGCTAACGAGTTATCGCTTCGTCGTTGTTGAGTGGCGCACTTTGTGCTTCCCGCGCAGCGGCGACACTGTCTTACGAGGCGATCGTGAGGGCGGCCTTCCTTTGGCCCCCTCGTAGTGCCGGACCTCTTTAATTCTGGCGGCCAGATCGCGCTTCGCCATTGGCGTCGATCTGACGTTCGATTTCCAAACGGAGTTTACGAGCACGGTCCCTGAGCGCCCGATATTCAGATTCCTGACTTGGGATCACGTCAGCCTCTCCCCGAGCCTCCCTAAACCTTTCGTCATCGGCCTCATTCTGCATCACCCCCTCGTACTCCTCGAGAACATGAATAAGAACGGTGTAATCGTCGTCATGCGAGAGGTCGAGCAGCACGGGTTCGAACGCCGACTTGTCGCGATCAGTGGCCATGGTTCGGATACTATCCGCCACCGCCCACGGACTCGACGCGGCATCGTCGCTTCTCTCGACACGCCAGCAGATTGGCGCCCTGTCGGAAGCGCGTCGCATAATAGGCACTCGAACATATGTTCGATGATTGCGGGGCGTCATGCGGGTGGAAGATGTGCGGATTCTAGGCCCCAACGCGCCTGCTGTAGCGATCCCCATCGCGAGCGTTGAAGCTGCGTGTGGTTTCCCCTCCCCCGCGCAGGACTACGAGACGACCGAGATCGATCTGAACGAGCACCTGATGCCGAACCGGGTCTCCACCTTCCTGATTCGCGCGCGCGGCAATAGCATGACGAGTGCCGGGATCTACGACGGGGACGAGCTGATCGTGGACCGCTCGATCCGCCCAGAGGACGGGCACGTCGTCGTCGCCGTCGTTGACGGCGAGATGACCGTGAAGCGCCTCCGCGTGACACGGGTCGGCGTGGTGCTCTCGGCTGAGAACTACCAGCACCCCGACATCGAGGTCGCAGAGCTGTCAGAGCTGCACATCTGGGGTGTCGTTACGAGGAGCCTGCACCGTGTCCTCCGAGCGTAGACGGATGGTCGCGCTCGTGGACTGCGAGTCGTTCTACGCGAGCTGTGAGCGGATCTTCGATCCCACCCTGTACGGCCGCCCCGTCGTGGTCCTCTCGAACAACGACGGCTGCGTCGTGGCGATGTCACGGGAGGCGAAGGCGCTGCGGGTCGAAATGGGCGCCCCATGGTTCAAGATCAAAGAATGGGCGGCCAGCGCCGGCGTCGTCGCCCGCTCGAGCAACTACGAGCTCTACGGCTCCCTATCCGCGCGCGGGATGAACCCTCGCATGTTGCAGTGAATGCAACTGTTCACACTTGCAAACGACGTCTATTCACCAGAGAGGTGCGGATCTGCTCTGACCATAACAGCGAGATCTGGCGGATGCTGAGATCTGAGTTGACAGGGTGATGCACTGTCCCATACTTTGTTGCATCTAATGCAAGATTTTGGGGCTTCTCCAGCGGCGCTTCGGCTGATCACGTCAGCATCGAACGTCGCACTGGCGAACCCGGAAGCGCAGGTTTTCAGCGCGATGATCGATGGTTGGCGGAACCAGCAGCTGTCGCGCGGACTCCGTGAGCAGACGATACGGAACCGGACGGCGACGGTGACGCGGTTCCGTGATTTCGTGGACAAACCGCCATGGAGGTGGACGGTCGCGGATGTGGATGAGTTCACTGCTGAGTCCGGCGGTCGCACTCGGACGCTGTCGACGATGCGCGCCAACCATGGGTCTATCCGTGGGTTCTGTGATTACCTCACGAACCCGTTGTACGACTGGATGGAGATCTGCGATCGCGAGTTTGGGGAGGTCCCCTCGCAGGTGTGTCTGCCGTGGAACACGGTGGCGCATCGGTTCGAGTTTGAAGGCGATGGGAAGCGTCGCCCGTTCACGTACGACGAGATTGAGCGCCTGTTTGACACGGCCGACGCTCGCGTCGAGCTGCTCGTGAGCTCCGGGAGAAAGGGTGCGCTCGGCGCGTTGCGGGATGCCCAGTTGCTGAAGACGGTCTACGCGTTCGGTCTGCGCCGCACTGAGGCGGTGATGCTCGATACCGTCGATTTGCACCACAACGCGAAGATGCGGCAGTGGGGGCGCTACGGCGCGGTTCACGTGCGATGGGCGAAGGCGGCGGGCGGTGGCGCGCCACGACGTCGCACGGTGCTGCTGGTGCCGGAGTTCGACTGGTGGGTGCCCGGAATGCAGCAATGGCTCGAGCAGGCCCGGGCCCGTTTCGCGCCCGGAGACCGCCTCGACGCGCTCTGGGTGACCGAGCGCCGTACGCGTCTGTCTGCTGGGTATCTCGACCGGAGGTTCGCAGAGCTGCGTGATGAAGCCGGCCTGTCGAAGGATCTGACGCTGCACAGCCTCCGGCATTCCTATGTCACGCACCTTCTGGAGTTCGGGTACGCCGATCGATTCGTCCAAGAGCAGGTCGGGCATATGCATGCCTCGACGACCTCGATCTACGCCTCCGTCAGTTCGGACTACAAGAACCGCGTGCTCGCCGAAGCGCTGAAGGCCCTCATCGAAGGAGAAGTTGATGACCGTTGAGCTCGACACCGGTTGGAATCTGCGCAGCGTGATGGCTTCGCGCGGGATCTTCCAGACCTCCAAGCTGAAGCCCCTGCTCGAAGAGCGCGGCATCGACCTGTCCCGGGAGCAGATCTATCGGCTGGTGACTCAGCCGCCACAGCGGGTGCGTCTTGACGTGTTGGCGGCGTTGTGCGATGCACTGGAGTGCTCGCTCAACGATCTCGTGACGATCACTCGCCGGGAGGCCTTGGCCCCGGTGGCGGTGGGCGAGGAGGCGACACGGGGGTCGATCGGTGATCTCCGTCCTGTTCGCGCGGCGATTCGTCGGCCGCGTACGAAGTAGCCGCGGTGGCCAAGCCTCCGCAGCTGCCGCGAGTCGCTGAAGTCGTCGCTCTCGTCCACCCTCTCGTTCCCGAAATCTCTCGCGAGCGAATCGCTGAGATCGTGCATTCGGTTGCGCCAGTACCCCTCACGCAGCGGCTTCTTGAGCTCGCGCTGATCAAGCAGCCCGGAGTCCTGGAGGGGCAGCATGCGAACGTGCCGGTGACCGTTCAGGATCTGGCCCGCGCGCTGGTCGAAGAAGGGGCAAGCCGGGTGATGCTGCCGACGTGCGAGTCCTGCGGACGCGCGGTGAGAATGCCCCACAAGACGCCGGGCGGTGGTCGGCACTGCTCCCGATGCGAGCGGAACGCCCGGTCCGTCTCGTGCGCGTCCTGTGGCCGGGTCCGGCCCGTGCAGCGCACGATCGACGGACAGCGCTTTTGCCGTGACTGTTGGCGAGCCGACCCTCGATCGTTCGGCGACTGCTCGCGGTGCGGTCAGCATGCGACCATCATCGTCCGTCGCCCGGAACTGGTCTGTCTGGCCTGCTACACCGCACCGATCAAGACCTGTGGTCTCTGCGGAGAACCTGGCCGCGTCGCCTCCCACCTCGACGGACGACGAGTATGCGCGCGCTGCTACTACGCGATGCGCAGACCACAACCTTGTCCCGAGTGCGCGCGCAGGGTGTTCCTGACCGGCTTCATGAATGGCCAGATGGTCTGCGCCGACTGCGCGGGTACTCCGATCACGATGGCCTGCCCCGGATGCGGCTCGATCGAGGAGATCCGCAAACATCACCTCTGCGTCGAGTGCCGCCGGCCCGTCGCGATCCAGCAACTGCTCGCCGACGATGCGGGAGAGATCCGCGCGGACCTCCACCCCCTTGCTGACTATCTGCTCACGCACCATGGCAAAGCGGCGTCGCTCGAACGCTGGCTGCACAAGAGCAAGTGCGCGATGGTGCTCCGCGAGCTCGCGGACGGGACCCTGCCGCTCACCGCCGAGGCGATCATCACCCGAGCCCGGTCGGGACAGTCGGTCGCGTTCCTCCTCTCACTGCTGGTCCGTTCCGGCGTGCTGCCGGAGCTCGACGTCGAGGGCACGCGTTTCACCCACTGGCTCAACGACTGGCTCGATGGCATCGACCATCCCGAGGACCGGTTGATCCTGCGCCGATACTGCACCTGGGAGCTCCTCCGATCCACTCGGGCACTGCGCATCGCGTCCAGCCCTGCTTCCGGATTCCAGAGGCAACGGACTGCGCTGAAGTACTGCGCCGCGTTCCTTGGAGAGATCCGGTCGCACCAGGAGACGCTGGCGACGTTTCCGCAGCGCCTACTCGACGCGCATCTGACCGATTCGCCCAGCCAACGCGACGCGCTGGCACCGTTCACTCGCTGGCTGCGAAAGCACCGGTTGAGCACCCTTCGCGTCGAGTTTCGAGCCCATCGCCTCGAAGGGCGAGACTATGCCTCCGACCACCGATGGCAGATGGCCCGCAGGTTCCTGTCCGATGCCGACATGGACCCGAAGACCCGGGCCGCGGGTCTCCTCGTACTGCTCTACGGCATCCAGCTGACCCGCATCGTCACGATCACCCGGGCACAGGTCGATACGAGCTCGCAGCCCGTGACGCTCACCGTCGGAGCCGAGCCGATCAAGGTCCCAGAGATCCTCGGCGACGCCATCGTCGAGCTCGTCGATGCCACAAAGGGCCATCCTGAAGGATGGCTGTTCCCCGGCAGGAACCCAGGCCGCCACCTCACCCCGGGCCCACTGAGCCGTCGTCTTCGCGCCGAAGGCTTGCTTGCCGGGAGCGCCCGCACAACAGCGCTCATCGAACTCACACGGCAACTGCATCCCCGGATCGTCTCGGACCTCCTCGGCATCACGACGGCGTCCGCTGCCTCATGGTCACGTCTCGCCGGCGGTGAGTGGTCCGATTACCCGGCTCTTCGTTCCACCCGCGCCTGATCAAGCATCACCCGTCAGCGCTCGCCCGGAAATCGCCTCGCGCAACTGCTCGACGGTCGGAGACCCTCCCAGCCCGGCAGGGGTACTAAACACCCGGCAGGCGAGCCCGACCGGCGCGTGCTCGTCTGCGAAGGGATCGACCCCGTCGACGAGAACGGTCGGTGACCCGTGGAACCCGAGTCGCACAGCGTCCTCCGGGGTCTCGACCAACTGACGTGTGACGCGGACATCTGATCGGCTGTCGAGCAGCCCAGCAAGCCGACGATCGAGTATCTCCCAGTTCGGGCACCCGTCGAAGTATTGCAACGTAATCTCGATGACCAACTCCTCTCAGTTCCGACCCGCGTGGACCGCGACAGGTGAAGAAGGCGTTACCGACGACAGCGCGGGCGACTTGGCGCGCGCGGCGCGCAGGCCGTTAAGGATCACGATGACCTCAGCGATCTCGTGGACCAGGACGACGGCGGCCAGCCCCAGGACTCCGAACAGCGCGAGTGGGAGCAACGCGGTGATGATCAGCAACGACAGGAAGATGTTCTGGTTGATGATCCGCCGACACCGGCGGGCGTGGTCGAACGCCCGCGGAATGAGGCGCAGGTCGTGGCCCGTGAACGCGACATCGGCGGACTCGATCGCTGCGTCGGAACCGGTCGCTCCCATCGCGATGCCGATGTCCGCGGAGGCGAGGGCCGGGGCGTCGTTGATGCCGTCGCCAATCATCGCGACCGATCCCGCCTTCGACAGCTCACCGATTGCCGCTGCCTTGTCCTCGGGACGCAGCTCCGCACGCACATCCTTGATGCCAGCCTGTGCGGCGAGGGCGCGTGCGGTGCGGGCGTTGTCGCCGGTGAGCATGGTCATGTCGATGCCCTGATCCGCGAGCGTGCGGACGACTTCGGGAACTTCGGGGCGCAGTTCGTCGCGGACACCGATCGCCGCGACCGGGAATCCGTCCCGGTGGACGATCACGACGGTCATGCCCTGTTCCTCGAGACCCGCGACCCGGTCTCCGAGCTCCCCGGCGTCGAGCCAGCGGGGGCTGCCGACGGTGATTCTCGACCCGTCGACGGTGCCTTCGATGCCGTGCCCGGCCTTCTCGGTCACGTCTACAGCTGCCGCAATGCCCGGAGTCGCAGCGGTGATAGCGGAGGCGAGGGGATGCGTGCTGTGCTGTTCCAGCGCCGCCGCCCAGGCCAGCGCCTGTGTCTCGGTCACGCTGTTCGCGGTGAGGACGGCGGTGACCGCGGGCTCGTTGCAGGTGAGGGTGCCGGTCTTGTCGACGGCTACATGCCGGACCGTGCCGAAGCGCTCGAAGACGGCTCCGGATTTGATGATCACGCCGAACTTGCTCGCCGCGCCGATCGCGGCGACGACCGTCAGCGGAACAGAGATCGCCAGCGCACAGGGTGAGGCTGCGACTAGCACGACGAGTGCGCGGGTGATCCACATCTCCGGGTCGCCCAGCAGCGATCCGAGGATCGCGACGAGGGCGGCGAGGATCAGCACACCGGGCACCAGCGGGCGAGCGATCCGGTCCGCGAGACGAGCACGCTCGCCCTTCTCCGTCTGCGCCTGCTCCACCAGTTCGACGATCGTGGTTAGCGAGTTGTCGGTACCCGCCGCGGTCGTTTCGACCTCCAGTGCGCCGGCGCTGTTGATCGCGCCGGCCGACACCGCAGCGCCGGGCTCGACCTCAACCGGGATCGATTCCCCGGTGATCGCCGAGGTGTCCAAGCTGGAACGCCCCGCCCGGACGATCCCGTCGGTCGCGATCCGCTCACCCGGACGGACCACCATGACCTGGCCGACCGTCAGCTCCTTCGCCTGAACCTGCACGGATACCCCGTCGCGCAGCACTGTCGCCGTCTCCGGCACCAGCTTCAGCAGCGCCCGCAGCCCTCCCCGGGCGCGGTCCATCGCCTTGTCCTCGAGGGCCTCTGCGATTGAGTATAGGAAGGCCAACGCTGCGGCCTCCTCGACGTAACCGAGAATGACCGCGCCGATCGCGCTGATCGTCATCAGCAGCCCGATCCCGAGCTTGCCCTTTAATAGCTTCCGGATCGCGCCAGGAGTGAACGTCGACGCGCCCAGCAACAGGCCGGCCCAGAACAGCACGAGCGCCGGGATCTCGAGGCCGGACCATTCAAGGATTAGACCGGTGAGGAATGCGACACCTGAAAAGACCGGCACCATGATGCCGCGGTCCTTCCACCAGGGTCGCCCCACCTCTTCATTCTCATCATCCGCCGCAGTAGCAGGCTCGTGTTCGCAGCCACACGCCGCGCTCACGCGTCCGCCCCCGTCCCGCAGCAGCAAGGTACCGTGCATGCTGAGTCCACGCAAGGTGCGTGCTCATCGACAGCCAGCGTCACGTCCACGAGGGAAACGAGCGCAGCAGCAAGGTGCGGATCTGCGATCTCGTAGCGAGTCTGGCGACCCTCAGGCTCAGCGACCACGACCCCGCAGTCGCGCAGGCAGGTGAGATGGTTAGACACGTTCGAGCGCGTCAGCTCCAACTCGCGCGAGAGCACGGCCGGGTAGCTCGGACCATCGAGCAACGTCATCAGGATCCGGGATCGCGTCGGATCCGCCATGGCACGGCCGAGCCGGTTCATGACGTCGAGGCGTAAAGCAATAGTCAGCACACGCTGAACTATACAGCACTGACTGATCAATCAGTGCTCCACCGCCAAGCGACACAGCACCCGATATCTGCTGAACACGCGATTCAACGATGCGGCTCGGCAGCGAGATCGCGACCCACAGTTGCGCCTCGATGCGTCAGCGTCTGGCATCCCGGCGGGTTCGAGCGGAAGAACTCGTCATCGAGCATTTTCGCCTGCTCTTCGGTAAGCGTCGTGCCTTGTGCGCGGAGAGGAAGATGCATGACAGTCAGCCTGCGCCAATCACGATGTTTCCCGACTCGGGGCGGCTGTGAATAGGTCGCAGCTCAACGAGGCGGCGTTTGGCACTGCGGACGCGCGCATGTATGAACGCCGCAGACGTTGTGACCTTTCGTGAAACAGGCAGTCAGAGCGTCGATCACAACCTCCGCGTGATTCCGCGGCTCTCACCTCACCGGACGAGGCGGCCGATGGCTTGAGATGCCTCTCGTATTTTCTCTTCGGCAGTGTCCCCGCCTGCGCGGACGGCGTCTGCGACGCAGTGGCGGAGGTGGTCTTCGAGGAGTCCGATGGCGACGCCTTGCAGGGCGCTGGTGAGTGCGGAGATCTGGGTGAGGATATCGATGCAGTATTGCTCGTCTTCGACCATGCGGTGCACGCCACGTGCTTGGCCTTCGATGCGTTTGAGTCGGGCGAGGTAGCGGGCTTTGTCGGTGATGTAGCCGTGCTCGCCGTGGTCACACGAAGCTGCAGGTTTAATGACGTCGGTCATCGTCTTCTCCTGATTCGTCATGGTCATCGGTCGAGGATGGCGCGAGTCGTGGTCTCAGGACGAAGGTCCAGGCGCCGCAACAGCTGCGCGTTGAGCGCGACGACGATCGTGGACAGCGACATGAGGACGGCGCCGACCGACATCGGCAGCACGAACCCGATAGGGGCGAGGGCACCGGCTGCGAGGGGGACGGAGATGAGGTTATAGCCCGCAGCCCACCGGAGGTTCTGTTTCATCTTTCGGTACGCGGCGCGGGACAGTTCGATTACCGAGAGCACGGAGCGGGGGTCGTCGCTGGCGAGGATGACGCCGGCCGAGGCGATCGCGACATCCGTGCCCGCGCCGATTGCGAGCCCGACGTCGGCTTGGGCGAGTGCGGGAGCGTCATTAACACCGTCGCCGACCATCGCGACTTTCCGACCTTCTCGCTGAAGCTCCTGGACCTTCGCGGCCTTGTCTTCTGGACGGACCCCGGCGAAGACCCGGTCGATGCCGAGATCTTGAGCGACGGCATGTGCGACGGCCTCTGCGTCTCCGGTGATCATGACCACTTGCACGCCGAGGACGTGGAGCGCATCGACCGCTTCGCGCGACTCCGAACGCACCTCATCGGCGAGCTTCAACGCACCAATCACACGCCCGTCTTGAATGACGTGGAGGATGATGGCGCCGTCCGTGCGCCAGGCGTCGGCAATGGGGAGTTCGTCTGCGCCTTCCTCCGTGAGAAGGTGCGGTCCACCGACGCGGATGGTCGACCCGTCGACGGTTGCAGTGACGCCAACCGCGGGAGATGAGGTGAAGTCGCGACTTCCGGGCACCGTGAGCTTCTTCTCGGCAGCGGCACGGACAATCGCCTTCGCCAGGGGATGCTCACTGTCGACTTCCGCGGCGGCCGCCAGCGCAAGCACCTGATCCGCGTCGCCCCCGTCGGTGATCGATACTTCGGAGACGACAGGCTCGCCTTTCGTGAGAGTTCCGGTCTTGTCGAACAACACAGTGTCGACAGTGCGCATGCTCTCCAACGCCAGCCGGTCCTTGACGAGGACGCCACCGCGCGCGGCCCGCTCGGTCGCGATCGACACGACTAGCGGGATGGCCAGACCGAGCGCGTGGGGGCAAGCGATCACCAAGACGGTGATCGTGCGGATGACGGCGGCATCCGGGAATCCCACCAGGGTCCATACGAGCGCGGTGATGGCCGCAGATCCGAGTGCGAACCAGAACAGCCATCCGGCGGCGGTGTCGGCGAGTCGCTGGGCGCGGGACGAGGAGCTCTGCGCTTCGGTCACCAGGCGTTGGATGCCGGCGAGGGTGGTGTCATCACCGATCGCAGTGATCTCAACACGCAATCCCGAATCGGTGGCGACAGTGCCCGCTGTGACCGGATCACCGCTGCCGCGGGTGACCGTGCGAGATTCACCGGTGACCATGGACTCGTCCATCGACGCGCGTCCATCGACAATGCGCCCATCCGCGGGGACGCTGCCTCCGGGCCGAACGACGACAACATCGCCGACGACAAGGTCGGCGGGTGAGACGACAACGACCTCGCCATTCTCGACCCGTTCCGCCTCATCCGGGAGGAGAGCGGCCAGAGAGTCGAGGGCGGAGGTGGTCTGGGCGAGGGAGCGCATCTCGATCCAGTGACCGAGCAGCATGATGACGATGAGGAGCGCCAGCTCCCACCAGAAGTCGAGCTCGTGATGCAACATCCCTAGGGTCGCACCCCACGATGCGAGGAATGCGACCGTGATTGCGAGGCCGATGAGGAGCATCATCCCGGGCTTTCGGGAGCGGATCTCGCTGACGGCGCCGACGAGGAACGGTTTCCCGCCCCAGACATACATCACCGTTCCCAGCACCGGAGACACCCACATGATCCCGGAGATGTCCGGGAGAGAATAGCCGAGGATCATCGAGAACATGCCCGACAGCGCAACGGTCGGGACCGCCAGGACGAGCATGATCCAGAACAACCGGCGGAACTGCCCGACATGGTCGCCGTGCCCCGCATGACCACCGTGCCCCTCGTGGGCCCCGTGAGTGTCGTGCCCTCCATCGGTGCCGTGCGCACCGTGAGACATCGTGTCGGGATGTGTATGGTGCGAGGAGCCCGATGTCGCGGCATCGGCCACATCCGTATGGGCATGATGCGCCATCTCATGATGGGACTCGTGCTCCGCGGGTGTGTGGGACTCGTGATGTCCGTCGGTGTGTTCAACGCCGTCGTGGTGCGAGTTACTCATGGATCGATCCTCCTCGAAATAGTGACGCTAAACAGGGGTGTTTGGTAGCGAGTACCGCGGGGGTGGTGCGTGTTCAGGCGGCGGCAACGTACTTGGCGGGGTCCGCGTCGAAGCGGGGGCCGCATGCTGCGCAGCAGAAGTAGTAGCGGGCGCCCTCGTAGTCACGGAACAGGCCCGCGGCTTCTGCGTCTGCTTTGACGACGGTGCTGCCGACCATCACCGGGCATTCAGCGAGCTCGTCCGCGGATGGGGCGAGCAGATCCTTGCGCCCATCGGCCGCGACCGCCACGTGGCTGTTATGACTGCAGCAGGATCCAGCGGGGGAATCGGACATATTGTTTTCCTCTTTCAGGCTTGCGGCTCGACTCTGACACGCACAACCATATACCCCCCCGGGGGTATTCCTGTAGAGTGAGCGGAACAGGCTTCACCATCATCGCGTGACGGTTTGGTGAGTGAGATCCGCTCATTGTGTCAGACCCATCACTCAACCGTCGGCGGTGGGCATCTCCCCAGGGTGTTCGTGAAGTTGGTGGTGTTAGCGGGGGAGAAGGAACGGAGGGCCGAGCATATGCAGATCACGCTACGCATCGCGCGTCAGCAGCTATCGTTGCGTGCCCTGTTGCTGATCGCCGGTGCCGCACTCATGATCATCGTGGGGCTGCTTGGCATGCACACCTTCAGCGCCGACGTGGCAGACCACGACGCCCACCATTCCGCGACAGCGTCAACAGCCCCCGAGCACTCCACCCCGATGGCGGCCACCTCTGACATCAGCGGCGCTATCGCGTGTGATGACACCTGTCTGATGGGAACCGGGCAAAGCCATTCGGACATGGTCACCGCGTGCGTCCTCGCATTGCTTGCAGCTCTTCTTCTGCTGGTTCGCCCGATGCTTCTGGAGCATCTCGGCCCGCCCCAGCGGGCGCTGGCGTCGTCTTTGCGGTTGCGGGCTGTGAGCATCCTGCCGCGCACACCCTCACTCATATTCCTTTCGATTAGTCGAACCTGATCGGTCATCGTCGGCATCTTGCCGACACCCCGGCGTCGCCCTCTGCGCGGCGCTGTGTCCACGACCCCTCATATCTCATTCGAAGGATTTACTCATGAAGAAGCTTCCCCTTGCCCTCGGTGCTGGCGTGTTCAGCCTCGCTCTCGTTCTCACCGGCTGCTCTGACGCATCCGCGCCGACAGGCGAGAACACTGCACCGTCGGACACCTCATCGACCGTCACGGCAAACGACGCCGATGAGATGTTCGTGACGATGATGATCCCGCATCACCAGCAGGCCATCGAGATGGCCGACATCGTTTTGGCGAAGGATGGACTCGACCCGGCCGTCGCGGAGCTCGCTCAGCAGATCAAGGATGCCCAAGGCCCGGAAATGGAGCGGATGCTCGGGTGGCTGGACGACTGGGGCGTCGAGTACGAACCCGACGACATGGGTGGCATGGACCACGATTCAATGGACGACTCCGGCGACGGGATGATGTCCGAAGAAGACATGGCAACGCTGGAAGAGGCAGACGCGACGCAAGCGAGCCGCATCTTCCTCGAGCAGATGATCGTGCACCACGACGGCGCCGTGGATATGGCGCGCACTGCTCTCGAAGACGGTCAAAACCAGGACGTCCTTGACCTTGCCCAGCAGGTGATCGACGACCAGACCGCCGAGATCTCCACCATGCAGGACCTCCTCAACGAGCTCTGACGCACCCCGGGCGGGCCGACACTCGACACGACCCGCCCGGCCCCGTCGTAACCTCACACAGCAGATCTCGACGCGAACCCCCTCTGCCGCGCACCCTACGACCCGTGATCTGCCGTCTCGTAGGGCCCTCTACTCACTTCTCTCGGAGCACCAATGAACCGCCTCCTGCCCCTGACCACGCTCACCGCACTCGCTCTCGTTATTACCGGATGCGCCAACACCCCAACCACCGAACCCGACGCTGCCACACCCCGTATCGAACATGTCCACGGCATCGCCGAAGACCCCCGCGGCACTGACCTGCTCGTCGCCACCCACAACGGCATCTACGCCGTCACCCCGGACGGGGAGGTCTCCGGCCCCATTGGCAGCCACGACTTCGACGCGATGGGATTCACCATCGCCGAAGACACCTTGTTCGCTTCCGGGCACCCCGGCCCCAAAACCGCCGCAGAACTCGGCGCCCCCAACCTCGGCATCATCCAAAGTGACGACTACGGCCAGACCTGGTCACCCGTCGCGCTCAACGGCAGCACCGATTTCCACGTCCTCACCGCCGGCCCCGACGGCACCCTCTACGGAATCGCGTCCAGCGACATCGAGCTCCTCATCAGCACCGACGGCGGCCACGAATGGACAGCAGGAACATCGATCGGAGCGGCAGATCTCGTCGCCACGGACAACGGCATCTACGCCGCAGCCGAAGAAGGACTCCTGCGCAGCGACGACCACGGTATGACATTCGTCCCCGTCGAGGGCGCGCCACTGTTATACATGCTCGACGCCCGCCCGGACGGCGTCCTCGTCGGCGTCGGCACGGACGGCGCTCTGTGGGAACAAGACGCCGACCAGACCTGGCAACGCCTCGAGGCCGTCGACGGTGCTGTTCAGGCCTTCGCCGCGATCGGCGATGAACGAATCGTTCTCGTCGACGATCGAGGCATCGTCGACATCATCGCAGATGACACCACCGTCCTCAGCCCCGCACGGTAGGCAACGCTTTACTCTTCGGATCGAGGCATCATGAAACAGCGAAAGAATCCTCTTAGCACCCCGGTGATCTTCATCACCGCCGCGACCATCGCCCTCATAGTCGTGGCGATCGCGAGCTACCTCGCTATCGGGGCGATGTTCCAATGACCCCCCACCTACACCCAGACGGGAGACCCACGGATTCATTGCGGCACCTCCGGCCTCTTGCTGACATCTCGCTGTCCCCGTCTGTAACGACATCGACGGTTCCACATAACGAACGGACGCACCGCCGGCTCGTGCGCCTGGGACGAGTGCTGTTGGTGCTCGGACCGGCGCTCATCATGAGCCACATCCTCAGCGATACACAGTTTGCTGGCGAGACCGCGGTGTGGACATACACCCTGGCAAGCTACGACGTCGCTGTCGTCGTCACGATCATTGGAGCAGCACTCACCTGGCGAACCCCACCCGCCGAGCAGATGCGCAGCAGATGATCGAGCAGGCACTGGCCACTGCGATCCTCTGCGCCCGGTTATCGTCGTCGTCGTCATCTGGACTGGGGTCGGATAGTTCCCGAATTGTGCACTCTTGAACAATCGTCACTACCAGTAGAGATTATCGGCAGGTACTCCGCTTGGCAGGAGGTGTACTCGATCGACGAGTCCTTCATCGGTCTGCACGGCACGGTCGCCGAGCTCACCGCGATCGGGCACGAGATCCGCATCGAAGTACTCCGCTGCACCGGGATCCCCGTCCGGGTCGGTATCGCCCCGTCAAAGACGCAGGCCAAGCTCGCGTCCCGAGGCGCGAAAGCCGACCTCTCACTCGGCGGAGTGTGCCACTTGGGAGCGTACTCCCCCGGCTGGTTGGAACGCATTCTCGCCGGCACGAAGACGACCGACCTCTGGGGCATTGCCGGCCGTACTGGGAAGCGCCTCGCCGCGATGAGCATCTTCACCGCGAAGGATCTCCGCGATGCGGACGCGAAGTGGATCAGGAAGAAGTTCTCCATCGTGATGGAGCGCACCGTGTTCGAGCTGCGAGGCATCCCGTGCATCCCGCTCGAGGAGCAGCCGCCCCAGAAAGACCAGCTGATGTTCTCGCGCTCGTTTTCGCAGCCCGTCACGACGAGAGAGTCGATGCAGCAGGTGCTGTCGATCTACGCGCAGCGCGCGAGCAGCCGGCTACGTGAGCACGCCCTGGTCGCCGGCGTCGTATCCGCGTGGGCGTCGACCAGTCGCTTCCGCGAGGGGGAATTCCATACCGCCCACGTGGCCGTTGGGATGCCGACCGAGACGGATGACCCGGTGGGCCTGGCGAAGGCCGCGTTTACAGTGCTCCCGAAGATTCGCCCGGGCTCTGACTATGTGCGAGCGGGCGTCGTGCTCACGGGGTTGCGGACGAAGACGAACGTCACTCCCCTGGCTTTGTTCGAGCCGGAGTATGAGGGGCGGCGGATCGGGGAAACGCTCGATGCGATCACTCAGAAGCTCGGCCCGCGCGCAATTGGAATCGGCCGCGGCGGGCTCCGGGGAGCTCCGGTGTGGACGATGAAACGAGAGATGCTGTCCAGGCGTGCCACAACGCATTGGGATGAGATGTGTGAGGCGAAAGCATGAAGATCAGATCGAGTGATGATTTCGGGCAGGACCGTTCCCGGTTTGATGCGGCGGCCGCCGATGAGACCCTGGCGGAACTCGACGCACAGGATGCGGCGGGCGAGCTCGAACGGCATGCGTATTTCCTCAAGAAGCGCGCGTTGGTGCGTCAGTTCGTGAAGGCAACGACGAACCCCTCGCGCCGGCTTGGCAGCGAGGGGTTCTGACAGCCTGACAGTTAGAGTGCGGGTCGGCCACGGCGGAGGTTCTCTGCACGCGGCTGGAGGCGTTCTCCGTTGTTGTAGGCAGGTTCGATGCGGTGGATTTCAGCTTCGAGCGCCTGCGATACAAATTGATTTATCCCCCTATGTTCTCTCGCTCGATAAGGCGTTGCATGATCTCGACTGTGAGTGCGTGCATGTCTTCTGCGACATTGGATGCTGATCGCGTAACGCGCTCCCCGGCTTCAGGTTCGCCGCGGCGGATCTTGCACCATTCCGTTGCTTCTGCGCGAACTCGTCGAGCTCGGGCACAAGCTTTCCATATCGCCGCGCCTGTCGTGCGACCGAAACGGAGCGATGGACGTGGGTGATAACTGATTTTGTTTATCCGGCTGGGCAACCTTGCTTCCGTCGCGGAATCTGCACAATGGCCAGTTAACAATCCCGAAACGCAAGGCGCCTAGCTGGAAGATATTGGTCATCCAGCGACCAGGTCGACAAGTCGTCGGAGTCTCGCTGAATCCGTCTTCACGTAGCGCTGAGTGGTCTCCGGGCTCGCGTGCCCCAGCAATTCCTGAACGGCGAACACATCATGGTCGATTTGATAGGCCCGCGTTGCAAAGCGAGCTCGCAGAGTGTGTAGGGTCCACCCCTCCTCGAGGACTTGGGATGCGAGCCGTCCCACCCACTCCACCGAGATATGGCCTTGCACGGCTCCAGGGAACAGCCAACCTCGGTCTGCTGCCAAGAGGCGAGATGCGAGACCCATTGGCAATGGCACTAGTCGCTGCTTCTCACCCTTACCATTTACAATTAGAGACCATCCGACGAGGTCTTCAATGAGATCCCTTCCCGTGTGAATGGTCGCGATCTCGCCTCGGCGAAGCCCGCACTCCCCTGCTAGGCGCAGAATCAGCCTCGTGCGATCGTCTCCTCGGGTGAGCGCACGATGATACTGGCGGTCATCTGCCCAGGGTAGCCCCGCGGTTGTCAGCTGACTAGATGGGGCGTGCGGGATCGCGGTTAAGCTGGAGGCAGCGATCCACGCGGGCGAACACAGTCTCGCGATCCGACGCGCAGGCGGTCCGTGGATCGGGACGTAGAGGAGCAACACATGGCATTTGCAGACAAGGTTGCGATCGTTACGGGTGGCGGATCCGGCATTGGAGAGGCCACCGCCAAGGAGCTTGCCGCGCACGGCGTGAAGGTCGTCATCACGGACATCAAGCTCGACGCGGCTCAGCGCGTCGCCGACGAGATCACGGCCGCTGACGGGACCGCGGTGGCGATCCAGGGCGATACCGCGAACGCTGAGGACAGCCGCAAGGCGGTGGAGTTCGCCGTCGAGACATACGGCAAGCTCAACTACGCGTTCAACAACGCGGGCATCGGCGGACCCTCGGCACCGACTGGCGAACTCGACATCGACGGGTGGGACACCGTGGTGGGGATCAACCTCAGCGGAGTCGCGTACGGTCTCCGCTACCAGATCCCGGCCATTCTGGAGGCGGGAGCGAGCGAGGGTGCGATCGTCAACATGGCGTCCATCCACGGCGCCGTCGCGGCACCCGGCAACTCCGCGTACACCGCTACGAAGCATGCGGTTGTCGGACTGACGAAGAACGCTGCAGCGGAGTACGGCCCGGCCGGCCTCCGCATCAATGCCGTCGGCCCCGGCTACATCGACACGCCGCTCCTCGCCGGAGCCCCGTCCGAGGTGAAGGACGGCCTCATCGCCAAGCACCCCCTCGGACGCCTCGGTCGCTCCGAGGAGATCGCGAAGGTCGTGCGGTTCCTGCTCTCAGACGACGCCTCGTTCGTCACCGGGGCCTACTACCTCATCGACGGCGGATACACGGCCGTCTAAGTTCGATGCGCGGTGCCCTCCGAGTCTTCGGAGGGCACCGCGATCATGAGCACCCGCCGACCGTAGCGGTCGAGGTCGAGCGACTCTTCGACGGCGACAAGTGCCCGCTGGAACGGTGTCGCGGGATCCCGCTCGGCGAATCCCATCGTTTGGTAGAACGGCGCGTTCCAGGGTACGTCGGCGTACGTGCGCAGCGACATCGTGGGGTAGCCCCGTTCGGCCGCCTCGCGCATCGCGGCGGTGACGAGCGCACGCCCGATGCCCTGCCTCGTGTGCGCAGGAGCGACTGAGAGCTGCTCCAGATGGCAGCCGTCCTCGGTCTCCAGCACGTGCACGAACCCGGCGACCGCTGCGTGTCCGGTTTCGGCCACCAGCATGTACCCCGGCTCGCGAATCCGGCTCTCCCCCGTTGGCGCCGGTTCCCAGCGTTCGGGTCGCAGCAGATCGATGAGGAGCTGATCCGCCGCGTTCTCGACCTTCTCGATCTCAGACAGATCCGGAGCATGCGCGAAGCGGATACTGAAGGCCATGGGCCCAGCGTACGGCTTCTTCAGTCTGCGATGGTGATGCCGAGGTGCTCACCCGGCCCTCGACGCGCGCTCACGTTGCGCTCGGATTGGCGCACGTCGCGCGAACCGCCGACTTCTTCGGGGAGCTCGTCGATGGGAACGAGCACGATGTCTTGCACCTTCCAGTCGATGTCGATGCACCTGTCCCGCGCCGCCATCAGCTGGCGCAGCGTGGGCGACTCGTCCGGCTGGGGCACGATGAATGCTTCGACGTGGAACACATGTCCCTGATCGCGCACTCGGGATCCCACCTCGCTCGTCCACGGAAGGCCTCGCAGGTACGCGTCGACTTTCTGGGCGACCGGATGCGGCTCGTCGTCGTCGAAGGTGGTCGCCCGCGTGTCCATCAAGTCGGTGATCGCGGCCCGCAGGTTCTTCATGCCGTCCCAGAGAATGCTGCCGGCGATGAAGAGCGCGGCCGCCGCGTCCGCCCACCACAGACCGATCCCGATGCCGGCGACCCCCACGATGGACCCCGCAGCGGTCATCCAATCCGCCTTGTTCATGTCGGCATCGGCGTAGAGCACTTTGTCGTGCAGCTCTCGGGCGAGCTTCATTTTCACGCGGCCGAAGTAGATCGGGAGCGGAATGGTGAGCGCCATCACGGCCATCATGAGCCATCCGAGCCAGATCGGCTGACCGAACAGCACGATCGTGCCGATGGGAGGCTGCTCCCCGCTGACCAGGCCGGTCAGCGAGTCGACGATGAGAAAGGCTCCCATCGCGAACAACGCGACGCCGGCGACGAGATGCGCGACGCCGACGCTGCGGTGGAAACCGTAGGGATACTTCTCCGTCGGGCGCTTGTTCACGATGCGCACTGCGAGCAGAAACGCGATCGGTGGTGCCAGTGATAGGAGATCCTCGATCCAGGCCGCCTTCATCGCCTGCGAGCTCCCCATGACGAGGAACACGAGGGTGATCGCGACCGCGAGGAATGCGAGCGTGTACCACTCGAAGCGGATCGCACGACGAAGTGCGGCCTCCTGCGCCGGAGGAAGTTCGGTGCGCCCGAAGTGCGTCGTCACGGTGTCGCCCCCTCGGCCAGCAGGAACTCTTCGAGGGCCACGAGCAGCGCGTTCTCTCCCATGCGAACGGCCATCACGTGCTTCTCAGCGGTTCCGTCGCGCTCTTGCTCAGCATAGGGAACCGTCAGAGCCCCGTAATCGATCCACGGAGTCTCGTCGGTCAGTCCACCGATGACGATATCGAGTTCGCCGCGTTCGAGGGCCTTGAACAGCTGCTCCTCGCCATTCTCCGTCCATTCGATATCGGCATCGATGCGCTCGGCGAACTTCTGCACGAGTTCCGGTTCGGTGCCGGCCGGGCTCGCATCGTCGAACGTCTCGACCCAGGGCGGACTGTCGGAGACGCCGATGCGGAGCGTTCCGTTGGTGGCGCGCTCGAGCGTCCCCTCCGGATCGGCGGGAACCGTGGATGAACAGCCCGTGAGGAGTGCCAGGCAGGCGACCGCCGCCAGGCTCAGAAATCTGCGCATACCCGACCATATTCAGATTCATCCCGCGGTCTCAACTCGTTGCGCCGCGCGCCGGTTCGGCCGAGTCGATGCGTCCGATACGCCGAGGTCGACTGATCCGGGACACTGATGGGCCCAGGTCGCATCTTTGCCCGACTAGGGCACTAAGATGCACTGTATGGATGTGACTGCAGAGTCCTTGGCGCGGGTGATCGGTGCGCGCGTCAAGCAGGAGCGAAACGGTCGGAGTTGGACGCTCGATCAACTCGCCGAGTTCGCCGGAGTGAGCCGTCGTATGCTCGTGAACGTCGAACAGGGTGCGGTGAACCCCAGTATCGGCACACTGTTGCGCTTGTCGGACGCGCTCGGCGTTGGTCTGCCAGACCTCGTCGAACCCCCGTCTCCGCGCACGGCGAGACACACGCGCAACGGCCAGGGCGCGGTGCTGTGGAACGGCGAATCCGGCGGACGGGCGGTGCTCGTCGCCGGCACGGAGCCGCCGGACGTCATCGAACTCTGGGATTGGACGCTGGCGCCGCATGAGCGCCACGACAGCGAAGCCCACACGGCGGGAACCCGCGAGTTGCTGCACGTGCAAGAAGGTGCACTCGCCGTCGAAGCGGACGGGATCACGTACGACCTGGCGACCGGGGATGCTCTGACCTTCCGAGGTGACGTGGTCCACGCCTACGTGAATTCGACGAGCGCTACCACCCGGTTCTCGCTCACGGTATTCGAACCAGGTGTCGGATCCGCACACCGAGAGGAGTCCGCTCATGACTGAGACGATGAACGCCGCCGCATTCCTGGACGCGTGCTCCGTCGATCCCGACGTGCTTCTCCTGCGGCCCGACTACCGTGCACTGCTGCTCGTGGTCGATGGCAGTGCCGTAGACGCGTTCGACCACAACGCTGATGCCGTCGACGCACTCGTGTCTGCGGCCGAGATGCGTGCGCGGGATCTGCTCGCAGAACGCTCGGCAGATGAGCTGCCGCACGTCGCGTCCTGGAGAGACGCGTACCGCGCCTTCGGTGCGAAACCGCAGCGCACCAGAAACAGCCTCGAGGCACTCACACGCCGCGCCGAGCTCGCCCTGCCTCGCGTGAATGCACTCACCGACATCTCCAACGCGATCTCGGTCTTGCATCAGATTCCGCTCGGCGGAGAGGATCTCAACCGTTACCAGGGACCGGCGAGGCTGATGCGCGCCGCGGGCACGGAAACGTTCGACACCGTCGTGAATGGCGAGACGATCCTCGAGCACCCGGAACCGGGCGAGGTCGTGTGGTGCGACACCGCTGGTGTGACCTGCCGTCGCTGGAACTGGCGACAGGGCCGACGCACGAGCCTCTCCACCGACACCCGCACGGCACTCTTCATCCTCGACGCCCTCGCGCCCGTCTCCGACGAGGCGCTGCATGCCGCCGGCGACGCCCTCGTCGAGGCCCTGTCGAGCGGTACGGGGAACGTGCAGGTCTCGAAACGGCTGGTGGCTGCATGAATGCGCTCCGCACACCCAAGGGCATTCCGGCGTGGTCGATGGCCGTCGCAGCCATGCTGGCCGTGCAGCTGTCGAATGCTCTGTCCGTGCCGGTGATCGATCAGGTCGGCCCGGCCGGCACCGCGTGGCTCCGCATGTGTTTCGGTGCGGCATTCCTCTGGATGATCGCCCGCCCGGCGATCCGCTCGCTCCGCGCCCGCGATCTTCCCGCCCTCGTCGCCCTCGGTGTGGTGACCGGGTTCATGACTGCGTTCTTCCTCGCCGCCGTCGACCGCATTCCCCTCGGCACCGCCGTCGCCATCGAGTTCCTCGGACCGCTTACTGTCGCCGGCGTCATGAGCACGCAGCGCAAGGCCCTCGCCTGGCCACTCCTGGCGCTCATCGGCGTGGTGCTGCTGACTGAGCCCTGGCACGGAAGCATCGACCTCGCCGGTGTCGGTTTCGCCGCGGCAGCCGGAGCATGCTGGGCACTGTACAACGTGCTCACTCAGCACGTCGGGGACCGTTTCTCCGGAATCTCCGGGCTGTCGCTCACCATTCCGATCGCGGCACTCGCGACACTGCCGATCGGTCTCCCGCAGGTGGTCGGTGGCGAGTTCTCCTGGTGGGTGCTGGCAGCAGCGGCCGGGATCGCGCTCATCACACCGGTCATCGCATTCGGTCTCGAAATGCTCGCCCTCAAACGCATGACCCACACCGCATTCGGCACGCTGCTCTCCATCGAGCCCGCGTTCGGCATTCTCATCGGCCTCCTCGTCCTGGCGCAATCACCGACGCCCATGCAGCTGGTCGGCATCGCGATCGTCATCATCGCGGGCGCCGCATCGCAGCGGAACGGCCGACGAGACACCGCACCGGTTGCGACCCATCATTCCCCGACGACCGCTCAGGAGACACCATGACCGTCACGCCGAAATACAGTTCCACCTTCATCTTCGAGACGACCAACCTGACCGATGAATTCCACCGCATCGACAGCGAGATCGCCTCCCGGGCCCGCGAGATCCCCGGATTTCTCGGAGAGGAGACCTGGCACAACGAGGACACCGGACTGCACGCAGAGGTCTATTACTGGACGGACATGGATGCGCTCAAGCAGCTCATGGGCATGGACACGCACCGCCTCGCGAAGCAGCGCTACGGCGAGTGGCTCGGCGAGTACCGCGTCGTGATCTCCGAGGTGCAGTCGATCTACGGGAACCCCGCGCTCGCCCTCGAGCATCAGCCCGAGTCGCAGCGCCACTGAGTCGCAGCCGTCGTCCCCCGCTGCGCCCCGGTTCCGCACTCGCGCGCTGGTGCCAATGCGATCGACCCGCATACACTGGCTGTCCACCGTACTCGAGCGAAGGAGCTGGATCACATGACTACGAAGCCTCGGAAGACTCTGGCCGGTGTTGCGGCCACAATCGCACTCGCGGCCGGAGGCCTGTCCGCCGCCGCCACACCCGCACAGGCAGCGGGGTACTCGTACCTGTACCCGACGAACTTCACCTCGAAGGCGGCGTGCGACACGAAGCGCGTCACGATGAACTCCTCGTGGACCCGCGCGAGTCAGTGCTTCATCATGACGGATCGCGGAGTCATCGATTGGAAGTTCTCTGTCTCTGTGCGGGGTTACTGACCCCCGCCGGTACAGCGCTCAGAGCGTGTCAGTTCGACGGCGCCCGCGTAGGCACTCCACTTGTGTCAAGTGAGCTTTACCTGTAAAACTTACTTTACATCAGGTCACGCGCCACGAAGGAGCCCCATGAGCGAGAGCACGTCCTCAACCACCCGCCGCACCGCATGGGGCAGAACGAGGTTCGGCTCGCGTCGCCTGCCGGCGCTCGCAGTCGCCACCCCGATCGGGCTCGTCATGGCGGTCGCCGAAGCGCTTCTCTTCGCACGCTTCGTGGGCGGCCCTCTGCCCGCGCCGCTTCTCGCGACCATCTTCTCGGCGTGCGTGCTCGTACCGAACGTTCTGCTCGTGTGGGCGCTCATCATTGATCGCACCACCCTCTCGGGGGCACTGGAGCGGCCAGAGGAGTCCGTGGAGTCGCAGTGGTACGACGAGGCAGCGCGCGGCGCATTCCACGACACCATTGCCATCACTGGACTCGCACTGACGTTCCTTGCGATCACCGGAACGCACATCGACGGTGTACCGGCACTCACCGGCGTGCTGATCCTCGCCTTCCTCAGCACGAGTATCCGCTACACCGTCGCCCGGAGTCGCGGACGCGCATGAAGAACCGGCTGTCAGCACTCCGCTCTGATCGCGGCTGGTCGCAGCACACCCTCGCCGAAGCCTTGGGGGTGTCGCGGCAGACCGTGATTTCGATCGAGAAGGGGCGCTTCGACCCGTCCCTTCCTCTCGCCTTTCGAATCGCAGAGACATTCGAGTGCGCGATTGAGGATGTCTTCTCACCCAGCCCCGACACCTCGCACGACTGACGAACGCGTCGAGGCAGGCGAGGCACGTCTCAGTTCAGGGGTCCGCCCGGTTCGCAGAGCGGACCGCCTGAAAGAGCCGCTACTCGTTGCCGATTGCTTTGTCCGCCGACTCGCGAGCGCTCTCGATCTGGTCTTCGAACTTGCCTCCCGTGACCTTGTTCGCTGCATCGGCAACGCTTTCGAGCAACTTATCGCTCGCGTTCTCGGCCTGCTCGCTCTGCAGCGCCTCCGAAACGCGGCTGTCACCGAGGAATTCCTTTGCCTTCGCGGTGAGATCTTCGATGCCCATGAGTCCTCCTTCGTGAGCCCGCGGCAAGCGCCATGGGTGTTTTCCCATCATGCCCGCTCGGTTCGCTCACGTACAGACGCACAGCGGCTTCAATTCGGAGGACATGCTTTCCGCCTGCGATCCTTCTCCGTAGACTGCGGTTCATGGCGATCACACTGGCGAACATCGGGATCGCGGTGCGTGACATCGAGGAGGCGATCTCGTTCTTCACGGACCTCGGCCTCGTGCTCGCCGGTCGCGACACGATCAGCGGAGACTGGGCCGACACTGCCGTCGGCCTCGACGGGAACCGCGCACGCATCGCGGTCCTCGACGTGCCCGACGGCCACGGGCAACTCGAACTCTTCGAGTATCTGCACCCGCAGGCGATCGAGACAGAGCCGACGCTGCCGAATGAGGTCGGGATGCATCGCGTCGCCTTCGCCGTCGATGACATCGATGAAGCCCTGGCCATCGCGGCGACGCATGACTGCTATCCGCTCAGAGGTGTCGCGAACTACGCCGATATCTACAAGTTGGCATACGTGCGGGGCCCGAGCGGCATCATCGTCATGCTCGCCCAGGAGCTGCATCGCGGCTCCGACACCCCCGCTGCATGAGCGCGCTACGACAAGCCGCGCTCCGGGGACCGTTACAGCTGTGATGACACCCGACGTATACCTACGCCGCGGGCTCCGGCCCGAACGAACTTGCAACGCGTCCAGGCTCCCCTCACCCGAGGAGCGTCTCACCGATATATCCTCCTCCGCTGCACCCTGGAGGAATCGCGAACACGGCTGAACCCACTGGGGTGGTCCATTCGTTCAACAGGTCGAGTTCGTCGAGACGACGCTGAATGGGCACGAACTGCTTGGTCACGTCGGCTTGGAACGAGACGAAGAGCAACCCGCTGTCCGATATCTCGCCGCCGGATGGAGCATGATCGTAGTTGTAGGCGCGACGAAAGATCCGTTCATCCGCGTTCTCCGAGCGCGCTCGTCGGATGTGCGAGAACTCCGGGATCACGGGGAACCCGACGTTCGTCTTCGCGTCGAAATCGGGCTCATCGTGTTCGTGCACGCCCGTCAGTGGCGCTCCGTTCGCGAGCGTGCGACCCATCGATTGCTCTCGCCCGCTCCGATCGAGACGATCCCACTTGTCGAGATCCATGTGCGTGCGCCGCAGCACGAATCCGGTACCGCCCGCCAACCATCCGTCGGTCGCCCATACGAGACGGTCGAAGTCTTGATCTTCGGGCGAAGGGTTGGCGGTGCCGTCGACCTGGCCGAAGAGGTTCCGCATCGTGGTACCCGGCTTCTCGGCACCGAACGCTCGACGGAAGCCGACTTGCGTCCACCGCACTGACGCGAAGCTCCGCGCGTCTTTCAGGAGCATGCGCGTTGCGTGGGCGACGGTGAATGCATCGTCGGAAGCGATCTGCAGGAGGAGGTCCCCGTCACTCCAACCCGGTTCGAGACGGTCAATGGTGAATGCCGGCAGGGGGCGGAGCCACTCGGGAATCGCGGACGGTCCCGCTGCGCGTGCGACGAGCGCCGGCCCGAATCCGAAGGTGACCGTGAGCCGTGCCGGCACTGCACCGAGCTCCGGTTCGGAGTCAGCGAGAGCAGGCTCACCCTGGGTGAGCCTGGCCGCGTCCTCGGTGAGAATCTGCATCATCCGTCGCAGTGCATCCCGGTCGGTCCCGTCGTGCAGGTCGAGCGCCACGAAGGTGGCGTGCGCTTGAGGCGTCGTCGTGATCCCTGCTTGGTGAGCGCCATGGAAATCGACTGTGTGGCCTCCGTGGATCGACGCCGCAGTATCGCTCGCGACCCCGGGCGCGCGGCCGGGCCTCGCCCGGATGAGCAGTGCGTCGGCGCCGACGGCGGCGGCCGCGCCGAGGCCGGCGACGGCTCCTCCGAAGAGGAGCCCCCGCCGGCTGACGCCCGTCCGCCCGGTGTCGGGGGTACGGTCCGAGGTCATTCCGAGTGTCCGCCCATCTCCATGTCCCCGCTCATCTCCATGTCGTGCTCGCCCGCATCGTCGCCCTCGTAGTTCTCGTTGGCGCCCGCGTAGTCCTTCGCCGGAACGGTGAACTCGTACGTCGACTCGTCGGAGAAGGTGAGCGTGAACGTGATCTCGTCTCCAGCCGCGATGGGGTCGGTGAGATCCATGAGCATCAGATGGTTGCCGCCGGGTTCGAGCGACAGGCTGTCACCCGCTTCGATGGTGAAGCCGTCAGTCTTCTCGCGCATGATCATCTCTCCGGCCTCGTTCTCGATGGTTTCGTGCAGTTCGAGAGCGCTCGAGGCTTCCGTGCTCGCCGAAACGATGGTGACGTCATCGGAGCCGGTGTTCTCCAGCTCGCCGAACGCGGCCGACATGCCGCTGTCGGCGGCTTTGACCCAGCCGTCCTCCATGACGACGGCCTCGCCGGCCGCAGGAGCCGAGGTCTCTGGAGCGTTGGATGCGGCGGTACTGCACCTCGTGAGCGCGACGAGCGCGACGGCAGTGAGTGCGAGAAGAGAGTTCTGAGTGGTGCGTGTATACATACGAGTGCCTTTCACAGTGCTTCATGTGTTTCTGCAGATTCGGATCGTCGCGAGGACGGATCCGACGGAGTGTTCTTGCCGCGTTTCCTGAGTGACCAGACGATGAAGACGAGCAGCGCGATTGCGGCTCCCGCCGCTCCGATTGCGATGGTCCGCCCGAAGTCCGATCGTTCGGATGCCTCGCTCGGAAGACTCGTCGAAGCCGACGCATCCGAGCCGGCTGGAAGCGCAGGTTCGCGCGCATCGAGCGAGTCAAGCTCTTCCGGCTGCGTCTGTTCCGCCGTCTTCGCATCGCCGACGGTGAACGGAACGATGCCGCTGATCGGGTGCCCGTCGGAAGACACCACTCGCCAGCGCGCTTCGTACGAGCCGTCGGGGAGCGAGCCGTCGATCGGCACGCTCACCATGGGCCCATCCAACGTCGGCGCACCGCCCGCCCAATCCTTGCCGCCCTGATCGACGACCAGAATGACGGCGCCGACGGTCAGAAGGTTGTCCGAGAACTCGAGCGCGACCTGCGCGGGGGACGAAGCGAGCACGGCTGCTTGGGCGGGCTCGCTGGAGAGCAATTGGTCGTGCGCGAACGCGGGGTTCGCACTCCCCAGCATCATCACCAGCGCTGCGAACGCCAGCGTCGTGAGGCGCGTGAGCATTCGGCGGGGTGAACGGGCCGGGGTGGTCGGCAGGCGAGTGGACGGTGTAGGGGTCATGGCTGAGCCTCATCGGGTGATGGCAGGGGTCATCGAAGAAGGCGGCACCGTTCTCGACCGCACGATGGTGCGGTCGAGACAGCAGCGCATTCAGGAACGCGTGCACCGGTTCGTTCGAGGGCGAGCCGTCACAGCGGCGGGCGCGACGATTCCGGGTGCACGGTACTCCCCGATTCGCTGCGGCTGCGGTCTCCCAGCGCAGCGATGAGGCGCGCGAAGCACAGCGGCGGAGCGTCGGCGGAGTGGATCAGCGGAACAGCACGGGAACGGGTGGGCCACGACGGGCGGTCACCGAGGGATACACGCCGAGCGGAAGCAGCGTCGACGCGATGTCCGGAACGACGGCGGGCGACGGAGCTGCGGAGATTCGGCTGCCGGTGGCGGGAGCAACGGGAAGCAGTCGCGACACGATCAGACGGGTGAGCACCGCCATCGACGCGAGCACCGACTCCGCGCAGTACAACGCTGCCACCGTGAGCGCTCCAGCGCACACGTGCGCGATCCACATGCTCGTGCCCGCGTGCGCCAGATGAGCGCTGGGCATCACGGGTGCAGCGGCGGAGCCCGTCAAGCCGTGGGCGTGATGCGGCAGTGCATTCGTCGTCGTCTCACTCGTCCGCGATGCTCCCAGCACGAACAGTGCGTGGAACAGGAATTGGCTCGCGGCGACTGAAAGCGAGAGACGAGGGAGGGAGAGCGTGCGCCCCGCGAGTGCGACGCAGACCAACGTGGAGAGCACGAGCGGCGCGAGGATTCCCATCGCGCCAGGCACGGCACCACCGCCGACGACGTGGGAGAGCAGGGCGACGAAGGTCGACACCGCCGCCGCTGCGACGCCGCGCGCGGCGATGCGGGAGCGAGTCGACGACATGCATCGATTCTCTCAGATCATCGAAGCGATGGTGCGCAGACGCCGCCGATGCCGGGCCAGTGCGAGGCCCTCACGCCGGACCGTGCCCCGCATCGAAACGGGTGCGGTAGTGGGCGTGAGCTTCTCTGATGAGCTCGTCGTCGAGGGTGGCGACCGCGTGAACGTCGCGGATCAACGGCTCGCAGTCAGGGCCTCGCCCTACGAGGGTTCCGCGCAGAATCCAGGCGTAGCGGTCGGGGTTCTTCTCGGCGAGGTGGCTGTACTGACAGAGCTGCCTCGACAGCCAGTCCTCCAGGGGCCGGGTCCACCACTGCTCGGCATCGAGCGGGTTCACTGAGAGGCCGGGGAGTTCGAGCCCGCTCTCGGTGTCGATGCTGCGCTGCGCTGCGTCGTGCTCCGGTCCTTCCGAGTAGCGCACGTGCAGGCCCGGGTGCGAACGCACGAGGTCGGTGAGGCTCGCCAATGTGAGCAGGTGCATGTCGTTCATGCGCTCATTCGTAGCTGCCGGAGAAGCGCCTCGCAATGGTCTCCTCGAGCGCCTTCCCCTGTGCATGCTGCGCCTGCCGCGCAGACCGTTTCTCAGCACCTGCGATAGGGCCCGACGCGATGGCCTTTGTTTGAGTACAGTTGTACTCAAACAAAGAACAGCGCTACAGATGGAGGAGACGAATGATCCTGACCGCGATCGTGATCTGCGAGGTCGCTTTCTGGCTGGCGATCATCGCCGGTCTCTCGGCACGCTATCTCTTCCGCCGCCCGGGGCTCGGTACGGCGTTGCTGATCGTCGCTCCTGTCATCGACGTGATCCTGCTCGCCCTGGTCACTTTCGACCTCCTCGGCGGGGGCACCGCCTCGTGGCAGCACGGGCTCGCAGCGATCTACATCGGCATCTCGGTCGCTTACGGCAAGCGCATGGTCGCCTGGGCCGACGCGCGATTCAAGCACCGGTTCGCCGACGGCCCGCCCCCCGAGAAGCTGACCGGGCTGCGTTACACGCTCAAATGCTGGAGAGACGTGCTGACGACCGCCGCAGCCGTGACCGTCGCCGCCGTGATCCTCGGAGCGATCATCGCGCTCGTCGACGACCCTCGACGCACCGAGGCGCTCTCCGGGTATTTCAGCATCCTCGGCATCATCTTCGCGATCGATCTCGTGTGGGCGGTGAGCTACACGTTCTGGCCGAAAGCGCCCGCAACGCTGCCTCCGCACTACGCTGACACCCATGCCCCGCAGAATCGACACTGAGGCGCGTACCGCGGAGATCGCCGGAGCTGCACTGCGAATCCTCGAGCGCGACGGTCTCGCGAGCCTCTCAGTACGAGGAGTCGCCGCCGAAACCGGACTCGCACCCGCGTCGCTGCGCAGGATCTTCCCGACGCAACAAGACCTCCGCGAGTACTGCTTCGAACTGATCGAGGAGCGCGCGACGGCCAGAATCGCCGCCCTCGACCTCTCGGGCCGTGAGCTCGCGGAGGCGCTGCTCGCGCAACTCCTCCCCCTGGACGGAGTGCGCCGCCTCGAGTTCGTCGCGCAGGTGCAACTCGGCGTGCTCGCGCTCACCGACCAGGCGCTGCGTCCCGCGGCGCAACGGCTCAGCGCCGCGGTCGACCGCGCGTGCGTCGCCGCCATCGGGATCCTCGTCGGTGCGCGCTTGTTCCACGCTCATCGCGACGCCGCGTTCGAAGCGCGGCGATTGCGGGCACTCCTCGACGGAGTCGCAATGCTCGGGCTCTGGGACGGAGATGCGGAAGCGCCGCAGCATGCCCTCGACACGGTCACGCATCATCTCGACGAGCTCGCCCTGCCGCCGCCTCATCGAACCGGTGGAGCACTCGAGCGATCCCAGACGCGCGCGTCGTCGGACGAGAAGCGGTAATCGTCTCTTCCGCGGCTCTTCGTGCACCAGATTTCCTGAGACACTTGACGAGCTTCCCCGCGACCACTCGAATGTCGCGGGATGAAAGGATCAGAAGCTCATGGGATTCATTCGATACGACGGCCTCACCACCCACTTCGAGGACCGACTGCTCGCGCACCTCCAGATCATCATCGTGCAGAAGCTGATGCGCGACGAGGCGTTCTTGATGTCGTGGAAGGACAGCATGAGCGTGGGCGACGGTCGCACGGCGATCTGGGTCTCGCCCCAGACGACGCTCACGTTCAAGTTCCTGGGGAGCCGTGTACCGGAGATCAATAAAGAGTGGTTGCAGCGACTCGGGGAATCGGCGAGTTCGACGACTGGGTTGATCGTGACGAAAGAGGACGGCACACTGGCCGTCGCCGAAGCCACCGGAAACAGCTATCCCGGAAACCTCCGCGCAGAACCCGTGAAGTAGTCGGATCGACCGAACCAGGGTACCACATTCAACGCCGCAAAGACAGCCCTGCCGTGAATTGTTTCCACTGGCAAACTGCTGATCATGGGGTATTTGAAACACGGGGAACGGGAATACGAGTTCGAGGATCGACTGCTGGCCCACCTGCAGTTCGTCATCGGGCAGAAACTGAAGAAGCAGGAGTGCTTCTTCCTCAGCTGGCACAAGCCGCACGACCAGGGCGATGGGCGCTTGTCGGTCTGGTTGTCGCCGTACGTCTCGATCGGTTTCCATTTCTCAGGGAGCCGCGAGCCGGAACTCAGCAAAGCGTGGGTGCGGGCGCTCAACTCGCTCGCGCATACACCGCGCGGTCTCATCGCGATCACGGAGGAAGAAGCGGAGAAGTTCGTCAAGAAGAATCCTGATCTGCTCTGACGCAGTCGCACATCACCGGAGCGTCGCTCCTCCTGATTCTCCTGGGAGGAGCGACGCTTCTGCATGCAGGCGCCGGCGCCATGACCGGCTTCAACGCCGCGCCGCACGATCGAGCCTCCGGAGCCCGGCTCTCCCGCAAGCTAGAGGAATGAACCGAGCCCCGGACGCCCGCAGCTACGACCTCGACGCACTGCGCGAGCAGATGCTTCCCCATCGGGGCGGTGCCGTGACCGAGAGCATCCCCCAGCTCGCCGAAGCCGACCCCGGGCTCTGCGGCGCCGCCCTGGTCACCCTGGACGGCGACCTTCGCTCGAGCGCGCAGTCCGACGTGGTGTTCAGCATCCAGTCGGCGGTGAAACCGTTCGTGTTCGCGCTGGCGCTGCACGACACGAATCGCGCCGCCCTTGAGCGGGTGGGCATCGAGCCGACGGGTGAGGCCTTCGATGCGATCAAACTCGAGAGCGGCACGGGCCGGCCGCCGAATCCGATGGTGAACGCCGGCGCGCTCCTCACGAGCTCGATCGTCGACGGCGACGGTGCCGCTGCCCGCGCCGAGCGCATTGCCGCGGGGCTCTCGGCCTTCGCGGGGCGGTCGCTGCGCGTCGACGAGGAGATCGCCGAGGCGGAGCAGCGACTCGGGGACCGCAATCTCGCCCTGGCGCATCTCATGCGCTCGGAGGGGACGCTGCGTGTCGAAGCGGACGATGCGATCACCGTGTACGCCCGCGCGTGCGCCACGCTCGTCGACGCAGAAGCCCTCGCGGTCATGGGAGCGACGCTCGCGGCGGGAGGCGTCAATCCGTGCACCGGCGAACGCGTCATCTCCCGAGAGGTCGCGCGCGACGTCATCTCCGTCATGGCGACGTGCGGCGTGTACGACGGTTCCGGGCGCTGGATGCGCGAAGTGGGTGTTCCGGCGAAGTCGAGCGTCTCGGGCGCCATCGTCCTCTCGGCTCCCGGCGCCCTCGGCGCCGCAGTCTTCAGCCCACCGCTCGACGAACAAGGGACGAGCGTCCGCGGCCACCTGGCGAGTGCGCGCCTGAGCGACGATCTCCGGCTGCATACCTTCGATGTCTCGCCCTGAGCTCCCGCGTTTACGTCACGCTTCTCCTGATTGCAACCCCGACGTGATCACGCCGCATCCGGTGTGGGCTGGGTGGCATCGTCGGTCGCAGCAGATGTCGAACCGCGGCCCTCCGACCGGCGACGGAGAGGAAACGGACGATGTATTTTCACCGGCAGGAACTCCAGCACAAGGCCAGCCCGGACAAGCCGGACGCGGTGTACGCACGCAAGCTGCAGGAGGTGCTCGGCGGGCAGTACGGCGAGATCACGGTCGCTCTGCAGTATCAATTCCAGGCATGGAACATGCACATCCCGGGGAAGTACCGCGACCTGGTCTTCGGCATCGGCGCGGAAGAGATGGGACACGTCGAGATGCTCGCCGTGATGATCGCGCAGCTCCTCGAGAAGTCGCCGCTCGGCATCACGGATGAGGCGGTGCAGAGCGATCCGACCGTAGCCGCGATCATCGGCGGCACCGACGTGCAGCAGGGCATCGTCGCCGGCGCAGGCGCGCGCCCGGTCGACAGCAACGGGAATCCGTGGCAGGGCAGTTTCATCACGAGCAGCGGCAACCTGCTCGCCGATTTCCAGGCCAATGCGAACGCCGAGATGCAGGGGCGCGTGCAGGTCGCTCGGCTCTATCACATGACCGACGACCACGGAGTGCGCGATTTGCTCGGCTTCCTGCTCGCCCGCGACACCATGCACCAGAATCAGTGGCTCGCGGCAGCCGCGGAACTGCAGGAAGAGGGCGTCGAATCGCTTCCGGTTCCGAGCAACTTCCCGATCAGCAAGGAGGAGCGCGACGTGTCGTACCAGTACATCAACTTCTCCAACGGAGCGGCCGCGAGCGAGGGCAGCTGGGCATCGGGACCGACTCCCGATGGACTCGGCGAGTTCAGCTACCACGAGGCCCCGGAGGCCGGAGTGCCGATGCCGCCGCCCACGCACCCGGACGCGCGCTTCTACGGCACGACCGACGTGCCGAACCTGGCCGAGAAGATCGCCGGCCGGGCTCAGGATGTCCTGAGGAAGGAGTAACTGCTCCGTCGTCGGGCTGAGCTTCAGGCGCGCTCGCGCGTCCTGCGGCTCAGCCCGACGAGCAGCGCGTCGACGCCGATGATGACCGCGGCGATGACAGCCATGTAACCGAGTACGGCGCCGTACCCACCGGGTTGAGCGGGATTCATGAATGGGTAGGGATACCAGCCGACGACGGCGCCGCGCAGCACCGTGTAGACCCCCCACGCAAGGGGGAATACGGCCGCGAGGCGCAGATGCCTCCAAGAGAGCCCCGCGCGCGCTGGCGCGAACCACCACAGCGCTGCAACGAGGAACGGCCCGATGAGGTGCAGCACCTCGTTCGACCATCCGAGAGTCGACTCCTGGTCGAGCGACACGCCCCGCAACAAGGCGTTGTACACGATCCCCGTCGTCACCATGTAGGTGGACATCGCCGTGAACACCGCCCAGAACCAGAGCGGCGGACGTTTCCCGAGGGATATGACAACGGCCGACGCCGTCAGAACGATGACCGCGAGCACATTCGACAGGATCGTGAAGAAACTGAAGAAGTTCGTGAAGAAGAACAGCGGCTCATCGGGTTCGAAACTCAGACTGAACACCAGTTGTCCGATCACAGCGGCGGCGATCAGCACTGCCGCGGAGGCGGCGCATACGGCGAATCTGCGGCCCACCGATACGACTGGGGCGCGAGCCGCGCTCTTCGTCGACGTCATCTTCGGCCCCCTCCATCGGCGTTCGCGGTCACCCCATCATGCCTTGACCTCAGGAGTTTCGTCGCTCCGACTCGCGTTCCGACGTGCATTCCAGCGTGCGAGCAGGTGCAGTACAACACCGACCCCGACGAGGGCGGCCCCGAAGAGCCAGACCGTTCCGCTCTGCTGCGTCATCAGCATGATGCACGAGGCGATGCCGAGCACGGGCACGAAGGTCCACACTCGGAAATGCTGATGCTCGACGCGGTCGCGGCGCAGGACGAGCACTGACACGTTGGCGCTCAAGAACACGAAGAGCAGCAGCAGCACGACCGTCTCCGCAAGCGTGGCGAGGTCACCGACCAGCGTGAGCAGCGCCGCGACGAGGGTGGTCGCCATGATCGCCACCCACGGCGTCTTCCGCTTCGGCAGCACCCGCCCCAGCTGGGCGGGGAGCAGCCCCTGCTCGGCCATCCCGAAGGCGAGTCGGCTCGTCATGATCATCGTCAGCAATGCACCATTCGCTACGGCGATCAGCGCGATCGCGCTGAACACCCACGACGGCACGTGCGAGCCGGAGGCTTCCACTACGTCGAGCAGGGGGCCGCTCGACTCGGCGAGTTCATCGGCGGGCAGGGCGATCGCGCTCGCGAGCCCGACGAGCACATAGACGATCCCGGCGACTGCGAGGGAGGCGAAGAGCGCCCTCGGGTAGGTGCGAGACGGGTTGCGCACTTCCTCGATCATGTTCGCCGAGGTCTCGAAACCCACGAAGGAGTAGAACGCGATGATGGCACCACCGAGCACCGCGGCCGCCGTGCCGACGCCCTCCGGCCCTTCGACCACTCGCGAGAGATCGCCTCCGCCGTTCCCGACGAGCAGGCCGACCACCACGATGACGATGACGAGGCCGCTGACTTCGATCGCCGTCATCACGAGGTTGGCGCCGAGGGATTCGCGAATGCCTCGAGCGTTGAGCAGGGCCACGACGACCAGGAACAGGATCGCGACGAGCGTCGTCGGCAGTTCCACGAACGTGTGCAGGTACTCCCCTGCGAAGGCGATGGACAGGCCGGCAGCGCTCGTGACGCCCGCCGCGAGCATGCAGAACCCGACGAGGAATGAGATGACGGGCTTCTGGAAGGCCCGCTCCGCGAAGACGGCAGCGCCTCCCGCTTTCGGATACTTCGTGACGAGTTCCGCGTACGAGCCCGCCGTGAGGAGCGCGAGCAGCAGAGCCAGCAGGAGCGGTGCCCACAGCATGCCGCCGACCTCTGCAGACAGCACCCCCATGAGTGCGTAGATGCCGGCTCCGAGCACATCTCCGAGGATGAAGGCGAAGAGGAGCAGGCCGGAGACCGAGCGGCGCAGCTTCGTATCGAGGGGCTGCGAGGCAGCCTCGGGTTCACGCGTCATCCCGCCAGCCTAGAGTCGCGCAGAAGTCACCCGCACGCCCCTTGACACCCGCGGTCCCTGTTCGTTAGCTCGTGTGCTCCGTCTCATCCCCGGTCGCATCCACGATCAGCACGGTGCCGAGCGCGTCGTTCTCCGTCGCGGCGAACACGGCGGAGGCGAGGTCGTCGCGTTGGGCCTCGCTGAGCTCGCCCTCGACGAGCACGCGAATGGTGTCCGTCGAGACGTTCTCGTACTCGTCGATCTGCTCGAGAAGGTCGGTCTCGTCCGCGCTGACGTCTTCGGGGTCGCCGTTCGAAAGGCGATCATCGATCTGCTCCTCGACTTCGTCCGCGAGTCCGTTCGGTGCGTCGTGCTGGTCGCGCACTTCCCCTGAGCCCTCGGTCGGGGAGACTCCGCCGCACCCGGCGGTTCCGCCGAGGAGCGCGAGCGAGATGGCACCGGTGGCTACGAGCTTGAGCTTGTTCACTGACATGCGTCGAGCCTAGGAAACGCTTCCATTTCGGACGAGGGGGTTGCGCTCCTCACGAACCGGAGCCTCGGAGCTTCCGATGCATGCCGGTCGCGTCATCGGTGGTGAATCCGAGTGATTCGTACACGCCGACCGCGGCATCGCTCGCGAAGAGACCGACGAAGAGCTCGATGTCACCCTCCGGCTGCAGCAGTTCGACCAGACGTGAGACGAGATCGGTCGCGATCCCCGCTCCCTCGTGCTCCGGATCGACGACGACGTCTTGCACGTACGCGTATTGCAGTCCGTCGCCCACGGCTCGCGCCATGCCGATCACCGACCCGTGCTCGTCGACGCACACAACACCGGCCAGGGACGCGGCGAGCGAGGCACCGCGCACCTCGTCATCGAAGTGGGACTGCCATCCGACCGCAGCTGCGAGGGCAGCGTGTTCGGCAGCGGTGGGTACGCGATCGAGTATGCGATGGTCCATGAGACCACGATACGCGCGGCGAACGGCGCAGCGCAGGTCCGTGCGCTCCGATCCGTTAGCCTCGACCCATGGACGACCGACTGCAATCTGCTGCTCGCAGAACCGAGAGCACCACGACCTTTCGCGCACTGGCGCGGGGAGGGTACGTGGCGACCGGCATCGTGCACGGGCTGATCGGGGTCCTCGCAATCGCCCTCGTCGTGCGCCAGGGCCGCGCGGAAGCCGATCAGGTGGGAGCTCTCACATCCATCGCCGAGGCTCCGTTCGGCCTCGCGGGCCTCTGGGCGGTCGCACTGCTCCTCTTCGCCCTCGGCATCTTCCACATCGTCGACGGCTTCGCCCTCAGCCGCAGCTCTCGGAAGCAGCGCTGGGGGCGCCGGCTCGCCGAGTGGGGGCAGGGAATCGCGTTCTGCGTCATGGGCGGGATCGCGACGGCGATCGCCGTCGGCGCACGCCCCGATCCCGACCGCACCACTCGCGATGCGAGCCGCGGGCTGCTCACCCTTCCGGGCGGAACGGTCCTGCTCGTCCTGGTCGGCCTCGGGGTGGCCGGTGTTGGAATCGCCTGGATCTGGATGGGCGTGTCCCGGAGCTTCCGGAAGCAGATGGAGCTCCCGTCCGGCCGCGCCGGTCACGCGATCGCTGCCCTGGGCGCGGTGGGGTTCGTGTCGAAGGGCGGAGCCCTGCTCGTCGTCGCCGTGCTCCTGGCCGCCGCCGGCGTCCGGGGAGATTCGAGCTCGGCCGGAGCCCTCGACTCGGCCATCACCTCGCTCTACGACCTGCCGGGCGGGCCCGTCTGGATCGTGCTCATCGGTGCAGGGTTCCTGGCATACGGGGTGTTCTGCTTCTTCCGCGCGCGGTTCGCGAAGCTCTAACGACCCGGCGCCGAGCCGGTATCGGCGGAGTCCGCCGCCGGATCGAGCACGACCTTGATGCACCCGTCCTCCTTCTTCTGGAAGAGCTCGTACATCTCCGGGGCACTCGCGAGCGGAACCCGATGGGTGGTGAGATCGGCCGTGCCGAGCGGGTCGTCGTGCTGTTCGACGAGGGGCAGTAGATCGTCGATCCACCGCTTCACGTTGCACTGGCCCATCTTGATCGTGATCTGCTTGTCGAACAGCGTCTTCATGGGCAGCGGGTCGGCGTTGCCGACGTAGACTCCGCTGATCGAGACGGTCCCGCCGCGGCGCACCAGATCGATCCCCTGCAGCAGGGCGGCTGTGCGATCGACGCCGGCGTGCTCCATCATCGGCTTCGCGAGCACGTCGGGCAGTGCACCGATGGCCGTGTGCGCTGCGTGCACGCCTGGGCTCCCGTGCGCCTCCATGCCGACGGCATCGATCACGGCGTCGGGCCCGCGCCCGTCGGAGAAGTCGACGGCGGCCTCGTCGACGTCACCGGGCTCGCATACGGCGATGCCGTGGCGTGCAGCCATCTCCCGGCGTTCCGGCACCGGGTCGACGGCGAGCACCCGCGCCCCGCGATGCGCGGCGAGACGCGCTGCGAACTGACCGACCGGGCCGAGTCCGAGCACCAGTGCCGTGTCTCCGCGCCCGACTCCTGCGTAGGCCACGCCCTGCGCAGCTGTCGGGAGGATGTCGCTGAGGAAGAGATAGCGCTCATCCGGGAGGGTCTCGCCGACGGGGATGGTGTTGTAGTCCGCGATGGGCACCCGAAGCAGCTCGGCCTGCCCGCCGGGCACCTGACCGTAGAGTTTCGTGTAGCCGAAGAGCGCCGCCCCCGAACCGTACTCGGTCACCTGCGTGCGCTCGCACTGCGACTGCAGGCCGCGCGTGCACATCCAGCATGCTCCGCACGAGATGTTGAACGGGATCACCACCCGTTGCCCCACCTGCAATGAGGTCACGCCCGGGCCCACCTCCTCGACGACGCCCATCGTCTCGTGGCCCAGAATGTCACCGGCGTCGAGAAACGGCCCGAACAGTTCGTAGAGGTGGAGGTCCGAACCGCAGATCGCCGTCGAAGTCACTCGAACGATCGCGTCCCCTGGTTCCTGGATCACCGGATCGGGCACCTGCTCGACCGAGATCTTCCGCTTGCCCTGCCACGTCACTGCGCGCATCATGTGCTCCTCTGCTCATCGCTCTTGCTCTTGCTCTGGATCGGTGCTCGTGCGGTCCGCGTGCCCGACGCACCGAGACGGGCGAGACCCCGGATTCAGTCGGTCGGGGCGAGGCGTCCGAGTACCGCTTCGAGGGCGGCCTCGACGGTCTTCTGCATCACCTCGATCGGATCACCCGAGAACGAGAGGTGCTCGACGCTCGTCGGCGAGTCCCCTCCGGTGATCGCGAGCACGACCGTCCCCGCCGGCTTGCCCTCGTCGGGTTCCGGTCCCCCCACTCCGGTCACTGCGACCACGACATCGGCCAGCAGCAGACGTGCGGCGGATTCCGCCATCGCCACCGCCGTCGGTTCCGTCACCACCGGCCCCCTCGGAGCCCCCAGGAGGGAGTACTTCACCTCCGGATGGTATGCCGTGATCCCTCCGTGGAACCAGGTGCCGGAGTCGGGCGCCGCGGACAACGCCGCGCTCAGTTGACCCCCCGTCAACGACTCGGCGACTGCGACAGACCGACCTGCATCCGACGCACGCTCGGCGATGCGCTCGACGAGGTCGTCGACGCGGCCCTGAATAGCGGATTCAACCATCGAGTTTCGCTCCTTCCGCGCCGATGAGATCTACGGCGCAATTGCCGACGTTACGGGGGGAGAATCGTCGCCGCAGGGGCCTTGACGCCTCCGACGAGAGCACGCAACCCCCTGTCAACCGCGGCGTCGACGAGGCATTCTGAAGACACGAGCGATTCGAGGAGGACAGCAATGCCCGAACGACCCCAGTCTCAAGATGCATCGGCCGGAGCCGCGCACGCGGTGCCGGCCACTCCTGCAGTACCCGTCAACGGAGCGCGACCCTCGAAGGCGAGCGCCGCCGATGCCGGCCGCGCGGACGACGCGAGCGCGCCGCTCCGCGTAGCGGTCGTCGGAGCCACGGGCAACGCGGGTACCGCTCTGCTGCGCGCACTCGCCGCTTCCCGGGACGTCGGGTCGGTGCTCGCCATCGCTCGTCGCATGCCCGATCTCACGGTGGATCCGTATGCGTCATGCGAATGGTCTTCCATCGACATCGCTGCGGCCTCGTCAGAGGAGTCGGCTGTCGAAGCCCTCCGGGAGGCGTTCTCCGGAGTCGACACCGTCGTCCACCTGGCATGGCTCATCCAACCCATCGCCGAACGCGAACTCCTGCGCCGCGTGAACGTCGAGGGGACCCGCCGCGTGCTGCGCGCGGCAGCCGAGGCGGGGGTCGGCCACGTCGTGGTCGCGTCGTCGGTCGGCGTCTATGCCGCCGATCCGTCACGGTCCCTCCGCACCGAGGATTGGGAACGGGGCGGGATCGAGTCGTCGCAGTACAGCGTCGACAAGGCCGCACAGGAGGAGGTGCTCGACGAGTTCGCCCGCGAGTTCCCTGCTCTCACCATCACGCGGATGCGACCGGCGCTCACCTTCCAGGGCGATGCTGCATCGTCCATTCAGAGGTACTTCCTCGGAAGCGCCGTCCCGGTGCAGGCACTCGGTCGGGCGAAACCGCCAGCCCTCCCATTGCCGAAGGGCTTGCGCGGCGTCCAGGCGATCCACGCCGATGACGCGGCGGACGCGTACCTCGCCGCGATCGTGCAGCGCGCTCCTGGGGCCTTCAACATCTGCGCCGACGACGTGCTCGGAGCGCAACAACTGGCCGACATCATCGACCACGGACGCTTCTTCGAGCTTCCGACAGCGGTGGTGCGCGGGTTCGTCACTGCTGCGCACCGCGCCGGAATCGTGTCGGTCGACGCGGGCTGGTTCGACCTCGCGCTGGGGGCGCCGCACATGGACAACGGTCGCGCCAAGAGCGAGCTCGGCTGGCAGCCGAAGCACTCGGCTGCGGATGCCCTGCGAGAGCTGCTCGAGGGCATGATCGACGGTCGAGGGACGGGATCACTGCCGCTTCGAGCTCGGGATGTCGACGAGGCGCGTCTCTCGTCACTCGACGGACGTGTGGGAGCTGGCGCCGAGGCTGCCTCGACGTCCGACGAGCCGTCGGCGACCGCGGACGACCCCTCCGCAGGCGTCTCGAACGAGGCCGGCGACCTCGACTGGGAGTTGTTCGGCCTCTACCTCTCCGACCATCTGACCGGGGCGACCGCAGGGGCTGAGCGCATGGAGCGCATGTCTGCTGCGTACATCGACACTCCCGTCTACGCCGGGCTCTCAGAACTCGCCGAAGAGCTCCGGCTCGAGCGCGCCTTCCTCGCTCACCTGATCGACGACCTCGAGGTGCGGCGCCGTTTCTACCGTCAGGCCGCGTCGTGGGTGGGTGAGCGCGTCGGGAGGCTGAAGCTGAACGGACGCACGTTCACGCGCTCGCCGCTCTCCCTCATCTTGGAGCTCGAACTGCTGCGCAGTGCGGTGATCGGGAAGCTCGGCCTGTGGCAGGTGCTCAGCGAGCACGCCGCCGACCTCGACCTCGACGCCGCGGTGTTCGACGAGCTCGGGGAGCGCGCGCTGGCGCAAGCCGAAATGCTCGGTGCCGCGCACGCCTACGCCCGCAGTCGCGCGTTCCGGGAGGACCGGGATGTGTTCGGCGAGGACAGCGATGCGGACGCCGCAGTCCCGTCCGGCGCTACACCGCTCGGTGCCGACGCGGATGCCGTCGATGAGACGCCGGCCATTCCCGCCGATCCCGATGCCGCAGCGGAGGGTGGTTCCGAGGCGCCTGAGAGCGCATCGAGCGCGGCGCGGCGGTTGCGCGGGGAGCATGACGACGCTCTGGCCGACGAATGGGGCGAGGAGTCGTTCCCGGGAAGCGATCCGCCCTCCAACTACTGACGAGGCCTGCTCTGGGTTCCCCGTCTCTCCCTGTCTCTCCCCGCGCGCGAGCGGTGAGAGACAGGGACGCAGGCGATAGCTAACGAGCGGCTTCTTTCCGCGTGAACGTGAGGTGCGTGACCCAGCTCGGCGTGGTCTCCGAGACAGCATCGTACTCGCGCTCCCACCCTTCGAGGCCGCGCCAGAGATGCGCCCCTCGCCCGAGCAGGATCGGAACCTGGACCACGTGCAGGTGGTCGATGAGGCCGGCGGCGAGGAACTCGCGGACCGTCGTGGGGCCACCGCCGATGCGCACGTCGAGTCCGCCGGCGGCCTGGCGCGCGGCTTCCAGAGCCTCGGCGGGCGAAGCGCTCATGAAGTGAAACGTGGTGTCGCCGCGGGTCACGGACGGCCGAGGCGTGTGCGTCAAGACGAAGACCGGTGAGTGGAAGGGCGGCTCATCGCCCCACCACCCCGTCCAGGCCGGGTCGTGCTGCCAGCCGGGCGGGCCGAATTTACCGGCGCCCATGATCCCGGAGCCGATCCCGACGAACGATAGCCTCGCATACCGATCATCGGGATCGCTCGCCCCCTGCACCTCCACGCGTTCCCGCTGCCCGGTCTGCGCCTGGAAGGTCTGCGTCGGAAAGAACCACTCCATCAGTCGCATCCCCGCATGGCCGAACGGCGCGTCCAGTGAAGGGTCCGCCCCCGCACCGAACCCGTCGAGCGAGACGGCGAGATTGTGCACGCGCGCCAGCTGCATGAGCGACTCCTTCCCCAGCGAGTGAGGCGGCCAGTCTACGCGCGGGCGGAAGCGGTGTCTGCGATCTCGCCCGCGCGAGCGGCGGATGCACCGCGGACCCGAGAGCGCATCCCGGCCTCGTCGTCCAGCCAGTTCGAGCTCTTGTTCTTCAGCACGAAGATGTACACGAGCAGCGACACGGCGATCACCGCGGTCACGTACACGATGAACCAGGTCACGCGATCCGTCTCGCCGGCCGCCTGGTACAGCAGCGGCGCGGTCCCGCCGAATGCCGAGTTGGCGAGGGCGTACCCGAACCCGACGCCGAGCGCGCGAATGTGCGTCGGGAAGAGCTCCGCCTTCACCACGGCATTGATTGAGGTGTACCCCGTCAGAATGATGAAGCCGACGACGAGGAGCGTGAACGCGATGATCGGGTTCTGCTGCTGCGGCAGCTGGGTGAGGAGCACCCAGGTGTAGAGCACTCCCCCGATCCCGAAGAAGACGAGCAGCGACTTGCGGCCGACGCGGTCCGAGATCCAGCCGCCGAGGGGCTGGAGCAGCATGAGGATCGTCAGGGCGATGAGATTGATGACGGTTCCGGCCAGCACGTCGCTCCCCGCGAACGCGCTCTTCACGATCGACGGGCCGGTCACGGAGTAGGTGTAGAACGCCACCGTACCGCCAGCGGTGACGAGGAAGCAGGTGAGCAGCGGACGCCACTGGTGCACGAGCAGTTCGCGCATGGAGCCGGATTCGCGGGACGCTCCCGAGCGCACCGCTTCGAGCGTCGCGGTCTCCAGGGTCTCGTCCATGGTGCGACGCAGCCAGATCACCACGAGCGCTCCCGCACCGCCGATCACGAAGGCGACGCGCCATCCCCATGAGGCGATCGCTGCTTCGGGCAGCGTGAGCACCATGATCATGAGCGTGAGCTGCGCGAGCACGTGCCCGCCGACGAGCGTGACGTAGTGGAAGGACGACAGGAACCCGCGGTGACCGGAGATGGCGGTCTCGGACATGTACGTCGCGCTCGTGCCGTATTCCCCACCGGTCGCGAAGCCCTGCAGCAGACGTGCGAAGACGAGGATCACGACCGCGCCGACGCCGATCGATTCGGCTGTCGGGGCGAGCGCGATCAGGATCGAGCACGCAGCCATGAGCGAGACCGAGACGGTGAGCGACAGACGGCGCCCGTGGCGATCGGCGAAGCGGCCGAAGAACCACGAGCCGATCGGGCGCATGAGGAAGGTGACGGCGAAGATCGCCCAGATGTAGATCGACGAGTTCTTCTCGTCCGCCGCGAAGAACTGCGACTCGAAGTACGTTGCGAATACCGAGTAGACGTAGACGTCGTACCACTCGACGAGGTTGCCCGCCGAGCCCTTGAGGGTGTTCGAGATCGACCTGCGCAGGGTCGGTGAGGTCGCAGTCGACGTTGACATTGACAGTCCAATCATCATGGGAGGAGACGGGGAAGCTCAGTTCGAGCAGCAGACCCATTCTGCGAGCGGCGACACCTCCGCGAGCGAAACTCTTAACACTGCCTTAACACTCGCGGCTGGTATCGGCAGCGGCATACTGGATGGCATGCGCGTACTGGTGACCGAAGACGACCCCTCGGTCTCCGCTGCACTCGCCGGCGCCCTCACCCGAGCCGGGCACACGTGCGACCGGGTGGCGAGCGGTGCCGCGCTGCTGCAGCAGTACCGGAGCGCCGACATCGTGCTGCTCGATCTCGGCCTGGAAGACATGGACGGTCTCTCCGCCCTCGAACAGCTGCGCGCGCTGAGCGAGATCCCCGTGATCGTCGTCACGGCTCGCGGAGATGAGCGCTCGACGGTGCAAGCGCTCAGGCTCGGCGCCGACGACTACCTCGTGAAGCCCGTGCGCCTGCACGAACTCCTCGCCAGGCTCGCCGCCGTTGCACGCCGCTACGCGGGACTCGCCGTCGATCGCATCGAGCTCGGCGACTGCATCATCGACGAGACGGAGCGGCAGGTGCTGCATGACGGCGCCACCATCGCGCTGACCCCGACGGAGTGCGCACTGCTCGCCATGCTGGCGCGACACGTCGGTGCGGTCGTCAGCCGTCAGCGATTGCTCGACGCCGTGTGGGGCGAAGCGTATTCGGCAACCTCTCGCGCCTTCGATGTGCACCTCGCGGGCCTCCGGCAGAAGGTGCCGATGCTTCGGATCACCACGATCCGAGGCCGCGGGTTCCGCCTCGAGAGGCCCTGATGCGATTTCGCGTGCTGCTCCCCCTGTTCCTCTTCGGAGTGCTGGCCGTCACGGCCATCCTCATCCCCGTCGGCGCCGCGATCGCGCAGTCGCGCACGCAGGAACTGCAGCTCCAACGCGGCGCTGCGCTGCAGCAGATCGTGCAGCGAGCGACCCCGGCGTTCGAATCGGGAGACGCGCGCGAGCTCGAGAGCTACCTCGATCGCTTCACCGAGACGTTCGGCGAAACCGCGATCGTGGTCGACGGCGCCGGCGAGCGCATCGCGGCTTCGGGCGACTTCGCGAGCGATCCGGAGACCTTCGCCGTCATCTCCAGCGCACTTCGCGGAGTGCCGCAGCGGGATCTCGCCACCGTCACGCCGTGGAGCTCCCGAACCGCGACGCTCGCCGCACCGGTGACACTCGACGGCCGCACGCCCGAAGGAGCGGTGGCGCTCCGCATCGATCAACAGGTCGCACAGCGCGATGTCGGAGCGGGATGGGCGTCGATCGTGGCCATCGGAGCGGCACTCCTGTTCGCGGTGCTCCTCGCTTCGGTGTTCTGGACGCGATGGGTGCTGCGCCCGGTCTCCTCGCTGGACGCCGCGGCGAACGCACTCGCCGAGAACCGCGAGTACGCCCTCGACGCCGATGCTGGACCGCCCGAACTTCGCCGGCTCTCCCGCTCATTCGCGCGCATGGCGCGCAGCGTGGAGCTCGCGCTCGACCAGCAGCACGGTCTCGTCGCCGACGCATCGCATCAGTTGCGAAATCCACTCGCAGCCATCCGGTTGCGCATCGACGGCCTGCCGCGCGGCCTCGGCGACCCGGGCAGCGATGCCGAGGTGGCGGCGATCGAACGAGATCTGGATCGCCTGGAGCACACCGTCGCCCGCATGCTCGCGCTCGCGAACGCCGAGCATCGTGCGACGGCCGCCGGCAGCGGGCACGGAGGGGCGGCGAACGACGCATCGCCGCGGCCGAACGATGATGCGCTGGTGACGACGTCGGCTGCACGCCTCATCGCCCCGCACCGCGAGCGGCTCGCCGACGCCCGCATCTCCGTGGTCGCAGACGATGACTCGCGCCCCGTCCGTTTCCGCCGGAGCGATCTCGAGGAAGTGGTCGAGCTCGTGACCGACAATGCCGCGAAGTACGCCGCCGGTTCGACGTTTCGCATCGAACTGCGGGGGCAGGGCGATGGGACGCGCACGGTGCTCGTCATGAGCGACTCCGGCCCCGGGCTCGCCTCTTCGGAGATCCCGCTCGTCGGCAGGCGATTCTGGCGCGCTGCCGTTCACGCGCAATTGCCTGGCAGCGGTCTCGGGCTCGCGATCGTCGAGCAGCTCGCGCGGGCGAACGACGCAGAGGTCGCCGTCGATCGTGCACCCGAGGGCGGTCTGCGCATCATGATCATCGCGGGTGCGGCGTGACCGGGCGTCGTGAGGCGGGTCTGAGCCGCCGGACCGTGCTCATCGGAGGCGCGGCCGCGTGGACTCTCGCGCTTGCCGGGTGCGCGCCCGCCCGGACTGAGCGGATCGCGCTGGCGTGCGGCGAGCCCGGCGGCGCCTACCTGCAATTCGGGGAGCTGCTCGGTGCCGCGCTGGAGGATCGCTCGGGGGTAGCGCTCGAGCTCCGCGTGACGCATGGCAGCGGGGAGAATCTCGAGATGCTCGCGCGCGGCGATGTCGATCTCGCGCTCTCGCTCGCGGACTCGGCGAACGAGACCGCGGCATCGCACGACTTCACGGCCATCGGGCGGGTGTATCAGAATTACCTGCAGTGCCTCGTGCGCGACGCCGGCGATATCCGATCGTTCGCGGATCTCGCCGGACGACGGGTGTCGATCGGCGCCCCGGGTTCGGGGAGCACGCGCACCACACGACGGTTGCTCGAAGCGACCGGTCGGGCATCGGGCAGCGGTGCTCCGGCGGCGACGGAACTCGAGCTCTCCGCCGCGCTGACCGCTCTCGCGGCGGGCGACATCGACGCACTGTTCTGGTCGGGCGGGATTCCGACTCCGGAGATCACCGACGTCGCGGCGGTCACTCCGCTTCGGGTGATCGATCTCGGGGATGTCGTCGCCCCGCTCCGCGCGGCGTACCCGCAGGAGTACCTCGACGCCCGCATTCCTGCTGGCGTGTACGGCACGGAGGGGTCGACCGCGACCATCGGGATCTCGAACCTGCTGATGTGTCGCGCGGACCTCGCACGCGATGCAGCGCGTGCGCTCGTCGACGTGCTCGTGGATGATGCCAGGAGGCTCGTGCCCACCGGGTCGGTCGGGCTGCAGTATCTGGCCCTCGACACTCTCATCGACACGGGTGAGGTGCCCCTGCACCGCGATGCACGGGCTCGCTACCGCGAACGCTATCGGTGAGCCGGGTCTACCGGTCGTCGAGCGCTGTGCCTCTGCGATCGACAAGCCCCCAAGCGGCGCCCGCGGCGATGACGAAGAAGACGGCGAACACGGAGAATGTCAGCCCCGAGCCGCCCGCGATGAGCAGCACGGGCACCAGCAGCGGAGCGACGATGGACGCGATCCTTCCCACGCCAGCGGCCCAGCCCGCGCCCGTCGCCCGCAGCGATGTGGGGTAGATCTCCGGCGTCACCGCGTACAGCGCGCCCCATGCGCCGAGGTTGAAGAACGACAGCGCCATGCCTGAGGCGATGATCGCCGCTTCGGCGTGCACGGTGCCGAACACGATCGCCGAAACGGCTGAGCCGACGAGGAAGACCGACAGTGTGAGCCGCCGACCCCAGACCTCGATGAGCCATGCGGCGACGGCGTAGCCGGGAAGCTGCGCGAGCGTGATGATGAGGGTGAAGCCGAACGAGCGCACGAGACTGAATCCCGCATCGACGAGGATGCTCGGAATCCAGATGAACGCGCCGTAGTAGGCGAAGTTGACGCAGAACCAGACGACCCAGATCGACAGCGTACGGCCGCGGAACTCCGCCGACCACAGCGCCGCGAGGCGGCCGCCGCTGGAAATCGCGATCGGCGCGGCGGCGGGCCCACCGGCATCGGGTGTCGCTGCGGGAGCCGGAGCAGGTGCCGGCTCGGACGCGGCGGTTCTGCCGCCCCGGGAGGCCGCAGCGCTCTCGAACGATGCAACGATCGTCTCGGCCTGCTCCGTGCGCCCGCGGCCGGCGAGCCAGCGCGGGGATTCCGGAAGCCCCCAGCGCACGATGAGCGCGTACACCGCGGGAACGGCGCCGAGGGCGAACGCCCAGCGCCATCCGTCGTCGGAGGCGGGAACCACGAAGTAGCCGATGAGCGCGGCAGCCGTCCACCCCACGGCCCAGAACGCTTCGAGAATCACGATGATGCGACCGCGGATGCGCGCCGGAGCGAACTCGCTCACGTACGTCGACGCCACCGGGAGCTCGGCCCCCAGGCCCAGTCCGACGAAGAACCGGAGCACCAGCAGCAATCCGATGCCGCCGACCAGGGCGCTCGCACCGGTCGCGACGCCGTAGACGAGCAGGGTGACGGCGAACACCTGACGACGTCCGAAGCGGTCGGCGAGCAGGCCGCCGAGGCTGGCGCCGATCGCCATGCCTGCGAACCCGATCGATGCGATCAGCCCGCTCTGGCCCTTGTCGATGCCCCACTGCTGGGCCAGCGCGGCGATGATGAACGAGATGAGTCCGACGTCCATCGCATCGAGTGCCCACCCGATGCCCGATCCGCCGAGCACCTTGCCGTGCTTGCGTGTGAAGGGCAGCGCGTCGAGGCGCTGCGAGAGCGAGCGCCGCTCGGCCGTCGGAGTTCCATGCATGGACTCATCGTAGAGGCAGGGCGCTACAGGGCGCGACCGTGCGCACCGCTGCTGCGTGCATCGGAGCCACCGCCTGTCGTGCCCGGGCGGATCGATGGTCAGAACGGCTGCCGATCAGGTGTATCGCGGTCGCTGCGCTCGATATTCCGAGGCGGGTCCTGCGAGCGCGGCGAAACCGGCTGGACCGGTTGGACCGGCGGGCCGGTCTGCGCGAACCTCACGCGGCTCGGCGGTCGGTCGACGTAGCGCCTGCCCGTGGGGCTGGTCCAGTGCAGTTCAC
>NZ_BAAAOP010000002.1:75214-83842 GCF_039530485.1 Leucobacter alluvii | reverse complement strand
CGTTAGAAGCGTTACTCTCAGAGACACCACACACGCTGGGTGTTGCAACGACCACATGAAACCGCCGGGTTTCCAGCCTCACCGAAGCCCGTCCGCTGACCGAGTCCCGTCTGTTCACCGACGGAAGCCGTGACACCGCCCGACTCGGGGGTCATGGAGAGCAGGATCACCGGGGCCGACAGCACGATCGAGCCGATGAGCCGGTGGCGCAGCGAGGTGCGTGCAGTCGGCTGGGTCTGCCCGCGGGCCGCAGCACGTACCTGGCGCGGCTCAGGCGAGTTGCGCGGTGTACCCGGCTTCGTCGACGGCCGCGAGTACGGCAGCGGTGTCGACCGGGTCTCCTGCGGTCGTGACGCTGAGCTGACCGGAGGCCGCGCTCACCGAGATGCCGGTGACTCCAGCGATCTCGCCGACTTCCGATCGCACTGCGCGCTCGCAGTGATCGCAGGTCATTCCGGTGACGGTGAATGCAGTCGTAGCCATGCGTATGCTCCTTCGAGGTGAGGGACGGAGTGCTCCTTCACGTCGACAGTATACCCTGTGGGGGTATGTTGCAAGGGCGTCAGGAGTCCCTCCGGAGCGCGCGGCGGCCCGCCGAGAGCCGGACGCGGCTCAGCGACCAGACCAGCGCGCCGCTCGCGAGCAGCGCGATCAGCAGCCCCAGGATCGTGCCGACGAGCGCTCCCCCGCCGCGCTCCGGGAGGAGAAACCCGTACGGCACCCACCCGTCGGTCGCGCCGCGCACCAGTACGACCCCGATCCACGCGAGCGGATACGGCAGCACCAGCCATAACCGGCGCCACGGGAGCGGCGGGCGATCGCCGACGCCGATCCAGTCGAGCAGGAGGAGCGCCGGGAACACGATGTGCAGCACGGCGCTGACCCACGGAGGCGCCGCGCCGGTGCCCGGTACGAGTGCGTTGTAGATCACGCCGACGATGAGCATGCACGTGACGGCGACCCCGCGCGCCGTCGCGGCCCAGCGCGGTGCTGGGCGCTTCCGCGCTCCGCTGCTACCGAGTGCGATGAGCAGGATGGCGGAGAGCAGGCTCGTGAGGTTCGTGAAGTAGCCGAAGAAATCGAATGGGTTCATGCCGCCCACGCCCTGCAGGTACGTGGTGCAGAGAATGACGATGACGATCGCGCCGACGGCGATGCGCGCCCAGGCGACGGTCACGGGTGCCCGGCTCATCGCTTCGGCCATTCCCAGCGCGGCACGTCGAGCAGACCCTGGCCCGCGACTTCCGTGCCGTCCCCGTCGGAGACGAGTTCGATGGCGGAACCCGCGTCTTCGAGCGCCTGGCGCAGTACGCTCGAGTGGGTGACGACGACGACCTGCGTGCGGTTCGCCGCGGTCGCGATCAGCGAGGCGAGCGCCGGGATCAGGCTTTCGTGGAGCGATGCCTCCGGTTCGTTGACGACGATCAGCGGCGGCGGATCGGCCGGCAGCAGCGCCGCGCAGAGCAGCAGGTATCGCAGGGTGCCGTCGGAGAGCTCCGCCGTCGAGAGCGGCCGGAGGAGGCCGGGCTGACCGAGCATGAGGCGGAACACGCCGCTGACGACGTCGATCGAGACGCGCGACCCCGGAAACGCGTCGGAGACGGCATCGGTCAGATCGTGATCCTGCGCCGCCTCGATCGCGGTCGCCCAGACCGCGGCCAGATCGGCACCGTCATCGCTGAGCCACCGCGTGCGCGTGCCGACCTGCGGAGCGCGGGCCGGGGCGTCGCGGTCGGTGCGGAAGTGATCGTAGAAGCGCCATTGCGCCATGCGATGCCGCAGGCGGAGCGTGTCGGGCAGTGCGGTCGCGTCCTCGAGATCGAGCAGCACGCTCTGCCCGGGGCCGAGGGTCTGCTGCAGCACGCGCCATCCGTCGTCTCGCACGCGCACCGCCGCACGCGTGCGATCGACGATGACGGATGCCGGCCGGGCGAACGGCCCGACGAAGACCTGCTCCCGCTTCACCTCCGGATCCTGCGTGAAGAAGCTGCGGCCGCGGTCGAGCTGCGGCAGGCCGAGATCGGTGAGGTAGCCGAACTCATCCGACCCGAAGCCCAGCCTGAGGGAGACCGGGCGCCCCGGGGAGGCGCCCTTGATCGGACCCGATGCGCGACGCGACACCTCTGGACCCGCCCAGAGCACGCTCGCGAGCCCGCCTTCCCGGGCGATCGACCCCACGATGCGACCCTCGCCGGCTGCCGCGAGCAGACGCAGCGCCCGGTACAGATTGGACTTGCCGGTGCCGTTCGCTCCCGAGACGATCGTGAGCCGGTCGAGTGGCACGATCAGGTCGACGAGCGATCGGTACCCCGAGACCGCGAATGTGGTGAGCATGGCTGCATTCTTGCAGCGGCCCCCGACAATCGCCGCTACGCCGCCGCGATGAGGGCGAGCGCCGTATCCACGGCCGCGGTCGCACTGCTCCGGTCGATGCGAGCGAGCGCGAGTGCCGCCACCACCTGGCCGGTGCAGGCGTCGGCGAGGCGATCCGCCGCACCCGGGTCGAGGCGGGGGAGCCGGGCGGTGATGCCGCGCTTGAGGGCTGCGCGCAGTTCGTCGCGGTACGCCGAGACCGATGCGGCGACCGCCGCGTCTTCGCCGATCGGAGCGCCGGCCGTGTTGATGAGCATGCACCCGCTGCGCGCGGCGAGCGACGCGGGATCCGCGAAGGCGTCGCGCAGTCCCGCCAGGTAGCCGATGACGGCATCGGGTGAGACCGACGCTGCCGTCAACGGCTTCAAGCGGGGGCGGATGACGTCGTCGAGGTACTGCTCCACGGCAGCGTCGAAGAGTCCGCGCTTCGAGCCGAAACTGTTGTAGATGCTCGAGCGCCGCAGCCCGGTGGCCCGTTCGAGGTCGGCGATCCCGGCGCCCTCGTAGCCGGTCGTCCAGAAGGCGTCCATCGCGGCGCGCACGACTGCGTCGCGGTCGAAGGAAGCTGTACGTGCCATGAGTGCGCCTTTCAGGACTGATCGTTCCAGTATATATTGGAACGACTGTTCCATATAGCCCGGTTCGTTCCGAGCCGGCATCCGAGGGCGCAGGATCGCCCGCACACTCTGGAGGTTCCACGTGACCGCACCCGTCAGCACACAGATTCAGCTCGTCTCCCGCCCGAGCGGTTGGCCCACGCACGACGACTTCCGCACCGTGCAGGTTGAACTCGGCGAACTGCAGCCGGGCGAGGTGCGCGTGCGCAACGAGTTCGTGTCGGTCGATCCTTACATGCGCGGCCGCATGAACGACGCGCGCAGCTACGTCGCGCCGTACGCGCTCGGCGAGCAGATCCAGGGCGGCGCCATCGGCCGAGTCGTGGCCTCCGCCTCTGACGAGGTGCCAGAGGGCGCGGTCGTGCTCCACCAGCACGGGTGGTCGGACCTGGTGCAGGCAGACGCAGCGACGTTCCGCGTCGTCCCGGAGATCGACGGGGTGCCGCTCTCATTGCGCCTCCACATCATGGGAATGACGGGCCTCACGGCGTACGTCGGTCTCACCGCCATCGCCGGCCTGCGCGAAGGCGAGACCGTCTTCATCTCGGGCGCCGCGGGAGCGGTCGGCACAGCGGCGGGCCAGATCGCGAAGCTCCTCGGAGCGGCGCGGGTGATCGGCTCGGCGGGATCCGCTGAGAAGGTGGCGCTGCTCACCGAGAAGTACGGATACGACGCGGCCTTCAACTACAAGGACGGCGACGTGCGCGGCCAACTCGCCGCCGCAGCTCCCGACGGCATCGACGTCTTCTTCGACAACGTGGGGGGCGACCACCTCGAAGCGGCGCTCGATGCGTTCAACGACGACGGCCGCGCGGCGCTCTGCGGGGCGATCGCCGAGTACAACACCTCGGAGACCACCCCGGGGCCCGACAACATGGCGAATCTCATCACACGCGCCCTGAAGCTCGAGGGCTTCACCGTCGGCAAGCATCTGCAGCACGCGCCCGAGTTCCAGCAGCGGATGGGCGAATGGTTCGCCGCTGGGAAGATCGCGTACGACGAGACGATCGTCGACGGCATCGACCACACCGTCGACGCGTTCCTCGACATGATGCGCGGCGCGAACGTGGGCAAGATGCTCGTGCGCGTGTAAGGCGGCGAGATCCGCCGCGGGCATCTCTCCGAGCGAGCGATCAGCTCGAAAGCGCAGTTGATGCTCGCCGCTCAGTGCGAATGGCGCCGGATCGCGCTCTCGCGTCCGTCCCCATCCGCCGTCCGCAGACGACGCAGCGCCCGGACCCCATCCTCGGGGCCCGGGCGCTGCGTGTCACTGCGAACAACAATGTGCCCGCCTCTCCTGTGCGAGCGACGGACACATTGGCCTTGCGGGCGATCGAGCCGCGGCTGCGCTGGCTCTCACGCCGGGATTACTGCACCGGCGAGATTACTTGGCCGGGGGCATCAGAACGGTGTCGACCAGGTACACGGTCGCGTTCGCGGTCTGGACTCCGCCGCAGATGATGTTCGAGTCGTTGACCATCATCTCGTCACCCGAGCCGGTCACCTCGAGGTCAGCGCCCTGCACAGTGGTGTGCATGCCTGCGATGTCAGCCGGCTCGATCTGGCCGGGCACCACGTGGTAGGTGAGGATGCTGCTGAGCAGGTCGCTATCGGTCTTCAGCGTATCGATGGTGCCGGCGTCGATCTTCGCGAAGGCGTCATCCACCGGTGCGAACACGGTGAACTCGTCGCCGTTCAGGGTGTCGACGAGGTCGACGTCAGGGTTCAGCTGACCGCTGACCGCCGAGACGAGCGTCTTCAGCATCGGGTTGTTGGATGCCGCGACTGCGACCGGATCCTGCGACATGCCCTGGATCGAGCCGTCGCCCTCTGGCACTGCCTCAGCGTATGCCGCGCAGCCGGGGCCGACCAGGTTCGCTGCCGGATCCATGGCGTCCGACGACTCCGCCGGCTCCTCCATGGGGGTCTCTTCCATCTGCTCCGTGGTCTGGTCTTCGGCGGCTTCGTCCGACGCTCCCATGGAGCAGCCGGTGAGCATTGCGGCGCCGACAAGCGTCATTGCGAACGCGGCGCCGAGGGTCTTCTTCTTGGTGAACATGGTTCCTCCTCGAGATGAGATCCGCAGATTTCCGCGGCTTGTAAACGTCTTCGGAGCCCTCCCGCGGTCGGATGGGAAATTGATCGAAAAAGTTTTCCGGGTGCCTTCGCGGTGTCGTGTCCGTGCGCGGGATCGCGGGAGCGTGCGCGCCCTCGCGCGCGCCCGCGCGCGGACAAGAACTGCTGGCCCGGCATCCGCAGTGAGGCCCGCACGAGACCCGAGCTCTCCTGGCCTCAGACCCATCCGATCGGCGCTCCGCTCCGAAGTACCTCGCAATAGGAAGGCTTCTCATGGACATCGTGCTTATCGGTCTGCTCGGCGGACTCATCACCGGCATTTCGCCGTGCATTCTCCCGGTACTGCCGGTGATCTTCCTGACGGCCGGCGCGCAGCCGGCCGCGCCGGGGAAGGCGCCGGAGGTCATTCCGGCGAAGCGCAGCCGCCCGTTCTGGATCATCGCGGGGCTCGTGCTGAGCTTCTCAGTGGTGACACTGCTCGGATCGGTGCTGCTCGGGCTGTTGAACATTCCGCAGAGCGCGATCCGCTGGGCCGGCGTCGCCGTTCTGCTGATCATCGGCGTCGGCATGCTCTTCCCCGGGTTCGAGCAGCTGCTCGAGAAGCCGTTCCAGCGGCTGCCCCGCCGCAAGGTCGGCGAGGGAGGCAACGGGTTCGGCATGGGTCTCGCGCTCGGAACGGTATTCGTGCCGTGCGCCGGCCCCGTGCTCGGTGCGATCATCGTGGCGGGTGCGACCGGCCAGATCGGCATCGAGACCGTCCTGCTCACCTTCTCCTTCGCGATCGGCGTCGCGCTGCCGCTGCTCGTCTTCGCGCTCGCCGGCAGCAAGGTCGCCCAGCGCATCCGCGGCTTCCGCAAACGCGAGCGCACGCTGCGCATCGTCGGCGGCGTCGCCCTGATCGCCCTCGCCGTCGGGCTCGCGTTCAACGTGCCGCAGGCGCTGCAGCGTCTGCTGCCCGATTACACGGCCGGCATCCAGAAGGATCTGGCCGAGAGCGACGCAGGCAAGAGCGCCCTGAATCTGGGCGGTCTCGTCACCGACGAGAATCGCGATCTCGACAAGTGCGCGAACGACGCCGACGAGCTCGCGTCGTGCGGCAAGGCGCCCTCGATCAAGGGCATCGACAACTGGTTGAACACGGAGGGCGGCGAGGCGCTCGATCTCGACGAGTTGCAGGGCGAGGTCGTGCTCATCGACTTCTGGGCTTACTCCTGCATCAACTGCCAGCGCTCGATCCCGCACGTGGTCGCCTGGGATGAGGCCTACGGCGACAAGGGACTGAAGGTGATCGGCGTCCACTCGCCAGAGTACGCATTCGAGAAGGAGCAGTCGAACGTCGAGGCCGGCATCAAGGACTTCGGCATCGAGTACGCGGTCGCCATGGACAACAATCTCTCGACCTGGACGAATTACCGCAACCGCTACTGGCCCGCCCACTACCTGATCGATGCGGAGGGCACGGTGCGACACATCTCGTTCGGCGAGGGCAACTACGATACCACCGAGAAGCTCATGCGAGAACTGCTCGAGGATGCGAATCCCGACGAGGAGCTGCCCGCTGAGACCAACATCTCGGATGCGACGCCGGAGGTCGGCAGCACCAGCCCTGAGACGTTCCTCGGCTCGTCCAAGGACCGCAACTTCGCGGGCCCCGGCGACTACCGGGCCGGTGAGGGCGAGTACGAGTTCCCGAAGGATCAGAAGCAGGACACGTTCGCGCTCGACGGCAAGTGGACGATCGAGACGCAGTACGTGACTCCGACCGACGATTCGGAGGCGAACATCCGCCTCGACTACCGCGGCCAGGAGGTGCGAGCCGTCATCGCGGGCAGCGGCACGATCGAGGTCGCGGTCGAGGGCGGTGGCACCCGATCCATCGAGATCGACGGAACGCCGCGCTCCTACCGAGTGGTGGAGGCGGATGATCCGGCCGAGGGCACGCTCGATGTGCAGGTTCCCCAGGGCGTGCAGGTCTACTCGTTCACCTTCGGGTAGGCCCCGATCGCATAACGGATTTGGACTCGAGGCACGAGACGAAGGCAGAGTGGAGGTGAATGAGGCATGCTGAGTGTGATGGTCATTGACGGGGTGGAAATACCGGAGGACGGCGCGAGCGTCGATCCGGCGGATAGGGCGCTCGCACGCGCCGCGGTGGGAGACCAGCGCGCCTTCGCCGAGCTGTACGATCTGCTCTCGGCCCGAGTGTTCGGTCTGATCCTCAGGGTCCTGGTCGACCGGTCGCAGAGCGAGGAGGTACTGCAGGAGGTCTTCCTCGAAGCGTGGCAGACCGCGGATTCGTTCAATCCGGAACGGGGCCGGGCTCGCACGTGGCTCCTCACGATCGCCCACCGGCGAGCGGTGGATCGTGTCCGCGCCTCGCAGGCGTCCCGCCGCAGGGACCTCGCCGCCGGTACGCGCGACTTGGCCGAAGCGCAGCCGGCAGTCGATGAGGAGGTGGAGCTCATGATCGACGGCACGCGTGCCGTGCACGGCCTCAGCGAACTCCCCGAGCCTCAGCGCCGCGCGATCGTGCTCGCCTACTTCGGCGGGTACAGCCAGAGCGAGATCGCCGTGCTCCTCGGAGCACCGCTCGGCACCATCAAATCAAGAATTCGAGACGGTTTGACCCGTCTCAGGAAAGAAATGGAGGCGACGCGATGAACGAGCAACAGTTCCGCGAGCTCTCCGCTGCCCGCGCCCTGCATGCGCTCTCCCCGGAAGAGGAGCAGAGCTTCTCGGAGGCGCTGGCAGCTCATCCAGAATGGCTCGAGGTCGTCGACGAGGATCGCGAGACGGTCGGGGCCATCGCCGTTTCGACGCCCGAGGTCGCGCCGCCCGCTGGAGCCCGCGCCGCGATCCTCGATCTGATCGCGCGCTCGCCGCAGTTCGAGGCCGGTCACGAGCCCGAGCCCCGCGCGGAGGCGACTCCGACGCCTCGAACGACGCCCGCCCGCCCGGGCGATCTGGTGCCGGAGCTGATCGAGGAGCCGGATGATCCGGAGCTGGCGTTCAAGCGTTCGCGCCGCAAGGCGGCCTGGTTCGGGCTCGCGGCGTCGGTCGCGGTGCTGCTCGCGATCGCGCTCGCGCTGCCGATGGGTGGAATCGTGGCCCCGCAGGATCCCGTTTCGGTCGCCCTGCAGCAGGTCGAGTCGGCGCCCGACTCGCAGTCGACGACGGTCAGCGTCGGATCGGCGGAAGCGACGCTGCACTGGTCGGACTCCACGCAGCAGGCCGTGTTCATGACGGACGGCATGGAGGCGGCGCCCGAGAATCACGATTACGAGGTGTGGCTCGTACGCGGCGATCAGCCGATCTCGCTCGGCGTCATGCATGCCGACGCGAACGGCGGCGCTGCGGTGCTCGCCGAGGGGTTCACACCCGGCGATGCGCTCGCGGTGACGGTCGAGGATCGCGGCGGGTCGCCCACGGGCGCCCCGACCACCGATCCGATCGTGGTGGTAGCTTCGGCCTGAGCCGGCCGCGGGCGCGCAGACACATGCCCACCGAAAGCGCGTTTCGTGCGCTCTCCTCACAGGAACAGAGCACGAAACGCGCTTTCGTC
>NZ_BAAAOP010000002.1:0-75185 GCF_039530485.1 Leucobacter alluvii | reverse complement strand
TCGCGGGGACTTCGCGGTGGTTACAGCGCGTGCGCGGTGTCTTCGACCTCGCCCACGAGTTCCTCGACGATATCCTCCAAGAAGAGCACACCGGTGAAGCCGCCCGCCTCTGAGCCGACGCGAGCGATGTGCGCACCGCGCTCGCGCAACAGCTCGAGTGCGTCCTCGACCTCGGCGCCCGCCGCCACGGTGGGCAGGTCGCGCGCGCGGCTCGAAGGAATCGGGGCGTCGATCTCCGCCGCGGAGGAGAGGTCGAGGATGTCCTTGAGATGCAGGTAGCGCTCGGGCTGACCGTCGGCGGAGTGCAGCACGTAGCGCGAGTAGCCGTGCTCGGACACCGCCTGCTGCACCTGGCGCGGGGTCGCATCGAGGGGCAGCCGCACGAGGGCGTCGAGCGGCACCTCGACATCGGAGACGTGCTTCTCGGTGAACTCGAACGCGGCGGAGATCGTTCCGCTCGTATCCTCCAGGGTTCCCTCGCGGGTCGACTGCTCGACGATGCTCGCGACCTGGTCGATGGTGAACGCCGTGTTCGCCTCGTCTCTCGGCTGCACGCCGCAGAGGCGGAGGAAGCCGTTGGCGATCCAGTTGAGCGACCGGATCACGGGCCCGACCACCTTGGACACGAAGACCAGCGGCGGGGCGAGCAGGAGCGAAGCGCGATCCGGCACCGAGAACGCGAGGTTCTTCGGCACCATCTCGCCGAAGACGACGTGCAAGAACGTGACGAGCAGCAGCGCGACGATGAACGCCGTGACGGATACGGCTTCCGCGGTGAGCCCCGTCCACGCGAGCAGCGGGATCTCGAGCAGGTGGTGGATCGCCGGCTCCGAGACGTTCAGAATGACGAGCGAGCAGACGGTGATGCCCAGCTGGCTCGTCGCCAGCATGAGGGTGGCGTGCTCCATGGCCCAGAGCGTCGTCTTGGCGGCCTTGCTGCCCGCTGCGGCGCGCGGTTCGATCTGCGACCGCCGAGCGGAGATGACGGCGAATTCGGCGCCGACGAAGAACGCGTTCACCACGAGGAGCACGACGAGCCAGATGAGCCCGGGAAGATACTCGTTCATCGTTCGACTCCCTGGCGTCGGCTCTGCTGATCGGTCTGGCCAGGCTGCGCGGGCTGGCGGCCCTGCTCGAAGGCGTCCATCACCTTGGTGCGCGTATTGAACGCTGGGTCGCTCTCGCGATCGGATGTGGCGTACCGCAACCGCGTGATGCGCGAGCCGTCGAACTCCTCGACGCGCAGCGTGCCGTTGGCCAGCACGAGCTCCTCTCCGAGGTCGGGGATGCGCTCCAGGGTTTCGAGCACGTACCCGGCGACGGTCTCGTACTCTTCGCTCTCCGGCACGCGGATCGCGAGCCGGTCCCAGAGCTCGTCGGGGCGCAGCGAGGCGGGGAAGAAGACCTCATCGCCGCTCACCACGACGTCTTCGAGGAGTGCGTCGTGTTCGTCGCGCACCTCTCCGAGCAGCTCCTCGACGAGGTCTTCGAGCGTCACGACCCCTGCGGTGCCTCCGTGCTCGTCGACGACGACCGCCATCTGGTAGCTGCGCTGCCGCAGCACCTCGAGCAGCGAGGCCACTCCCGCGGCTTCCGGAACGCGAACGGGCTCTGACATGAACTCTGACACGGAGGTGTAGTCGCGGCGATCGAAGTCGACCGCGTAGGCCGACTTCACATGCACGATGCCCACGATGTCGTCGACGCCCTCATCGAACACCGGGTACCGGGAGTGGCCGGTCTCGACGCTGCGCGCGACGACTTCGGCCGCGGTCGCGGTGCGGGGCAGCATCTCGGCGACGACGCGGGGCGTCATCACGTCTTCTGCCGTGCGGGATGAGAAGGAGAGGGTGCGGTGCAGCATGGTGGCTTCGTCGTGGTCGAGGGATCCCTCGAGCGCCGAGCGGCGCACGAGGAAGCTCAGCTCTTCAGCGGTGCGCGCCCCAGAGAGCTCCTCCTTCGGCTCGATGCCCATCGAGCGGATCAGCCGGTTGGCGGTGCCGTTGAGCAGTGCGACCACGGGGCGGAAGATGAAGGTGAATGCGATCTGCAGCGGAATGACGACCTTTGAGGTCGCAAGCGGCACCGCGAGTGCGAAGTTCTTCGGAATCAACTCGCCGAAGATCATCGAGAACAGTGTGGCGAGCGCGATCGCGACGACCGCGCCGGCGCCCACGACGCCCGCCTCTGGCACCCCCGCGTTCATGAGCGGACCGCGCAGCAGCGCGCTGATCGCCGGCTCGAAGGTGTACCCGGCGAGCAGCGTCGTGAGCGTGATCCCGAGCTGCGCCGCCGAGAGGTGGGTCGACGTGATCTTGAGCGCCGAGATGGTGGGCCCGAGTCGCCGTTCGCCGCGCGTGCGGCGCTGCTCGAGCTCCGGCCGGTCCAGGTTCACGAGTGCGAACTCGGACGCCACGAAGACGCCCGTGCCGAGCGTCAAGAGGACCCCCGCGAGGAGGCCCCAGATTTCCCCTGTCATCGCTCACCCCCAACGCGCGCTGAAAGGGTGAGCTTCGTACTATGACCGGGTCTGTCGTCCATGAGTACTGAAACTAGCGGTGGCAGCCGTGAAAGTGCCGTGACTGCAGGACGCGGAACTGCGGAGGATCATGCCGCTTTCGGCGGGATGCCGCGATCCGGGGCCGCGGCTAGCGCGAGCGCGCAGAATGCGAAACCCCCTGATGCCGTCTCGGCGCCCGCCCGTAGTCTCGGCCCATGTCAGGATACGAAACCACCTTTGATGCCCATGACGAATCCTTGATCGCCGCTCCCAGGGCGCTGCTCATCAACTGCACGCTGAAGCCGTCGCCCCAGCCATCGAGCGGTGACGTGCTCGGCGGGCAGGTGCTGCAGCAGTTGCAGGAGCACGGGGTGCAGGGCTCGTCGATCCGCGCGGTGGATCACCGGATCCTCCCCGGCGTCGAGAACGACATGGGTGAGGGTGACGCCTGGCCCGAGATCAGGGAGGCGGTGCTGCAGGCCGACGTGCTCGTGTTCGTGACGCCGACGTGGCTGGGGCAGCACTCGAGCGTCGCGCAGCGCGTGCTCGAGCGGCTCGACGCCGAGATCTCCGCGACCGACGCATCGGGTCGTCCCACCCTCTTCGGCAAGGTCGCGATTCCCGTCGTCGTCGGCAACGAGGACGGCGCGCACCACATCTGCGGCATTCTCGCGCAGGCGCTCGGCGACACCGGCTTCACGATTCCGGCGCAGTCCTCGGTCTACTGGAACGGTCAGGCGATGGGCGGCACGGATTACCGCGAGCTCGACGAGACGCCGGAGGCGGTGGCGACGACCATCCGCACAGCGGCGGCCAATGCCGCGCACCTCGCGGAACTGCTGCGGGGCGAGCCCTACCCCGTGTGAGTCGTCGCATCGTCGCGCTGCATCGCGGAGCGGCGGGCGCGCTGAGCGCGGATCGCGATGTTCCAGCGCTTCGCGTTGAGCGCGGTGACGACGGCGGCGACAACGCCGGGAACGGCGATCGTCATGATCAGGATGAGGGCCTGGGGTTCCATGGTTCGAGCCTAAGCAGGTTCGCGGCGCACCGCCTCCCCCGAGAGGATGACTCCCGGCGAGGTTCGCCGCGCACGCATTCCCGAGGGGCGTGGGTACAGTGGGACGCGGAGCCGCGTGATCTCATGCGGATCCTGGCGCGTCGACGCGCCGCCCTATCTGGAGGAAAGATAACCATGTCCAAGTACCGGGTGCAGAATCCTGCCACGGGTGAGGTTCTCGAGACGTTCGAGGCCGCGACCGATGCGCAGATCGAGGAGGCGCTCGCGGGCGCCGACGCCGTATACCGGGAATGGCGGGAGCGGAGCGTGCAAGAGCGCGCCGCTGTCGTCAAACGGGTCGCCGAGTTGTTCATCGAGCGCAAGGACGAGCTCGCTCGTCGGATCGCGCTGGAGATGGGCAAGTCGATCGCCGAATCGATCGACGAGGTGGAGTTCGCGGCCCAGATCATCGACTACTACGCGGTGCACGGTCCGAGCCTGATCACCGATTACGAGATCCCGAGCACGATTCCGGGGAAGGCGTACATCGAGCACCTGCCGGTGGGCGCGCTCCTCGGCGTGATGCCGTGGAATTTCCCGTACTACCAGGTGGCGCGCTTCGCAGCGCCGAACCTGGTGCTCGGCAACACGATCCTGCTCAAGCACGCCGACGTCTGCGCGCGTTCTGCGCTGACGATCCAGGAGATCATGGAAGAGGCCGGCGTTCCCGTCGGCGGATACCAGAACGTGCTCGCCTCGCACGATCAGATCGCGACGATCATCGCCGACCCGCGGGTGCAGGGAGTGTCGCTCACGGGCTCCGAGCGCGCTGGAGCGATCATCGGCGCGCAGGCCGGATCGCATCTGAAGAAGGCGGTGCTCGAGCTCGGCGGCATCGACGCGATGGTCGTGCTCGACTCCGACGATGTGGCCGATGTCGCGAAGCAGGCGTGGGATTTCCGCGTCTACAACGCCGGCCAGGTGTGCAACTCGAACAAGCGCCTCATCGTGATGGACGACATCTACGATGAGTTCGTCGCTGAGCTCGTGAGACTCGCCGAGGGCCTGGAGCCGGGCGACCAGCTCGATCTCCAGGAGGGCCAGTACGTGCCGCTCTCGTCGCGCACAGCTGCGGAGACCGTCGACGCGCAGGTGCAGAAGGCCGTCTCCGAGGGGGCGCGGCTGCTCGCGGGCGGCACGCTCTCCGAGGGGCCGAGCGCGTACTACTCGCCGGCGGTCCTGGTCGACGTGCCGCGGGATTCCGAGTCGTACGGCGAGGAGATCTTCGGGCCGGTCGCCACGGTGTACCGGGTGTCGAGCGACGAGGAGGCGCTCGAGCTCGCGAACGACTGCGCGCTGGGGCTGGGCGGTTCGGTATTCTCGACCGACGAAGCCCGCGCCACTCGGGTCGCCTCGCGACTCGAGACCGGCATGAGTCACGTGAACATCATTGCGGCGGAGTCGGCTGAGATTCCGTTCGGCGGCGTGAAGCGCTCGGGCTTCGGCCGTGAGATGGGTCCGATCGGCATCGGGGAGTTCGCGAACAAGCGACTCTTCTTCGTCGCCGAGTAGCGCTCTCGTCGCGGTGCTGCGAGCGGGTCGGGGGATGCGCCTCCGGCTCGCTCGCATGCGCGGGGTGCAGACTGGGATGCATGCGCATCCGCACCGAGTTCGAAGCCGCTTGCCCGCCTGACGTCGCCTGGCGCGCGCTCCACGACCCGAGCGTCGCGGCCGAGCTGTACGCGCCGTTCCTCGTCATGCAGCCCGAACGCGCGTTTCCGGAAGCGCTGACCACTGGCACCGAGATGCGCGCGCGGCTGCGCGTCTTCGGCGCGCTGCCGGTCGGCGCCCAGTTGATCCGGATCACCGATCTTCCCTCGACCGCGGGCGCCGACTGGCCCCGCACGATGCGCGATCACGGTCGTCCGCTCACGGGACCGCTCGCACTGCTCGCGGAGTGGCGGCACGAGATGACGATCTCGCGATCCCGCGCCTCGGAGCACCGTGCGGTCTGGACGGATGAGCTGCACATCGGCGGCGCGCTCGCACCTCTCTTCCGGCCGGTGCTCGCCCTGATGTGGCGCTGGCGTGGGCGCAAGCTGCGCCGCCTCGCCCGGAACTGGCAGTAGACGCCCACGCGAACGGGAGGGACGGGGAATGGCCAACGTGCGCATCGGCGGCGTCGACCTGTACGAAGAGGTCACGGGCACGGGCGAGCCCGTCGTGATGCTCCACGGCGGCTTCTGCTCGCTCGAGTCGCTCGCCCCGATCGCGGGCGCGCTCGCCGCATCGCGCCGCGTGCACGCCTACGAGCGGCCCGGGCACGGTCGTTCCGCGGATATCGCCGGGGGCTACTCCTACGAGAGCGGGGTCGCCGATGCGCTCGCCTATCTCGACGCGCACGATCTCGCCGACGCCCACATCGTCGGATACAGCGACGGAGCGATCATCGGGCTGCTCCTCGCAATGCAGCATCCGGAACGAGTGCGCACGCTGACCGCGATCAGTGCGAACCTCGACCCTTCGGCCTACGACCGAGACCCGGCGGTGAACGGGCCGATCCTGCCGGAACTGCCGCCGGCCGGCCGCGCGGTGCACAGCCCCGAAGCGCAGGATCGCGTGAGCCCCGAGCGCGAAGCCTTCGAGCGCCTGTCGCCCGATGGCGCCGCTCACGCCGACGCCGTCTGGGAGAAGTGCATGCGACTCTGGACGACCGAGCCGCACATCGACCCGACCGACCTCGCGCGCGCCACCTCGCCGGTGCTGGTGCTCGCCGGCGACCGCGACACGGTGCGACCGCTCCACTCGCTGCGCATCGCCGCGGCGCTGCCGAACGCGCGCCTCGGCCTCATCCCCGGCACGACGCACGGTCTCGTCGCAGAGAAGCCGGCATTCGTCGCGGCGCTCATCGAGGATTTCCTCGGCGAGGCCGTCACCGGCTGAGCGGGGTGCGCCCCCGCCTCAGGCCGAGCGCCGCAGCAGCCACACGAAGTATGGGGCGCCGATGAGTGCGAGCATCAGCCCGGCGGGCAGCTGCGCGGGCGAGATGAGGGTGCGCCCGAGGGTGTCGGCCACGCAGACCAGCAGGCCGCCGAGCAGCATGGATACGGGAATGATGCGCGTATGCCTGGCGCCGACGATGGCGCGCGCCAGGTGCGGGGCGACGAGTCCGACGAAGCCGATGACGCCGACCGCCACCACGCTGACCGCCGCGAGTGCGGCTGCGATGGCGAGCAGCGAGAAGCGCGTCTTCTCGAGCCCGATGCCGAGAATGCGCGGGGTGTCCTCGTCGATGGCGAGCAGGTCGAGATGGCGGCGCAGCCCGATGAGGATCGGCAGGGCGATCACCAGCGCGATCGCGACGGGCAGCACGTCCGGGAGCGACCGCCCGTAGGTGGTGCCGGAGAGCCACGTCAGGATGCGCGGGGCGTTCCAGGGGTCGGCGCGCAGCAGCAGGAACGTGGTGAGCGCGGTCAGGCCGTACCCGCAGCCGATGCCGATGAGCACGAAGCGATCGGGCAGCATGCCGCCGCGCCAGGAGAGCACTGCGATGAGCGCGAACGTGGCGAGGCCGAAGGCGAGGGCGAGCGCCACGAGCAGCGGTCGCCCGCCCCCGTTGGTCACGGCGATCACGGCGCCGAGCCCGGCACCCGCCGTGATTCCCAGCAGTCCGGGCTCCGCGAGCGGGTTGCGCACGGTCGACTGCACGACGCAGCCGGAGAGCGCGAGCGCCGCGCCCGCAAGCAGCGCAGCGGCCACGCGCGGAACGCGTTCGTCGATGGCGCGCGTGACCAGGTCGGGAGCGGCTCCCTGCAGCCAGAGTGCGAGGTCGCCCGTTCGCAGCCACAGGCTGCCCGCGAGGAGCCCGACGATCGCGGCGGCGACGAGGAGCACCCCGGCGATGGCGATGACGACGCCGAGACGGCGGCGGGAGCGCCCGGGGGCTTTCGCCTGGGGCGGGTTCCGCACGCCCCCCGCGTCTCGCATGCGGAGCGCGAGCACCACGATGACCACGGCGCCGAGCAGCGCGGTCGGAATTCCTGTGGGCACGGACGTCGCACCCTCCGCGCCGAGGACCGCGCGGAGCCCGGCATCGGCGAGGAGGATGAGGAGCGCGCCGAGCAGGCCGGAGACCGGGATGAGCAGCACGTGCCGTGCGACGGGCCGCACCTTCGCGGCGATGAGCCGTGCGAGCACGGGTGCTCCGAGTCCGACGAAGGCGATGGGCCCCGCCAGCATGACGGCGGTGCTCGTGAGCAGCACGGCGCAGATCACCGAGATGAGTCGGGTGGCGCGAATCGGCACCCCGACCGCGGAGGCGGTGTCGTCGCCGAGGCCGAGCACGTCGAGTCGGCGTGCGAGCAGCAGCGCCACCGCGAGCACGACGACGATGAGGGGGATGGCGCGCAACGAGGCGTCGATGTTGAGCTGCGCCAGAGATCCGCTGCCCCAGGCGAAGAGGCCGGTGGTGTTCTCCTTGAACAGGATCAGCAGCATCGCGGTGCCGGCATCGAGCGCCATCGCGAGCGCAGAACCGGCGAGGATCAGTCTGGTTGTGCCGGTACCAGCGGTACTGCCGGCGAGGGTGAGCACGAGCGCGGCTGCCGCGAGACCGCCGACGAAGGCGACGCCGCCAGACGCCCACATGGGCAGCGACAGCCCGAAGGCCGCGACTGCTGTGAGCGCGAAGTACGAACCCGCGGTCACCGCGAGCGTGTCGGGAGAGGCGAGCTGGTTGCGCGTGATCGATTGCAGCAGCGCGCCTGCGACTCCGAGCGCGACTCCGACGGCGATCCCGGCCGCGAGACGCGGCAGCCGGGAACCGGTGAGCACGTCGCCCACCGGGACGCCGTTCACCGATTCTCGGGCGCCGCCCGCGTAGCGCATGAGGTCCCAGACCCCGACGCCCGAGGTTCCCTGGGTGATGTGCCAGGCGCCGACGGCAACGACGCCGACCGCCAGTGCGACGAGCACCGCGACACCGCTCGCTCCACCGCGCAGGCCCAGATTCCGCAGGCCGGGTCCCTGCGGCCTCGGGCCCTGGGACCCAGTGGTGCCGGCATCCGGAGCCGCGGGTCCTCGCGGCCCCGCGGTCACGGGAGCGGTGCTCGTCGCCATCGCGTTCCTGTGTCCGCTACTTCTCGAGGATCGCGTCGACGAATGCGTCGACGGCCTGCTGGCCCGAGAGCGGACCGCCCGCACCCCAAACCCCGGAGGGGAATGCGCGCGCACGGCCCTCCTCGACGGCGGGGAGCGAGTTCCAGATCGCGCTCTTCTCGAGCTCGTCGGTGTAGCCGCCCTCCTCCGTGTAGAAGAGGTTCGCATCGCCGACGGCCGTCAGGCCTTCCAGATCGGTCTGCGCGAGGCCGTAGGCGGGATCCACCCCGCCGTTGCCGTACGCCTGGTCGATGTCGTCCGACCACGCCGGGGTGAGGCCGAGCTCTTCGCCGAAGGCGGTGAACAGCGCGCCCTCGCCGTAGGGGCGGATCACCAGGTTGCTGCCCTCGATCCAGCCGTCGAAGTAGACGAAGTCGGTCGTGGGCAGGTCGGCGGTGGCGACCTCCTCCTTCGCGTCGGCGAGGTGCTCGTCGAAATCGGCGAGTACCGCCTCGGCGCGCTCGGTGCGGCCCGTGGCCTCGGCGATGAGCGTGAACACGTTCTTCATGTTGCCGATCGGGTCTTTCGTGTCGGCTCCGACCGTCACGAGAACGGGCACATCGCTCTCCTGCTCGAGCGTCTGCACGATATCGGCGTCGGCCTCGAAGGCCTCGACGATGATGAGGTCGGGCTTCGCTCCGTAGAGCGCATCCAGGTCGGGCTCGCCTCGGGTGCCCAGGTCGACCACGTCCTCGGGAAGCTTCTCCGCGCTCACCCACGTGGCGTACCCCTCGGGGTCGGAGACCGCGACGGGCGCAACGCAGAGCGTCATCGCGTCTTCGGCCTGCTGCCATTCGAGCACCGCGATGCGCTCGGCCGGTGCGTCGAGCTGCACGGTGCGGCCGACGCCGTCGGTGATCTCGATCGGACCGGTCGACGTCGTGGTCGAGTCGTTCTGGCAGGCCTCTGATGTCGCCTGAGGCGCGTCGTCGGCGCCTCCCTCGACAGAGGTCGTGCCGCAACCGGCTGCGGTGAACGCGACGGCGGTGACGACCGCGGCCGCGGCCGCGGTGCGAAGAGTACGGATCATGCGGGGTTCCTCTCGGAGGGGGTGGCTGGAGTGAATGAGACGTGGGGGATGCCGGCAGGGCTTCCGGCGCTGGGCGATCGTGGCGCGTGCCTGCTGATCGGGTCGACGCGCACGCGACCGGTCAGTTCGTCGACGTCGACCTCGACGGGGATGCCGTAGACCTCGCTGAGGTGCTCAGCGGTGAGCACGTCGGCCGGGACGCCCGAAGCGCGGACGCGCCCGTGATCCATCAGGATCAGGTGGTCGGCGACGCGCGCGGCGTGGTCGAGATCGTGGAGCACGATGCCGACGGCGACACCGGTCTCTTCGACGAGATCGCGCACGAGGTCGAGTGTTTCGATCTGATAGCGCAGGTCGAGGTGGTTGGTGGGTTCGTCGAGGAGCACCGCGCCGGTCTCCTGCGCGACGCATGCCGCGAGCCACACGCGCTGCATCTCGCCGCCCGAGAGTTCGCCGACCGGGCGGGTGGCCATGTCGCGCACGCCCGTGGCACCGAGTGCATGATCGATCGCCCGTCGATCTGACTCGGAGAGGCCGGCGAAGCGGCGACGGTGCGGATGGCGGCCGAAGGCGACGACTTCACCGACGGTCAGTCCCTGCGGAGCTGGGCGCGACTGCGAGAAGAGGGTCACCTCGTGGGCGAACTCGCGGGCGGTGAGCAGCGAGACGGGGCGGGCGTCTGAGGTCCCGGCGGCCCTGATCGTCACCGCGCCGTTGGGCGTCGGGTGGAGACGGGCGAGCGCGCGCAGCAGTGTGGACTTGCCGCTGCCGTTCGGCCCGACGAGGGCGGTCGCGCATCCGGGCCGCAGCGTGATCGACACGTCGCGCACCACGTCGGTCTTGCCGTACGCGAGATCGAGATGCTCGCCGCGCAGGGTCACGGGCTCGCGCGACGCAGATGCTGAACTGGCTGATGGCATGCGGTGGATCCTGAATCGAAAAGGGCGGGGACGAGGCGACTCCGACTCGGTCGCTCGTGCAACTTAGGACAGCCTTGCTTACATCAGACTAGTTGCGGGCGGTCCGCCTCTGCAATTTCCATGCAAACTCTGAACGCGCGGATCACTGCCCTGAACGCGTGAGTGCGCGCCGACACTGGCGAGCATCGACGGGGTGCGCGAGAATCGACCCGTGGACGGTCTGATGCTGCAGGAGCGAGCCGCGGCGCGCACGAACGAACTGCCGGGGGCTGCTCTCGAGCACCCGTTCGGCCCCGAGTTCGACGTCTACAAGGTGTGCGGCAGGGTCTTCATGCTGGTGTCCGATCTGCGTGAGACGCCCATCGTGACGCTCAAGGCCGCCCCCGCCGACGCGACGGCGCTGCGTGAGGCCTACGCTGAGATCAATCCGGGCTACCACATGAACAAGAAGCACTGGATCACCCTCACGGGGGGAGGGGCACTCGAACCCGAGATGCTCGACGATCTGGTGACCGAGTCGTACCTGCTCGTGGTCGAGAAGCTGCCCCAGCGCCTGCGTCCGGTCGACCCGGCGACGTTCGGCCGCCGCGTGGAGAGCATCGCTGGTGACGCCGCTGAGCCGGCCCCGGACCCGGACGAGTCGCGAGGCCGGCCCTGATCGGTGCGATCTCAGCGCGCGGTGCGGCGAGCGGCGCGTGCGCCCAGCACGAGGACTCCGGCGAGCGCGAGGGAGGCCGCGAGCCCGGCCAACGGTGCGGTGTCGGCCCCCGTCGCGGCCAGTTCAGATCAATCTCGGCGTTGCCCGCCTTCGGTTCGTCAGCGGCGGGGAAGCCGCGGCGAGCGCGGCACCCAGCAACCCACGTCGCGCTCATAGGCCTCGAACTCCGAGCCGAAGCGCGCGCGCAGATCGGACTCCTCATGCGGTCGGATCAGCCAGTTCCACACGATTGAGCCTGCGAGCGCGTAGAGGACGACGAGCCACGATCCGAGCATGCACCCCACCCCGACGCCCTGCACCACGCCCGCGAGCGCCATCGGATTTCGCACCCACCGATAGGGCCCGGCGATGACGAGACGCCGCGCCGACGCAGACGGAAGCGGTGTGCCCTCACCTCGGGTCGACATGGTGAGCGCCGACCAGATGCCGAGCGCACTTCCGGCCGCGAAACACGCACCGCCGGCGACCGCTGCGAGCAGCGGAAACGCGATCCTCACCCCCCAGCGCGCCTCGATCACGGCGATGACGAGGGGCAGCACCCCGAGGAAGCACCCCCAGAACACGATGATCTGGCGCCCGGTCCGGGCGACGTATCCGCCGCTCGTCGCGTGATCCGCCTCACGGAACGCGAACGGACCGACGAGCAGCTCGTCGCTCGGAAGGCGCCCGTACCGATCGAGTGCTCCGGCGCCGATGCTGCCGAACGCAGCCGCCGCCATCGCGATGGCGCCCCACCCGCCGAGTCCTGTCACCGTCGCGTACGTGGCCATGCCGAGGGCGACGAGCAGCGTCCAGGGGACGGCGACCCAGACTGCCGACCGCACGCCGGCCGCGACGAGCGCCGAAGCGCCGACGAAGAGCGGGATGTCGAACACCGCGATGGTCTCAGCGTCGAGGCCGCCGAGCGTCGCCTGCCGCACTCCAGGGACGGTGAACACGCCGACCCACCACAGCGCGCCGGCGCCTGCCTGCATCCCGAAGTACCAGCGAGCCATCGCGCGCGCGAACATGCTCCGAGTCTACGAGGCGGGCGCGATACCGCGTCTGCAGCAGCGCGCCGCGCAGGCAGGCGGTCGCCCGTCACGCCCGCAACACCGCGGAGATCCGATCTGCGAAGGGATCTGCGAGCATCTCGGCGTAGGCCCAGCTGACATGGTGCGAATCGCGAAAGGCGAGTACCCCGCCGATCACCGGCGGGCACGAATCCTCGACGATGAAGTACTCGCTCATGTCGACGAGGTCGACGACCGGCGTCGCGTCTGCGGTTCGGCTGCGAGGCGTCGCCGTGGAGAGCGACTCCGCGGCGTCGGCGAGAGGGTCGGCGCCCAGCGCCTCGGCCATCGGCACCGCGCACGCGTCGGCCGCCGTCGTGCCGTGGCCGGATACGCACTGCAGCACGCGCTCGGCCATCTGAGGGGTGTCGCGGATCGCGAGGACCCGCTGCACGGAGGGGGGCAGCTCCCGCCACCGCTCGGCGTATCCGCGCTCCGCCGCCGCTCGCCAGTCACCACTTCCGGAGACCATCCGATTCGTCGACTTCGCCGCCGTCATCACCGTGTCGATCGACGGATCGTCGACGAGGCGCTGCAGGACCGCATCGTTCCAGGCCGCGCAGTCGGAGCGCAGCGCCACGTTCTCGGCCTCGGGCGAACTCGCGAAATCGCGCTCGGCGGCGGTGAACGGGCACGACGCCTTCGCCATCACGATCACGCGCCACCGCTGCTGCTCGGCCCGGTGCACGAGCGCCGGGAGCCACTGCTCCGCGTGCGAATCGCCCACGAGGGCGATCGTGTGCGTTGCGCGTGCGGCGTCCGCTCCGTATTCGCACGGCTCGACCGCGGTTCCCGCTCGCGGGCTGAGGCACCGCTCGGGGGAGACCGCCGCGAGTGCCGGCTCGGGAATCGGCAACTGCTCGGGCAGCGCTTCGCACCCCGACTGCGGGTCGAGAGCGGAGACGCCGAGGCACGGATCGGGATCTTCCAGCACCACGGCCACCCGATTCCGCTCCGCTTCCACCTGCTGATCGGCCGGGTGCACGCCGACGAGCGCGCCGGCGAGTAGCACCACCATGCCGGCGCTGGTGATCGCAAGCGCGCGAGCATCGGGCCAGTCGCGGGAGAGCTCCGCACGGAACGGGTCCTCGACCCAGACCTTCGAACCCCACGCCAGCAGAATCGTCCCACCGATCACCGCCATCGCGCCGAGCACGCCGGCGCTCCTCCCGAGCGCGAACGGCAGCAGCACGATGAGCGGGAAGTGCCAGAGGTACGCGCCGTACGAGATGTCGCCCAGCCACTGCATGGAAGGCGCGCCGAGCCAGCGCGTCGGAGCGGTTGCTCCGGCGGGCTCCTGCGCCGCGATGATGAGCAGGGTGGCGATCACCGGGAGCAGCGCGGCCGCGCCGGGAAACGGGGTGGCATCCGTGAACCAGAGGGCCGCCGCGGCGATGCCGGCGAGCCCCGCCCACGCCGCTGCGCTGCGCACCCGCACCGGCAGACGGTCGAGGATCGCGCGGCGCGATGTCGCCGCCCAGGCCAGCAGGCCGCCCGCCGCGAACTCCCACGCCCGGGTGGTCGTCACGAAATACGCCTGCGCCGGGGCGGCGGAAGTGAGCACGATCGAGGTGATGAGCGAGGCGACGCAGACGCACGCGATGAGCCACGCGAAGACGGGACGGAAGCGGAGCCGCGTGACACGCGCTGCGACCGCGACGGCGAGTACGGCGGCGAGCGGCCACACGATGTAGAACTGCTCTTCCACGGAGAGCGACCAGTAGTGCTGCACGGGGGAGACCTGGGATTCCGCCGCCATGTAATCGACCGACTGCGCCGCCAGCACCCAGTTCTGCACGTATCCCGCCGACGCGGCCACCTGCGCGAGGAACTCGGGAAGGTAGCCGCGAGGTGCGAAGCACCAGACCGAGACCAGTGTGACGGCGAGCACGAGGAGCGCGGCCGGCAGCAGTCGCCTGGCGCGGCGCGCCCAGAAGCGCACGAGATCGACGGTGCCCGAGGTCTCGGCCTCGCGGAGCAGCTGACCCGTGATGAGGAACCCGGAGATCACGAAGAACACATCGACGCCGATGTACCCGCCCGGAAGGGCTTCGGGGGAGAGGTGGTAGAGCAGCACGAGGGCCACGGCGATGGCGCGCAGGCCCTGAATGTCGCGACGCACGCGGTGCTCCGATCGAGGCGGTGCGCCGAACGCCGCCCCCGATGCGCCGCTCGCGCCGCCGCTCGCGCCGCCACGCTCGCCTCCGGGGGCCGCTACCGCTGCCGGTACCGGCGCCGCTGCCGCTTGCGCGGGCGTCGAACGGGACATTGCATCGCCTTCGCTTCACCTGTGAGCTCGTCCAGACAGGCTATGCAACGATTCGGCCACGATTCAAGGCCTTGCGCGACTCAGACCAGCCCCATCTGGCGCGCCCTGGCGAGGGCCTCCGTGCGGCTCGAGACCTTGAGCTTCTTGTAGATGCTGCGCGTCTGCGTCTTGATCGTGTTGGAGGACACGTGGAGATCGCCCGCAATGTCGTCGATGGATCCGCCCCTCGCGAGTTCGATCAGCACCAGCGCTTCGCGCTTCGACAGCTCTTCGAGCACGACCTCGTCGCCCGCGAAGGGGCTGCCCGGGGGAACGCGCCAGATATCGAGCGGCACGAGCGTCCTGATGATGGCCATCTCGCCCGACGGGATCCAGAGGAGCGGCAGTCGATTGTCGAGCCGGTCGAGTGCGAGGAACGCCTGCGTGGCGAGGGATGTCGCGCACTCCGCATTGCCCTGCCGTGCATACGCCGCCGCGCGGAGCAACTGCTGCTGCACGGCTTGCGCCGGAAACGGGCCGCTGTCGTTCGCGCTCGAATCGTGGGCGTCGCGCTCGAGCGCGTCGAGATGGGTGAGAGCGTCGATCGGCTGCGATGCGAGGATCGCGAGTCGTGCGCGCGCCAGACGAGACGAGGCGCCGATCCCGGGGTGCGCGAGGGCTGCTCGTGCGCCGACGAGATCTCCGGTCGCGAGCAGGAACTCGCCGCGGAGCGTCTGCAGCTCTTCGGCCCACCCGGCGCTGAGCGGCAGATGCTCGCGCGCGGCGAGCGCCCCGTCGAGCTCTTGATATCCGAGCGCTGCCTGATCCGCGACCAGCCGCGCGATTCCGCGCGTCCAGACGATCGCCGGCCACAACTCCGACTCGTCGAGGTGCGTCTCGGTCGATCGCAGCGCCTCGAACGCCTCGTCGTGTCGCCCGAGGCTCGACGCCCGCAGCGCTCTGGCGAGGTGCCAGCCGATGCTGTGCGGGGAGTCCCACCAGTCGGCCCGCGAGGCGTCGACGGCGGCGAGTTCGCGTTTGGCCGCCCGCAGGTCGCCCATGCGCGCGTGCGCGAAGGCGAGCATCGAATGCTGGTGAGTTCGACGGGCCGGGTGCGCATCGTCGGCCAGCCCCTCGGCGAGTGCGAGTGCGCGAGGAATGCGGGCTGCGAGGAGTTCGGTGAGGACGACCTGCAAGCGGGCGGCGTGCATTCCCGACCGCCAACTCGGGGAGCCGAGTCCGCTCTGCCGTAAGAACTGCTCTCCAGCCTCAGCCGCTGCTTCGTAGGAGCGGCTCACGCGCAGCCCGGCGAACCGGGCGAGCTGCAGCAGGCGGCCCGCAGCCCCGCCCGCCTCCGCCACTCGATGCTCGAGCGTCGGCATGCCCAGCTCGAGCAGCTGCCGCATGCGCGGCGTCGGCACCAGGGAGTCCTCGCTCAGGGCGACGGCGATCATGATCGGGATCGTGCCCTCGCGCTGCTGCCGCTCCGCTGAGATGCCCTCCGTCACCGCGACGAGTTCGCGCGAGCGCTTCAGGTTGATCTCCGAGTAGTTGCGCACGAAGTGGGCGAAGATGGCGCGATCCATGTTTCCGTCGATGAGGAGTTCGAGGATGTCGATCGGATCGGCGTGCTCGTACAGGTGCTCGAATGCGAGTCGGCGCACCTCGGCGATGCGCTCCTGCGGGAGCTCGGTGAGCGCTCGAGGACGCAGGGCGCCCGCGATGAGCGTGTGCAGCCGAAACGCCGCGCGACCGTGCCGGGATTCCACGCGGCCGTATCCGAGCGCGTCGAGGCGCTCGAGATTCGCCCAGGCGTTGGCTCCCCCCAGTCGATCCGCGAACGATCGGTCGATCTCCGGCACCAGTGCGGCCATCAGGGCGAGCGTGCGGTCTTCGGGAGCCTGGAACTGCGGAGCGAAGTCGGCGAGCGCACCCTCGATGCCGTATTGCACCTCGTCGGGAGTGGGACGGCGCGCACCGTCTCGCGACAGGCTCGTCATGACGGAAAATGCGAGGCGCACCGCAAGCGGGTGGCCCCGAGTCGACCGTCGCAGTGCGGCGAGCTCGGGCGTCGACAGCTGATAGGGCAGCGTCGCCGCGAGCGCAGCGATCTCGTCCGTCGTGAATGCGAGATCGCTGATGCTGAGGGAGGTGACGGCGAGCCCTGCCGCGGTCAGGGGAACCTCGAAACGGGTGCGCGATCTCGATGCGGCGAGCAGTCTCAGGTTCGGGGATCGGCGAAGCAGCGACACCAGTTGATCCTGCAGCTCGCCCGCGACGAAGTGCAGGTCGTCGAGCACGAGCGTGACGGGATGCGGGTCGCGCATCGAGGCCGAGGTGATGAGCGAGAGCGCTTCTTCGGGGCGAATGCGTCCCGCCAGGTAGTCGTTCGCGAGCGACGCGAAGGTCTCGGGGCGTGCGGCCTGCAGCGCCTGGAGGAGTCTGGACCACAGACTGTGCGGATCGCTCGCACCGGAATCGAGTGCGACCCATGCCGGTGCGGAGGGGCGGTGATACGCCAGCCACTGCGACATGAGCTCGGTCTTCCCCGCGCCCTGCTCGGCGTGGATGATGACCACGCGCCCGGAATGGCCGATCCGGTGGAGGAGGCGGTCGCGCCGTACGTGCCCGTGCGCGTCGACCGCGGCGCGCGCTTCGGCCACAACGTCCCCCGGCACTGAGCTTCCCCACTTCTTCAGCCCGGTTCGTTCCCGCGACCACGGGCTGAGGTGCTTCGCGTATCCTGCGGCTCCTGGTCGGGCCGGTCACAGCTTAACCGGAATGTTACCTCAGCCGCCCGGCCCGGGAAGCGGCGGATTCCAGCGCCGTACTGCCGGTCGCGGCAGTCGCTGTATGGACCGGGGGAGAGACTCTGTCACAGATCCGTAACCGGAGCGCAGTAGGCTCGGGGTCGAGATTCAGACCGGACTCCCAGTCCCTTCCGAAACATGGAGACATCAATGAAGATTCGTTTCGCACTTCCCGCTCTCGCCGCAGCGGCCGTGCTCACACTCACCGGGTGCGTCAACAACGCCGAGTCCGAAGGAGGCGCGGGGTCGGGCGATGCCGCACCGGCGACCGAGATCACCGCGGATGACGCCGCGGTCGAACTCCTTCCGCAGGAGCTCAAGGATTCCGGCGAACTCCGCATCGGCACCGACGCGGAGTACCCGCCGAACGAGTACAAAGACGCCGACGGCAACCCCGTGGGCTGGGGCGTCACCCTCGCCGAGGCGGTCTCCGCGAAGCTCGGTCTCGAGCCCAAGTGGGAGATCCTCGGGTTCGACAGCATCATCCCGCGCATCCAGGAGGGGGCACTCGACATGGGCTCCTCCTCGTTCACCGACAACGTCGAGCGTCAGAAGTCGGTGGACTTCGTCGACTTCCTGAACGCGGGCACGCAGTGGGCCGCTGCCAGCGGCTCCGACGTCGACCCCGACGACGCGTGCGGCCTCACCGTGGCCGTGCAGGCGACGACCGTCCAGGACACCGACGAGCTGCCGGCGAAGTCGAAGGCCTGCACCGACGCCGGTAAGGATGCGATCGAGATCCTGCGGTTCGACGGGCAGCCCGAGGTGACGCAGGCCGTCGTCGACGGCCGCGCCGACGCCTTCTCGGCCGACCTGCCCGTAACGGGCGACGCGGTCGCGAAGCTGAGCGACCAGCTCGAGACCGTCGGAGACGTGTTCGATGCAGCTCCGTACGGGTTCGCCACGCAGAAGGACAGCGACACCACGAAGGCGATCCAGGCGGCGCTGCAGTCGCTGATCGATGACGGCACCTACCTCGACATCCTCACCGAGGCGGGGATCGAAGACGGCGCGGTGGAGCAGGCGGACATCAACGCCGGCACGGAGTAAACGCGTAGATCATGTCGCATACCCACTCCTCTGATGCGGGGCCAGAGGCCCCGCATCAGGAGTCGGCGCCGATCGAGGCGATCCGACTCCGGCACCCCTGGCGCACGGTGTTCGCCGTCGTGCTCCTGCTCCTCGTGGCGCTCTTCATCTACGACACAGCGTTCAACCGTCCGGTGTTCAACTGGGGCGAGGTCGGCAAGTACCTGTTCGATGTGCGCATCGTGTCGGGCGCCGGCTACGCGCTGCAGCTGACGGTCTACTCGATGATCATCGCCGTGCTGCTCGGCGTCACCATCGCCGTGATGCGCCAGTCGCCGAACCCGGTCGTGAAGTCGATCGCCTGGGTGTTCCTGTGGCTCTTCCGCGGCACCCCGGTCTACGTGCAGCTCGTCTTCTGGGGCCTGGTCCCCACGATCTACAAGTCGATCAGCCTCGGGGTCCCGTTCACGGAGGCCGCCTTCACGCTCAACACGAAAGATCTGCTGAGCTACTTCACGCTCGCCGTCATCGGCCTGGCCTTGAATGAAGCGGCCTACATGGCGGAGATCGTTCGCGCTGGGCTCCTCTCCGTGGAGAAGGGGCAGAACGAAGCGGCGACCGCGCTCGGCCTCGGCTGGTGGCACACGATGAGTCGCGTGATCCTGCCCCAGGCCATGCGCGTCATCATTCCGCCGACCGGCAACGAAGTCATCTCCATGCTGAAGACCACGTCGCTCGTGACCGCCGTGCCCTTCACGCTCGACCTGTACGGGCGGGCGCGCGACATCTCGGCGGTGACCTATCAGCCCGTGCCGATGCTGATCGTGGCGTCCATCTGGTACCTGGCCGTCACCTCGATCCTCATGGTGGGTCAGTACTTCCTCGAGAAGCACTTCGCCAAGGGCGTGATGCAGCGACCGGACGTCATGAAGCCGACCGTCGCCACGCAGTCGGTCCGCGTCGTCGGCGTCGAGGACCCGGCGCATCCGACCTACCCCAGTGCGAGCGGCGGCGAGAACATCGTGCCTCCCCACAATCGACCCGGAGGGGGCGGCGCATGAGCGTGCACGCGACAGATACGCCGATGGTGCTGGCGGAGGGCGTCTCGAAGTCCTTCGGATCGAACCTGGTGCTCAAGTCGATCTCACTCGAGGTGCAGCGCGGCGAAGTGCTCTGCCTCGTCGGGCCCTCCGGCTCCGGCAAGTCGACGTTCCTCCGGTGCATCAATCACCTGGAGACCGTGAACGCCGGCCGACTCACCGTCGACGGGGTGCTCGTCGGGTATCGGCAGAAGGGCGACAAGCTCTACGAGATGCATCCCCGCGAGGCCGCGGCACAGCGTCGCGACATCGGCATGGTCTTCCAGCGGTTCAACCTCTTCCCGCACATGACCGCGCTCGAGAACGTCATGGTCGCCCCCACGCTGCTGAAGAAGGGCACCAAGGCAGAGCTGAAGTCGCGGGCGATGGAGCTGCTCGCGCGCGTCGGCCTCGCCGAGCGCCACGACTACTACCCGGCGCACCTGTCGGGCGGGCAGCAGCAGCGCGTCGCGATCGCGCGAGCGCTCGCGATGGATCCGAAGCTCATGCTCTTCGACGAGCCGACGTCGGCCCTCGATCCCGAGCTCGTCGGCGAGGTGCTCGACGTGATGAAGGGTCTCGCGGAGAGCGGCATGACGATGATCGTCGTGACGCACGAGATGGGATTCGCGCGGGAGGTCGCCGACAAGCTCGTGTTCATGGACGGCGGCGTCGTCGTGGAATCGGGAGACCCTGCAGAGGTGCTCGCGAATCCGAAGCGCGAGCGCACCAAGGCCTTCCTGTCGAAGGTGCTGTAGACGCCGAGAACCTCAGTGCTCGACGCCGCGGCGTCGGCGCGGGATCGTGGCGGGGGCCCGTTCGGGCCCCCGCCACGTGTGCAATACCCGGCCGCATCGGAGAAGTCTTCCGACGCGGTTGGAGTCAATGACGACTGAACAGAAAGGCAACGATGGTTACGAAACGGTCATCAACGGCCATGATCGGTGCGGGAGCACTGGTCGCGGCGTTGTTCGTGGGGGGGATTCCCACCGCGGCCACTGCAGCTCCGGGCGATGCGCCCACTCCCATCACCTATGAGATCTCCGACCGCGTGCAGGGGCCGGCCAGCTATCCGGTGCAGTCGCCGCTGCCCGAAGCGCCCGATGATGCGAACGATCGCTCCATCGCGCGCGGTGCCGTGCCGTACGCGGAGGTGGCCCGCGCGGTGAACCGCCTGATGACCGAGAGCGATCGTGTCTCCGCGCAGGTCGTGGGCAGCTCCGTGCAGGGGCGCGACATTCAGCTCGTCACGCTGACGTCGCCGGAGACGGCCGAGCAGACCGCGCAGCAGCGCGCCTGGAAGGAGCGGATCAAGCAGGACCCCGCCGGAGCCTCGGCCGATACCGCCCTCACCGAGGGCTACAAGGTGCCGATCTGGTTCAACGGCAACATCCACGGCAACGAGTGGGAGGGCGCGGACATCATTCTCGAGTACATCGAGAAGCTCGCCACTTCCGAGGATCCCGCGATCGTCGAGATGCTCGAGCAGTACCGGTTCTACTTCACCGTGACCAACAACCCCGACGGGCGCGTCAACGGCACCCGCGCGAACGCCGACGGCTTCGACGCGAACCGCGACATGATCACCGGCGTCACCCCCGAGTCCCGCGTGATCCGCGACCTCGCAGGGATCATCCAGCCGACCTTCTACGTCGACCTCCACGGGTACACCGACGTGCTCCAGATCGAGCCCTGCGGCCCGCCGCACGGTGAGAACTACGAGTACGACCTCTTCCTGCCGCACGCCTACTCGGCAGCGCTCGCGATCGAGCAAGCCGTGGTCGGAGCGAACATCGAGGGCAACACCTACGTGGGCGCCGACGGCAACGCGACGACGGAGAACACGGGCAAGATCCTGATTCCGTACCGCGACATCCGTTCGGGCTGGGATGACTGGCCCCCGCTCTTCACGCCCCAGTTCCTCGCATACCAGGGCGCCGTCACCAACACGGTCGAGTTGCCTCTCGGACGCGGCGGCAACCCGGATCAGGCCGAGAGCCAGCGCCGCACCGACGTGAATGTCGAGGTCGGCATGGTCACGGTCGAGAGCGCGACGGATTACTTCGCCACGAACTCGGCAGCCCTGCTGCAGAACCAGATGGAGATCTTCCGCCGGGGCGACGCGGGCGAGCCGCTGAAGTCGATTCCGGCCGACCCGAATCCCGCGGACTACCCCGGTATGCCGCACGAGTGGATCGAAGTCTGGGACGAGACCGACGTGTACGGCGCGGAGTTCCCGCGCGCCTACGTGATCCCGGAGAACACGGATCAGCAGCGGTCGGTGACCGACGCTGCGCGACTGGTCGACCAACTCATCGCCAACGGGGTCGAGGTGTCGCGCGCGACCTCGCCGCTGACCGCCGGAGACACGACGTATCCGGCCGGGAGCTATGTGGTCGACATGCACCAGCCGCTCCGAGGAATGGCGAATGTGCTGCTCGCAGACGGCTCGGACATCACGGAGCGCGTGCCCGACATGTACGACATGTCGGCGTGGAGCCTGTCTCTGCTGTGGGGCGCTGACGTCTTCCCCGTCGGCGCGTCGCAGGACGCCTCGCTGGACGGAGTCGGGCTGGAGGCCGTCGCGGCGGCCGTACCGACGGGCGTGCTGCCAGATGCAGCCGGCTACCTCGAACTCGAAACTCCCGGAGCCGCCGAGTACCAGGCGATCAACGTGCTGCTCGAGCAGGGCGTCGCCGTGTCGTCGTTCGCCGACGGATCCGTGATCATCGGCGGCGACGAGGCGACACGCGCCGCAGCGCTGGCCGTGGCCGACGCCTACGGTGTGCAGTTCACCGCGACGACGGGGGTGCGACTCCTCACCGAGACGAGCACCGCATTGAAGCCGCTGCGGGTCGCCTACACCGGCAACCAGGATGACCGCGTGACGTTGAACCGGCTCGGGTTCACCGACCAGGTGCGCGTCGACGCGGCGTCGCTCACGGCCGACCCGTCGCTGCTCGACGACGTCGACGTGCTGTGGGTCGGCGGCAACCTCGCCTTCACCGCTGCCCAGACGGCGGGAGCCGACGCCGTGGCCGCGTTCATCGCGGCCGGCAACGGCGTCGCGGGCCGCGGCACGGCGGTCGCGAATGTCGCGAACGCTTTCGGTCTGACCCAGGTGACCGCGACGGCCGGAACGAACAGCTCGAACGGCATCGTCCGCGTGGACAACACCGAGGGCGGCCTGCTCTCGACCTATCCGCAGGACACGGCCTTCGTCACTCCGGCGGTCTGGTACACCGGGTTGGCCGAGAACGCCGTGATCGAGCAGAGCTACGCGGCGGAGAACCTCTTCGTCTCGGGGCACTGGGCAGATGGCGAGGGCACCGGCCGTGCAGCGGCCGCAGGCCAGGCGTCCGCGGTATCGGCGGTCGCCGAGTCGGGCAGCGAGCTCGTGATGTTCGGCACGTCGGTCAACTACCGCACGCACCCGGTCGGCAGCTACCCGTGGATCGCTCGCGCGCTCTTCGAGGTGAATGCGAACGTCGGCACCGCGGTCCCGGTGACGCTCGGCGAGGAGCACCTCACCGACGACACCCGCGGTGGCGTGCAGGTGCCCGATGAGATCGAGATCGGCGCATCGTTCGACGTGACCTTCGCGGACATCGCCGACGGCACCGAAGTCGCGCTGAGCTACTTCGGTGCAGGCGTGCCGGCCTCGGACTCGACGGAACCGGCCGCGATGTCACTCCTCGCGATGGGCACCGTCACCGGCAACACGCTCACCGTCGATGCGCTGCCAGAGGGCATCGAGCCCGGTGAGCTGCGGATCGCGGCGACGCGGGACGCGGGCGCCGTGCTCATCGGCTGGGACGACACGGTCGCGGTCGCTGCCGAGGTTCCGGGCGGAGACCCGGGTGCTGAAGCCGACGGCGCCGCGGCAGGCGGTGCTGCCGGTGCAGCCGACGGCGGCGCGAGCGGCGCGGCCGCTGGTGCGGCCGACGGCAGCGCGTCCGCCGGTGGAGCATCGGCCGGCGGGGCATCGGCATCGGCCGACGCCGCATCGGCGAATGGTGCCGCTGACGGCGGCCGCGGCGAGCTCAGCAACACCGGCGGCATGGAGCTCACCGGTGGAATCGCGCTCGCACTGCTGCTGGTGCTCGGTGGCGGAGCAGTGCTGGTAGCGCGTCGCAAGCGTCTCGCACAGGAGACCGGCGCCTAACCGGCTGGCAGGGTCAGTGCGGGGGCGGGAGCTGGTCTTCCGCCCCCGCACTGCGCGTTACGCGCCCTCGCCGAGGTCGTTCTTGATCTTGGTGGTGGAGACGCCCTCGGTGCGATCGAGGTAGACGACCTCGCAGTAGTCGCGCAGGATCTCGAAGCGCGGGTCGCCCTCCCAGTCGCCGCCCATCACGACGGTGTCGATCTCGTACTTCTGCACGTCGCGGATCTTCTGATCCCACGCTTCCTCCGGGATCACGAGGTCGACGTAGCGCACAGCCTCGAGCATGTTCTTGCGCGTCTCGAAGTCGTGGTACGTCTGCTTGCCCTTGCCGGCGTTGAACGCTTCGGATGATGCCGCGACGACGAGGTAGTCGCCGAGCGCTCTGGCCCGGCGCAGGAGTCGAATGTGGCCCCAGTGCAGCAGGTCGAACGTGCCATAGGTCAGGATCCGCTTCATCCTCCCAGTGTACGGTTCGCGGCGTCGGCGAGGACTCAGGCGACGAGCACCCAGACCCCCGCGATCGCCGAGGCGATCGCGATGAGCAAAGCGATGCCGATGAGCACGGCGTGCACCGTCAAGAATGTGGTGGCCCGGCCCTGCTCGTCGCGTGCGCGCGGATCCTTCGCGATGCGCGTCCAGAACCGCGGCCACACCACCACGTTGTAGAAGGCGTTGACGAGCAGCAGGATTCCGGCGAAGACGACCATCTGATCAGTGTAAATGCCCGCGGGCGCGCGTGCATCGTCGCGCACGCGGGCAGCATTCACGCGCTCGGGGGGCGGGAGGCGCGGGCGCTCGCGATCCCGAACCCGAGTTCGCAGAGGGCGACGGCCGCCAGCATGAGCAGCACCGCCGGCCAGGTCACTCCGGCTTCGACGAGAAGCCCGGGTACGAGCGGACCGGCCGCCGCACCGCCGTACCCGATGCCCTGGCTGACCGCGGAGAAGGCGGCGGTCTGCGCGACGTTCGGGGAGGTGAACACGATGAGCGCGATCGAGAGACCGAATGCGGAGCTCAGCGCGACGCCGAGAATCGCGATGGCCACCGGCATGAGCGCCACCGGTGCGAACCCGAGGCCGACGAGGCCAACGATGGCGAGGAGCGCAGCCGCGACGATCAGGCCGATGCGCCAGCGCGCACGCGAGGCGAGGCTGGGGGCGATCAGCGATGCGGGGAGGCCGGCGATGCTCATCCACGCGAGGAGGAGGCCCGCTTGAGCCGGATCCGCGCCGCGTGCGATCGCGATGGTCGGCAGCCAGGCGGTGAGCGAGAAGTAGATCAGAGCCTGGCATTCGAAGAACCCGGTGACCGGCCACAGTCCGCGTGCCGCGAAGATCGACTCGCGCGGCTGCGCGGTGACGACCGTTCCAGAGCGCCCGCCGCCGTCGACGCGACGCCCGAACGCGATGGCGAGGGCGCAGGCGATGAGGAGCGGTACCGCCCCTGCTGCGAGCGCCGGGCCGACGTGCTCGCCGAGCGCGTGGAACAGCGGAATGGAGAGTGCGGCACCCGTTGCGGCGCTGACGCCGAAGGAGGTGGTGTACACCCCGGTCCAGAATCCGCCTCGCGCGGAGAGGGAGTGGCGGATGATCTGAGGGGCCAGGATCCCGAGGAGTGCGATGGACGCTCCGACGGCGACGGTGCCGATGAACAGGGACGCCGGAACCAGCGGCCGCAGCAGCGTTGCGACGGCGAGCACGGCGAGGAGCAGTGAGATCGCCCGCGTCAGGCCGAGGCGCGACACCAGGACCGGTGCGAGGGGCGAGGCGATGCCGAAGAGCAGCACCGGAATCGAGGTCAGCACCGCGATCGCCGTGTGCGACAGCCGGTACGCGTCGCCGATCTCGCCGAGGAGCGGCGACACGCTGGTGATCGGGTAGCGTACGCTCAGCCCGACGGCGACGACGAGTATTCCTGCTGCGATCCCCTGACTGCGGCTAGGGCCGCTCATCGAGCAGACGTTCCTGCTGGGCGAGCACGCCGAGCGCGGCGTCGCGCGCCTGTTCGGGATCACCGGCGGCGATCGCCCGAAGCAGGGACTCGTGCTGATCCGCGCGATCCGGATCCCCGCCTGCGGCGAGGCACGAGGCATCCGAAACGGATTCGCGCAGGGAAGTGTCGAAGCTCGCGTAGATGTCGAAGAGCAGCTGATTGCCGGAGGCCGATGCGATGGCGAGGTGGTACGCCACGTCTGCCTCGGTGAACGCCTCCGAATCGCGCGCCGCGATCGCTGCACGGCGCTGCTCGAGCAGCTCTGTGAGGCGCGCGAGATCCTCGTCGGTGCGCGAGGTCGCCGCCTCCGATGCTGCGAGGGCGTCGAGGGCGCGGCGCACGCGGATGACTTCGCGGCTGTCGGCCGAGTGGAGCGCCCGGCGCAGGGCCACCTGCGTCGGATCGGTCGCGATGACGTAGGTGCCGTCGCCCTGCCGGGTTTCGAGCAGGCCGAGCTGCACGAGGGCGCGAACCCCCTCCCGCACCGAGGGGCGACTGACGCCGAGCACCACGGTGAGCTCGGCTTCCGAGGGGATGCGGGTGCCGAGCACCCAGCGCCCCTCGCTGATCTCGCGCTTCAGCTCATCGACCACCGTGTCGACGAGTGAGCGCCGTTGAATATGTCGCACGTCACCATCCTTGCAGATTCGGGTACTTGTCTGGTTATCATCTGTCTTACGTTTAACCGGCGCTATCCCGAACCTGCACGGACGCATGAAAGGCTCTCCAATGACGGCGACCCCCACTCCGACCCGGCTCCGCACCCCCGGCCTCGTCGATGGCCACGTCCACCCGGACAAATCGTCGTGGGGCGCTCCGTGGATGTCGCGCCGGCCGGCCTCGACGCTCGCGGAGCTCATCGAGAACGACCGGGCGACGCAGTTCTCGTACGCGCGGAGCGTCGAGGAGCGCGCGTACGCCCTGCTGTCTCACGCGCTCGCCAACGGCACGCTCGGCATGCGTGCGCACGTCGATGTCTCCTCCGAGCTCGGCACCGCGAACGTCGAGGGCGTGCGCGCCGCGGCCGAGCGGCTCCCCGGCCTCACAGTGCAGATCGTCGCGTTCCCCCAATTCGGCCTGGTCACCAACCCCGGCACGCTGGAGGCGATGGCTGCATCGCTCGACACCGGCGCCGATCTCGTCGGAGGCATCGACCCGGGCGGTATCGAGGGAGATCTGCACGGGCATCTCGATGCCGTGTTCGGTCTGGCCGACCGCGCGGGGCGCGACATCGACATCCACCTGCACGACGGCGGTGAAGACGGCCTCGCGCAGATCCGCGAGATCGCCCGCCGGACGACAGCCGCCGGGCGTCACGGTCGCGTGACGATCGGGCACGCCTTCGCGCTCTGCGACACCGAGCTGCCGAGCCTCGGCGAGACGCTCGATCTCGTCGCAGAAGCCGGTATCTGGATCGCGACCTGCGCACTGGGGCCGGATCCGGTGCCCGAGCTCGACCGCTTCGAGCGCCACGGCGTTCGACTGGTCGCCGGCTCCGACGGAGTCCGCGATTCGTGGAGCCCCTTCGGCACCGGCAGCATGGTCGATGGCGGGGCCAGGGCGCTGCACCGGCCCGACCTCGGACGCATCGCACGGGGCGCAGCTGCCGATCTCGTCGCCTTCGCGCTCGACGACGTTCGGATGGGAGCGGTCGACGATCCGATTCGTACGCTCGTGCTCGCGGGGTCGGGTCGCGATGCGCACTTCAGCATGGTGGCGGGCCGCGTCGTGATGCGGGACGCGGCGATTCCGGGGATCGATCTCGATGCGCTGCGACGCGAGGGCCAGCGCGTCTTCGAGCAGTTGCGAGCCGCGTATCCCGAGCGCGACGCACTCGCCGGGCCGCACGGGTCGAGCGAGGCCGAGCTCTTCCCGCCGGTGTTCCCGGCGTACCAGCCGCGTCACGCCTGAGCGCCCCCATTAGGCTGACGGCATGAACGAGTACCGCCAGATCGTCCGCAAATGGGTGAAGCCGGAAGACCTCAATCAGCACGGGGCGCTGTTCGGCGGCCGCCTGCTCCAGTGGGTCGACGAGGAGGCGGCGATCGTCGCCGTCGCGCAGCTCGGCACCATCGACGTCGTGACCAGGCACATGTCGGCGATCGACTTCTCGGCGCGCGCCGACCGGGGCGACCTGCTCGAGCTCGTCTACTCGATCGTCGCCTACGGCCGCACCTCGGTCACCTTGGCGTGCCGTGTGGAGAACGCGGTCACCGGTGCCGAGATCCTCACGCTCGAGCGCATCGTCTTCGTCGCGGTCGATGCGACGGGCGCTCCGGTCGTGCACGGGCGCACCGCCCCGACGCCGGGCACTGAGCGCCTCCGCGAGTCGTCGAAGTGACGCCGACTACTCGGCGGGTCGCAGGTCGTAGGTGACCCACGGCGTCAGCGTCGCGACCCGATCGTAGAGGCTGCGGGCGGTCGTATTGCTCTCGTCGGTGATCCACCGCACGAGCGATGCGCCCTCGTCTCGCGCGATCTCGGCCAGGCGGTGCAGGATCGCGGTGCCCGCTCCCGTGCCGCGCGCATCCGGCGCGGTGAACAGGTCGTCGAGGTAGAGGCCGCTGTCGCCGTAGATCGGGCGGGCGTAGGCGCGGTAATGGGCGAGCCCGACCGGCGTGCCGTCGACCTCGGCGATGAGCCCGCGCGTCTGGTGGGCCGGGTCGGTGAGCCACCCCCAGACCGTGTCGTACACCGCTGGGTCGTGCGGTTTCTCGTAGAAGTCGCGATAGCCGCGGTACAGCTCCGCCCACGTCTCCCGGTCGTCGGGTGCGACATCGCGCACGCGGACGCGGCCGGCGGTCGCCCCGTCGCTCATGCGAGGCGCTCCGTCTCGACGAAGACGATCGGCGCGCCGTCGCCGCGATTCTCGACGCGGTGCTCGGAACCGGCGGGTCGCGTGTAGCTCTGCCCGAATACCAGTTCAGCGACGATCTCGCTGCCGTCCGCCGCGACGACGTGCATCGTGTCGGTGACGAGCGGCACGACGACGTACTCGAAGTCGTGCCGGTGCATGGGGATCGCGCCCCCGGGCTGGATCGTCCATCGCGTGACTCTGAAGAACTCGTTCTCGAGCTGCACCTCGCCCTGTGATCCCGTGCCGTGTGCGTCGCTGCTCATGCATCCTCCTCGAACGTGGTGCGGTCTTCGCCGGGAGGCCGGCACCGCAGAACCTGCTCCTCAGCCTACGCCCGCTCGGCGTCGCCGAGACTGGATCGGAGTCCGATGAGTTCGGGATACAGGGCGAGGATCACGTTCGAGAGCACGAACGACGACGTGATGGGCTGCCCGAGCGCCTGCTCGACGCGCGACAGGCGATACCGGACGGTGTTGGGGTGCACGAAGAGTGCTGCAGCGGTGCGGGTGACGTTCTGCTCGGTGGCCAGGTACGTGACGAGAGTCTCCCGCAGCTGCGGCGCGGCGACGGGGGCAAGCGTGCTGCGGATCCGCTCCTCCAGCTGGCGCGCGTCGACGTGCGAGAGCAGCCAGGTGGCGAGGTCGATGCGGTCGATGAGCACGGGGCCCAGCCCTTCCGGGGCGGTGGCCGCTGCGGCCCATTGACGTGCGATGCCGAGACCCGTCTCCGCTTCGCGCACGCACTCGGAGATGCGGGAGAGCGCGGAGAACGGCGCGGAGACGCCGACGAGATACTGGCGTGAGATGTCTGCGAGCCACCGCTCGCTCGCCGGCGTATCCGGCACGATCGCGGAGAGCGTCGCCGGGGCGTCCATTCCGACCCGTCGCAGCATCGCGAGGAGCGGCAGCTCCTCCGACCTCGCCCGGGCGTGGAACTGGGTGACGTGCCCCTCCGTGGCGGTCGTGCCGTCGATCGGCGCCGCCTCGATCGTGCGGATGGCGGCGTATGCGGGGAACCGGAATTGCGCGAGCCGACTCCAGAAGCGGTGCTCGCGAGCGGGGAGCACCCCGTCGTAGAGCGATGAGATGAGCTGCTCGTTGTCCCGCCGATCGCGCTGGGTCGCGCCGTACTGGATGCCGTGGACGGCGCCGAGCAATCGCTCGGAGGTGTCGAGGAGGAGTTCGCCGAGCTGGTCGAGCGTGTCGGCGCCCCGGCTGGCGATCGCGATGACGTGCACGCCGTCCCTGAGCGCGACCCGCCGCGTGCGCACCGCCCACCGCCCGATCGACAGCTGGAGCTCGCGGCGGTGCGTCGCCGCCACCTCGTTCCAAATGAGCTGGGTGGGTGCCTCGCCGGTGCTCGCGACGATCGTGCCCTCGAAATCGTAGATGACGGCGGTGCCCTTGCAGAGCGTCGCGATGCGGGACGTCAGGGCGTGCACCGGGTCGGTGGAGGCGACCGCGGAGAGCAGGGCGTTCGTGATGTCGAGCGTGGTGCGGAGGCGATCGATCTCGGTGATCGGAACGGACGGCGTCGTCATGCGGTACTCCGAGCATTGTGTGAACGGGAGATTTCAGGGAGAGTTTCGATGCGATTTTTGGAGATTCTACAAGAGGGCGCTCTGAAAGCTTCGTATTCTCTAGTGACCCCGGCGACGAGGCGCAGCAAGGTTGAGGCATCCGGAACTCAACGATGAACTCCAGGAGGAGCCCATGAACCATGTCCGTGTCGCAGTCGACGTCGGAGGCACGTTCACCGATGTGTGCATCTTCGATGACGATACGCAGCAGATGCGCATCACGAAGGTCCCCTCGACGCCGAGCGATCCGATGGAGGCGGTGATGCACGGCGTCGCTCGCGGAGAGATCGATCTGTCGCAGGTCGTCCAGTTCTCGCACGGCACGACCGTCGCGACGAACGCCCTCATCACCCGGAACTTCCCGGCCGCCGCTCTCGTCACCACCCGCGGGTTCCGCGACGTACTCGAAATCCGGGACGGCACGAAAGACGATCTCTGGGATGCGTACAACGACGTCTCGGAACCGTACATCAGGCGCCGGGATCGCTTCGAGGTCACAGAACGCATCGACTACAACGGCCACACCATCACCGCCCTCGACGAGGGCGAGGCGCGCGCACTCGCCGAGCTGCTGCATCGCCGCGGGGTGAAGACCATCGCCGTGTGCTTCCTCAACTCCTACGCGAACGCCGCTCACGAGACCCGCATGCGGGAGATCATCGAGGAGACCATTCCCGATGCGACCGTCTCAACATCGGCCGAGGTGCTCCCCGAGATCTTCGAATACCCGAGGTTCAACACCGCCGTCGCGAACGCCGTGCTGGCCCCCCTCGTCTCGGGGTACGTGAACCGCCTGGCCGCGCGCCTCACCGACGGCGGCTACCGGGGCGATCTCCTGCTCCTCCACTCGGGCGGCGGCTCCATGACGCCTCGACTCGTCGAGAAATTCCCGGTGCGGCTCGCCGCCTCCGGCATCGCAGCCGGAGCGATCTCGGCGAAGCACATCGCGCAGCAGTGCGGGTACGACAACGCGGTGAGCCTCGACATGGGCGGAACGTCCACCGACATCGCGCTCGTCGCGGACGGCGAACTGCGCGTCTCCCAGGAGTGGCAGGTCGAGTACGGCCACCCGATCATCTTCCCCTCGATCGAGGTGCTCACCATCGGCGCGGGCGGCGGCTCGCTCGCGCACATCGACATCGCCGGCTCGCTGCGCAACGGCCCGCAGTCCGCTGGGGCCGACCCCGGCCCGGCGTGCTACGACACGGGCGGCGACGCACCCACGAACACGGACGCCAACGTTGTACTCGGCCGGCTCGGCACGTCGCTCGCCGGTGGCGCGAAGCACCTGCAGAAATCGCTCGCCGAGGCCGCGATCACCCGCGCGATCGCCGAGCCGCTGGGCATGGAGCTCGCAGAGGCGGCCCACGCGATCGTCGCTGTTGCGAACGCCAATATGGCCGACGCGGTGCGGTTGGTCTCGATCCGACGCGGGTACGACCCCCGCGACTTCGCCCTGCTCGCCTTCGGCGGCGCCGGAGCGCTGCACGGTGCCGACGTGGCCAGAGAGCTCGGGATCCCGACGGTCGTCGTCCCGCCCAGTCCCGGTGTGACCTCCGCCATGGGGTGCCTGCTCGTCGACATTCAGCACGACTTCGCGCATATGTACACCGGTCTCGCCTCGGGGGCTGATGAGGAGGGCATCGAGCAGGAGTTCGTCGCACTCGAGAACGAGGCGTCGGCCCGCCTGCGCCACGAGGGCGTCGCCGAAGCGGACGGGCTGCTGCAGCGCAAGATCTCGATGCGGTACCAGGGGCAATGGCGGTCGCTCCAGGTGCCGATGGGCTCGGGTCCGGGCGCCGTTGAGCAGGCGGTGCGCACGTTCCACGAGCAGTACGAGCGGGAGTTCGCGTTCCGGCAGGATGACGCGCCGGTCGAGGTCTATCAACTCCACCTGACGGCCGTCGGCAAGATCCCGAAGCCGTCGTTCAGGCCGGCGGAGGTGGTCGAACAGGCTCCGGGTGAGCCGGAGGATCGCCGCGACGTCTACTTCGGGTCCGACGGCTGGCTCGATACGCCGGTCTACGATCGCGACGCGCTCGCCGCAGGCACCGTGTTCAGCGGGCCCGCCATCATCAACCAGCTCGACTCGACCACCGTCGTGCCCCCGCATACGAACGCGGAGATCGACGAATGGCTCAACATCCGCATCCACCTCGAGGAGATCAACTCATGAGCGACACCCTGATCCAGGCGCCGGCGACGGGCGCCGCTCCCGCCCGGAGCACCACCCTCGACCCGGTGACCTTCGAGGTGCTGAAGAACGCCTTCGCCACCAGCGTCGACTTGATGAGCGAGCAGATCCTCCGCACGTGCTATTCGTTCGTCATCTACTCGCGGGACTTCTCCTCCGCGCTCTGCGATGCGCGCGGCAACACCGTGATGCAGGGCTCCGGCGACATCGCTGTGCATGTCGGCACCCTTCACTTCCAGGCGAAGGCGGTGATCGAGCAGTTCGACGGAGACATCCACCCCGGCGATGTGTTCGCGATCAACGACCCCTATCGCGGCGGCACGCACTTCAACGACGTCTCCTTCGTGCGTCCCGTGTTCTCCCAGGGGCGCATCATCGCCTTCGCGCAGAACAAGGGTCACTGGGCCGACATCGGCGGGAAGGTGCCGGGCTCCTTCGACGTCTCGGCGTCCGAGCACTTCGGGGAGGGGCTGCGCATCCCCCCGATCCGCGTGTGGTCGAAGGGCGTCTTCCTGCACGATGTCGCGCAGCTGCTCGTCGCGAACACCCGCGCGCCCGAGCAGGCGCTCGGCGACCTGCACGCTCAATCGGAGGCCACGGCGGTCTGCGAACGGGAGGTGCTGCGGCTCGTCGAACGGTACGGCACCGAGACCGTCGAACTCGCGATGCAGGAGACGCAGGACTACGTGGAGCGGACCGTGCGGCGCCGTCTGGCCGACCTGCCCCGCGGCCGGTGGGAGACCGTCGACTACCTCGACCTCGATCCCGGCAAAGCCGAGGGGCTCGTGCCGGTGAAGATCGTCATGACGCTCGATGGCGAAGGGATCCACTACGACCTGGAGGGCAGCGCCGGCGTCGTCGACACCTTCTTGAACTCCGGCTACGGCACGACATTCTCCGCGATCTACGCCGGCACGAAGACGTTCTTTCCCGATGTGCCGCTGAACTCCGGTTTCTACGCGGCGGTCACGGCGGAGATCGGGCCGGAGGGCACGGTGGTGAACGCCGGCTGGCCGCACGCCGTGACCGGCTTCTGCTCCGGGCCGTACGAGAAGCTGATGAACGGGATCTTCGAGATCTGGTCGCAGATCATGCCGGAGCGGGCGATGGCGTGCGCCTTCAACCTCGAGTATCTGCTCGTGGGCGGGCGCGACTCCCGACGCGAGGAGAACCCGTACTTCATGTGGTACGACTGGATGGCCGGCGGCTGGGGCGGCCGCTCTTCCAAAGACGGTTCGACGGCGACGGCGCCAGTGTTCGGCGTCGGGCTCGCGGTGCAGGCGTGCGAGGGTCAGGAACGACTCACCCCGGTCCTCACCACCATGCACCGCATCGGCACCGATTCAGGCGGCCCAGGCCGGTTCCGCGGCGGGTGCGGCGTCGAGAAGGGCGGAACGCTCACGGATGCTGACGCCTCGGTGATGAGCTACTGCTGCGACCGCGCACGCTCCATCACGTGGGGCATCGAGGGCGGCCTGCCATCGATCCCGCACGGCGTCTGGCTCAATCGCGACACCGAGAACGAACGGTTCCTCGGCTCCATCTTCTCCTCGGTCCCGGTGCAGCCGGGCGACACCTTCTACCGGCCTTCGGCGGGCGGGGGCGGCTTCGGAGATCCCCTCGATCGCACGCCGGATGAGGTGCTGGAAGACGTGATCGACGACTACGTCTCGATCGAGCGGGCAGCGGCCGATTACGGCGTCGTCGTCATCCCGATCGATCCCGATCTCGACCAGTACGAGATCGATCGGGAGCGCACCGCCGAGCAGCGAGCGCACATCCGCACGCATCGCCGGGGGTGGCTCGAGGAGGACCCCGAGCGCATCGCCGAGCAGTACCGCGCCGGGGAGATCGATCTGCTCGATGTCATTCGGCGGCACGGCGTGATTCTCGACTGGGGCACCGGCGAGCTCTTCGTCGAGACCACGCGACAGCACCGGGAGCAGATGGTGCGGCGATCCGCCTCGCACTGGGCTGCCTAGCGCGCTGCTGCGGCGCGTCTGATCCCGGAGGGGAGGGAAGGGCCGGTATTCGATGGGGCACGCCGCTCGTTGCGGTTTGTGCAAATGCCAGAGAATGTCCCGGCCCTTCCGGCTCCTGCACAGTACTTCATCGGGTCTCGACTTATCACAATGAGATGGCGACGCCCACTCACACCCAATACCAATGGAGGTACGGACCGTGACAATCAACCTCACCGGGAGCAACGACGACGTCGAAGCGACCGATGCACTCGCCCGAACAGGCGACGACCAAGACCAGATGAGCCGTGGCCGATTGACGATGGCGTGGTACGGCACGGCGAGCGCCTTCTTCTTCGTCTACATCGGCGCCGCGATGGCTTCGGCGTACGGCACGGTGAACGCCATCATCGGCATCGTGCTGACGATCATCGCCTACGGCCTCATCAACAGCGTGCTGTCGCGCTACGCGATCAACAACCGCACAACGGTCGCCCAGTTCTCGCGGACGATCCTCGGCAACGCCGGGTCGGCCATCGCGATGATCATCTTCGCGCTCATCGCGATCTACTACGCGGTCTTCGAGGGCTCCATCGTGGCCTACGCGTTCATGACCGCGTTCGGCGGCGAGATGTGGGTGTGGAGCCTCGTCGTCGTCGTCTACTCGACACCGCTCATCATCGGCGGAGTGCGACGCTTCCTCGACAAGATCAACGGCATTCTGATGCCGATCTACTTCTTCGGGCTCGTGGCCGCCGTGATCTGGGCGGGGGTGCAGTACGGGTTCACGGATACGTGGCTCACGCAGGCGCCCGACGTTCCCGTCCCGCTGTCGATGGGCGGCCCTGGCTGGCTGGCGACCTTCGCCGGGTACATGGGCGTCTGGATCATGATGATGTTCACCATGGACTTCGCCTCGCTCGGCAAGCGCAAGGACATCGCGTACCACCAGCGCGTCACCTTCGGCCCGTTGTTCTACGTGCTCGCCTACGGATTCTCGGCGTTCGTCGGCATCTTCCTGACCTTCACGATCCCCGGGCTCGAAGCCTCGGAAACCGGTCTCGCCGGCGGCCTCGTGAGCCTCATGGGCATCCTGGGCCTGATCGTCGTGATCGCGACGCAGACCCGCATCAACACCGCGAACTACTTCCTCGGCGCCGCGAACCTGCGGGCGTTCGGGGAGAAGGTGTTCAAGATCAACATGCCGAACATCGTGTGGGTGCTGCTGTCCTCCGTCATCATCTTCCTCTTCATGCTGCTGCCCGTCGTGGAGTACCTGCTCATCGCACTCGCCTGGCAGGGCGTGCTCGTCACGGCCTGGGTCGCGATCGCGCTGACCCACATCCTGCTCGGTCGCTGGCAGAACGAGGAGCACTCGGCGATCGGTGACCAGCACTACAAGGCGTTCAACAACAACGGTCTGATCGCCTGGGTGGTGGCGACGCTCGTCGGCATCGTGATGCTGCAACTCGGCACGTTCAACCCAGACCTCGCCGGCATCGGCGCGACCTGGGGGCCGATCCTCACGGCGGTCTCCGCGGCGCTCGTCTACGGGATCCTGTGGAAGACCAACCCGGTGAGCCGCACCGGCCTGATCAAGGTGGTCGGAGCCTGAGCATCGCGGGATCCTGACTCCCGGGAGTTCGACTCGGAGAGCGCGTGCCGTGCTGCGACAGAGATGCGCAGTGCGGCACGCGCTCCCGTGTGCGTCCGGAAGGAGCGGCTAGTACGGCTCGATCTCCACCAGCCGCAGCGCCATGAGGCACGTGGCGCGGCCGTCGAGCGTGTCGAGCGAGATGCCGAGCAGCTCCTCGATGCGGCGCAGCCGGTAGCTCAGCGAATTGCGATGGATGTAGAGCTCCTCGCAGGTTCGCGACGGCTGAGCGTCGTTGCGCAGCCAGATCCGCAGCGTCGGCAGCAACTCGGTCGCGCGGTGCTCGTCGTGATCGAGCAGGGGGGCGAGAAATCGCTCCGCCGCCTCACGGGCCCCCCGCCCGGCTGCGGCGGCCACGACCGCGCTGAGGCCGAGCACGGGCGCCAGCACGGGAGCCGACACGTGCCGGATCAGGTTGAGCGCATGGACGAGTGCGATCCGCAGCTCGTCGATCGTGCGGGCCGGCCCGCGCAGCACGAGCGGCAGCACCGGCTCGATTCCGAGCAGTCGTTTCGAGACCTCGTCGAACGCCTCCCGCGGGAACTGGGCCAAGGCGATGAGCTGCTCATCGAGTTCGGCGACGCGAACGTCGTGGAACGTGTCGTGCAGTGCGACGCGGAGCTTCCAGGCTGCTGCGGCATGCTCACCGCTCATGTCGGCGACGAGCAGCGTCGTCTCGGCGCGTCGGCTCAGCCCGAGTTCGTGGAACGCGTTCGCCACGTCGCTCCGCGTCGACTCCGACCAGGCGACGCACCGGTTCACGAAACGCAGCATGTCCTGGTGGCTGCTCGCATCGACCACGACCGAACGGTTCAGCTGCAGGGCGAGGATCGAGGTGACCGGGGCGAGGAGCGCCTCGACCTCCGCGGATGAGCCGTAGAGCCGCACCGCGAGCTGGCAGGAGTTGCTGAGGCCCATCGGCAGCGGCACGGTGATGGTGTCCGGCTGCGACGCTCGTGCGGCGCCCGTGCGCCACGTCACCGTCTCCGGGTATTGCGCGATGAGCGAATCGAACGCGTCGTACACGGCGATGGGGAGCTCGAGCGCGGCGTACATGGCCGCGAGCAGCGTCGAGATCTCCGCGCCCTGGCTGGCGAGGCGCGCGCATTCGTCGGCGAGCAGCCAGCCGCGGTCGAGCAGGGCGATGCGCTCCGCCTGCAGCATGCCCTCGACGTGCTGATCGATCTTGAGGAGGGGGACGGTGGTCGGCACTTCGAGCAGCGGCAGGTCGTGAGCCGTGCAGGCCGTGATCAGGCCTTTGGGCAGCGAATCGTGCGCGGCGCCGACCGCGAACGCCAGTGCGGCGACCGGCACGCGGGTGAGCCGCTCCACGTAGCCGTCCCAGATGCTCTCCTCCGAGAAGTTCATGCCGATCCCCGAGGTCAGGAGCAGCACGTTGGCGTCGAGAAACGGGGTCGGATCCAGGTGCTCGGTCGGCGCGCAGCGCACGATCTCCTGGCTCAGTCGGTCGGGTCCGGTCGGCGTCTCCAGCCGCAGTTGCAGGGAGTGCTCAGTCAGCAGGTCGGCGACGCGCATCGGGCATCCTCTCGCGCTTGCACAAATCACATCAGAAATTTCTTGCAACTGCATAATAACGTTCGCTTGACGCTCCGCGTAGCTTGGGGGCTATGACATCACAGCGAAGTGACTCGGTTTCGGTGAACTCGGATATGGGCGAGGCCTTCGGTCTCCACACCTTCGGCAACGACCCGGCCCTCATGTCGCTCATCGACGTCGCGAACGTCGCGTGCGGCTTCCACTCGGGCGATCCGGGAACCATGGATGCGACGGTGGCGCTCGCGCAGCAGCACGGCGTTCGCGTCGGCGCCCACCCCGGGCTCCCCGATCTCGTCGGGTTCGGACGCCGGGAGATGAAGCTCACGCCCGACGAGGTGGAGAGCCTCATTCGGTACCAGGTCGGCGCCCTCGCCGGATTCCTGCGGAAGTACGACCTGCCTCTCAACCACATCAAGCCTCATGGGTCGCTCTACGGGATGCTCGCGCGCGATGAGGCGCTCATGCTCGGCGCCGTCAAGGTCGCGCGCGACTTCGGCGTTCCCGTGTTCGGGATCGCGGGTTCCGCGCATCAGCGCGTCGCGGAGCGCGAGGGCGTCGAATTCGTCGGCGAGTTGTACGTCGACCTCGACTACAACGCCGACGGAGGGCTGATCATCCTGCGGCAGCCGCACGAGACGAACATCGTCGCGGCGTCGGAACGGGCACGCCGCGCGCTCGATACCGGAACCATCCTGGCGATCGACGGCACCGAGCTTCCGATCTCGTTCGGCAGCATCTGCGTGCACTCGGACACCCCGAACGCCGTCGAAGTGGCGACGGCCGTGCGCGCCGTGGTCGACGGGTAGCCGCGCGCCGCCACTCGGCCGCCGCCCACCGGCGACGCCGCGACCCCACGGTTCCGCCGCGACCCCTCCTCGACCCCCTGAAGAAAGCAGATTCCATGAGTTCACAGATCATCGCCCCCATTCCCGGCATCTTCTATCGCCGCCCCGCCCCCGACAAGGATCCGTTCGTCGAGGAGGGCGACTCGGTCGAAGCCGGTCAGACCGTCGGCGTCATCGAGATCATGAAGCAGTTCACCGAGGTGCGCAGCGACACCGCCGGCGTGCTGGCATCCTTCGCGGTCGAGGATCTCGGCATGGTCGGCCCGGGCGACGTCATCGCGACGATCGACTGACAGCCGCCGCTCGTCCACCGAAGACCTCCGAATCGAGTGAAGGACACACCTTGAAGAAACTGTTGATCGCGAACCGCGGCGAGATTGCTGTGCGGATCATCCGAGCGGCGAAGGAGATGGGCATCGCGACCGTCGCGGTGGCGAGCGAGGCCGACCGGGAGTCGGACGCGGCACGGTACGCCGACGCATGCGTGGTCATCGGCCCCGCTCCCGCCGGGCTCAGCTACCTCAACCAGGACGCGGTGATCGCCGCCGCCGTCGACACCGGCGCCGACGCAGTGCACCCCGGATACGGGTTCCTCTCCGAGAACGCGGGATTCGCGCGCAAGGTGCAGGAGGCGGGCCTCATCTGGGTCGGCCCGAACCCGGATTCGATCGACCTGATGGGAGACAAGGCGCGCGCACGCCAGGCCGCCATCGAGGCCGGGGTGCCCGTGCTCGCCGGCACGGACGGAGTGCTCGACGTCTCAGGGGATCTCGAAGCGCTCGCAGAGGGCATCGGCTATCCGCTGGTCGTGAAGGCATCCGCGGGCGGAGGGGGCCGGGGGATCCGTCGCATCAATGCCCGCGCCGATCTCCGGAGCACGGTGGAGGTCGCGCAGGCCGAGGCGCTCGCAGCATTCAACTCGAGCGACGTGTACTTCGAACGCTTCGTGACGCACGCGCGGCACGTCGAGGTGCAGATCTTCGGCGACGGCGAGAGCTGGGTGCACCTCGGCGATCGCGACTGCTCGATGCAGCGTCGGCAGCAGAAAGTCATCGAAGAGGCTCCGGCCCCCGGGCTCCCGGACGATCTGCGCGAGCTGATGCGCGCGACCTCGGTCCAGCTCGCGCGTCAGACGGCCTACACCGGCGCCGGCACCGTCGAGTTCCTGTACGATCCCGAGCGTCAGGAGATCGCCTTCATCGAGATGAACACGCGACTGCAGGTGGAGCACCCGATCAGCGAGGCCATCACCGGCATCGATCTCGTGCGCGAGCAACTGCGCATCGCGGCGGGTGAGAAGCTCGGGTACACCCAGGCGGATATCCGTCTCGACGGACACGCCTTCGAGTTCCGCATCAACGCCGAAGATCCGAACAACAACTTCATGCCGAGCCCCGGCCGCATCGAATCGCTCGATCTCTCGGGCGGGCCGGGCGTGCGCGCCGACTTCGGATTCCGGGCGGGCCAGACCGTCGTGCCGTTCTATGACTCGTTGCTCGGCAAGCTGATCGTGTGGGACGTCGACCGCGACCACGCGCTCGCGCGCGCCGCTCGGGTGCTCGATGAAACGGAGATCGCAGGAATCAACACGACGGTGCCCCTCATGCGCCGGCTGGTCGCCCTCGACGACTTCCGCTCGGCCATGCATCACACGACGACCATCGAATCGGTTCCCGGCCTGTTAGGAGAATCCGCATGACGCTCACCGAGCACGCGCGATACAGCTGGGGCGGCGACGAGTTCCTGCTCGTCGAAATCGCCCCCGACATGTCGCTCGAGGCGAACTTCGTCGCGAACGCCATGGCAGCGGGACTCGAAGAGCAGGAGCTCGACGGCATCGTCGACATCTGCCCCGCGAACGCATCACTGCTCATCCGCTTCAACCCGGACGAACTGCCGCACGCCGACCTCGAGCGCGCTGTGCGAGCTCTCGAAGCGGAGGTCAAGCAGGCGACGGTGCAGGAGCTGGAAACCCGCATCATCGAGGTTCCCGTCTGGTACGACGACCCGTTCACGAGCGAGACCGAGACCCGGTTCCGCGAGGGCTACCACCAACGACCGGAGGGGTCCGACCTCGACTACAGCGCCGAGGTGAACGGACTCGCGAACGCGGCCGAGTTCATTCAGCGCCACCACGAGACGCCCTGGCTGGTCTCCATGGTCGGCTTCGTCGCCGGCCTCCCGTTCCTCTTCCAGCTGACCCCGAGGGAGCGGCAGCTGCAGGTGCCAAAGTACCTGAGCCCGCGCACCGACACGCCGCCGCTCACACTGGGGTACGGCGGCTGCTTCACCGCGCACTACTCCGTCCGCGGAGCCGGCGGATACCAGATGCTCGGCATCACCCCCAGCCCGATCTTCGACCCGGAGCAGAAGCTCGCCGACTTCGCCGACTTCATGGTGCTGTTCCGCACCGGAGACATCGTGAAGTACCGTCCGATCGACGAAGCCGAGTACACCGAGATCCAGGCCGAGGTCGAGGCCGGAACCTACCGTTACAAGCAGGCGCCGGTGCGCTTCACCCTGGCCGAAGCGCTCGCCGATCCCGACGCGTACAACCGCACTCTCCTGGAGGCTCTCGATGTCGCTTGAGGTACTTTCCCCCGGACTCGCAACGACCGTGCAGGATCGCGGTCGCTTCGGCTACTACCGCTTCGGGATCCCGCAGGGCGGCGCGATGGACCAGTACGCGGCGGCACTCGGCAACCGCCTCGTCGGCAACACCGCTGATGCCGCCGTGCTCGAATGCACCTACCTGGGACCCCAGCTCAAGACAGATGCCCGGGTGGTGATCGCCGTCACCGGTGCGCCCGTCGAGGTGCTCGTCAACGGTGAACCCGCGCGGCAGAACGCGCGTCTCGTGCTCGAAGCGGGAGACGAGCTCTCCTTCGGCATGCTCCGCGGTGGTTCGAAGTTCTTCGTCTCGGTGGCCGGAGGCATCGACGTTCCCCGCGTGCTGGGCTCTCGATCCACCTATCCCATCGGCAAGCTGGGCGGGTTCGAGGGGCGCGCCGTGCAGGCGGGAGACGTGCTGCCGGTCGGCGAAGCGATGCCTCGCGAACTGGCCGTGATGGAATCGATTCCCGAGGATCTGCTGCCGACGTACGACCGCGAGGTGGCCGTCCGCATCATGCTCGGGCTGTACGACCACAAGCTCACGGAGGAGGGGCTCGCCAATCTCACGGGGGCGGACTGGACGCTGACTCCGGTCGCCGACCGCATGGGGCTCCGCTTCGACGGCCCGGGGGCGGAGTGGAAGCGCGAGGAGCAGCCGTTCGGCGCCGGGCAGGACCCGTCGAACATCACCGATGCGGGGTACGCGGTCGGCTCGATCCAGATCCCCGGCGGCACGCAGCCGATCGTGCTGCACTGCGATGCCGTTTCGGGCGGCGGGTACGCGCAAGCGGCGACGGTGATCAGCGCCGACATGGACCTTTTCGCGCGCATGGCTCCGGGTACGAAAGTGCGCTTCGTGGCCGTCACGATGGACGAGGCGCTCGCGGCTCGAGCCGAACGGAACGCCCGCTTCGCGCGGGTCTGGGAGTGAGGAGCGCACGATGCCACTCGTGAACGTGAAAATGTTCGAGCACCGCCTGCAGCAGGACCCGGACCTGGCGAGGCGGCTCGCCGTCGCCATCGACGACGTGGTGGCCGAGTACTGCACCGGGCCCGACGGCAAGCGGCCGGATACGTGGGTGACCGTCGAAGGCGTGCCGAGGGAGCAGTGGACATTCAACGGCGACACGCGGTGAATGGGCGTGCCCGGGCCGAGATCCGGCTCGGTGCACGCTCGTGCTCGAGGTGATGTTCGGCCACAATGGGCTCAGGGAGCGCTGATCGGCGTTCCCGCACCTCGGGTAGGGGAGGCCGCTATGTCCACTGAAACTTCCGCCAGGCACGCACCGGGCGACGGAATCCGAACCGCGCTCGGCATCGGCGGGCTCATCGCCATCGTGCTCGGCCTGCTCATCATCTTCTTCCCGGCGAAGTCGGGTGCCGTGACCATGCAGATCGTCGCGGCACTCGCGGCCGCCTACGCCCTCGTCGTCGGCGTCGTGTACATCGCTACGGCGGTGTTCACCCGGATGATCAGCGGATGGGCGAGGACGGGCCGCATCGTGCTCGGCCTGCTCTACGTCATCGGCGGCGTCGTGATGCTCGTGAACCTCGGTGCGACGGCCGCTCTGCTCGCGATCTTCCTGTCGGTCACCATCGGCGCGCTCTGGCTGTTCGAGGGGGTGCTCGCGTTCAGCACGGTGAAGCAGTCGCCGAACCGCGCGTGGAGCATCATTCACGGTGTGATCAGCGTCCTCGCGGGTGCGACGCTCATCGTCACCCCGCTGCTCGCCGCTGTGACGCTCTGGCTCCTGCTCGGCATCTCGATGCTCGTGCTCGGCATCGTGCAGGCCGTGCGCGCCTTCGGCATGAAGCCCGCGGTGTGACGTCGGGGCGCCTTATCTCATGCCCTCGAGCAGCTCGGCGGTGATCTCCTCGTCGCCGGCGGCGAGCGCGACGTACTTGCGCAGCAGCACGAGTGACGCCGAAGCCTTGTCGAACTCAGCTGCGACGAACCGGTCGCTGGAGATGAGGGCGAGCGCATCGCGGGCCGGCATGACCGCGCCCTTCACCTGGTCGCCGCGGCTCGTCGGAGCCACGGCGCGCAGTTCGGCCATCGAGGTGAAGATCGGCAGCACGGGCTGACCCGTCGTCGACCGGATCATGCGCACGCGGTGCCCCTTCTTCTTCGACGGTGCACCTGTGACGTCGACCACCAGGTACCCGTCGCGCAAAGCGGTCAAGAACGACGCGAGGTGCGCATAGTCGGGCTGCTGCTGCAGCGCGGTCAGCGTTTCGCGCACCGCTTCGTTCGCATAGTCGGCGTGCACGTCATCAGGAATCGGCGACTGCTCGGTCATGTGCTCTAGCCTACGGGCTCATTCCTCGCCGATGCCCCGCGCGGCGAGGGCCTCCCCGGTCGATTGCGCATGCGCCACCGTTCGCAGCACGAGCGGCACGACGCGGGCCCGCGGATCCCGTTCCAGGCCGCGCGCCCGAGCCGCGAACGCCGTTTCCCGGGCGATGCCGAGAATGCTGGGGATGGCGCGGATCACCAGGGAGAACGCGAGTGCGGCGCGCTCCGGTTTGGCGCCGAAGCGTTGCAGCGGGCCGAGGGCCCGGGTGATCGTGTCGAGCATGTCCTCGACCGCCGTGCTCGCCGTCACCGCGCTCGCGACGAGCACGAGGGCGAAGAGGTCGCCGATGACGGAGTACCCCCGCGCGAAACCCGACGCCCACGCAGCGGCGTTCGGCAGCTCGACGCCTCCCGGCCCCCAGCCGCCGTCCTGACCGAACGCCGCGCTCGCCGCGGTGAATACGAGCAGTGGAACGGCGATGAGCGAGAATCGCCGTGCCGCTCGCCAGAACTCCCGTCCGCGCAGGCCCGCGATGAGCGCGAGCGCGACGGCGGCGAGCAGGCCGAGCGTGGTCGAGATCGGGCCGCCCGTCGCCATGACGACGCACGCGAAGACGAAGAGGCCGATGAGTTTCAGGCCGGGTCGCACGCGGTGCAGGGGCCCCTCGCGGGCGATGTATTCGCCCAGCGGCGACGACGCGGTCACTGCGAGACCGTGTCCCGGTAGTGCGCGATCGCCGCTGCCGGGTGACCGTCGAAGACGATGCGGCCGTCGTCGACCACGAGCGTGCGGTCGGCGCGAGCCGCGAGATCGAGGTCGTGGGTCACCACGACGACCTGTTGCGGCAGTGACATCAGGAGATCGCCGATCATTCGCGCATTGCGCAGGTCGAGCAGGGTCGTGGGCTCGTCGGCGACGAGGATCGCCGGGTCGGTCGCGAGGACCGAAGCGACGGCGAGCAGCTGCTTCTGGCCGCCGGAGAGGGTGTGCACGCTGTGGTCGGCGAGGTGCTGCAGTCCGAACCGCTCGAGGGCGGCCGATGCCGCCGCCTGCCGGGCCGCTCGGTCTCGGTGGCTGCGACGGAGCGAGAGCGAGACGTCTTCGATGGCGGTCGGCATGATGAGCTGCGCGGAAGGGTCGGTGAAGACGAAGCCGACGTTTCGCCGCACGGCTGCCCCGTCGCGACGCGTGTCGAGGGAGCGCCGGGCACCGCCCTCGGCGAGCTCGATGCCCACGGTGCCGGCGCTCGGCGCGACGAGCCCGTTCACGAGCCGCGCGAGCGTCGACTTGCCTGAACCGTTGCCGCCGATGACGGAGACGCGGTGCTCGCCGAGCGAGAGCGAGGTGGGGTGGAGGATCGTGACGTCATCGTTCGCGGTCGGCGCCGAGACGACGACGTTCCGCAGTTCGATCGAACTGCTCGCGATGGAGCCCGTTCCCAGGGCGGTCATCGTCGCGGGAGGAGGGCGGGGAACGCCCGGTGCACGGCGGTCGCGACGATCGCGACGATGAGCGTTTTCACGAGGTCGCCCGGCCAGAACGCGAGATCGAAGACGAACGCGGCCCCGATGCCCATTTCGGCGCGCCAAGCGAGGCCGAGCGGGCCGAGGGTGTGCACGAAGACGAGGTTCGCGATCAGTCCGGCGACGAAGATGAGCGGGATGCTCGTGGCGACCTTGCGGCGCGGCAGCCGCTCGACGATGAAGCCGATGAGCCACGCTGCGAGCGGGAAGCTCACGAGGTAGCCGACGGTGGGGCCGGCGAACGGCGCGAGCCCTGCTGATCCTCCGCTGAACACAGGAAGGCCGGCGGCGCCGACCGCCATGAAGAGCAGCACGGCGAGCAGGCCGCGGTTCGCCCCGAGTACGGCGCCCGCGAGCATCACCGCAAGTGTCTGCAGCGTGATCGACGCGGGTCCGAGGCTGATGCCCGGGATGATCGAGCACACGGCGATGAGGGCCGCGAATGTGGCGATGAGCGCGAGATCGGTGGCGACGTGGCGACGCGGGGCGTTGGGTGATTCCTGTCGTGCGGCGGTGAGGTCTGCAGCGGTCACGATGCCTCCGTGGTCTGGCCGTCTTGCGGCGGTGTCGATGTCGGCGCGACCCGGATATCGCGCCGGCGGTCGAACCTGAACAGTGTTCTGGTGAACGCTGTTCAGGTTAGCGCTAGGCTGAGCGGATGCGCAACACGCTCGCCGACGTCGTCTCCGCGGCACTGCGCGTACTCGACGAGCACGGGCTCGAGGGATGCTCGATGCGCCGCGTCGCAGCCGAGCTCGACGTGCAGCCGAGCGCTCTGTACCATCACGTGCCCAACAAGCAGAGCCTGCTGGCGCTCATGGCCGATGTCATCGTCGACGGGGTGGGCGAGCGGGACGCTGGCGTCCCGGGCGAGGACGGCGGAGGGCACTCGGGAATGGCCCTCGCGCGGAACGCATGCCTCGCGATGCGCAGTGCGATGCTCGCCGTGCGAGACGGGGCAGACGTGGTCGCGACGGCAGCCGCCTTCAGGCTCGGCGCGTCCGCGGTCGAGCAGCGGCTCGCCGAGTGGGTTGGGGCCGACGGGGCCCGCACGCTGCTCTTCTACACCTTCGGGCAAGCGCAGTCGACGCAGACCCATCGGCATGCGGCATCGCTGGGAGCGCTCATCGGGCCGGAGAGCGGGCGCGCCGGTCAGCGGAGCGGAACGAACGGAGCGCCATCGGATCCGGTGCTCGAACTCGACGCATCGTTCGAACGCGGGCTCGACATCATCCTCACCGGACTCGAATCGGAGCACCGAGCAACCGGGGCGCCGACGAACGGTATTCTGCTCTGATGACCTCGCGCGACCTCACGTACGACCTCGACCCGGTGGCGATGTCGTACGGCGAGACAACCGCGCCCTCCGACTCCATGCACCGCACGTTCGTTCTCGTGCACGGCATCGGGATGGGGCGGGTCGTCTTCGATGGAATCAGCGGAAAGCTCGCTGCCGAAGGGCGGGTGCTCGCGGTCGACCTTCCTGGCTTCGGCAACTCGCCCGAGCCGGGCACGGCAGCGACGCTCGAGCAGACCGCGGAAGTCGTCGCGCAGTTCGTGCGAGATCGCGCCACCGGCCCCGCTGTGCTCGTCGGGCACTCGATGGGCACGCAGATCGTCGCGGAAGTGGCCTATCGTCATCCCGAACTCGTCGAAGCCCTCGTGCTCATCGCGCCAACGGTGAATCCGCGCGAGCGCAGCGCGATCCGGCAGGGCCTGCGCATGGCTCAGGATCTGGTGGGGGAATCGCCCAGGGTGCTGCTGCTCGGGCTTCGCGAGTATGTGAAGACGAGTCCCCGCTGGTTCCTCAACAAGCTCCGATTCATGCTCGCCCATCGCCTCGAGGAGATCTGCCCCGACATCGAGGCGCCGGCGCTCGTGCTCAGCGGAGAGACCGATTGCGTGAGCCCGCGCGAGTGGGCGCGTCAGGTCGCGTCCGCCCTCCCCGCCGGCACGTTCGAGCCGATCCCGAAGCGAGGGCATGAGGCGATCATCCGCAGTCCAGAGCCTGTGGCGTCGATGATCCTCGATTTCGTGCGGAGCCGGTGCCCCGAGCGCGAATAATCACAACGTCGGAGGTTGCTCGTACGCTGCTGCCCGTGGGGGAACGGTCGAATCTGATCCAAGTGGCGAGCGACGAGTGGATCGTCATGCGAGAGTTCGCGCAGTATCCGAAGGCCGTCATTCGCGGAATTCGCGACACCTCGGGAGAAGCGCGATACCTGCTCCTGGCGTGGCATCCGGTGCGTCATCGGCAACGAATGGTCGGCATCTACAGCTCGCGGGAGGAGGCCGAAGCGGCTGTGCCGTGGCCGTCGCGCTCGCCGCAACTGCCCGGCCTGCCGCCGTCGAACGCTCGCCGAACGCCCGCGCACGGCTCCCGCTGACATCGTCTACAATCGAACATATGTTCGAATCAGTCATCGGCCCGAAGATGCCGCTTCACGACGACACGGTGGTCGTCTGGATGGTCGACGGCAGGCCGGCTCGCCTCGTGTTCGAGCGCGCGCGATGGCGGGTGGAGGGCGAACCTCGCCCGATCGTCGAGGTACCCGACGAGCACATCCACCCCCTGATCACGCACGTCGCCGAGCGGCACACAGGGTGGCGATGCACGGTGCGGCGCGACGGCGGGGCAGAGCGCGTCGAGCTCGCAGTGAGACGCGACGGGGTGCGTTGGATCGCGGAGCGCCTCGCGAGGTGAGCCTCTGGGCCGCTCTGCGACAACGGCACCAAGAACTCGCGGTCATGGTCGTCGAGGCCGCCCCCGTTCGCCGATCCCCTGCCAGCACCGGCGACGCAACCCCCTGTTCGAAACGCGCCGGGCGACGGAGGCTGGAACTCCAACCGGAAAGGAGTTCACTATGAGCATGCTCGATGACGCTGCGGACGACACCAAGAACGCCGTGAAGCACGCACGGAACGAAGCCGCGGAGGACCGGAAGAAGGACCAGGGCGTTCAGCCCGGGGAGTCCCCGCGGGACGCCGAGTCCGAGACGACGACCGACTGAGCACAGATCCTCATCGATCGTCCGTTTCTGGAGAGGAGCAGCATCATGTCGACGAATCTGAATGATCCGGACCGCGCGGACGCCGAGGGCGCCCACCTGGGAGCCGAGGGCAACGGGCCGCTGGTCGATCCTGATTCCCCCGAGCAGCCGCTCGCGCAAGAGCACGAGGAGGGCACCGGCTTGGACAGCCCGGTTGCTCCGGGGGTGCCCGATCAGCAGGACCCGGGCGCGGCAACCGAATCCGAGTAGTCGCACGAAACCGCGCTGACGCGAGGTGGAACGCGCTCGCCCTCTTCGCCGAATAATCCGGCGGAGAGGGCGAGCGCGTGTGGGTCACCGCTCACCGCTCAGCTGAGGTCGGGATTCTTCTTCGCGTACTTCTCGGCCTCCTCCTCGGAGATGACGACCAGGCCGCGAGGCGTGTGCGAGAGGGCGTTCAGCACCTTCAACCATCGCTGGTTGTACTCCGGTTCGCGGCCGCCCGAGAAGCGGAAGGCGAGTTCGGCGTAGGGCGACATCCAGAGGGAGAATCTGCCGCTGCCGTCATCGGCGCCCCGATGCCAGCTCAGGAAGAAGCACTCCTGCTTTCTCAGCTTCTGCCCGATCACGAACTTCAGATGCAGTAGCAATCGGTCTTCGAATTCGAACTCTTGTCCCCCGAAAATCAAATACCCCATGCCCGAAGCATTGCATATCCCGACGCGGGGAGGCCGGAGTTCAGTCAAACTCGAGGGTCAGCTAGTGGTCTCCATGCTGGAACATGCAGTCCCTGGGGGAGATCGGGGTGGATACCTGGCGCGCGTCGACAGCGCTCGGGCGATCAGGGCTTCTTGACGCGACCCTTGATGGCGCCGACGATCAATGTCCCCAGGAAGAGGATGATGCCGATGATCGCGAGCCAGAGCAGCCCCTTGAACACGAAACCGATCACGGAGAGAATCGCCCAGAGGACGAGAAGGATGACGACGACAGTCCAGAGGTTCCTCATGGACGAAAGCGTACTCGTGCGTGAAGCCGATGGGATACCCCTTGCGCGGTTTCTGTCGCCAGCCCAGGAGTGAGCGCGGCGACGGGTAGAGTTGTCCCCAGGCGTGGGAACGCCTCCTCTATCCGGCGCCGTGACATGTTCTCTGCACGACGAAGTCAGCGATCGCTGCGGCGCACGGATTCATTCACGAGAAGCACCCTGCAACGTTCGTTAGCGCACCGAGGTCCCGTGCTACCGACGCCCACTGGGGATACGACCATGGAACAGGCGGGCTCGCGCCCCCGGATGGAAACACATGAAAACTGACCACGAAGACAAGCGCACGTTCTCGACGCTGGCGGAGATGTTCCAAGCCCGCAACACGCCCGCGGCCAACCGCGACTTCATCGCTCATGCCTTCGACGATGTCGAGGTCATCGAGATCGTCGAAACACGGTCCTACGTGAAAGTCGTCCGCGGGCACGGAGCGGATCTGCGGATCTATCGCAGCATCATCTGCGGCTACTCGACGGAGAAGGAAGCTCTGCGGCTCTCCGGTGCGCCGCATGCGGTGCTGAGCAAGTCGCGACCCGGATCCTGGTCAGTGGAACTCCCGGAGCGGGCCGGCAACGGCGGTGCCGTCAGAGCCGGCGCGCGGGAGAAGAAGCCCTCATGGATGCGCACGCCGTGCCCGAAATGCCGCTACCTGATGAACGAACAACGAGAGTGCACGAACTGCGCCTGAGGTCACGCGTCCCCTGACGCGGCACCCGCGCGCGGCGTGGCTCAGAACAGGGTGTTCTGGTCTTCCATGCCGCGCATCGCGTCGTAATCGAGGAGCAGGCACCGGATCCCGCGATCCTCTGCGAGCGTTCGCGCCTGCGGCTTGATCTCCTGCGCCGCGAAGACCCCGGTCACGGGAGCGAGCTTCGGGTCCCGATTCATGAGCTCGAGGTAGCGGGTGAGCTGTTCGACGCCGTCGATGCCGCCCCGTCGCTTGATCTCGATGGCGACTGATCCGCCGGCGGCGTCTTTCGCCAGGATGTCGACGGGACCGATCGGGGTCATGTACTCGCGGCGCACGAGGGTGTGGCCGGCGCCGGCGAGCTCGATCTGATCGGCGAGCAGCTCTTGCAGGTGCGCTTCGACGCCGTCCTTGATGAGGCCGGGATCGACACCGAGATCGTGCGCGCTGTCGTGGAGGATCTCGAAGATCGAGACGATCAGCTTGTCGGCGGTCTTCTTGTGGGTGACCTGCCAGGCCTCGACGATTCCAGCACTCGTCTGCGTCTCGTCGAGTTCGAGCTGCGCGTGCGAGCACGGCGGGCTCATCCAGTTGAGCGGCTTGTACGACCCGCCGTCCGAGTGCACGAGGATGCTTCCATCGTTTTTCAACATGAGCACGCGCTTCGCACGCGGCAGGTGCGCCGAGAGGCGGCCTGCATAGTCGACTGAGCAGTCTGCAACAACGATTCGCACCCGCAGGAGTTTACCGGGTCGGGCTTAGTGCGTGGACCCGGACCCCTGACGCGGCTCGCGAGCGGCGCGGGCCATGATGAAGACGAACACGGAGAACGCCGCGAGAGGCCAGAAGGCCTGCAGCAGACCGAGGTGCTCGCCGAGGAAACCGATGCCCATCGGGCCGAGCAGGAACGCGGTGTAGGCGATCGCCGACACGGCCGCGACGTCACGGGTCGCGGTCGCCTGGTTGTCGGCGGCCGCCGAGATGCCGACCGGGAATCCGAGCGAGCATCCGACGCCCCAGAGCACGGCGCCGACCACCGACGCCCAGGCGAATGGGACGAGGATGACGAAGACGAGCCCGACGATGACGAGGATTGCGCCGCCGCGAAGCACGCGTACACGCCCGAACCGGATGAGGAGCCAGGAGCCGGCGATGCGCACGAGCGTCATCGAGACGAAGAAGACGCCCAGCGTGAGCGCCGCCGATTCGTTCGCGAATCCGCGCCCGTCCGCGAGCGCGAGAGGCAGCCAGTCGCTCGCCGTGCCCTCGGCCAGCGCCATGGACATGGCGATGAGACCGATCACGAGGATGCGCGGCTCTCGCCAGGGCGAGTAGCGCGCGCCCGGGGTGGGAACGCCGCCCGTCGCCGGAGTCACGGGGATCGGACCGGTGTGCACGTTCGGCAGGCTCTCGGATGCCGAGTCCTCGAAGTTGCCCCGAGGCAGGTTCGGCAGCGCGAAGATCGACACGATCAGGATCAGTGCGTACGTCGCTCCGAGGTGCACCGGAACGATGATCCCGGCCGATTCCGAGATCGCGGAGACACCCATCGCGCTGACACTGCCCAGGCTGTATGCGGCGTGCAGCAAGGGCATGCGCGGCTTTCCGAGCGCGCGCTCGGCCCCAGCGCCACTGACATTCATCGCGACGTCGGACGTGCCGAACATCAGGCCGTAGACCACCAGGCACGCGATCGCCGGAGCGGTGGCGTCGACCCAGAAGAGGGTCGCCGCGGCGGGCAGCATGAGTGTCTGACCGATGATCCCGATGACCAGCGTGCGACGGGGCCCGAGCCAGGAGACGGTGCGGCCTGAGAAGACGAGGCCGGTGAGCGAGCCCAGTGCGAGTGAGAGGCCGAACCAGCTCATCTCGAGCGTGCTCGCGCCGAGATGGTCGCGAAGCGCCGGGATGCGCCCCAGCCAGCTGCCGAAGCCGAAGCCGAGCAGCGCGAAGATGACGAGCACGCCGGAGGTCCAGCGCACCGCGAAACGATTGTCGAACGAACGAGGCAAGCTGCTCCTGTGCGAGATGAGGGGGTGAAAATCTCAGATTATCAATTGCGGGGCACTGCACGTGCGGTTCCACCCGCTACACGCCGAGCCGCACCCAGCTGTCGCCCCTGGCGCGAACGCCCAGCGTCACGGCGCGCGCCGCCATGAACACGATTGTGAAGGCGACGGTGAGTGCGATGAGGCCGCCCGTGCCCGTCGGGACGAGCACCGTGAGCATCCAGAGCACCGGCAGGTAGGCGGCGAGGTTCACGAGACTGGTCCACGCGAGGTACCGTGCGTCACCGGCGCCCATGAGCACGCCGTCGAGCACGAAGACGAACCCGGCGAGCGGCAGCGAGAGTCCGAGTACGAGAATCGCAGCTGGCAGGATCGACAGCACCGTTGCGTCGTCCGTGAACACCCGCCCCACCACGGGGCTTGCCGCAGCCAGTGCGCCGCCGAAGACGACGCCGCAGCCGATGCCCCAGAACACGCTGCGCCGCACGATCAGCCGAGCACGACGCGAGTCGCCCGCGCCGAGCGCGTCGCCGATGAGTGCCTGAGCCGCGATGGCCAGCGCATCGAGCGCGAACGCGGCAGTGGAGAAGATCGTGAAGACGACCTGGTACCCCGCCGTCGCCGCCGTGCCGTGACTCGTCGCTGCGAAGACCGTCGCGAGGAGTGCGGCGCGCAGGCCGACGGTGCGCACGAAGAGCCACCCGCCGCTCTGCCCCGCCCGGCCCAGGCCCTCGCGGCGCGGGAGGAGACGCGCTCCCGCACGCGTCGCGTGGCGCAATACGACGACCAGATAGACGGCGACCATCGACCACTGCGCGATGACGGTGCCCCATGCGCTCCCGGCGATGCCGAAGCCCAGACCGTAGATGAACCACCAGTTGAGCAGTGCGTTCAACGCGAACCCGACCGCGGCCACCGCGAGCGGGGTGCGCGTGTCCTGCAATCCGCGCAGCAGTCCGCTGGCGGCGAAGACCACCAGCATCGCCGGAATGCCGAGGCAGGAGACCGTGAGGTAGGCGAGGGCCTGCCGCGTCGCCGCCTCGGTGGCCCCGAAGGCGGCGACGACGGGGCCGCTCGCGAGCCAGAGCGCTCCGCCGACCGCGACGCCGATGCCGAGGGCGAGCCACAGGCCGTCCACGCCGAACTGCACGGCGCCGCGCAGGTCGCCGGCGCCCCGCGTACGGGCGACGAGAGGCGTCGTCGCGTAGGCGAGGAAGATCATGAGCCCCACGGTCGTCTGGAGCACCGCGCTGGCGACGGCGAGACCTGCGAGCGGGACGGCGCCGAGGTGGCCGACGAGCGCGGAGTCGACGATCAGGAACATCGGCTCCGCGATGAGCGCACCCAGCGCCGGTATGGCGAGATGCGCGATACTGCGATCGACGCTCCTGCGCTGCATTCGTGGGCCGTTTGCGGTCATGCGACAACGGTAGCCCCCACCGCGGACACCACCAGTAGGGTGGTCGCATGAGCAACGCAGCGCCCGTCTCCGGCATCGACATCTCCGAACTCGATCCTGCGGTTCGGCCGCAGGACGACCTCTATCGTCATGTGAACGGCAAGTGGATCGACCGTACCGAGATCCCTTCGGATAAGGCGCGATACGGCTCGTTCGCTGTGCTCGCCGAGAACGCCGAAGAGGCCGTGCGCGACATCATCACCGGGACGGAGCCTCCCGAGGCGGGCGCGGAGGCGGCGACCGAGGCGGACAAGGTCGCAGCCCTCTACGCGAGCTTCATGGACGTCGAGCGCGCTGATGCCCAAGGGGCGGATCCCATCGCCGCAGACATCGAGCGGGTGCGGGAGATCGGCTCCGTCGGCGAGCTGCTCACCGTCGTCGCGCAGTTCGAACGACAGGGTCTCGGCGGGTTCTACGGCATGTACATCGACAACGACCCGGGCGACCCGGCTCGGTACATCGTCTTCGTCATGCAGGGGGGCCTGGGACTGCCCGACGAGTCGTACTATCGCGAAGAGCAGTTCGCCGAGATCCGCCAGCAGTACCAGGCGCACATCGCGCGCATGCTCGGGCTCGCGGGCGTCGCCGATGCCGATCGCCTCGCCGGTCTCGCCTACGACCTCGAGCGCCGCATAGCCGCGACGCACTGGGACAAGGTGGCGAGCCGCGACATCCAGAAGCTCTACAACCTGCGCACGTTCGCCGAGCTGCAGGAGCTGACGCCGCAGCTCGACTGGAAGGCGTACCTCGCTGCGATGGGCGCGCCAGAATCCGCGTTCGCAGAGGTCGTCGCCGCGCAGCCCGACGCGATCGAGGGGCTCGCCGCGCTCTTGGTCGACGCAGAGCTCGACGCCTGGCGGGCGTGGCTGATCTGGAGCCTCGTGCGCTCGTCGGCCGCGCTGCTCTCGCAGGAGATCTCCCGCGCCAACTTCGACTTCTACGGCACGGCACTCACGGGTGCGCCTCAGCAGCGCGAGCGCTGGCGTCGCGGCGTCTCCTTCGTCGAGGGCGCGATGGGGGAGGCGGTCGGGCGTCTGTACGTCGAGCAGCACTTCGACGAGCGCGCCAAGGCCGCGATGGACGGGCTCGTCGAGCATCTCATCGAGGCGTACCGCGACTCCATCGAGCAGCTCGGGTGGATGAGCCCGGAGACCCGCGCCCGGGCACTCGACAAGCTCGACCGGTTCACACCCAAGATCGGATACCCGACGAAGTGGCGCGACTACTCCGCGCTCGCCGTCGACGCGGGCGATCTGGTGGGGAACTCCCGCCGCGTGTCAGAGGTCGAGTTCGCCCGGGAGATCGGGAAGGTCGGCAAGCCCATCGATCGCGACGAGTGGTTCATGACCCCGCAGACCGTGAACGCCTATTACAACCCGGGCTTCAACGAGATCGTGTTCCCCGCCGCGATTCTGCAGCCGCCGTTCTTCGACGTGAGCTGGGACGCCGCGGCGAATTTCGGTGCGATCGGCGCCGTCATCGGCCACGAGATCGGCCACGGCTTCGACGATCAAGGCTCGCGCTACGACGGCGACGGCCGCCTCACGGACTGGTGGACGGAAGACGACCGAGCGGCGTTCGAGGCGCTCACCGGTGCGTTGATCGGGCAGTACAACGAGCTGTCGCCGGAGGGGGCGGACGGCCAGACCGTGAACGGCGAGCTCACGATCGGCGAGAACATCGGCGACCTGTCGGGCCTCGAGATCGCCTGGAAGGCGTACCTCCGGTCACTCGAGGGCGCCGAGCCTCCCGTGATCGACGGGCTGACCGGCGCCCAGCGCTTCTTCCTCGCCTGGGCGCAGGCGTGGCAGCAGAAGTCGCGCCCCGAGGAGACCGTCCGGCTCCTCACCATCGACCCGCACTCGCCGAACGAGTTCCGCTGCAATCAGATCGTGCGCAACCTCGATGCGTTCCATGAGGCGTTCGACACGCGGGCGGGCGATGGCCTGTGGCTCGATCCGGCGGAGCGCGTCTCGATCTGGTAGCGCTCAGCCCGGCTCTCGTCACCTGCCGGGCGGCAACGACGTGATGTCGTAGTGGTCGGCGCTCGCACTGGCGGGCTCCGGATGCGGCAGGGGCGGCGCGTACCTGGGTGCGGCCGGTGCCGGGCTCGCGCCCGCGTCCGGACCCGCTGCGAGCGGGCCGGGCACGAACTCGAGTTCGATCGGCAGCGCGAACGGCGCGGGGCCGAACGCCTGACGGGCCGCCTTGGTGACGCGTCGCGCCAGGAGATGATTGCCGGTGCCGCCGACGACCGCGCCGATGCCGAACGGAAGCGCCTTGCCGACCACGGAGGCGCCGCCGACTCCGGCGAGCCGGTGCATGAACGAGGTCTTCAGGCGATCGAGCAACGGCCCCATCGCGTACCGCGGAATCGCGGAGGTGAGCATCTTGCCCCAGTAGTCCCGGCGTGTGCCGCCGCCTCCGACGGCCTGCATGGTGACCTGGCGCACGAGGTCGGCTCCCTCGTTGCCGAGCATGAGCGCGAGCACCAGCGCTCTGGTGCGCTCGCGGTCGGTCATCGTGATGCCGTGCACCTCGGCGACGGAGTGCGCGAACAGCGCCGTCGCCTCGACGAAGCCGAGCGTCTCGGCGCCGGCCAGCCCCAGGGCGATGCCGGTGCCGACGGCCGGGATCACCGCGGCGGCTCCGACTCCAGCACCGCCTGCGGTGACGGTCGCGATGTAGCGCGTTTCGAGCACGTGGATGATCTGCTCCGGCGTGGCCTGCGGGTACTTCTTGCGGATGCGGCGGAGATGGGCGAGCACGGGCGGGCGCTGGACCGCGAGCAGTCGGTCGAGTGAGCGTTCGACGACGGGGCGCGGTTCGCCGCTCGCGCTCGTGCGCGGCTGGGTGAAGCGCGTGATCATGCGTTCGCGCCGGGGAGGTCTGCTCATGCGGGAATCGTAGAGCACCACCCTGCGCGATCGGCGCATGCGCATGCCAGAAGCGAACAGGGCTTGCGCCAGCGCACCCGGTGCCGGCCGGCCCGGTCGGCCCGGAGCACTCAGGGGGAGCCGGCGGGCTGGAATACCTCCGCACCATGTGTCGTTCGACTGCACAAGCGTTCGCGCGCCTCGCGCGAATGCGAGATACTTGCGGATTGTGAATGCGTCGCATTCGGGGAGCTTCATTGCGGAGCGCACGACCGTCGACGTCAGAAGGAGAGACACCATGAACGCAGCCTCGCAGCCCGCCGCGGTTCCGACGCCCGAGTCGGCGCACGAGGCCTGGCGGGCGGGTCGGCGCGCGTCGGTGACCTCCGCCACGGGCAATCTGAGTCTGATCGAAACGCGATGGTTCCCCGGCGACGTCGACGAAGAAGCGGCCGCGCGCCTCGTCGCAGCCGAACGCGATGCCGCGCCCGAGGGCGTCACGGTCACCTCCGTCGAGCGGAAGAACATCGCGAGCGGCCGTGCCGAGCACGGTCTGCGCGTATGGGATGCGAACGCACCGGCGATCCGCGCCTTCGAGGAGATCGAGACGTTCCCGTTCGATCCGAGCTGGATCATCGAGGCCGAGTTCACGCCGGTCTCGTCCGACCGCACCGTGCCATTCGAGCACATCCGCGACGCCGGTGGCAGCCGCGACCTCGTCGTGCCGGGCGACATCACGTTCGAGCGCGACGGGCAGCGGTTCACCCTCGCTGCGTTCGACGACGCCGGCCAGCTGCTGCTCGTGTTCGGCGACCCCACGAACGGGCTGACGGACGACACCGGCACGTACGGGTCCGGTCGTTTCCTCTTCGTCGAGCGCGACGCTGCCGAGTTCGGAGAAGCGGGGCACGTGCGCCTCGACTTCAATCGGGCGTTCGTGCCGCCGTGCGGCTTCTCCGCCCAGTACAACTGCCCGATGCCGCCACCTCAGAACCGCCTGCCCTGGCCCGTGCACGCGGGGGAGCGCTTGCCGCGTTTCACCGATGGCTTCGACATCTACACGATCTGACGACGCCAGACCCGAAGCTCCACCCCACCACTCGAAGGAAACCCATGCCCTCCCTCAAGAAATCAGCGCTCGCAGCGATCGGCGCGCTCGCTGTCACTGCGCTGGCGCTCACCGGGTGCGCCTCGAACGGCGGCGCCTCCGCCGGCGGCGCCGACGCCACGATCCGCATCGGGTCGCTGTACGAGCCCGTCAACCTCAGCAACACCGCGGGCGGCGGGCAGGGAGTGACCGAGGCGCTCACCGGCAACGTGTACGAAGCGCTGTACCGCCTGAATGACGACGGCACGACCGAGCCGCTGCTCGCGACCGGGTACGAGGTGAGCGATGACGGGCTCACCTACACGTTCACCCTGCGCGACGACGTGACCTTCCACTCGGGCAAGGCGCTCACCTCGGCCGATGTGAAATCGAGCGTCGAGGCCGTCGTCGCACCGGAGTCGCAGTCGGCGCGCAAGTCGAGTCTCGAGGTCGTCGCCGATATCGCCACGCCGGACGACCAGACGGTGGTCTTCACGCTGAACGAGCGCTCGATCTCCTTCCCCTACCTGCTCACGTACATCTGGATCGTGAACTCGGAGGCGACCGACCTCGAGAACTCGGAAGACGGCACGGGGCCGTACACCCTCGGCGAGTGGAAGCGCGGCAGCACCCTGACGCTCGAGCGCTGGGACGACTACTGGGGCGACGCGGCGAAGAACGCCGAGGTCGTCTACAACTACTTCACCGACGCGACCGCAGAGGACACGGCGCTGCAGAGCGGCCGCATCGATCTCATCACGAGCGTGCAGAACCCCGACTCGCTGCCCCAGTTCGAAGACTCGGGCAACTTCACCATCACCGACGGCCAGTCGACGACGAAGGAACTGCTCGCATTCAACGACCGCGTGGCGCCGTTCGACGATGTGAAGGTGCGCCAGGCGATCTACTCCGCCATCGACCGCGAGAAGCTGCTGGGCGCGATCTGGGGCGATTACGGCACCGTGATCGGCTCCATGGTGCCCCCGACCGACCCGTGGTACGAAGACCTGAACGACCTCAACGCCTACGATCCCGACCGCACGAAGAGCCTGCTGGAGGAGGCCGGCCTCGGCGACGGATTCGAGTTCACCCTCGATACGCCGAGCTACGATCCGCACCCCGCCGTCGCCGAGTTCTTGCAGTCGGAGCTGAAGAAGGTCGGCGTCACGGTCGACATCAACACGATCAGCGCCGACGAGTGGTACACCAAGGTCTTCCAGGAGCATGATTTCGAGGCCACGCTCCAGGAGCACGTCAACGACCGCGACGTCGTCTGGTACGGCAACCCAGACTTCTACTGGGGCTACGACAACCCGCAGGTCGCGCAGTGGATCGACCAGGCGGAGCAGGCGGAGACCGAGGCCGAGCAGACCGAGCTGCTGAAGCAGGCCAACCGTCAGATCGCCGGAGATGCCGCGAGCGCGTGGCTCTACCTGTACCCGCAGATCGTGGTCGCGGCCGATACCGTGTCGGGCTACCCGGTCAATGGGCTCAACTCGCAGTTCTTCGCCTATAACATCGTCAAGGAGTAGTGGCGTCGGCGCCCGGCACGTCGGCCGGGCGCCGCGCGCACCCGCGATCGACGCGGCACGCCGCGCACCGCCGTTACAGACACTGCAAGGGGAGGGCCGATGACCGGATATGTGATCCGGCGCGGCCTGCTGCTCATCGCCTCGTTCGCCATCGCGATGGTGCTCATCTTCGTGCTGCTCCGGCTGCTTCCCGGTGACCCGGCGAATGCGCTGCTCTCGGTGAACGCGACGCCGGAGCAGATCGCCGCAGCGCGCGCGCAGGTGGGGTCGGATCAGCCGATTCTGGTGCAGTTCGGTGCGTGGGTCGCGCAGATGCTTCGGCTCGACCTCGGCGAATCGCTCATCACGGGCGCTTCGGTCGGCGATGAGATCTCCGCGCGCCTGGCCGTCACCCTCCCGCTCACGGTGTTCGCCTTCGCACTGGCGGTCGTCGGCTCGCTGCTCGCCGGCGTCACCGCCGCCGTGCGCGCGGATCGCTGGTACGGCGTGGTGCTCTCCGGGGTGGCGCAGCTCGGGATCGCGGTGCCCGTGTTCTGGGTCGGCATCATCCTCGTGTGGGTGTTCGGCCTGCTGCTCGGATGGTTCCCGACCGGCGGCTTCCCGATCGACGACTGGAACGACCCGGCGGGCGCGGTCTCGTCGCTCGCGCTCCCCGCGATCGCGATCGCCTGCGTCATGGGTGCATCGCTCACTCGTTACGTGCGCTCGGCGACGCTCGATGTGCTCGGCAGCGACTATCTGCGCACGGCCCGCGCGCACGGATCTGGATTCGGCGAGGCGCTCTGGCGTCACGGGCTGCGCAACGGCTCCGTGCCGGTCATCTCGGTGCTCGGGATCGAACTGGCGTCGACGCTGCTCGGCGCCGTGGTCGTGGAGAGCGTCTTCGCGCTTCCCGGCCTGGGGAGCTACCTCGTCGACGGCATCTCGCGCCATGACTTCTCCGCGATTCAGGGTGTGCTCGTGGTGACCACGCTGCTGGTGCTGCTGGTCGGCTTCGTCGCCGATGTCGCGCAGCGCATCGTCGATCCTCGGTTGAGGCGAACGGTAGGGGTGGGGGCATGAGCGAGCTCAGCGGCACGGTCGCACCCGGATCCGCGGATCCGGGTTCCGAGACGGCTCCGACTCGTCGGCGCGGGGGCCGGAGCGTTCGGCGCAGTGCGACGCTCACGGCCGGACTCGTGCTCGTCGGCATCGTGGTGCTGATGGCGCTGGTCTCCCTCGTCTGGCTGCCGTATCCGCTCGACGACACTTCGGGCGGGCGGCTCTCCGGCCCGAGCGGCGAGCACCTGCTCGGCACCGACAAGCTCGGGCGCGACCTGCTCAGCCAACTCATGGTCGGCGCGCGCATCGCGCTCCTGGTGGGGGCCGGATCCGTGCTGATCGCCGCCGTGCTCGGGGTCGCCATCGGCCTGCTCGCCGCGCTCGCCGCGCCCTGGCTCGACGATGCGATCTCGGCCTTCATCGACGTGGCGATCGCGTTTCCCGTGCTGCTCACGGCGATGCTCATCGTGGCGCTGCAGCCGCCGTCGCTCGGGTCGGCGATCCTCGCCATCGGGCTCGCCATGTCGGCGATCGTGGCGCGGGTGTCGCGGATCCTCGCCAAGCGCGCGGTCGGATCGCAGTACGTGATCGCTGCGCGCACGAGCGGTACGCGCACCCTCGGCATCATTCGCCGTCACCTGCTGCCGAACATGGCTCCCACGCTGGCGGTCACCCTGGCGCTGCAGTTCGGCGCCGCGGTACTCGCGGAGGCGAGTCTCTCGTACCTCGGCCTGGGGGCCCCGCCTCCCAACGCCTCGTGGGGGCGCTTGCTCCAGGAAGCGCAGGGCACCGTGCTCACGGCTCCGATCGGCGCCATCGCCCCTGGCGTCGCACTCGTCGTGCTGGTGCTCGGCGTGAACTTCGTCGCCGATGGTCTGCGCGATGCGGCCGACCCGACTCGACGCGGGAGGAGCGCATGACCGAAGCACTGCTGCGCGTGAGCGCACTGCGCGTGCGCTCACGAGACGCCGCGCTCGTCGATGGAATCGATTTCGAGGTCGCCGCCGGTGAGCGTCTCGGGCTCATCGGGGAGTCAGGATCCGGCAAGTCGTTGACCTCGCTCGCGATCACCGCGCTGCTCCCCGACGGCCTCCGCGCAACGGGATCGGTGCGGCTCGCCGGAGTCGAGACGGTGGGCGCCGACGAGCAGAGCGTGCGTCCGCTCCGAGGGCCGGCCGCCGGCGTCGTGTTCCAAGAGCCGCTCACGGCGCTCGACCCGCTCATGCGCGTCGGCAGGCAGATCGCGGAGCCGATCCGGCGCCACCTCGGGCTTCGGGGCAGCGCACTCGACCGTGCGGTCGCCGAGGCGCTCGACGAGGTGCGGCTCGGCGAGCAGCGGTTCGCTCGTGCGTTCCCCCACGAACTCTCCGGCGGTCAACGGCAGCGGGTCGCGATCGCCATCGCGCTGGCTGCGCGCCCCCGACTGCTCATCGCCGACGAGCCGACCACCGCGCTCGACGTGACCGTGCAGTCCGAGGTGCTCGATCTGCTCGACCGGCTGGTGGCCGAGCGCGACATGGGGCTGCTGTTCGTGAGCCACGACCTGGCCGTCGTATCGCGCATGACCGACCGTGTGCTCGTGCTGCAGCGGGGCGCGGTCGTCGAGGAAGGCGCGGTGCGTCAGATCCTGCGCGCGCCGCAGCACCCCTATACGGCCCAGCTCGTCGCGCACGCGCGCGTCCTCGACGCGGCGCTCGACGGTTCTGGCCCGACCGATGTGGAGGGCAGGCGATGACGGTACTCGAAGCGAGCGGCGTCGACTTCTCGTACGGCGCCCGGCGAATTCTGACCGGCGTCGACCTCGCAGTGGCTGCGGGTGACTCCGTCGGCATCGTCGGAGAGTCGGGGGCGGGCAAGTCAACGCTGCTCTCACTCCTGCTCGGGCTCGCGGCACCAGCGCGCGGCGAGATCCGCTTCGACGGCGCTCCGCTGCGCCTGCGGGATCGCACGCTCATGCGCCGGTTCCGCAGCGGCGTCCAAGCCGTCTTCCAGGATCCGTACTCGTCGCTCGATCCACGGCAGCGGGTCGATCGCATCATCGCAGAACCGCTCGAATCCCTCGGCCTCGCCCGGGGGGCGGAAGCGGGCGCACGCGTGCGCGCCGCGCTCGCATCCGTCGGGCTGCCAGCAGACGCCGCTTCCCGCTACCCGCACGAGTTCTCGGGGGGCCAGCGTCAACGCATCGCGATCGCTCGCGCGACCGTCGTTCGGCCGCGCGTGCTCGTCGCCGACGAGCCCGTCAGCGCGCTCGACGTCAGCACCCGCACGCAGGTGATCGAGCTCATCAACGAGCTGCGCGCCGAACACGGGCTCGCGCTCGTCATGGTCTCCCACGACCTCGGCGCCGTTGCGGCGACCTGCGAGCGCACCGCGGTGCTCGAAGGCGGCCGCGTGGTCGAGACGGGCGCCACCGGTGATCTGCTGGCGAGGCCGCGAGAGGCGTACACGCAGCGCCTGATCTCGGCGATCCCGCGCCTTCCGACGGACTGACCCGTCAGACGCGCCCGTCCGTCGCGCCCGTCCGCCACTCACTCGCTCGCAGGTGGGGGAGGGGGCGGGGCGCTCCCTCACACCGCTGCGTGCTCCTCGCAGGGGGCCCCGGCGTGCTCGTCGCACACCACGAAGCGGTGCTTGCACGCAGGGTCGGCGCAATTCGCCACGGTGTTCGAGGGGGCGTCGCACACACGGCACCTGCCGACGACAGCTGCGCCGGGCGCGAAGTCGAGCGCTTCGCGGCCGTCGAATACGGCAAGCGATCCTTCCCACAGTCCGTCGTTGCCGAAGGCCTCGCCGTATTTCACGATGCCGCCGTCGACCTGGTACACCTCGTCGAAGCCGCGATCCCGCATCGCGGCAGAGAGGATCTCGCAGCGGATGCCGCCGGTGCAGTAGGTGACGACGGGCCGGTTCTTGAGCGCGTCGAAGTCACCGGCGTCGATCTGCGCGATGAAATCGTGCGTCGTGCGCGTATCGGGGACCACCGCGCCCCGGAACCGACCGATCTCCGCCTCCCACGCGTTGCGCCCGTCGAAGAACACCACATCGTCACCGCGCTCGGCCACGAGTTCGTTCACCTCATGCGGGGAGAGATGCACGCCGCCGCCGACGACGCCGTCGTCGTCGACGCGGGTTTCGTCGGGGATTCCGAATGCCACGAGCTCGTCGCGCACCTTCACGCTGAGCTTCGGGAAGTCGCTGATGCGCCGCCATCGCGGCCCGCGCTCGGTGCCGTGCAGTCGCTCATCCGGGGCATCGACCAGTGCCGTTCCCATGCTCCACTTCGGCTCGAGCCCGGCGAACGGGGCGTACTCGCGAGTGCGCCGCACATACTGCTTGCAGGCGTCGAGCTCGCCGCCGACCGTGCCGTTGATGCCGTGGTGCGAGATGATGATGCGTCCTCGCAGGCCCAACGATTCGCAGAGCTGCCGCTGCCACAAGCGCACGGCCTCGGGATCGGCCACGGGGGCGAAGACGTAGTACAGCAGGATCTTGGGCTCGCTCACCCGTCAATGGTACGCGGGAGGCGCGCAGCGAACCGCACCAGCCCAACGCTTGACATTGACGCAGCGTCAACGCGTAGCGTGACATCTGGAACGGAGAACACCATGACGACCACGAATACGCGTGCGTTGCACAGTGTGCAGGCGGTGGCTCGCGCGGCGAGCACGACCTCGCGCACGCTGCGGCACTACGACCGCATCGGTCTGCTGCCGCCCACGTGCATCGGCTCGAACGGGTATCGCTACTACGACGACCGGGCGCTGCTCCGCCTGCAGCGCATCCTGCTGCTGCGCGATCTCGGTCTGGGCCTCGACGCCATCGCCCGGGTGCTCGCGTCGCAGGATGCCAGCAGCCGCAGTGCGCTGTCGGATCGCACGGCGCAGACCGCCGAGACCGAGATCCTGCGGTCGCACCTCGCGATCCTCCACCGCGAGCGAGAGCGCATCACCCGCCAGATCCGCGCCGTGGAGCGCACCATCGCCGCCCTCCCGGGCATGACCGACACCGCACCAGCAGGAGCACTGATGACTGAGAACATCTTCGACGGATTCGACCACGCACAGCACCGTGAGGAGGTGGAGCGGCGCTGGGGAGACCGCGCGTACGCGGAGGGCGACCATTGGTGGCAGGGGCTCGGCAGCGGTGCGCGCGAGGCGTGGCAGCGCCGCAGCGCCGACCTCGCCGCAGCGTGGCGCATGGCCGCCGAACGCGAGCTCGACCCGGCGGGAACCGAGGGGCAGGAACTCGCCGCCCAGCACGTGGCCTGGTTGCGGGGGATACCTGGGACCCCCGCCGCCGACCCCGCGGGTGATCTCGCCGGATACGTGCGCGGGCTCGGCGAGTTGTACGTCACGGACGAGCGCTTCGCCGCGAACTACGGCGGAGCGACAGGGGCGGGGTTCGTGCGGGACGCGCTGGTGCAATACATCGCCCACGATCGCGCAGAGGGCGCGAGCGGCGCGCGGTGATCTCGCGCGCGTCAGCGCGAGGGGTGCGCGCTCGCGTCGCGCGAGTGACTCGCTTCGAGCAGGGCCACGGCTGACGCGTACGCATCGCGCTGCTCACGCACCGGAACATCGAAGATCCGTGCGGGGCCGGTTCCGTCGCGGTCGGCTTCCCACCCCGGGTCCCCGTCGCGCGCGAAGCGCACCAGGGCGCCGTGCACGGCGTCCGCGAGAGCTTGCGGAGGGGCGGTGCCCGCGACGCGCTCGACGCCCACGGCATCGAGGCGGTCGAAGACGAACGGCACATCACTGCAGTGCCCCGCGAAGTGCGGTGCGCCGGCCTCGGTATCGGGTGCGTGCCAGGAGTAGCGAGACGTCCAGGTGGTGCCCGCAACTGCAGACGCTCCGCGGGCACGGGCGACACGGGGCACCCATGAGCGGAACACGGCGTCCGTGGCGTACCGCCCGACGAGCGCGACGCTGCTCGCGGTCGCCTGGACCTCCGGCGTCTCGAGCCAGCGATCCGCAACCGCCGCGGACGCTCCGAGGGCGCGCAGCACGGCGCGGCGCGGCGCACGGTCGAGGATGGGGCGCGGTGTGAACATTCCCATGAGCTCGTCGTCTGCGGTGCTCAGCGCCAGGGGCACGTGCGCGCTGGGCCCGTGCGCTGTGCCCTGCAACGCGTCGAGCGGCACCACGTCACCGTCCGGGAGCGGGCCGATCATGAGCCCGTCCCGGAGCATGCCGTGCACGTCGCGAAGGATGCGGGGCGCGGCAGGCGCCGTGATCCGGCGCTGCAACTCGATGATTCTCGCCTCGGGCAGCGACCCGAGACCGGCGAGATCGGGAGTCACTCCGCCCAGACGGGCCAGGTGCCGGGTGCGAGCCGCAGCGGCGTCGAGCGACGGCGCTGCGACGGCCGCCGACATGGCGTAGCCAGCGGCGAAGAGCCCCTCAGTCGCTGGAACGCCGAGCAACGTGAGCACCGCGCCGCCTCCGGCGGATTGCCCCGCGATGGTGACGCGATCCGGATCACCCCCGAACCCTGCGACGTTCTGCTGCACCCATTCCAGCGCGCGCACCCAATCGAGTACCCCGCGGTTGGCCGGAGCGCCGTCGACGGCGCCGAACCCGATGAAGCCCAACCGGTACGAGATCGTCACGAGCACCACTCCGTCGCGGGCGAACGCGCGGCCGTCGTACCACGGGCTCGCCGGAGAGCCTGAGATGAAGCCGCCGCCGTGGATCCAGACGATCACGGGCAGTTTCGCCGATGCCTCCGGCGCAGGTGTCCACACGTTCACGTTCAGTGTGTCGTCGCCCGGAATCGAGTGCTCGGGGATCAGCGTGATACCCGTATCGCCGCGCTGCGGGGTGGGCCCGAACGCCGATGCGTCCCGGATCCCGTCCCACGCCTCGCACGGCTGCGGAGGTGCGAATCGCAGGGCGCCCACGGGCGCAGCCGCGTACGGGATGCCTCGGAATACCGCGGCGCTCGACCCCTCTGCCGCGCCCGGACTGCACGGCTCCCAGGTCCCCCGAACCGCTCCGGCGGCTGTCCGCACGACGGGGCGCGACGCGCGATCGCTGACGGTCTTCACCGGACGAGTCAGAGTCGCGACTGGGCTTCCGCCCGCGCGAGCACGTGATCCTGCGCCATCTGCGCTTCATTGATGCGCTGCTGCTGCTCTGGCGTGCGGGCGAGCGGAGGGATGACCTCGTGCTGATCGTTCACGATCACGACATCGTGGTCGACGTGGTTCACCATCGCATGGACGGCGTCGATGAAGTCCTGGCGTCGAATCGCGTCGAGCACGCGGGCGTGGTCGCGCTCCATCTCCGCGCCGGTCGCGACGTTCGCGAGACGACCGCGGTGCTCCGGAGTGCGCAGGCGATCGTTGATTCCGGCGTAGAGCGCGGCGAGCAGACGGTTCTTCGCGGCGTCGAACACGAGACGGTGGAAGCGGCTGTCGAAGGCCGTGTCGACGTCGCCCGCGAACCCGAGCACGGGGCAGCGGGTGCATCCGACCTCTTCGATCGCGGCTCGTTCGAGCGCCGCGATGTCTTCATCGGTGCGGTGCAGGGCGGCCTGCTGCGCGGCTTCGATCTCGAGGGCCCGGCGATAGCTGAGGATCTCTTCGAGGGTGAAGTCGGTGAGGAACTCGTTGAGGAGGGTGCTCGTCGGCGCGGCCGAGCGCACGAACGTGCCGCGACCGGGCAGCGTCTCGAGCATCCCGATGCTCGCGAGCGACCGCACGGCTTCGCGCACGGTCGACCGACCGACGCCGGTCTGCTCCGCGAGCTCGGGCTCGATGGGAATGCGCCCGCCGACCGGCCATTCGCCGGTGGTGATCTTGCGACGCAGGTAGGCGAGCGTCGCGCGTGCTCGATCTGACCCTGTGGTCGCTGCCATGATCACTCCGATTCGTCGGGCGCCGTGTGCGCCGATGCCGAGAACTCAGTATATCGAGCGTCTTCGAGGGCGTCGGGGCGCGAAAGATCGGTTCGCGGAGGCCATTGGAGCGGCCAGCCGCTGACCGTAGTCTGGAGGTCAGAACATCAGGGGGGTGCCATGACGAACAAGAATCCGAGCCGCGGCGACATCGACCCGTATGCGCGCATGCGGCAGGTACCCGGCTTCACGTTGCGGAGTGCCGACATTCAAGACGGCGAGCCACTGCCTGCCGAGCAGTACGCCGAGGCGGCAGGGGGATCCAATCGCTCGCCGCAGTTGAGCTGGGCCGACTTCCCGGCGGGCACGAAGAGCTTCGCCGTCACCTGCTTCGACCCGGACGCGCCGACGGGGTCGGGGTTCTGGCACTGGGCCGTTGCGAACCTGCCGGCGAGTACGCTCGAGCTCCCGGCCGGTGCCGGCGCTCTCGCAGGCACGCCGGGCGGCGCGCTGCTGCCGGCCGCTGCGACGACGATGCCGAATGAACGGCGCGAGCGCGCGTTCACCGGTGCTGCGCCGCCGGAGGGCACCGGCGTGCATCACTACTGGTTCGTCGTGCACGCGCTCGGCGTCGAGCACCTCGACATCGACCCGGATCTCACGCCGGCGGTCATGGGGTTCATGATGCGCGATGCCGTACTGGCCAGGGCAGTCATCGTCGCGACCGGAGAGTTCGGCCAGGCCGACTGACCGATCGATCGGTCAGGAATTACAACGCCTCGGTCACGAAGAGGGCCCCGAGTTGCTCCCGCGGGGGGATCGCGGTCTACGATGCTTGAATCGGCGTAAGTTCTCGCCGACTCGCTCAGTTCGCCGAAGCACTGACCCGGCGACGTCCCCCACAAAGGATTCGATACCCATGCGACAGACCTCGTTCCGCCGCCGCGCCCTCACCATCGCCGGCGTCACCGCAGCGGCAGCACTCACCCTCAGCGCCTGCTCCTCACCCGACTCGTCAGGCGAGGGAGGATCAGCGGAGACCTTCAACATCGGCATCAGCCAGTTCGTGCAGCACCCGGCACTCGACTCCGCGACCGAGGGCTTCAAGCAGGCGTTCATCGACGCGGGATACGTCGATGGCGAGACGGTGAACTTCGACGAGCAGAACGCGAACGCAGAGCAGGCCACGGCCGTCACCATCGCGCAGGGCTTCGCGACCTCCGACAACGATCTCGTGCTGGCAGTGGCGACACCGGCAGCGCAGGCGGCCGCTCAGGCGATCACCGACAAGCCGATCCTCTTCACCGCGGTGACCGACGCGGTGTCAGCAGAGCTCGTCGACTCCAACGAGACCCCCGGTGGCAACGTGACCGGAACCAGCGACCTGGCCCCGCTCGACGAGCAGCTGAAAATGCTGCAGGAGATCGTTCCCGACGCGAAGAAGGTCGGCATCGTCTACGCATCGGGCGAGGTGAACTCCGAGGTGCAGGTCTCGGCGGCCGAGGAGGCCGCGAGCGACCTCGACCTCGAGATCGTCACGAAGACCGTGACCACTGCCAACGACATCGCTCAGGCGACCGAAGCGCTCGGAGCCGTCGACGCGATCTACGTGCCGACCGACAACCTCGTCGTCTCGGGCATCGCCTCGCTCGTGCAGGTCGCGGAGGAGAAGCAGATCCCCGTCATCGGGGCCGAGGCCGGCACCGTCGAGGGCGGCGCGGTCGCGACGCTCGGCATCGACTACACGGATCTGGGGCATCAGACCGGTGAGATGGCCATCAAGATCCTGGAAGACGGAGCCGACCCTGCAGAGATGGCAGTCGAGGTCTCCAAGAGCTTCACGTACGTGGTGAACCCGGGCGCCGCAGAGCGCATGGGCGTCGAGATCCCGAAGGATATCCTCGACCAGGCGGAAACCGTCGAGTAACCCCGGGCCCCCGGCCCGCACGGTTTCTCCAGCACACGACACGAACAGGATGACCATCGCATGATCGGCGCGCTCGAACTCGGCCTCATCTACGGGGTGATGGCACTGGGCGTCTACCTGACGTTCCGAGTGCTCAACTTCCCGGACCTCACGGTCGACGGCAGCTTCACCACCGGCGCTGCTGTCGCGGCCGCGCTGATCACGAACGGTCACAACCCCGTCCTCGCCACCCTCGCCGGTGGCGGGGCGGGGATCATCGCGGGCATCATCACCGGCCTGCTGCACACGAAGGGCCGCATCGACGGCCTCCTCTCCGGAATCCTGACGATGATCGCCCTCTGGTCGATCAACCTGCGAATCATGGGCACCGCGAAGGAGGGCACCGCGGTCGCCGCCAACCTCCCGCTGCTGCGGGCCGACACGGTCTTCACCCCGCTGCGCGAAGGAGAGCTCCTCGGCACCTGGGGCGGCGTCGCCATCATTCTCCTCGCCGTGCTCGTGCTGAAGGTCGTGGTCGACTGGTTCCTCTCGACCAACCTCGGGCTCGCCATTCAGGCGACCGGAGACAACGGGCCGATGATCCGCAGCTTCGGCGTGAACACCGATCGCACGACGATTCTCACCCTCGCCATCTCGAACGGATCCGTGGGGCTTTGCGGGGCGCTCGTCGCGCAGTATCAGGGCTTCGCCGACATCAGCATGGGCGTCGGCCTGATTCTCGTCGGGCTCGCATCCGTCATCCTCGGCCAGGCCATCTTCGGCCAGCGCTTCATCTGGCTCGCGAGCCTCGCGGTCGTGCTCGGCGCGGTCATCTACCGCCTCATCATCTTCTTCGCTCTGCGCGCCGGTCTCGATCCGAACGACATGAAGCTCATCACCGCGCTCCTCGTGATCGCGGCGCTCCTGCTGCCGCGGTGGGGGTTCCTGCGCAAGATCCCGATGCTGCGACGCAAGGACGGCCGCGTGGTGCTCGAGGAAGTCACCGCCCCGGCCTCCGCCGACGCCTCGCCGAGCGGTGCTGCGCCCGCCGGCGCCACGACCGCGCGCGTCGGCGCTGATCCCGCGTCGCCCGCGGCCGGCACTACGCCCGAACCCGACATCCAGGCCGGAAGGTAGCCGCATGCTCACCATTGAACGCATCGAGAAGACGTTCTTCCCCGGCACCGTCAACGAGCGCCGCGCACTCGGCGGCCTCAGCCTGCGCCTCGACGAAGGCGACTTCGTCACCGTCATCGGCTCCAACGGCGCCGGCAAATCGACATTGCTGAACGCCATCTCGGGTCGCTACAGCGTCGACTCCGGCAGGATCGAGATCGACGGCCAGCGCGTCAACAAGCTCAAGGAGTACCAGCGCGCCAAGTTCATCGGCCGCGTGTTCCAGGACCCCATGGCGGGCACCGCTCCCGATCTGACGATCGAGCAGAACCTTGCGCTCGCCGAGCGTCGGGGCAAGAGCCGCGGGCTCGGGCTCGCGCTCAGCCGTACGCTCCGCGAGCGCTTCCGTGAAGAGCTCACCGCGCTCGAACTCGGACTCGAGCACCGGCTCACCGCCAAGGTCGGCCTGCTCTCCGGCGGCCAGCGGCAGGCGTTGTCGCTGCTCATGGCCGGATTCACGCGTCCCAGCATCCTGCTGCTCGACGAGCACACCGCCGCACTCGACCCGCAGCGCGCGGCACTCGTCACCGAGCTGACCGACCGAATCGTCTCCCAGGGCGCGCTCACGACGCTGATGGTGACGCACAACATGGAGCAGGCGCTGCGACTCGGCAACCGCCTCATCATGATGCACGAGGGCAACATCGTGTTCGAGGCGTCGGCGGAGCAGAAGCGCGAGCTCACCGTGCCGCGCCTGCTCGAGGAGTTCGCGAAGATCAAGGGCGCGCAGCTCGACGATCGCGCCCTGCTGGCCTGAGGCGCATCGCCGACAGGGTCTCCTGCGGGATCTCCGACGGCCGAGACAGCCGGGACATCTCGGCTTCGGCGCGCGCTCCCGCCAAACATGCGCGACCACTCATACAGTGGGGTCATGGCAGCTGAACCCATCGCCCCGGCGTCGGTGTGGGACGCCGTGTCCGAACGATCCGAAGCGCTGGCGCACGCTTGGATCTCAGCCCTGCGCGATCGGGCGCCGGATGAGACGGTGGACCCCCGCGGATCCGGGCACCTGCTCGAGGGGCTGCGCCGCGATCCCGAGAGTTTCGAATTCACACGGAGGCTGCTCGAGCTCGTCGCCGGAACGGAAGACGCGTTCGCTTCGGCGGTCGGACTCCATGCCATGTCGCAGGAAGTACCGGATTCCATGCCCGCGCGTGACCGGTTCGCGGTACGGGCGGGTGGAGCGACATCTCTCGGGCTCCCCTGGGCAGTCATGCCGGTCGCTCGCCGCTGGCTCCGGGATCGCGTCTCCGGGCTGGTGCTCGCCGCTCGGCTGCCCGGCGCAGCGGGCGGAACCGGAACCGCGACCTGGCTCAGCTCGGCCGCGGGAGCAGCGCTCGCCGACGCGCATCGGAGGTACTCCGACGCCGGACTGCGGGCAGTCACGCGGCCGCTCGGCAACGGCGTGCACGGGCCCGACGGCGCTGCCGGGGAAGTGGCGCGACTCGCCGCGCTCGCAGCGCATCCAACCGTCGCGCATCTGGTGGTCGAACCGGAGCGCATCGCCCCCGGCGGCACGGAGTGGACGTTCGACGACGACGTCGCGCGCGCCGCATCCGCACTCGAACCCGTGCTGCGCGCCTCGGCTGAGCACGGAACCACGATTCATCTGTCCGCTCGAAACGTGCGGTGGGCGCGCATGCTGCCCGAGATCGCGATTCGTGCCCTCGTCGACCCCGCGCTCGACCGGGCGCGCATCGGGGTGCAGTTGCTCGCCGAACTGCCGGAGTCGCGCGAGTACTACGGCCGTCTGAGTCGTTGGGCGCAGCGCCGCGTCGCCGAGGGCGGGGCGCCGGCCGAAGTCGTCATCGGCGTGGGCGGCGTGGCCGGAGGCGAACGCATCGCGTCGATCGAATCGGGGCTCCCGGTGCCGGTGCTGGAAGAACGCGTGGACGTGCTCGCACAGCTGCTGCGGCTGACGGAACTCGCGCTGCACCCGGGACGAGCGGCGGTGCTGCGGCCCGTGATCGCCACAGAGGACGTGCTCGTGCTCGCGGCCGCGGTCGCCCTGGCTGACGAGCTCGGATCGCGAGAACTCAGCGCGGTGCAGTTGCGCAGCGGCGTCGCCCCCGGGCTCGCATCGGTGCTTCGCGAGACCCTCCCCGATGTGCGCGTCGTCGTGCCCGTCGTCCCTCCGAAGGAATTCGGCGGTGCCGTCGATCTGCTCGTCGGCATCGCAGCTGAAGCCGCCGATCCAGACTCGGCACTGTCCAGACTCGAGGCGCTCATCGCACGGGAACCCGAATCCGGGGGAGGTGAGGACGACGCCGGAGAGATCGCGAGCGAACCCGCTGAGCTGACGCGCGAACGGGCGCTGTCGCAAGCGTTCACCGAGTTCGGCACCGCACTCGCACGGGCAGCGGAGCCGGCTCCGGCGTCGCACCGCACCCAGAACCGGGCGCGCGAATGGGATCCGTCGGAGCGCGACAGTGCGTTGTTCTACCGCGCCCCCGACGAACCGGCGCGATTCGAGACCGGTGGCCTCACTGCTGCGGTACTGGGGCTGACGAGGGGGTCGACGGGAGAGTTCACCCTCGAGGCCGTCGCCCCGCCGCGCGCGATCCCCGCCGTGTCGGAATCCGGTTTCGCGAACGAGCCGGCCACCGACGCGACCGTGGCGGCGAATCGCGAGTGGGCGCGAGACCTCTTCGCGGAAGCCCGTGCACGGACGGGTGACGACGATGCCGCGAACGCCACGATTGCCCTCTCGGCAGCCGATCTCGATCCGGAACTCGTCGCGGAGGATGCGCGTTCTCGAGCCGAAGCGTGGTCGGCCCAGTCGACCCGCACGCGGGCGTCACGGCTGCGCCGCTCGGCACTCGCGATGGTCGCCGCACGGGATCGACTGATTCAGCTGCTGGCCGCCGACACGGGCGCCCCGATCGCCGAGCTCGACGCCGAAGTGGACGACCTGGTGGATGCGGCCCGATACAGCGGCCAGCTCGCCGAGGCGCTCGGTGCGGTGCGCGGCGCCACGTTCGTCCCGGAGCGGCTCGTGCTCGTCACCGCCGATGCGCCCACCCCGCTCGCCGTGCAGGCGGAAGCGGTCTTCGCCGCGCTGGCAGCGGGAAGCGGGGTGCTCTGGCTCGTGCCGCACCGCCTCCTGGCATCGGCGTCGGCCGTGATCGAAGAATGCGAGGTCGGTGGCCTGACGCCCGGTGTGGTGCGGCTCGAAGCCGCAGTCGTCGGCCGAACCGTTGCCGAGCTCGCGGCACATCGAAGCGTCGATCGCGCGGTCGTGGTCGGATCCCGTACTGACGCGACCGACCTCGCGCGTCGTCGGCCCGACCTCCGGGTCGAAGGGCAGTTCCGGTCGCGCGGCTTCGTGCTCGTCACGCCGTCCGCCGACCTGGATCGAGCGATCGACGACGTCGTCGCCTCGGCGCTCGGCCGCTCGGGAGGCAGTCTTCGCGCCGCCAGGGGCGTGATCCTGCTCGGCAGCGTGGCGCGATCGCGGCGTTTCCGAGATGGGCTCGCCGATGCGGTACGAGCCCTCCGGGCCGGCGACAGCGCGCGCGAGTCCGACGCCACGGTCTTGGGCCTCCGGGTCGGCCCGCTGCACGCCCCGGCCGACGAGGCCGAGCGGCGTGCGCTCTCCGAACTCGCTCGCGGAGAGGAATGGCTCGTGCAACCCGAATCCCTCGATTCGGAGGGACGGGTGTGGAGCCCGGGAGTGCGGGCAGGGGTCTCGGCGAATGCGACCTTCTGGGACGACGCGCGGACGGTGCCCGTGATCGGCATCACCACAGCGCATTCGCTCTCCGAGGCGTTGGCGCTGCAGAACCGTGAGGGCACCGGCGGCGTGGCGGCGATCCACTCCAACGACGGGGACGAGATCGGTGCCTGGCTGGAGGGCATCGAAGCGGCCGCAGTGTCTGTCAACCGTGCGACGACGCACGTTCGCGTGGAGCGGCACCCGGGCGGAGGGTGGAACGATGCCGGCATGGGGCTCTCCGGCCTCGCCGGCGGGCCGAACCGATTGATCGCCCTGGGCTCGTGGCGCGTTCGGGAGGGGAGTCGGAGCGAGACCCTGCATCTGCGCGGGCTCGAACCCGAGATCCGGTTGCTCATCGAGACGCTGCAGCCCGTGCTGCCCTATCAGGCGTTCGACGAGCTCAGGCGCGCCGCGCTCGCCGACGCCTTCACGTGGCGCACGTCGTTCGGCGTCGATCGCGACACGATCGGGCTCGGGATCGAGCGGAACCTCATCCGGCACCGACCCGTCGCCACGCACGTGCGTCTCGCGGAAGGCGGAGCCCTCGTCGCCCTCGCACGCGTCATCGCCGCCGCGCTGCTCGCCCGCGCACCGATCACGGTCTCGACCGGAGAGGTGCTCCCCGTCGAACTCACCGATTTCCTGGAGCACCGCGACATCGAGCTGTCGCTCGAGCGCGATGAGGACTGGCTCGAGCGACTGGCGGTGGCCGGGGCGGTAGCCGCTGACGGGACCCGGGCCCTCCGTGTGCGCCTCATCGACGGTGACCGTGTTCGGGCGGCGGAGTGGCTCGGACCGCAGGATCGCGTCGCCATCTGGGCGGAGCCAGTGACGATGGCGGGTCCGGTCGAGTTGCTCTCCCTGGTTCGGGAGCAAGCAATCTCTGCGCGGGCGAACCGGCACGGGCTCGCGGTGACCGTGCCGGGGCTCGATGACGCGATCGAGCCGTGAGGCGTTAGTTCAGGCGCATGGGAGTGTGCGGAATGCCGTCCTCGAGATACTCGGCGCCGCAGCTGATGAAACCGAAGCGCGCGTACCAGTCGACCAGGTGCGATTGCGCGTGGAGCATGATCGGTCGCCCGGCGCACCGTTCGATGGCCGCTTCGAGCAGCACCGCGGCGACACCGTGACCCCGCCACGTCGGGGCGGTGACGACACGACCGATGCTGCGGGTGCCGCGCTCGCCGGGCTCTTCCACGAGGATCCGCACGGTTGCCGCGATCGCCCCACTGGCCTCTTCCGCCCAGATCTGAACTGAGCCGCCCTCCAGATCGCGTCCATCGAGATCGAGGTACACGCAGTCCTGCTCGACCACGAAGACCTCCTGCCGAAGTGCGGCGACACGGTAGAACGTCGTCGCGGACATGTCGGCGACGTGAGCGGCCTGCAGCGTCAGTTCCTCGGGAAGATCTCTCATGCACCGATACTCCCATGCGTCCGCAGCGCGTGCGGGCTCGTCTCGGTGCGTCCAGGATTTCCGTTCGCGCACTGGAGCCGCTAGGGTAGATTCCTGGTTGCGTTCGCGTGACCGATGGCGGGTTACCCGAGCGGCCAAAGGGGGCTGACTGTAAATCAGCTGGCAACGCCTACGGGGGTTCGAATCCCTCACCCGCCACCAGTACTGAAGGCCCCGGCCTCATTGAGAAATCGATGAGGTCGGGGCCTTTCGCTTTTCCCGGGGCGAGTGGCCGTGGGATCGGGGGCATCGAGATCCGGCGCCGCTCGCAGCAGACACGCCCGGGATGTGGGCGCTAGTTGCCCTGCAGCCAGGATCCCCGTAATGTATTCCCTTGTCAGCGAAACGGAAAACGGCGCGAAAGCGGCCGAGATTCGAATCGGACATCGGCTCTCTCGAGATCACCGAGAGCAGGACTTGCGAAAGTCTGGCTCGGGCGTGTAAAGTGAGAGACTCGATCTCACCGCAAGGTGGACGCCCCGAGGGCGGTCCAGCTGGAGCGCGTATTGCTCCCAGCGGTAGATGACAGGTTGCTGTTCGGAGCTTCCCTTGGTTGGGTGTGACGGGTGGTGTCTGGTCTTTGAGAACTCA
>NZ_BAAAOP010000001.1:197996-340202 GCF_039530485.1 Leucobacter alluvii | reverse complement strand
TCCGCCGGGACGGTGCCGATCGTGAGGGAGAACATGACCCCAGTCAACCGGCAACCACCGACATTCACGCCCCCCTTCGCGCACCCGTCGAGCGACGCCGCTCCCGGGCGCCGGCCTCAGCACTCGATGACGTTGACCGCGAGCCCGCCCATCGACGTTTCCTTGTACTTGTCACTCATGTCGCGCCCGGTCTCGCGCATCGTCGCGATGACCTGGTCGAGGCTGACGTGGTGGTCGCCGTCGCCCATGAGCGCCATCTTCGCCGCGTTGACGGCCTTCGATGCGGCGATCGCATTGCGCTCGATGCACGGAATCTGCACGAGCCCGCCGATCGGATCGCAGGTGAGACCGAGGTTGTGCTCCATCGCGATCTCAGCGGCGTTCTCCACCTGCTCCGGCGTTCCGCCGAGCACCTGGGCGAGGCCAGCCGCAGCCATCGACGAGGCAGAACCGACCTCGCCCTGGCACCCCACCTCGGCTCCCGAGATCGACGCCTGCTCCTTGTAGAGCACCCCGACCGCGCCGGCCGCGAGCAAGAAGTCGGCCACTGCGCCCTGGCGTTCCGCGTCGGACCAGGTCTGAGCCCCCGGCGCGTAGTGCGTGGCGTAGAAGAGCACGGCCGGGATGATCCCCGCAGCCCCGTTCGTCGGGGCGGTGACGACGCGCCCGCCGGTCGCGTTCTCCTCGTTGACGGCGAGCGCGACGAGGTTGATCCACTCCTGCCAGTACACGGGGTCGCGATGCGGATCGCGTTCGGTGAGACGACGATGCCACTCCGGCGCACGGCGTCGCACTTCGAGTCCTCCCGGGAGCACTCCCGTGCGCTCGAGCGCCGAGTTCTTGCAGGCCTCCATCACGTCCCAGATGTGCGCGAGGCCCGCGTAGATCTCGGCTTCCGGCCGCTGCACCCGCTCATTCGCGAGCATCACCTCGGCGATGGTGAGGCCGGCCCGTTCCGCGTGCGCGAGCAGTTCGGCCGCCGTCGTGAAGGGGTACGGCTGCTGCGCCGATCGCTCCTCGAGGCGGTCGTGCAGCGATGCTTCGGCGCCGTCGCGCACGATGAATCCTCCGCCCACCGAGAAGTACGTCTCGTCGGCGATCGATGCGCCTGCGGCGTCGTCCGCGGCGAAGCGCATCCCGTTGGTGTGCCGTGGCAGCAGCGTCAGGGGGTGCAGCACGATGTCGCCGACGGCGAAGCGCAGGATCGTCGGGGCTCCGCCCAGCCGCTCGCCCACCCGCAGCTCGCCAGTGCGCTCCAAGCGGTCGAGCGCGGCGTCCACCTGCTCGGGGAGCACCGTCTCCGGGTCGAACCCTTCGATCCCGAGGAGCACCGCGGTGAACGTGCCGTGCCCGTGGCCGGTCGCCGCGAGCGAGCCGTAGAGGTCGACCCGCAGCGAGGCGATGCGGCCGAGTTCGCGGCTGCCGGCGTCGCTGCTCCGCGCGATGCGCTCGACGAACTCCTTCGCGGCGCGCATCGGCCCGACGGTGTGCGAACTCGACGGCCCGATGCCCACCGTGAAGAGGTCGAAGACGCTGACGGCCACGAGCGCGCTCCGTATGCGCCTAGGCGCCGGAGACCTCGGCGTCGTTGTCGGCGGCGTACTGCTCGGCGTCGAGCAGCGGCCCTTCCTCCGTGACGGCGACCTTGAACAGCCACGCTGCGCCGTAGGGATCGGCGTTCAGCTGCGCCGGGTCGGCGACGAGGGCCTCGTTCACCTCGACGACCTCGCCGGCGACCGGCGAGAAGATCTCGGAGACCGACTTCGTCGATTCGACCTCGCCGACGACGGCTCCCACGGTGATCGAGGCGCCGACCTCGGGCAGCTCGACGTACACGATCTCGCCGAGCGCGTCGGCGGCGACCTCGGAGATGCCGACGACGGCCGGGCTGTCGCTCGTGACCCACTCGTGCTCTGCGGAGTACCGGAGTCCGGTCTTGACGTTGCTCATGATGCGAAGTTCCTATCTGTCGGGTGCGGGTGGAATCGGGATGATGCGGGATGCTGCTGCGGAATGCGCTCGCGCGCTACTGGCCACGGCGGTAGAACGGCAGGTCCACGACGGTGAACGGCTCGGCCTTGCCGCGCAGATCGACCTGCAGGCGCGTTCCGGCAGCGGCGTGCTCAGGTGCGACGTAGGCGAGGGCGACGGGGTACCCGAGCGTGGGGCTCGGCTGGCCGCTGGTCACGCGCCCGACCGCGTCGTCACCCGCGAGCACTGCGTACCCGGAGCGCGCCGCGCGGCGGCCGTCGCCGCGCAGACCGACGAGCTGCAACTCGGGGGTCTGCTCCCGGCGCGTCTCGAGCGCGGCGCGGCCGACGAACGCCTCGGGCTTGACGAACGAGACGACCGGGCCGAGACCCGCTTCGAAGGGCGTCACCTCGCGGCTGAGCTCGTTGCCGTAGAGCGGCATACCGGCTTCGAGGCGCAGCGAATCGCGCGAGGCGAGACCTGCGGGGATCAGACCCTGCGGCTCCCCTGCGGTGAGCAGTGCGTTCCAGAGATCCGCCGCCTCAGCGTTGGGGAGGTAGAGCTCGAACCCGTCCTCCCCGGTGTACCCGGTGCGGGCCAGCAGCACGGGGTGACCGGCCACGACCGCCTGCTCGGCAGCGTAGTACTTCATGCCCGTCACGAGCTCGCGCTGTTCCTCTGGCACGAGCGCCTGCACGATCGCGGCGGCGTTCGGACCCTGCACTGCAATGAGGCTGAGTTCGTCCGACTGATCCTCGATCTCGACGTCGAAGCCGTCCGCCCGTTCGGCGAAGGCCGCCGCGACGGTGCCGGTGTTTCCGGCGTTCGGCACCACGAGGTACACGTCTTCTGCGAGCCGGTAGCTGATGAGATCGTCGATGATCCCGCCGTCGGCATCGCAGATCAGCGAGTACTTCGCCCGTCCGACCTTGACGGCGCCGAGGTTGCCGACGAGGGCGGTGTTCAGAAAGACGGCGGCATCGGGCCCGGCGACGCGGATCTCCCCCATGTGGGAGAGGTCGAAGAGCCCGGCTGCGCTGCGCACGGCGCGGTGCTCGGCGAGTTCGGATCCGTACTTGAGCGGCATGTCCCAACCGCCGAAATCGGTGAATGCCGCGCCGCGCTCAGCGTGCTCGGCGTGCAGGGCGGTCCGCTTCGGGGAGCTCATGGTCATCATCCTCAGTTCTCGAAGGCTTCGGGCGCGGGGCACGCGCAGATCAGGTTCCGATCGCCGTAGGCGCCGTCGATGCGCCCGACCGGCGGGAAGTACTTGTCGATTCGGAGCGCCTCGACCGGGTAGGCGCCCTGCTCCCGGCCGTAGGCGCGGTCCCATGCACCGGAGATCAGCGCTTCCGCGGTGTGCGGCGCCAGACGGAGCGGCGATTCGGCGACCGCGATCCTGCCTGCGATGACCGCGTCGATCTCCGCACGGATCGTCACCATCGCTTCGATGAACCGGTCGATCTCGGCGAGGTCCTCGGACTCGGTCGGTTCCACCATGAGTGTGCCGGGGACGGGGAACGCCAGCGTCGGGGCGTGGAACCCGAAGTCGATCAGTCGCTTCGCGACGTCCTCCGCCGTCACTCCAGACTGAGCGGTGAGCGCGCGCAGGTCCAGGATGCACTCGTGCGCGACGAGCCCGGTCGCCCCGGTGAAGAGCACCGGGAAATGCTCGGTGAGCCTCGCGGCGATGTAGTTGGCGCTGAGCAGCGCCGTCTTCGTCGCGAGGGTGAGCCCCTCAGCGCCCATCATCGAGATGTAGGCGTAGGAGATGGGAAGCACGCCGGCCGAGCCGAAGAGCGTTGCGACCACGGGAACGCCGCCGCTCACCGAGTACGTGCCCGTCGGGTCGTTCGGCACGAACGGCAGCAAGTGCTCGGCCACCCCGATGGGCCCGACGCCGGGCCCGCCGCCGCCGTGCGGAATCGCGAAGGTCTTGTGCAGATTCAGGTGAGACACGTCGCCCCCGAATCGCCCCGGCTGGGCCAGGCCGACGAGCGCGTTCATGTTGGCGCCGTCGATGTAGACCTGGCCGCCCGCCTCGTGCACTTGGTCGCACACCTCGCGCACGTCGTCGTCGTACACGCCGTAGGTTGAGGGGTACGTGATCATGATGGCGGCGAGTTCGTCGCGGTGCGCGTCGATCTTCGCCGAGAGATCGGCGAGGTCGATGTGCCCCGTCTCGGTGTTCTGCACGACGACGACGCGCATCCCGGCGAGCACCGCGGAGGCAGCGTTCGTGCCGTGCGCCGAAGCGGGGATGAGGCACACCGTGCGCTGGTCGTCGCCGCGCGAGCGATGGTATCCGCGGATCGCGAGGAGACCCGCGTACTCGCCCTGTGCGCCCGAGTTCGGCTGCAACGAGATGCCCGCGTAGCCGGTGATCTCGACGAGTCGCCCCTCGAGGTCGGCGATGAGCTCGCGCCAGCCGCGCGTCTGGTCTTCGGGCGCGTACGGGTGGATCCCGGCGAATTCGGGCCAGGAGATCGCCTCCATCTCGGCGGTGGAGTTGAGCTTCATCGTGCACGAACCGAGCGGGATCATGGTGCGGTCGAGCGCGAGGTCGCGGTCTGCGAGCCGACGCAGGTAGCGCAGCATCTGGGTCTCGGAGTTGATGGTCGTGAAGATCGGGTGCGTCAGGAAGTCGCTCGTGCGCGTGAGTTCCGCGGCGAAGCCGGAGCGCTCCGATTCGGCCTCGGGGGCCTCGACGATCTCGGCCCCGAAGGCGCGCACCACGGCCGCGACATGCTCGGGAGTGGTCGTCTCGTCGGTGGAGACGCTCACCGTGTCCGCGTCGACCCGACGAAGATTGACGCCGTGCTCCGCCGCGGTCGCGATGATCTCGTCGGCCCGTCCCGGCACGCTCGCCCGCACCGTGTCGAAGAAGGACGCCGCGGCGAGCGGGATGCTCGCCGCAGCGAGCGAGGCGGCGAGCGTGCGCGCGTGTCGATGCGCTCGGGTCGCGATCTCGGTCAGCCCGTCGGCGCCGTGGTAGACGGCGTACATCGATGCGGTGATGGCGAGGAGTGCCTGCGCGGTGCAGATGTTGCTCGTGGCCTTCTCACGGCGGATGTGCTGCTCTCGGGTCTGCAGTGCGAGACGGTAGGCGGTGCGGCCGGCCGCGTCTTTCGATACGCCGACGAGCCGGCCCGGCAGCGCCCGCTCGAGCCCTGAGCGCACCGCGAGATACGCCGCGTGCGGTCCGCCGTAGAAGAGCGGTACTCCGAAACGCTGCGTGTTGCCGACGGCGACGTCGGCCCCCTGCTCCCCTGGCGGCACGATGAGGGTCAGTGCGAGCAGGTCGGCGATCACCGTGACCATCGCGCCGCGCTCCTTCGCCGCTGCGATCACTGCGGCATGATCGACGACGGCACCGTCGTCGCCCGGCTGCTGCAGCACGATGCCGAAGATGTCGCCCTCGGGCAGCCCCTGCGACAGGTCGGCGACTTCGACCTCGAAGTCGAGCGCTTCCGCGCGGCCGCGGATCACCGCGATGGTCTGCGGGAAGAGATTCGCGTCGATCACGGCGCGTGCGGCGGCGGGCGCGCGATTGGCGCGCCGCATCAGCAGCACGGCCTCGGCCGCGGCCGACGACTCGTCGAGCATGGAGGCGTTCGCGATCTCGAGAGCGGTGAGATCGGAGACCATCGTCTGGAAGTTCAGGAGCGCCTCGAGACGCCCCTGCGAGATCTCGGGCTGGTACGGCGTGTAGGCGGTGTACCAGGCCGGGCTCTCGAGCACGTTGCGCCGGATGACGGGCGGAGTGTGCGTTCCGGAGAATCCCTGTCCGATCATCTGGGTCTTGACGACGTTCTTCGCGGCGAGCGCCCGGAGGTCGGCGAGAATCTCTTCTTCGCTGCGGCCCTGGGGCAGGTCGAGGGGTTCGGACTTGCGAATCGAGGCAGGCACCGTATCGTCGACGAGTGCGTCGAGCGACTCGTAGCCGAGCTCGGCGAGCATCGTCGCGACATGCGCCGGGTCGGTGACCCCGATGTGTCGATCGGGGAAGGTGCGGGGTGCGGAAAGGGCTGTCACGAGGATCTCCGAGGGCTGTCGCGCGCGAACGCGCGGATGTACTGGGATCCTCCCCGCTCTGTATGGGACCTGAGAGATTCGGTCGCCGCCAGAGCGGGTCCCTTGCACCGTCGGTGAGCCGACGCACGCGTCAGCTGCTTTCCAGAGTTGCCGTGCTGGGGCGGTACGGGGGCCTGAGAGATTCCCGGGGAGGGATTGCTCCTACGGCGCCAGGGTCGAATCGTTCTGCCCTGAACTCTCCCGCCACAACTTGATGGCCGGTATTCACAATGTGTGCTCACTCTAGCATCGGGGCGGGATCGCGGCGCGGACGTTCCAGCGCCGAATCGCGGTCGCCGTCGGAGCGGCTCGGGGCGGGTGAGCGCCCGCCCCGAGCGGCGCATCAGCGATCCTCGTCTCTCCCGTCCATCGCGAGCAGTTGATCCTCGACCGTTCCGCCGTACCCGTCGCTCTGCGGATCGCCGTGCAGGCCCCCCGAGACCGCGTACTCCTCCTCTGGGGAGAGCACGAGCCGGTGGCGCGTATAGACGCCGAAGATGATCAGACCCAGAACGTAGACGACGACGATGGCGATGATGGCGGGCCGGAAGGTCTCGTTCAGCAGGAAGCCGACGAAGATGAGCGCCGAGATGACGGCGGCGATGATGGCGCCTGGCACGCCCCACGGGCTCAGGTACGGGCGCTTCACGTTCGGATACTTGCGTCGAAGGATGACGAAGGAGAGCATCTGCATGAAGTACGCGAGCACCGCGCCCCAGACGGCGATGTTGAGCACGATCGCGCCGCCCACGCCGCTGTCTCCACCCGTGAGCTCGACGATGATCAGCGCGGCCAGACCGATCAGCGCGCCGGCGATCAGCGCCACCCACGGGGTCTGGCGCTTGCCGGTGAGGGACAGGAATCTCGGGTAGTAGCCCGCGCGCGACAGGGAGTACATGTTGCGCCCGTAGGCGAACATGATGCCCTGCAGCGAGGCGAGGAGGCCGAAGAGCGCGAAGAGTGCGAGGAGGCCGGCGACCCACGCGAGGTCGTCGCCGAGGATCGCGCGGAAGCCGTCGAGCAGCGGTTCGCCGGCGACTCCCGTCGTCTCGGATCCCAGGACGCCGGTGTTCAGCACCAGCACGAGCAGGCCGGTGACGATCAGCGTGCCGCGAGCCCACAGCCCGGCTCGCGGGATGTCGCGCACGGGATTGTGCGATTCTTCGGCGGCGAGCGGCAGCTCCTCGATGCCGAGGAAGAGCCACATCGCGAACGGCATGGCGAAGAGGATCGGCAGCACGCCGTGCGGCAGGAAGAGGCTCTGGCCCGGGTCGGGCTCGATGTCGAAGAGGCTGCCCCAGTTCATGGCTCCGCTCGCGAGCGCCATGACGGCGAAGAGCACGAGCACTCCGATGGAGATGAGCGAGACGATGATGGCGAACTTCAGTGAGATGGCCGCGCCGGCCGTGTTCAGGCCGACGAAGGCGGCGTAGAGGATGATCCACCAGAGCCACGTCGGCAGGCTGAAGCCCATGAGCCCCTCGGTGACGCCGTTCGCGTACCCCGCGGAGAAGTAGACGATCACCGCGGTTGTGGCGACGTACTCGATCGTCTCGGCCAGACCGGTGACGAACCCGCCCCACGGGCCGAGCGCCGCCCGGCCGAAGGAGTACGCGCCGCCGGTGTGCGGCATCGCGGCCGCCATCTCGCCGATCGAGAAGATGAGCCCGTAGTACATGACCACGAGGATGGCGAAGGCGATGAGCATGCCGCCGAATCCGGCGGCCTCGATGCCGAAGTTCCATCCGGAGAAGTTGCCGGAGATCACGGCGCCGACGGCGAGGCCCCAGAGCCCCCACACGCCGGCCGATCGCTTGAGCTTGCGTTTCTCGAAGTACCCCGACTCTGCGGTGGTGTACGTGGCACCTGAAACCTTCAGGGTGTCCTTGGCCATGTCGACCTCTTTCACTACGGTGTGATGGATACGAGATGCTGCGTTGCGATGCCCGTCGCTGGGAATCGGCTGAGCGGTGCGCCACTGCCGACTATAGCGAGCTATTGGTCGTTTGCAACCACCTTTGTGCGCTGGCTGCGGCGGAGAGCTTGCATCGAACCTGGGACTTCATGATGTAATGGTCTTCAAACCTACCTTTTCAGCGCTGAGGCGCCGGGCAGGCGGAGCACGCATTCTCACCTCGACGTCGAGCACAAGGAGAGCACATGATTCCCGCGAGCGGCAATCTCACCCCCGAAGAACTTCGCGGAGCGGTCGCCGCCGGCGAGATCGACACCGTCATCGTCGCGTTCACCGACATACAGGGACGCCTCGTCGGCAAGCGCGTCTCGGCGCGGCTCTTCCTCGAAGACGTCATGGCGCACGGCGCCGAGTGCTGCAACTATCTGCTCGCGGTCGACGTCGAGCTCAACACCGTCGACGGCTACGCCCTGACGAGTTGGGAGAGCGGTTACGGCGACATGGCGATGATCCCCGACCTCGACACGCTGCGACGCATCCCATGGCTGCCCGGAACCGCCCTCGTCATGGCCGATCTCACGCTCGCGAGCGACCACTCCCCCATCTCCGTGTCTCCGCGCCAGATCCTGAAGCACCAGATCGATCGCCTCGCCGCGCACGACCTCGTACCCTTCATCGGCACCGAGCTCGAGTTCCTCGTCTTCGACGACGACTACCGCAGCGCCTGGCGCAGCGGCTACCGCGACCTCACTCCGGCGAGCGACTACAACACGGATTACGCTCTGCAGGGCTCCACCCGCATCGAGCCGCTGCTGCGCGACATCCGCAATTCGATGGACGCCGCGGGCATGTACTGCGAGGGCGTCAAGGGCGAGTGCAACCTCGGGCAGCAGGAGATCGCCTTCCGCTACACGCACGCACTGCCGACGTGCGACAACCACTCGATCTACAAGAGCGGATCGAAGGAGATCGCCGAGAAGCACGGCAAGAGCATCACGTTCATGGCGAAGTTCAACGAGCGCGAGGGCAACAGCTGCCACGTGCACGCGAGCCTGCGCAACACCGCAGGAGACCCGGTCTTCGCGGACGACGACGCTCCCGACGGCATGTCGCAGACGTTCCGCCACTTCATCGCGGGGCAGCTCGCGGCGATGCGCGAGTTCACGCTGCTCTACGCACCCAATATCAACTCGTACAAGCGCTACGTCGACGGCAGCTTCGCGCCCACCGCGGTCGCGTGGGGCCACGACAACCGCACCTGCGCGCTCCGCGTCGTCGGGCACGGCCAGGGCATGCGCGTGGAGAACCGCGTGCCAGGGGGCGATGTGAATCAGTACCTCGCCGTCGCAGGCATGCTCGGCTCCGGCCTCGCGGGCATCGAGCAGCAGCTCGAACTCGGTGAGCCGCTCCGGGGCAACGCCTACACGAGCGACGTCGCCCGGGTTCCCACCACCCTGCGCGAGGCGGCCGACCTCTTCGAGCAGTCCTCGCTCGCACGCGACATCTTCGGCGACGAGGTGGTCGAGCACTACACCCATGCGGCTCGCGTGGAAGTGCGAGCCTACGACGCCGCCGTCACCGATTGGGAGCGGGTCCGTGGCTTCGAACGACTCTGACGCGCCGGCTCCGCCGCTCATCGGCATCACGAGCTACCTCGAGCAGGCTCAGACGGGGGTCTGGGATGTCCCGGCCTCCTTCCTCCCGCAGGTGTATCTCGATGCGGTCACCGATGTCGGCGGCGTCGCGATCGTGCTGCCCCCGCAACCGGTCGCGCCCGGTGTCGCTCGGGGCATCGTCTCTCGGCTCGACGGGCTCATCCTCTCGGGCGGCGCCGACGTCGATCCTGCGCGCTACCGGGCCGATCCCCACGAGCGCACCGGAGCTCCGCGCACCGACCGCGACGCGTTCGAGGCGGCGCTGCTCGAAGCGGCCATCGACGCGCAGCTCCCGCTGCTCGGCATCTGCCGGGGAGCGCAGGTCATCAACGTCGAGCTCGGGGGTACGCTGATCCAGCATCTCCCCGACGTCGTCGGCGACGACCGGTACCAGGCCGGCCAGGGGGTGTTCACGGAGATCGATGTCGAGGTCGACGCCGGGTCGCGCATCGGAGAGCTGCTCGGCGATGACCGCAACGCCCGCGCGCACCTGTATCACCACCAGGCGATCGATGCGCTCGCCGACGGGCTCACCGCGACCAGTCGCACCGTCGACGGCATCATCGAATCGATCGAGATCGACGCCCTGCCCTTCGGGGTCGCCGTGCAGTGGCATCCAGAGGAGAACCGTGAGGATCGCCGGCTCTTCGCCGGCCTCGTCTCAGCCGCGGCGACGTACCGTTCCCGGCGCGAGAGCGTCATCCCGTCACCCGTCCCGTCATCCGAGCACGCATCGAAGGAGCAGCCGTGAGCTACACCGTCATCAACCCCGCGACCGGAGCCCCGGTCACCGAGGTGGCCCACCTCGACGTCGACGCCACCGACGCCGCGATCGCGCACGCGGTCCGAGCTCAGCGCGACTGGGCGTCCGTCGCACCCGCCGACCGCGCTCGCGTGCTCCGACGATTCGCCGACGCGGTGGATGCCGACGTCGAGCACCTCGCACAACTCGAGACCGCCAATTCCGGTCACCCCATCACCCAGTCGCGGTGGGAGGCCGGGCACGTGCGCGACGTGCTGGAATACTACTCCGGCTCGCCCGAGCGCCTGATCGGCCAGCAGATTCCCGTCGCGGGAGGCATGAACGTCACGTTCCACGAACCGCTCGGCGTCGTGGGCGTCATCACGCCCTGGAACTTCCCGATGACCATCGCCTCGTGGGGCTTCGCCCCGGCGCTCGCCGCGGGCAACGCCGTCGTGCTGAAGCCGGCCGAGTGGACGCCGCTCACGAGCCTGCGGCTCGGCGAGCTCGCGCTCGAAGCGGGACTGCCGGAGGGCCTCTTCCAGGTGCTGGCCGGGCGCGGTTCGGTCGTCGGCGAACGCTTCGTGACGAATCCGTCGGTGCGCAAGGTCGTCTTCACGGGGTCGACCGAGGTCGGCAAGCGCATCATGGCTGGGTGCGCCGATCAGGTGAAGCGGGTCACGCTCGAACTCGGCGGCAAGAGCGCGAACATCGTGTTCGCCGACGCCGACATCGAGCGGGCCGCAGCGACCGCGCCGTACTCGGTGTTCGACAACGCCGGCCAGGATTGCTGCGCCCGAAGCCGACTGCTCGTGCAGCGCAGCGTCTACGACCGCTTCATGGAGCACTTCGAACGGGCTGTGCAGGGTGTGCGGGTCGGCGATCCGACGCTCGAATCGACGGAGGTCGGGCCCCTCGTCACGCAGGCGCACCGCGAGAGCGTCGCCGGCTTCCTCACCGACGACGTGCCCGTCGCGTTCCGGGGTTCCTGCCCGGACGGGCCGGGCGCGTGGTTCGCTCCCACGGTGGTCACTCCCGAGCGAGGCTCGCGCATCGCCACTGAGGAGGTGTTCGGGCCGGTCGTCTCGGTCCTGCCCTTCGAAGACGAGGCCGACGCGCTGCACCTCGCGAACGACTCCGATTTCGGGCTGAGCGGTTCGATCTGGACGTCCGACCTCGGCCGCGGCATCCGCGTCGCCCGCGGCGTCGAGGGCGGCAACCTCTCGGTCAACTCGCACTCCTCGGTGCGATACACGACGCCCTTCGGCGGCTTCAAGCAGTCGGGGCTCGGGCGGGAGCTCGGCCCTGACGCGGCAGAGCACTTCACCGAGACGAAGAACGTGTTCTTCGCGAGCGAGTAACCCCGGGCCCGCCCGTCCCCGCATCTCCCACGCTGTACCCTGCTTTCCTCAGGAAGGATCCGTCATGAGCGACATCACCCCCATCGACCTCACGCAGCGCCTCGCCGGCAAGGTCGCCGTCATCACCGGCGGCGGAAGCGGCATCGGTCTCGCCACTGCCCGACGCATGCGCGCCGAAGGAGCGCGCATCGTCATCGGCGACATGGACGAGACGAGCGGCGCAGCGGCGGCCGCCGCAGTCGACGGCCTCTTCGTCAAGGTGAACGTCACCGACGAAGCGCAGGTCAACCATCTCTTCGACACGGCGGCGCGCGAGTACGGCGCGGTCGACATCGCCTTCAACAACGCCGGCATCTCCCCGGACGACGACGACTCGATCGAGGTCACCGAACTGCCCGCGTGGGAGAAGGTGCAGGATGTGAATCTCAAGAGCGTCTACCTGTGCTCGCGGGCGGCGCTCCGCCACATGACGGCGCAGGGATCCGGATCGATCATCAACACGGCCTCGTTCGTCGCGATCATGGGTTCGGCCACCTCGCAGATCTCGTACACCGCGTCGAAGGGCGGCGTGCTCGCCATGACGCGCGAGCTCGGCGTGCAGTTCGCGCGGCAGGGCATCCGCGTGAACGCGCTCTGCCCCGGGCCGGTGAACACTCCGCTGCTGCAGGAGCTCTTCGCGAAGGATCCGGAGCGCGCCGCCCGACGTCTCGTGCACGTTCCCGTCGGCCGCTTCGCTCAGCCGGAGGAGCTCGCCGCATCCGTCGCCTTCCTGGCGAGCGACGACGCCTCCTTCATCACCGCCTCCACCTTCCTCGTCGACGGCGGGCTGACGAGCGCGTACACGACGCCGCTCTGAGCGCCGCACGATGGAAGCGGCAGAGGGCATCGAGCTGCTCATCAGGGCGGCGCGGCCCACCAATGCGTACGAGGAGACGATGCAGCGGCTGCTGCAATCGATCCGCCTCGGCATGATCGGTCCGGGCGAGCGGCTCCCGGCGGAGCGCGACCTGGCGACGATGCTCAAGGTGAGCCGCGACACGGTGCGCGAGGCGCTCGCGACGCTCGCCGACGCCGGATACGTCGTCTCTCGGCGAGGCCGGTACGGCGGCACCTTCGTCGCCGAGCGCATTCCCGAGGACTCCGCGCTGGGAGGCGGCTCCGCGACCCTGCCGAGCGCTGCGGAGATCGAGGACGTCACGACGCTGCGCCGCGTGCTCGAGGTGGGGGCGGCCCGCGAAGCGGCAGGGCGAGAGCTCTCCGCGGAGGAGCGGGCCGCGCTCGCTCACGCGCTGGAGGAGTGCTCGAGCTCGGAAGCGGCGGATCACCGACGGCTCGACTCGCGCCTCCACCTGCTGATCGCCGAGCTCTCGGGCTCCACGAGCCTCGTACCGCTCGTCGCCAACCTGCGCACGCGCGTCAATGCGCTGCTCGAAGCGATTCCGATGCTGCAGCCCAACATCGTGCACTCGAACGATCAGCACGAAGCGATCGTGTCGGCGATTCTCGCCGGGCGACCGCAGTCGGCGGCGGAGGCGATGCTCGAGCACGTCGAAGGCTCCTCCGCGCTGCTGCGCGGGTTCCTCACGAGGCACTGAGAGGGCGACCGCGCTCCGCACGGCTCAGCGCAGGCTCGCGATGACCTCCGACGCTGATCGCACGCGCGTGAGATGCCCGACCCCTTCGCCGGCATCGACGGGAACGATCGAGTAATCGCCCGCCGCTGCGGCGGCCGCGAACGCGGAGCGCGCCTCGGCGTCGCCCGCGAGTTCGTCCTCGCGCCCATGCCACTGATCGATGAAGGGCGTGCGCAGCAGCCGCTCCGGAAAGCGCTCCGGCCAGGGCCGCTCGAGCGCCACATCGTAGACCCGGGTGACCAGCGTGTCGGCGGCGGATCCCCGGAGCAGCGCGTCCCGAGCCGGCGGCGGGGTCAGCGCCTCATCGCACGCGGCGAATGCGGTGCCGACCCACGCTCCCGCGGCGCCGGCGTCGAGCACCCTGGCCACATCGCTCGACGTGCTGATCGCCCCTGCTGCGAGTACGGGAGCGTCGACGGCGGCGATGATCTCGGCGAGCAGCGCATCCCGCGGGTGCTGATGATCGCCGTGACCGCCGCCCTCCCGGCCGCGGGCGACGATCGCATCGACGCCGGCGGCCGCGGCGCGCATCGCCTCGTCGACCGTCGCCGACTGCGTCACGGCGATGGCACCGGAGGCGTGCACCCGTTCGACCCACGACGCGTCGGCGTGCGCGTCGCCCCATTCGCCGAAGCTCACCGAGACGAGCGCTGGCCCTGCGGCGAGCGCGCGCTCGAACAGCTCGGGATCCCGCGCGATTCCCCAGGCGACCAGCCCGATGCCGAACGGCGCTCCACCGGCGCCGATTCCGTCTCCGAGAGCCCCGAGCTCCCGTTCGAGTGCGGTGACGGAACCCGCACTGCCCATGCCGATCATCCCGAGCCCGCCCGCTCGCGACACGGCGGCGGCCAGTCGTCCGCCGGCGACACCCCCCATGGGTGCGCACACGATCGGGGTGGACAGTCCCAGGGAACGGGCCCAGTCGGTGAGTCTGCCGTTGCTCATGCCGCCCAGGCTACCGCCGCACGGTCGCGCCGGAAACTACTCCTGGCCGGCGCAGTAGGTCGACAGCCGTTCCTCGCCAGCGGTCAGCGCCTCGTCCCAGACGGTGAACGCTGCGTCTGCTTCGGCGATGTACGCATCGAGCTCGTCGGCAGGGAGCTGGAGCGCCTGCTCCTCCGTGAGCAGAGTGGTGACCACGTCTTCGTAGTACGTCTCGTAGGCGTCATACATGCGCGCCATCTCCGCGTAAGCCTCGGGATCGGTCACCTGCGCCAGCGCCGCCGTGAGCTGCGCGAGCCCGTCGGCCGCCTGGAGCTGCGCCGCGGCGACGTCACCCCTCGCCGCGGCATTGGAGGCGCCGCTGAACACCAGGCCGGCATCGACCCAGTCACCATTGGCGACCTCGCACGCCTGCGCTGCAGTTTGACCGCTCTGCATCACGCCGCACAATTCGTAGCGCCGCACGTCGGCATCGGACATCTGCTGCTCGAAGGCGCTCTTCTGCTTCCCCAGAATGAGGACGAGATTCGCAGGGTCGTCGGGGTTGGCGACGTACCCTTCTGGAATATCACCGAGGCCCGTCCAAATGGTGTCGGCGTACTGCTGATGCGCACTGATCGACGCGTCAAGGGCGTCGTGCAGTTCGGAAACGTCGACGCGGTCGGCGATGTCTTGCAGGGTGGAGATCACCGCTTGGTGCTCCGTTCGCTTCCTCTCGAAATCTTTGCTCTCGGTATCCGCTTCGAGGGCCACCCACGGGTCGAGAGCGAATCCCCATTCGGCATTCACCGTCTCGCACGCGCCGTCCAGGCTCTGCTCGGCCTGCGACGTTGGCGCCGGGGCGGGCACGGCGTCGTCCGTGACCGATGGAATCAGCGCCGTGCACCCCGCCGCGCCCACCATCAGCGCGATGGCCGCCGCGACGATTCCTCCGCGCCTCATGGCGGTCCTCATGGTGTCTCCTCGATCGTCGCAGTCATCGCGGATGTCGCCGTCCCGCGACGGTACGTCAGGTCGCGGATCCGGCGATCCTTGTCGATGCCCTTCTCCTCGAACGCGGTGAGGATGCGCCCGTCGAAGCGCTCGGCCCACTCCCCCGAGAAGTCGCGCTCGAAGCCCTCGGCGGCATCGAGCACCTGCCGCATGTGCTCGGCGTAGTTCTCCCAGTCCGTCGCGAGCCGCAGCACGCCGCCGGGCCGCAGCGCGCGACGGGCCACGCGCGCGAAGTCATCATTCACCAGACGCCGTTTGTGGTGCCGCACCTTCTTCCACGGGTCCGGGAAGAACACCCAGATCTCGTCGACCGAGCCTGCTGGCAGGTACTTCTCGAGCAGTTCCGGCGCGTTCACCTCTGCGAGGCGCAGGTTCTCGACGCCCGCCACCTCTGCCCGGATGATGGTGCGGGCCAGCCCCGCGCGGAACACCTCGATCGCGAGGAAGTTCGTGTCCGGCCGGGTCTGCGATGCGTGCAGGATCGCATGCCCCTGCCCGGACCCCACCTCCACGATGAGCGGCGCCGTCCGCCCGAAGATCTGCTCCGGGTCGCCGGTCTCCCCATCGGCGACGCTGGTCGCCGCGGGGCCGTGCGCGATATCGAGCACGTACTTCTCAGCATGATCGGCCCACGCCCGCTCCTGCGACGGCGTCATGCGACCGCTCCGCCGCACGAACGAGACCGGCTTCTCCCGGAAGGTCGTCGGGTCGAAGCTCTTGGGCGGAAGTGGCTGCTGCTCGGTCACCCCATAACGGTAGTCGGGGCTGCGGCCCGGGGCAAAGCCGGAGGTGATCGGGCAGTAGCATGGAGACGGCTGTACACCGTGCCCGAGCGAAGGAGCGCATGATGACCAGACGGATCCTGCTGGTGAATGGACCCAATCTCAATCTGCTCGGCACACGGGAGCCCGAGGTCTACGGCACGGACACGCTCGCCGAGGTCGAGTCGCTCGCAGCGCGCGTCGCCGCCGAGTTCTCGCTCGAGGTGCGCGCCGTGCAGAGCAACCACGAGGGCGAGCTCATCGACGCGATTCACGCGGCGCGCGAGGACTGCGCGGCGATCATCATCAATCCGGGCGCGTTCACGCACACGTCGATCGCGATCCGCGACGCGATCAGCGGAGTCGAGCTGCCGACCGCCGAGGTGCACATCTCGAACGTGCACGCGCGCGAGGAGTTCCGCCAGCACTCCTACCTCTCGGGCGTCGCGGCCTGCGTGATCGTGGGATGCGGCGTGCAGGGGTACGAGTTCGCGGTGCGCCGGATCGCGGCACTGCTGGGCGCGTCACCCGCTCCGGCGGCCGGAAGGGCGTAAAGCGTTTGGCACCGAGCAGCATTAATCAATGACTGTAAGCCTCCTCATCGTCCGAAGACAGCAGGATGCAGTCGAAGTTCCGATGCTCGAGCCATCGCTGCATCGACTCCGGCGTCTCCGATTTCGGCGTCACGTGCAACGAGTCCGCCTCGAACACGTAACCGGGCGCAGGCATTTCCACCGGCGGATTGTCGCTCACGTACTGATAGGAGAACTCGACGACCTTCCGGTCGCCGTTCAACAGGAAACCGGACTCGCTCGAACCGTAGAAACTGTTCTCGTTGGTGTACTCGAACCCCAGCATATTGTTCACCATGTAGCCGTACGTGCCCGGGCCCACCACCAGCATCCGATCCCACTGCTCCGGGATCAGCGACGTCGCCGGCACGATCTCACCCGAGGCACACGCTTGCCGCAACGCCGTATCGAAGTCGTCCGCCCGAGCAGGCGCTTCGAAACGCTCGATCACGCCGGCGCACCCCGCTGTGCTCACGAGTGCGACGCTTGCAACGCACGCAGCCGCCTTCCGGCCCAGGTGACGCTTCGCAAATAGTTTTATCACTGCCAGTACCCACTTCCCGACCGAGGAATCGGGGTCTTCCTGCGATCTCCGGCGGCCGGAAGGGCGTAAAGCGTTTGGCACCGAGCAGCATTAATCAATGACTGTAAGCCTCCTCATCGTCCGAAGACAGCAGGATGCAGTCGAAGTTCCGATGCTCGAGCCATCGCTGCATCGACTCCGGCGTCTCCGATTTCGGCGTCACGTGCAACGAGTCCGCCTCGAACACGTAACCGGGCGCAGGCATTTCCACCGGCGGATTGTCGCTCACGTACTGATAGGAGAACTCGACGACCTTCCGGTCGCCGTTCAACAGGAAACCGGACTCGCTCGAACCGTAGAAACTGTTCTCGTTGGTGTACTCGAACCCCAGCATATTGTTCACCATGTAGCCGTACGTGCCCGGGCCCACCACCAGCATCCGATCCCACTGCTCCGGTATCAACGACGTCGCCGGCACGATCTCACCCGAGGCACACGCCTGCCGCAACGCCGCATCAAAGTCGTCGGCGCGTGCTCTCGCAGCGTCGCTCTCGATCACGCCGGCGCACCCCGCTGTGCTCACGAGTGCGACGCTTGCAACGCACGCAGCCGCCTTCCGGCCCAGGTGACGCTTCGCAAATAGTTTTATCACTGCCAGTACCCACTTCCTGACCGAGGAATCGGGGTCTTCCTGCGATCATCGATCCCGAACTCTGCACGATCCCTGCCTGGAAGGCTGTCTCTACCAGACAGTTCATCAAAGGACTTTGGCTCAGGGTGCGCTCCCTCGTAGTCACTCCATCGGAGTCGTCCGTCATCACCGACGGTGATGAGGTCGCCGTTTCTCGCTGCACGCTCGACGAGTTCCGCGAGCTCCTCGTCACTCACGTGCGGATGCTGCAGTGCGAAGGTGCGGCCCACTTCATTGTTGTAGAGATCCATCGCTTCAGCCGGGCCGGGGTTGCTGCCGTACCCCTCGTGCGCACTCGTGAATTCCTCTGCCCAGTCGGGCCCGAAACGCCTTGTCAACAGCGCGGACCAGTAGGTGTGGCGAAACGCATCGTTCCGGTCGTAGTTGCCCGGCCGGCCCGTACCACTCGGAAATCTCTCGGCGGCAACTGACTGCGCAGACTTCTGAACCTCGTAGGCGTCCTTGAGGTCCCACGCCCACAGGCTCTCCAGCATGTCCTTCTCCTTCGCCGTCATCTTGATGTTGAAATTCAAGCCCAGACGCTCCATCAGCCATCGCACGATCCCGTGCGGGATGCCCCAGGGCGCCCACAAACGCAGTTCTCCGCCGTCGCGCGGATCGTCGGCGACCTGGTATTTCACGAGGATCTCCTCGAGGCTCGGCTTGTCACGCGAACCACCGCCTGCCGCGCCGGTGCTGGTGAACCCCAGTGTCGCAGCGACGGCGTGCAGCGACTGCTGAGTGTGCTGCAAACGGGCGACGAGCTTCGCGTGCGCCGCCTGCGCTGCCGCCTCCCGCGCCGTCTGAGCGACACGAAGCCGGGCGTAGGCGGTCTTCACCGTCGTCGAGGATGCGATCGCGCCTCCGCGTGCGACGTCAGCGACCGCCAAGGCGAGCGCGTGCTCGGCGTGCAATGTCGGCGGGAGCGCGTCGAGTAGATTCCAGGCTTCGTCGAGCGTGGCATTGGCTGCACTCACCAGCGATGGAAGTCGCGCGAGCTCCTCGACGTGCGAGAGGAGATGCGACGCGCTCGTCGCGAAGGCCGCTGATGCCGCCGCTCCTGTCTTCCCGGTGAAACCTGGATCAGCCGCGGCCTTCCGCCAGGTGCGTGCCGCACTCTCGAACGTGACGCGTGCCGCGGAGTGCGCCCATTCGTCACCGTAACGCGGCGCACGTGCGATCACCTCGAGACGAGACTCGAAGAACCCGCTCATGAGAACCCGCCGAGAACTCGGGCGATGATGTCCACGATGTCCTGCTCGACCGAGATCATCTCGGCGAGAGCATCGGCGAGATGATCTCCGGCAGCAGCGAGCGCCTCACCGGTGCTTCGGCACAGCATCCCGACCGCTGCACCCACGTCAGAGAACGCCGCGTCGACTCCGCGGAGTTCGGGCACGCCAGACTCCTGCCCCAGTGGAGCATCGGCGGCGGTCACGTCGTGCGCAGAGCGCTGGAGCGCCTCGGCGCGAGACCGCACGAGGTCCGCGACGAACGACACGCGCCCGCTCACCAGCCACCTCGCGTGATTCGTGGTTGCAGCGAATTCGGCACGCTGCGGGTGTCCTTCGTCGCACGTCGCATGGGGTACTCCTTTTTCGAGCCACCCCCGTATCAAGGTATAGCAGAGTACCCGAGAGCATTCACGTTCCACTCCGCGCCCGGCCTCGCCCCCCCCCGATTCGACAGAAGCAGACCGTGCTCAGGCCGGCTCCCGCTACGGCGCCGTCGGGAACCAGTCGAAGAGATCCGGCTGGTGCGCGTGCACAAGCACCGCGAAGACGACGGCGTCGAAGAGCAGGTGCACCGTCACCACGTACGAGAGTGAACGCGTGCGCAGGTAGATGATGCCCTGGATCAGTGCGAACGGAATCGTGAGCAGCGGCCCCCACGAGCGGTACCCGAGCTCCCAGAGGAACGACACGAAGACGACCATCTGCAGCAGATTCGCCAGCCACACCGGGAAGTGCCGCAGCAGCACGGCGAACACCGTGCAGATGAAGAACAGCTCGTCCCAGATGCCGACCGCGCCCACCCCGACGAAGAGTCGCGCCACGAGTTCCGGGGTGTCGACGACCGGCCAGTTCGTGTAGACGCCTGAGGAGATGAAGTACCAGGGCAGGATCACCCAGGCGAGCACGATCACGGCGACGAGCCACGCCCAGTGATAAGGACCCCAGCGCTCACCCCGCGCCGACCCGGCGCCCCGCCAGGGGAAGCTCGTCGCCCGATCGCGGTAGACGAAGCGCGAGACGACGTAGGGCAGCGCGACGGCGCCGCCGAGCGCCAGCGTGAACTTCACCATCGACCAGTTGTCGAGGTGAGCGGCGAGCGGAATCAAGCGGACGACTCCGAGACCCATGACGATGAGCGACAGGTCGCGCAGCAGGGACGGCGGCCGCTGCGACCGGTCCGGTTCGAAGCCCACCCGCATGAGCACGTGCGGCGCAGCGCGCCCGTCTCGCGTCCGACCCGCGAGCGCTGCCAGCGCGAGCCCGATGACGCCGAGGGCGATCCCTGCCCAGATCCAGTGGAGCACGAACCAGACAGGCGCCATGGCGCACACGCAGACTGCCGCCGAAATCGCGAGGGGGCTCGGGCGCCGCGTTTCCGGGCGCTGCGCCGACTCCGGTGCCGGCATCAGAGGAAGCGACTGCGCACGGGGCCGGGGGCCGCCGCTAACGGGACGAGTCGGTCATCGATGGGAAACGGCACCCGGTACGCGGAGACCGGGGCCCCGATGTCGCCGAAGTCGTCTTCCTTGACCCCGATTCCTGTCGCAGACGCCTCGACGATGCGTACGCGGATCCACTCCCCGCTCTCGGTGCGCAAGGCGTAGGCATCCGCGAGGTACCCGATCCCGAGTGCCTCGAGCAGTTCCTCGGCCGCGAGCCAGTCGATCGGCTCGGGCGACCGCGGGCGACCCAGCAGGTCGTAGGGGACGAACCCGTCGCCGACGGGTTCGATCCAACCCACGGGCTCGCGGTCCTCTCGGCGGTGCGCGATCCACGTTTCGGGAAGGGTCATGCTGCGAGCCTAGCAACCGAGCGGAAGACGGGACGCGGATGTCGGCGGCTCCCACTACTCTGACTGCATGACCACCACGCACATCGCAGATTCGCACGACCGCATCCGTGTGCGGGGCGCGCGCGAGCACAACCTGAAGAACGTCAGCGTCGACCTCCCCAAACGCCGCCTCACGGTGTTCACCGGCGTTTCCGGCTCCGGCAAGAGCTCCCTGGTGTTCGGCACGATCGCCGCAGAGTCCCAGCGCCTGATCAACGAGACCTACAGCGCGTTCGTGCAGGGTTTCATGCCGTCTCAGAGCCGACCCGATGTCGACGTGCTCGAAGGGCTGACCACCGCCATCATCGTCGATCAGGAGCGCATGGGGGCGAACCCGCGTTCGACGGTGGGCACGGCGACCGACGTGAACGCGATGCTCCGCATCGTCTTCTCGCGGCTCGGCAGCCCCCGCATCGGTTCACCCAACGCGTTCTCCTTCAACGTCGCCTCGATCAGCGGCGCTGGGGCGGTCACGATGGAGAAGGGCGGCAAGCAGGTGAAGGAGCGTCGCAGCTTCGAGATCCTCGGCGGCATGTGCCCCACCTGCGAAGGGCGAGGCTCCGTGAGCGACTTCGCCCTCGAAGAGCTCTACGACGCTGAGCTGTCGCTCGCCGCGGGCGCGCTGCAGGTGCCCGGCTTCAGCATGGACGGCTGGTACGGGCGCATCTTCGCGGCTCTGCTCCCGATGGATACTCCGATCCGGGATTTCACGGATGAGCAGATCCACCTCCTGCTCCACGAAGAGCCGCGCAAGATCAAGGCCGATGGTGTGAACGTCACTTATGAGGGGCTCATTCCGCGCATCCAGAAGTCGATGCTCTCGAAGGACCGCGAGGCCATGCAGCCGCACATTCGAGCGTTCGTGGATCGCGCGATCGTCTTCCGGGCGTGCCCCGAATGCGCTGGCACGCGCCTGAATGCGACCGCGCGCTCCTCGAAGATCTCGGGGAAGTCGATCGCCGATGTCTGCGCGATGCAGATCACCGATCTCGCGGAGTGGGTGCGCGGCATCGAAGACGCCGGCATCGCCCCGCTCGTGGAGAAGCTCGTCGAGACCCTCGACTCGTTCGTGCAGATCGGGCTCGGCTATCTGAGCCTCGACCGCCCGACCGGCACGCTCTCGGGAGGCGAGTCCCAGCGCACGAAGATGATTCGGCACCTCGGCTCCCCCATCACCGACGCGACCTACGTCTTCGACGAGCCGTCGATCGGCCTGCATCCGCACGACATCCAGCGCATGAATCAGCTGCTCCTCAAGCTGCGCGACAAGGGCAACACCGTGCTCGTCGTGGAGCACAAGCCGGAGATGATCGCGATCGCCGATCACGTCGTCGATCTCGGCCCTCGAGCGGGCATCGATGGGGGCGAGATCTGCTTCGAGGGCACGGTCGCGGCTCTGCGGGCATCGGGAACCCTGACCGGCACGCATCTCGACGATCGGGCGAAGCTCAAGGATTCAGTGCGCACCTCGAGCGCTGCACTGGAGATCAGGGGCGCTGATCGCCACAACCTGCGGGGCATCGATGTCGATGTGCCCCTCGGCGTGCTGTGCGCGGTCACCGGTGTCGCCGGTTCCGGCAAGAGCACGCTCATCGGCAACTACATCGCGAATCGAGACGACGTCGTCGCGGTCGACCAAGGGGCGATCAAGGGTTCTCGGCGTTCGAATCCGGCGACCTACACGGGCCTGCTGGATCCGGTGCGCACGGCATTCGCGAAAGCCAACGGCGTGAAGCCGGCGCTCTTCAGCGCGAACTCCGAGGGTGCCTGCCCGGAGTGCAAGGGCGCGGGGATCATCTTCACCGACTTGGGCATGATGGCGACGATGGAGAGCGTGTGCGAAGTGTGCGAGGGGAAGCGCTTCGCCGCCGCCGTGCTCGAGTACAGGTTCGGCGGCAAGAACATCGCCGAGGTGCTCGACCTGTCGATCGCGCAGGCGCAGCAGTTCTTCTCCGCCCCGGAGACGCGCATCCCGAAGGCGGCCAAGATTCTGGATCGCCTGGTGGACGTGGGTATCGGCTACATCAAGCTCGGCCAGCCGCTCTCGACCCTGTCGGGCGGCGAGCGGCAGCGACTCAAGCTCGCCATCCACATGCTCGACGAGGCAGACGTCTACGTGCTCGACGAGCCGACGACCGGGCTCCACCTCGCCGACGTCGAGCAGTTGCTCGCACTGCTCGACCGTCTCGTCGACGCCGGCAAGAGCGTGATCGTGATCGAGCACCACCAGGCCGTCATGGCGCACGCCGATTGGATCATCGACCTCGGGCCCGGCGCCGGGCAGCAAGGCGGCACCATCGTGTTCGAGGGAAGCCCAGCCGACCTCGTCGCATCACGCGCGACGCTCACCGGGGAGCACCTCGCAGAGTACGTGGCAGCGTGACGCGCGTCTCACGTGGCAGGCCCCGCGCCGCGGTCACACGTCACCGCGGCGCGGAGTCCAGCTCGTTCAGCGCCCGAATCAGTCGATAGAGATCCCCCACCGCACGACGCCGTGGGGTGAGCACGAGACGCGGCAGATCGAGCGCATCGTCGTCGGCGATCTCCGACGCGAGAGGCCCCGAGCGGGTGATCGCCCCCACCTCGCACAGACCCGAGAATCGCTCGTTCAGGTCATCGAGCTCCGCATCGCTCGGTTCGGCGCGCACCCGGAGCACGAGCTGTTCGCCCTGCCAGCGCAGCGAATCGTAGTTGCGCCAGAATCCGGTCACCTCCGCGATCGCCGCGTCGGGCGAATCGGTGACGAGCACGCGATCGAGATCGTCGACCGCGATGAGCCCGGAACCCGCGAGCTCTTCAGTGACGAAACGCGCGAATCCCTGCCAGTACGTGCCCCCGGCACGATCGAGCAGCACGATCGGCATCGGTTCCATCTTGCCGGTCTGCTGCAGCGTCAGCAGTTCGAAGGTCTCGTCCATCGTGCCGAACCCCCCTGGCAGGCAGATGAAGCCCCGCGACTCCTTCACCAGCATCAGCTTGCGCGTGAAGAAGTACTTCATCGCGATGCGGTGCCCGTCATCGGCGGCGACATCGAGCGGAGCCTCCTCGAACGGCAGACGGATCGAGATGCCGAGCGATCGCTCGGGTCCGGCTCCCGTCGCCGCCGCCTCCATGATCCCGGGGCCGGCTCCGGTCACCACCATCCAGCCCAACTCCGCGAGACCTCGGGCAGCGGCTTCGGCGCCGACCCAGAGGGGATCGTGAGACTGGGTGCGGGCCGATCCGAAAATCGTCACCTTGGGTACGCCGACGAAGGGAGCGAACAGTCGGAACGCCGCTCGCATCTCCTCGACCGCCGTCGCGGTGATCTTCAGATCCAGCCGCGTCGCACCGTCGGTGCCGAGCCCGATTCCCGTCGAGAGAATGCGACGGATCAACCCGCGGTGGGCCGAAGCGCCGGCATCGGCGATCACTGCATCGAGTCGTTCGCGCAGCTCCGCGGCCTGCACATCTTCTGAGTGTTGCTGGTTCCCGGTCGTCACGCTCACAGTCTACGAGCGCACCGCAGTAGGCTGGCCGCATGCCGAACCGGCGCGCCCATCTCTCCCCCCAGACCGCACACGGCGAGCTCGCGGCCGCCCTCGCCGCGCTCCGGACGGACAACGCCGTGCCGTCCGACTTTCCCGCTGACGCTCGTGCGGAGGCGAGCACCGCCGAGACGTCGGAGCCCGGTGAGGACCTCCGGCACATTCCGTTCGTCACGCTCGATCCCGCCGGTGCGAAGGACCTCGATCAGGCCTTCCACATCGAGCACCGCGACGACGGATTCCGCGTGCGCTACGCGATCGCCGACCTCCCGGGTTTCGTGAGACCGGGAGGCGCGCTCGACCGAGAGACACGGCGGCGCGGACAGACCCTGTACCTGCCGGACGGCCGTATTCCACTCCATCCCGCGGAGCTCAGCGAGGGCCGCGCCTCACTCCTTCCCGGCGCCGATCGTGTCGCGTACGTGTGGGAGCTCGACCTCGACGCGTCCGGCGCTGTCACGAGCGCCGACGTCGAACGCGCCCGCGTGCGTTCCCGAGCGCAACTCGACTACGCGACGGCGCAGACCGCGCTCGACGCTGGTACCGGCGGCCCGCTGCTCGAACTGCTGCGCGACGTCGGCCTGCTGCGCGCCGAGCACGAGCGCTCGCGCGGAGGTGCGAGCCTGAACATGCCGGATGAGGAGATCGTGCGGGAGCCCAACGGTTACCGCATCGTGCGGAGCTTCGCGCGTCCCATCGAGGAGTGGAACGCTCAGCTCTCGCTCCTCACCGGCATGGCTGCCGGTCGCATGATGCTCGATGCCGGCGTCGGGATCCTGCGCACGATGCCGGCGCCCGACGAGGCTGCGCTCACCGCGTTTCGTGCGCGGGTCGCCAGCCTCGGGCACCCCTGGCCCGCGGACACGACGTACGGCGAGTACCTGCAGCAGCTCGATCACGCGTCACCGACGACGCCCGGGGTGCTGCAAGCAGCAGCGTCGTTGTTCCGCGGCGCCGATTACACGCCGTTCGACGGCGTCGTCCCGGAGCAGACGATGCAAGCCGCGATCGCCGCGCCGTACGCCCACGTCACCGCTCCGCTCCGCCGCCTGGTGGACCGCTGGGGGCTCGTGATCTGCGCCGCGATCTGCGCGGATGAGCCGATTCCGGAGTGGGCCAGGGCGTCGCTCGACGAGTTGCCCGCGCTGATGCGCGCATCGAATCAGCTCGCCGGTCAGCTGGGATCGCAGGCGCTCGATCGCGTCGAAGCCGCGCTGCTGCGAGACCGCGTCGGAGAGGTGCTCCCCGCGATCGTGGTCGAAGTCCGAGGCGAGCGCGCCCGCGTGCAGCTCGACGACCCCGCGGTCACCGCGCAGGTCGCGTCTGCCGGATACACCGCCGGGACCCGAGTGGACGTGCGGGTCACCGCTGCGGACGTCGCGAGCGGCACGATCGAGCTCGCGCCGCTCACGGACGGTTCCGGCGATCGCCCCGCCGTCAGCGCCGCCTGAGGCGCTGGGCTAGGCGGTCACGACCTCTGGCGTCCCCGTCCCCTCGGAGGCCGGCATCTCGACAGCCAGACGATTCGCCTCGGCGATCAGTGTCGCGACGATCTCGTTCTCGGGCACGGTCTTAATGACCTCGCCCTTGACGAAGATCTGCCCCTTGCCGTTGCCGGAGGCGACGCCGAGGTCGGCTTCCCTCGCCTCGCCCGGCCCGTTCACCACGCATCCCATCACTGCGACCCTGAGCGGCACGCTCATGCCTTCCAGGCCCTTCGTGACCTCCTCTGCGAGCGTGTACACGTCGACCTGGGCGCGCCCGCACGAGGGGCACGAGACGATCTCGAGCTTGCGCTCGCGGAGGTTCAACGACTGCAGAATCTGCAACCCCACCTTCACCTCTTCGACGGGAGGCGCCGACAGGGAGACGCGGATCGTGTCGCCGATGCCCTCGGAGAGCAGAATGCCGAACGCCGTGGCGCTCTTGATGGTCCCCTGGAATGCGGGGCCCGCCTCGGTCACGCCGAGGTGCAACGGCCAGTCGCCGCGCTCGGCGAGCTGGCGGTAGGCCTTGACCATCACGATCGGATCGTTGTGCTTCACGGAGATCTTGAAGTCGTGGAAATCGTGCTCCTCGAACAGCGACGCCTCCCACACGGCGCTCTCGACCAAGGCCTCCGGGGTGGCCTTGCCGTACTTCTCGAGCAGCCGAGGGTCGAGGGAACCGGCGTTCACGCCGATGCGCAGTGAGACTCCGGCGGCTTTCGCGCGCCGAGCGATCTCGCCGACCTGATCGTCGAACTTGCGGATGTTGCCCGGGTTCACCCGCACCGCGGCGCACCCCGCATCGATGGCGGCGTACACGTAGTTCGGCTGGAAGTGGATGTCGGCGATGACCGGGATCTGGCTCTTCATCGCGATGATGGGCAGCGCCTCGGCATCGTCACGACTGGGGCAGGCGACCCGCACGATATCGCAGCCCGACGCGGTGAGCTCCGCGATCTGCTGCAGCGTCGCGTTGATGTCCGTGGTCGGCGTCGTCGTCATCGATTGCACCGAGACGGGAGCGCTCCCACCGACGGTCACCGACCCGACTTTGATGGCGCGCGACTGACGCCGCGGAGCGAGCACTTCGACGGTCTGCGGCATTCCCAAATTGACTGCTGGCACGGGCCGAGTCTACTCGCGCAGGCTGCGTGCCGGAGGCGAGTCCCACCGGCAGAGGCGTCGGAGCACCGCGGTCCGGCGCTACCCGAAGAGCGAGACCGGCTTGACGAGGTCGGCGTAGATGAGCAGCACGGTCATCGCGCCGAGCACAATGGCCACCGCCATCGTCACGGGCACCATCTTGGCGGTGTCCATCGGCCCGGGGTCCGGCTTCCGCCGCAGCCTGGCGATGCCGCGCTTCAACCATTCGTAGACCGCACCGACGACGTGGCCGCCGTCGAGCGGCAGGAGCGGCACGAGATTGAAGACGAAGAGCGCGACGTTCAGCGAGCCGAGCAGACCGATCATCGTCTGCGCACGGGCGGCGACCGGCGCGTCGTCGAGGCTGACGATCTCCCCGGCCATGCGGCCGACGCCCACGACGCTGATCGGCCCGTTCGGATCGCGCGCCTCGCTGCCGAACGCGGCGTTCCAGACGTCGACCATGCGTTCGGGCATGCGGATGATGATGCCGGCGACCCGCTGCACGTTCTCGCCGACGAACGCCGGCACGGCGGTGATCGGCTGCGCGACGTTCTCGTTCGCCGGAACCGCACCGATCATGCCGACCGATTCGGTCTGCACCGTGCCGTCGGCGCGCGTCACCGCGTTTCCGTCGGCGTCGGTGACCGTCCGCGTATTCACCACGGGCTCCAACGAGACGGTCTGCTCTGCGCCACCGCGCTCGATCTCCACGGAGAGCGATTCGCCCGGCGACTCTCCGATGATCGTGCGGAACTGATCCCAGCTGGTGATCCGCATCCCGTCGACCGAGATGACGCGATCACCCGGGCGCAGTCCGGCCGCGGCGGCCGGCGCGGCCGGATCATCGCTGCTGCACGAGGACGCATTGCTGTTCGCCGGCGCCAGGCACTCGTTGACCTGACCGAGCGTGGTGCTGTTCTGCGGCACACCGAACCCCACGAGCACGATCGCGAAGAACACGAACGCCAGCACGAGGTTCATCAGCGGCCCGCCCAGCATGATGATGATCTTCTTCCACGGGGGAAGCCGGTAGAAGGTGCGGTGATCCTCCCCAGAATCGATCGACTCGGCACTCGCCAGCCGAGCGTCTTCGACCACCGCCGCCATGCCTCGCTTGGGCTCGGCGTCGGGCTTGCCGAACGAGGCGCCCTCCTGCACGACCGAGTTCAAGAACCCCGTCGTCGACGGCCGCGCTGCCGCGCCGGGCTCCTCCGGCGGGTACATGCCCGACATCGCGATGTACCCGCCGAGCGGAATCATCTTCACGCCGTACTCGGTCTCGCCCCTGCGCTTCGACCAGATGGTGCGGCCGAACCCGAGCATGTACTGCGTCACCTTGACGCCGAAGAGCTTCGCAGGGATGAGGTGCCCGAATTCGTGCAGGCCGATCGACACGGCGAGACCGATCACGAAGATCAGAATGCCGAGCACGTAGAGCAGTACCTCAGTCACCCGCTCAGGCTACTGCGCACCGCTGGGGAGTTTCGGGGAAGCCGCAGGCCTTCTCAGGATCACCGTCGGTTGCAGCGCGGTTCGACGGCGGCGCGCGTCAGCGCCCGCGCGCGTCGATCGCCAGTTGCGCGCGCTCGCGCGCCCAGCGCTCGGCCTCGGCGAGGGACTCGAGCGTGAGCTGCGCCGGCGTCTCGTGCGCCTCGACCACCCGGCGCACGGTGTCGACGATGTCCAGGAACCCGATGCGACCGGCGTGGAAGGCGTCGACCGCCTCCTCGTTCACGGCGTTGTAGACCGCCGGATACGTGAGTCTGGCCCGACCGACCTCCTTGGCGAGGTCGACGGCTGGGAACGCGGCCGAATCGAGCGGCTCGAACTCCCACGCCGTCGCCGACCGCCAGTCGAGCGGAACTCCGACATTGCCCATGCGATCCGGCCATGACAGCCCCAGTGCGATGGGCAGCCGCATGTCCGGGGGCGAGGCCTGGGCGATGGTCGACCCGTCGATGAACTCCACCATGGAGTGCACCACCGATTGCGGGTGCACCACGACCTCGATATCGCCGTAGGAGACACCGAAGAGCAGGTGAGCCTCGATCACCTCGAGCCCCTTGTTCACCATCGTCGACGAGTTCGTCGTCACCACGCGGCCCATGTTCCAGGTGGGGTGCGTCATCGCCTCGGCGGGCGTCACATCGCGCAGCTGCTCACGTGTGCGACCCCGGAACGGCCCGCCAGACGCGGTCAGGATGAGGCGGCGCACCTCCTCGCGGCTGCCCGACCGCAGCGCCTGCGCGATCGCGGAGTGCTCGGAATCGACCGGAACGATCTGCCCGGGAGCCGCGAGCCCGGTCACCAGATCGCCGCCGACGATGAGCGATTCCTTGTTCGCGAGCGCGAGCGTGCGCCCCGCTTCGAGCGCGGCGATGGTGGGGCCGAGCCCGACGGAGCCGGTGATGCCGTTGAGCACGACATCCGCCTGCACGTCGCGGATGAGCTGCACCGCGGCGTCGGCGCCGAGACCGGTGTGCTCGACGTTGAACTCGTCCGCCTGCTCGCGCAGGCGATCCGCCTGGGTCCCTGCGATGAGGCCGGAGACCTGATACTTCGCAGGATGCTTGCGGATGACGTCGAGCGCCTGCTCGCCGATGGATCCGGTGGAACCGAGGACGATGACGCGCTTCATCGCTCCAGGCTACTCGGCGGGCGCGTCCGCGTGCACCGTGCCGAGGATGTCGAGTACGAAGACCATCACGTCGTCGCCCTGGTGCCCCTGCTGCTCCAGCGTTGCCGCACCGTAGCCGCCGTCCTCAGCCGGCACCACGGAGATGACCTGGGACCCGACCTTCTGGCCCTCGAGGGCTTTCTGGAATCCGCCGATGACCTGGGTCGTGAGGAAGTCGGTGGGCTCTCCGCGGCTCCAGCTCGAATCGAACTCCTCGCCGGTGCGCCAGATCACACCGCGGTAGTTCACGTATACGCGGTCTCCGGGCTGCACCTCTTCGCCATCGCCCTCGACGAGCGTGGCGATCTCGAGCTTGTCGGGTGCCTCGAGGCCGTCCGGGACGGTGATCGTCGGCTCGCCGTCCTCGGCGACCTTAACCGTCGGGAACCCGTCGGGCGCGGTGACCTTCTTGCCCTCCGCCTTGGAGAGCAGCTCATCGCTCTTCAGCGTTCCCGGCTCGCCCGTCGCAGCGGCAGCGTCGCCCGCATCGGTGATCTCCCCGAACTCCATCACGATGACGAGCGAGTCGTCGGCGGTGATGTTCTCGAGACCGGTCTGCTCGGGCGGCGTCTCGCCGAAGACGTCGGCGTACGGAGCGGCGAGCGCGATCTGCTCGCCGGCCGTGGCGCACCGCAGACCGTCGTACGCCCACTCGGCGAGCCCCGATCTCTCGACCGGGATCGCGCTCGCGGGAAGCTGCTGCAGCGCCGACCCGTCGGCACCGTTGAAGAGGGTCATCGAGGTGAGCACCGACTGCCCCTCCTCGACGACGTCCCCCTCGCCTTCCTCCAGCACGGAGCGCTGCATCTTGTCCGCCTCCACCGGGGTGTCCGAGGTGAGTTCGAGATCCTCGCCGACCGAACCGGAGACCTTCACACTGGAGCTGGCCGAACCGGAAGCGAGGCAATCGGTGCCGGAAGCATCGGCGCTCGCCGATCCGCCGCCGCTCGAGCAGCCGACCAGGAGCAGTGCGCCAACGAGGGCGGCGGGGGCGATGGCGCGCGTCAGTTTCACGGTGATAGGAGTCCTTCGAGTCGCGAGGAGCCGCGTCAGTTCCGATGCACAGGGAGGTGCGGTGGGCGCGCGGCCATGAATGCGTTTCGAGTATGGCGCATTGCGCTGCCCGGCGGCTGGGAGGCTTCCGACCTTCGCCTGTGATCGCGAGCCGACGCGCAGACGCCGCGCTTCACCGACGGCTGGCGAGCGCGGCGGCGTACAGCTCCCGCGATGAGAGTCCGGTGGCCTCGGCCACGGCCCGTGTCGCGTCCTTGAGACGCTCTCCCGCCTGCACTCTGGCCTGCACCTCGACGAGCGCCGATTCGGGCGATGCAGCGCTCGAAGCCGCGCCGCTCACCACCACGACGATCTCTCCTCGCACCCCGTCTGCTGCCCAGGCGGCGAGCTCGCGCAGACCTCCCCGCCGCACCTCCTCGTGCAGCTTCGTGAGCTCGCGGCAGACCGCCGCGGCGCGATCATCCCCGAACGCGTCGGCGAGGTCGCCGAGCGACGCCGCGAGCCGGCTGGGCGATTCGAAGAAGACCAGCGTTCGCCGTTCGGCGGCGAGTGCGCGGACGGCACGCACCCGCTCGCCGGATTTGCGGGGCAGGAATCCTTCGAAGGCGAAACGATCGGTCGGGAGGCCGGCTACGGCGAGCGCCGTGATGACCGCGCTCGGGCCGGGGATCGCACTGACGGGGACCCCGCGCTCGGCGGCCAGTTGCACCACTCGGAACCCGGGGTCGGAAACGGTCGGCATGCCGGCGTCGCTCACCAGCACGATGTCTTCAGTCTGCGCGCGTTCGACGAGCGCTGCCGCCCGCTCGTGCTCGTTGTGATCGTGCAGCGCGATGAGTTCCGGTCGATTCTCGATTCCGAGGAGACGGAGCAGCTGAGCGGTGTGACGCGTGTCCTCCGCGGCCACGACGGTCGCTTCCTCGAAGGTGCTGCGGAGCCGCGCGGAGGCGTCACCGAGGTTTCCGATCGGCGTCGCCGCGAGAAGGATCATGCCTCAATCGTATGCGCGCGCGTCACCTGGCGGGTGCGGCGGGTGCGGCGCCCTGGCCTGGGCCTGCTGACAGAATGAATCCATGACCGATCCACAGCAGCCACTGCCAGCACCGCCCCACCCCTACGCCGAATCGGGCTCGGCATCGCGGCGACGCGGCAACGGCAACCTCTCGATCGCAGCCATGGCGCTCGGTCTCGCCGCTCTGGTCACGGTGATCGTCTCCGCGTTCTACTTCGGTCTCGGTGCGATTCTCGGAGCGCTGCTCGCCGTCGCAGCGGTGGTGCTCGGCATCGTCGGTGTGATCTCCCGCAGCCGCCGTGCTCCGGCGGTCGTCGGGCTCGCCTCCGGAGCGCTCGCGCTGCTCGTCGCGCTGGTGCTGGGCGTGGTGTCGGCCGTGACTCTCGCGGGCTCGATCGCCGCCCCGTCCGGCTCCCATTCCGGCGCCCCCGGCGCTGCAGACGAGCCACAGGGTTCGGAGGATCCGATGTCGTGGCCAGAGAACATGGCCACGGGAGGCATCGTGTTCGATCAGGACGGCGTGGTCCGATCCGAGATTCCGAGCAGCGGCGCCCCCGAACCGCAGGAGGCAGGAGCCGAGGCGCACGCCGTTCGCGTGTACGTCGATTACCGCTGCCCCTCCTGCTCCGTCTTCGAGACCACGAACGGGGAAACGCTCGAGCGGCTGATGGAGAGCGGCCAGGCATCGGTCGAGATCACTCCGCTGACATTCCTCGATCGCATCTCCCCAGACCAGTACTCGTCGCGCGCCTCGGCCGCCATGGCGTGCGTGGCGGAAGCGCAGCCGGAAGCCGCATGGAAGGTGCACCGCCACCTGTTCGATCCGGCGGTGCAGCCGGCGGAGACGACCGGCGGACTCGACAACGGTGCGTTGATCGACGCGGTCGACGAGGCGGCGGGCGGCGCGAACGACGACGTGCGATCATGCATCGAGTCAGAGCGGTTCGTGCCCTTCGCCCAGGCGCTCAACGAGTGGGTGTTCGACAATCCCGTGCCGGGCGCTGAGGATCCGCAGCTCGCCGTGACCGGCACGCCGTTCGTCGTCGTCGACGGCGTTCCCTTCACGGGCTCCCCCGGTGACGCGCAGGCGTTCACCGATTTCCTCGCCGAGCAGGAAGTCGCCGTGGGATCCGTCTCGTAACGAGCTGCTAGACTCGGCCGGCTATGCATCAGACGAGCGAGCACCCGGTCCCTGACACGTCGCCCCGCGGGGTCACGCTCCTGAGTCGAACCGGGAAGCTGTACTACCCGCTCGCCCTCGTCTCGCGTCTGCCGTTCGCGATGATGGTGATCGGCGTGCTCACCCTCGTCGTCTCCGCGCGCGGCTCCGTTGAACTCGGCGGTCTCAACTCCGCGATGGTCGGGCTGGGCGTCGCCTGCGTCGGGCCCCTCATCGGCGCGGCGGCAGACCGATACGGGCAGCGGCCAACACTGCTCATCGCCGCCATCGCGAACAGCGCACTGCTCGGCGCCCTGGCCTGGATCGCGTTCAGCCCGCTGTCGACGTGGGTGCTGTTCCTCGGATCATTCCTCGCCGGCGCCACGGTGCCGCAGACGTCGCCGATGTCGCGTTCGAGGCTCGTCGCGATCGTCGCGCACGATCTGCCGGCGCAGCGGCGGCCGAGGGTGCTGTCGAACGTGCTCGCCTACGAGTCGGCCGCCGACGAGGTCATCTTCGTGTTCGGCCCGGTGATCGTCGGCGTGCTCGCCACCACGATCGGCGCGTGGGCGCCGATCGTGGGCGCTGCCGTGCTCACGCTGCTCTTCGTCACCGCCTTCGCTCTGCACCGGACGAGCGCGCCAGCGCAATCGCCGGAGCAGCGCGCGGCAGTGCTCGTTCCCGCGTCGGAACTCGCACGACCCGCGCTCCTCGTGACGGTGTTCGGCATCGTGACCGTTGGGTTGTTCTTCGGCTCGATGCTCACGTCGCTCACGTCGTTCATGCAGGATCGCGGCGACCCCGAGAGTGCCGGCCTGATCTACGGGGCGATGGGCGTGGGCTCCGCGATCTTCGCCATCGGGGTCGCGGCGCTTCCCCCGCGCTTCTCGCTCCGCGCCCGGTGGCCCGTGTTCGCGGTCTGCATCGTGGCTGGCGCCGTGCTGCTGCAGTGGTCGCACGACGTGCCCTCGATTCTGCTCAGCCTGGCGATCATGGGCATCGGCGTCGGGCCGCTCCTCGTGACGCTCTACAGTTTCGGCGCCGCACGCAGTCCCATCGGCCGCTCGGCGACCGTCATGACGATGCTCGGCTCCGGACTCATGGTGGGCCAGTCGGCTGCCGCCGCCCTGACCGGCGTCGTCGCGACCGATCTCGGCACGCGCGCGGCGCTCGTGCTGCCGCTCGCGGCCGCCGTGCTGGCGCTCGCGGCCGGCGCGATCAACTGGTGGCTGAGCGGAGCGGACGATCGCGCCGGGCACGGTCCGAACACTGCGCCGGTGACGCTCGACGCGGAATAGCGCAGTGCCCGGCGGCGTTGCACTGCAGGCCGGTACCGCCACCCCGAGAGGTGGAAGAATGGAGAACATGCCTGACCTCGCGCTGCATCCCGCGCTCACCCCCGCAGACGTCGCGCTGCTGCGCGCGGAATTCCCGTACTTCGTCGCGCAAGACGCGCTCGAGTTCGCTCCCGCCTACCTCGATTCCGCCGCCACGTCGCAGCGCCCGGGCCGGGTGCTCGACGCCGAACGCCGGTTCGTCGAGTCGTCGAACGCCGCCGTGCACCGCGGCACCAGCGGCGCGGTCGGAGCCGCCACCGAGGCGTTCGAGGGTGCTCGCGCCGCCGTGGCGTCCTTCGTGGGAGCGGAGGCGCCCGAGCAGATCGTGTGGGCGGAGAACGCGACCGACGCGCTGAACCTCGTCGCCACCGGCATCGGCGAGGCGAACGCCGGTCTCGGCGTCTCCGGCAGTGAGCGCTTCCGACTCGAACCCGGTGATGAGATCCTGATCACCGAAGCCGAGCACCACGCGAACCTCATTCCCTGGCAGCGGCTCGCGAAGCGAACGGGAGCGAGCCTGCGGTACATTCCGGTGCGGGCGGACGGCACCTGGACCATCGACGACGCGCGCGCCGCAGTGACCGAGCGCACCAGGGTGTTCGCATTCGCGCACATCTCGAATGTGACCGGCTACGTCGCACCCGTCGCGGAGCTCGTCGAGCTCGCGCACGCGGTCGGGGCGGTCACCGTGCTCGACGCCTGCCAGTCGGTGCCCCACATCCCCGTGGACTTCACCGCGCTCGGCGTCGACTTCGCAGCGTTCTCCGGGCACAAGATGTTCGGTCCGAACGGCATCGGAGTGCTCTACGGGCGCCCGGAGATGCTCGACGCACTGCCGCCGGCACGAACCGGCGGCTCCGCGATCACGAAGGTCACGATGGAGTCAGCGCAGTTCATGCCGGCTCCGCAGCGTTTCGAGCCGGGAACGCAGCCGGTTTCACAAGCGGTCGGCATGGGCGCAGCGGTCTCCTTCTTGAACGCGATCGGCATGAGCCGCGCAGCCGCACGCGAGCACGAACTCGTCGAGCGGCTGGTCGCCGGCATCCTGGAAACGCCGGGTCTGCACCTGCTGGGGCCGGCCGATACGGCGCAGCGCGTGACACTGGCCGCAGTCTCGGTCGAGGGCGTGCATGCCCACGATGTGGGGCAGTATCTCGACGAGCAGGGGGTGCGGGTGCGCGTCGGGCACCACTGCGCCCAGCCGCTGCATCGCGCGCTCGGCCTGACGTCGAGTACGCGCGCAAGCGTGCACGTCACCACGACCGAAGACGAAGTCGATCGTTTCGTCGACGCGCTCCGCGGCGCTCAGCGGTATTTCGGGGCGGAGGTTTCGGCATGAGTGCACTGGACGGGTTGTACCAGGAGGTGATCCTCGATCACTCCAAGCGACCGATCGGCAAGGGCGAACTCGAGGCGGATGCGGCCGCGTTGACCGCGTCGCACCATGAGTTCAATCCGAGCTGCGGCGACGAGATCGATCTGTCGATCTCAGTCGACCCCGAGACCCGCCTCATCCGACAGGTGGCGTGGCAGGGTCAGGGGTGCTCCATCTCGATGGCATCGGCCTCCATCCTGTCGCAGCTCGTGCGCGACGACGCCCTCACCGTCGACGAGGCTCGGACGCGCATCGACGCATTCCGGGAGATGATCCAGGCGCGCGGCGAAGGCGATCCCGACGAGGAACTGCTCGGCGACGCGGTCGCGCTTCAGGGCGTCTCCAAGTTCGTCATGCGGATCAAGTGCGCGATGCTCGGCTGGGTGGCTCTCGAGGCCGACCTCAAGCAGGTCGAGGCGCAGCGCTCCTAGCTTCCGCAGCTCCTCCGACGCGCGTCACGAGATTCGACAGTTCGGCGCCGGGCGCGGTGACGCGGTCGGCGACCTCGCGGATCACCGCCTGCAGCGCGGCGCAGGCGCGCGTGGGAGCCATGTCGACGCGGCGCGCGATGCTCACGGTGCGCGAGAGCGCCGCGTCAGCGAGTGGAGCCGTGCGCAGCATCGGGCGGTCCGCCGCCACCATCGCTGGCACCACGGCGACGCCGATCCCTCGACCGGCGAAGCTCAGCGCCGCGTCCATCTCCGCTCCCTCGACCGCGACGAGCGGGGTCACTCCGCGTGCGCGGAACGCGGCGTCCACCGTGACCCTGAGATCGTAGTTCTCCGGAAACACGACCTGCGGTACTCGCGCGAGCTCCTCGAGTTCGACGGGACGGTCGGGGTCCTCCGAACCGGTTTCGTCGCGGCCGAACGGATCCGGCCGGGTCGGATCCGACACCACGACGAGACGCTCGCTGAGAATCTGCTCGCGTTCGAGCACCGCACGCGCCGCTCCGGACGACACGCTCGTCACGATCAATGCAAGATCGAGTGCTCCCTCGACGAGCGCGGCGATGAGGCTCCGCGAGCCCCGCTCCAGAATCTCGATCTCGATGCCCGGGTAGCGGTCGCGGAACGCGGCGAGCACATCGGCGACGAGGCTCGTGCAGAGCGTCGGTGTCGCGCCGAGCCGTATGCGCCCGCGTCGCAGCTCGGCGAGATCCGTCATCTCGTGGCGCGCGGTCTCGGCGTCGGCGAGCATCCGCCGCGCGATCGGCAGGAGCCGCTCCCCTGCTGGGGTCAGAGCGACGTTGCCGCGGACGCGGTGCAGCAGTTCGACGCCGAGATCCGCTTCCAGGGTGGAGATCTGCCTGCTGAGCGATGGTTGGGCCAGGTGGAGCCGCTCGGCGGCGCGGGTGAAGTGCCCGAGCTGCGCGATCTCGACGAAGCCACGGAGCTGTTCGAGGTTCATTTTCATAGCGTAAACGCATCTTGGTGATCAGGTCTATTCATTGGAGTAATCGATCGGCCGGTCATAGCGTGATGAGCATGAATCGCATCTCTCCCACCCCCGCCCAGGGAGCTGCTCGCAACGAGCGCCTCCTCTCCACCTCGGTACTCGTCATCGGCACCGGCGGAGCCGGACTCCGCGCGTCCATCGAACTCGCGGAGCGCGGCGTCCAGGTGCTCGCCGTCGGGAAGCGGCGCGCGCACGACGCGCACACGACCCTCGCCGCAGGCGGCATCAACGCCGCCCTCGGCACGATGGATCCCGAGGACAGCTGGGAACAGCACGCCGCCGACACTCTCCGCGAATCGTACTTCCTCGCCGACCCCGCGATCGTCGAGACGGTCACCCGCAACGCCGCGCGCGGCATCGAGGATCTGGAGCGCTGGGGCATGCCGTTCGCCCGCGAGGACGACGGCCGCATCAGCCAGCGCTTCTTCGGCGCGCACAAGTATCGCCGCACCGCGTACGCCGGCGATTACACCGGCCTGGAGATTCAGCGCACCCTGATGCGGCGCGCAGCCGAACTGCGCGTCTCGATCGTGGATACGGTGTACATCACGCGCCTGCTCGTCGCCGACGGACGCATCTTCGGCGCCTACGGGTTCGACATCGTCGACGGAGCCCCGGTGGTCATCCACGCCGACGCCGTGATCCTGGCGGCGGGCGGCCACACGCGCATCTGGCGCAACACCTCCTCCCGGCGCGATGAGAACACCGGCGATTCGTTCCGACTCGCCGCGCTCGCCGGCGGAAAGATCCGCGACGCAGAACTCGTGCAGTTCCATCCCTCCGGCATCCTCGAGCCCGCCGACGCCGCCGGGACGCTGGTCTCGGAAGCGGCTCGAGGAGAGGGCGGGATCCTGCGCAACGCGCTCGGAGAGCGCTTCATGGAGCGCTACGACCCGGAACGCATGGAGCTCTCGACCCGGGACCGCGTCGCTCTCGCGAGCTACACCGAGATCTCTGAGGGCCGCGGCACCACCAACGGCGGCGTCTTCCTCGACGTCTCGCATCTTCCGCGCGAGCAGATCCTCTCGAAGCTGCCACGGGTGTACCGCACGCTGATCGATCTGCAGATGCTCGACATCACCGAGGAGCCGATCGAGATCGCGCCCACCGCCCATTACTCGATGGGCGGGGTGTGGGTCACGCCCGACACGCACAGCACCGGGGTCGCGGGACTCTACGCGATCGGTGAGGCGTCGAGCGGCCTGCACGGCGCGAATCGCCTCGGCGGCAACTCCCTCATCGAGTTGCTCGTGTACGGCCGCATTACCGGCTCCGATGCCGCGGACTACGTGTCGGGGCTCACCGAGATCCGCCGCGACCCGGCCGCCGTCGCCGAGGCGCGCGCGGAGATGCAGAACCTGCTGGAGGGAGCGGGGAGCGCCGATAAGAGCACCGAGAGCCCGCGTCGGCTCCAGCGCGCTCTGCGAGACATCATGACCGAGCACGTCGGCGTCGTGCGCAGCGAGGCCGGTCTCACGACCGCACTCGGAAAGCTGGAAGCGTTGCAGGAGCGCGTGGCGCGGGTCACGGCGCATCCGGACATCGCGGGATTCGACGACCTCGCTCATGCCTTCGATCTGTACGGGTCGATGCTCGCCGCACGGGCGACGATCGAATGCGCGCGCGAGCGTCGGGAGACCCGCGGCTGCCACAACCGCTCCGATTACACCGAGCAGGATCCGTCTCTGCGGGGGAACTTCGTCTGGACGCCGGATCGCGGTGCCGTATTCGAGCCGCTCCCGGAGGCGCCGGCGGCCTTCCGCGATCTCGCGCTCGCCGCCACTGACGACACCGTTCAGGGCAAGCTCGTCGAGTAGCCGGGGCGGTCAGTCCCGCAGCACGAGTTCCGCGCGGCGGTGGTCAGAGCGATGCGGAGTCCCGCTCACACCGCCGCGTGGAAACGAAATCGCGGTGCTCCGCGCCGAGTTCTGTGCATAACCGTTCGTCGTGCGGCGCAGCATCGGAGGATCGGATCATGACCGAACGCGAATCCGACCCCCGCCCCGTCATCCGATGCTCTGGCACCGCAGACTTCCTCGCGGCCCTGCCCTATCTCACCGGGTTCACCGCCACCGACAGCCTGTTCGTGATCTGTTTCATCGGCGCACGCTCCGGCCCTGCGGTCCGCATCGACCTCCCTCGCAGTGACGATCCCGGCGATGCACTCGCAATCCTCGATCTCATGAGCGAGCTCGCGCACGATCTCTCCGCGATGCACGAGCACCCGGTCGCGGTGGCCGTCGTCATCGTCAGCAACGCGTCGTTCGACGTGACGGGCCCTCCCCCATGGCAACGACTGGCGCGGCGCATCGAGCGCCGCCTCCGTCGCGACGGCGTCGAGATCCGAGAACTCTGCCTACTCGCTGCAGATGGATGGCTGAGCTTCCTCGACCCGCGTCCGCCACTGGCAGGGCGACCCCTCAGCGAGATCGCGGAGAGCCCCGTCATCCGCGGCCCGCTCCGACAGATCGAGGCACCGGTCGAACTCCAACGGCTCGGAGAGATTCCGACCGCCGATCCCGCGCGTGCCGCGGCACTGGCGCGCGCGCTCGAACACCATCCTCCCTCCGATTTCCCGGGTTCGGAGCGCGTCCCCCCGCTGCGCTCCGAGTCCGGGAGCACCTCCGATTCGTACTTCGCCTGGATCTCCGAAGCCGCGGAGTCGACCCGCGATCTGTGCGCCGACGGCCCGCTGAGCAGTGACGCTGCGGCGCGCCTGGTCCGCAACAGTGCGCATTCCGATCGCTGGCTGATCATCGCACTGGGACTCCTCACCCGTCCTGAGTTCCCTCTCGAACTCGCCGCGGAACTGCCCATCGGCAGATTCACCGGCGTGCCGGTGGAACTCGAGATCGATCTCCCACCGCTCACCGACGAACCGGCCGCGGGGCTCCGAACGGAGTGCCGCGCGAACACCTCGGCCGGGCGAGAACGCACACGCGTCGCCGCATCGGATTGGTCCATCTTCCGCATCCTCGACGGTGCGTGCCCAGAGTTCACCGAGCACGGCCGCCTGCGCGGGGTGCTCGCCCGACTGCGAGAGACGATGAGCGAGACGCCGGAGCCCCTCAGACCCGGCATGCTCGCACTGAGCGCGTGGCTCTGGTGGTTGCAGGGCAATCAGTCGGTGGCACGCCGCCAGGCGCATGAGGCTCTCGCCATCGATGCTGGGCATGAGCTCGCCACCATGGTGCACCGGTTGACGACGAAACCGCTGTATCGGAGACTCACTGCGACCCGTTCCACGAGCCTCGGCGGTGCGCAGCAGACGCAGTCTCGGCGCGCAGCACCTCGATGATGCGGTCGATCGCGGCCGCGGTCACGGGCCCGGCGAGCGTGAATCGGATGCCGGTCTGCGCGAGTTCGGCGGAGAATCCGAGTGCGAGCAGCACCGGAGACGGGTCATCCGATCCCGCAGCACATGCCGAACCAGAGGACACCGCGAACCCGGCGGCGTCGAGGGCCACCAGGAGCGACTCTCCGCTCACCCCGTCGACGACGAACGACGCGTGCCCCGGCAGTCGCTCTGCGCGATCGCCCGTGAGACGGGCTCCCGGCACGTCCGCGAGCACGCGTTCGATCAGCGCTTCGCGCGACTCGATCAGCGCCACGCCCTGCGAGCCGATCTCCGCACTGGCTGCGCGCACCGCAGCGGCGAAGCCCGCGAGCGCCGGTCCGTTCTCGGTGCCGGCTCGGCGCCCCTGCTCCTGCCCGCCGCCGTGGAGCAGCGGTTCCACGGCGAGACCGGATCGCACGAGCAGCGCCCCGGTTCCCTGCGGCCCGCCGAACTTGTGGCCCGCGATCGTCATCGCATCGATACCGGGTCCCGGCCAGGCGGCTCCTGAGACGCCGAGGGTCGCGGACCCGAAGCGCACCGGCAAGGAGGCAGCGGCCTGCACGGCGTCCGTGTGCAGGAGCACCCCGCTGGCGTGCACGATCTGCGCGATCCGCGGCAGATCCTGCACTGTACCCACCTCCGCATTCGCGAGCCCCACCGACACGAGCGCCGTGTCTGAGCGCACGAGCGCTGCGACCGACGAGGCACTCACGCGTCCGACCTCGTCCACCTCTGCGAAGTCGAGCGAGAAGCCGAAGACGCGCTCCAGATACCGGCAGCTCTCGATCACCGACGGATGCTCGATCGGCGTGGTGACCAGGTGCCGACCGCGAGGGTTCGCGAGTGCGAGCCCGATGATCGCGAGGTTGTTGGCCTCGGTACCGCCCGACGTGAAGATCACCTCGGACGGACGCGCAGCGAATGCCGTCGCGATGTCAGACCGTGCCGCATCGATCCGTGAACGGGCACGATGACCGGCCTGGTGCACGCTCGAGGCGTTCGCCGCGCCGTCGTCGAGCGCATCGATCATCGCGGCCCGCGCCTCAGGCCGCAGCGGCGCCGTCGCTGCGGCGTCGAGATACCCGTCGGCACTCGAGCCGAGGCGCGGCGCTCCCCCGCTCATGCGCGGTGCTCCCAGCTCATGCGCGGCGCTCAATCCGCATCGAGACCCAGATCCAACGCGCGAGCACCGTGCGTCAGCTGCCCGACTGAGATGACATCGACTCCCGTCTCCGCGATCGAGGCCACCGTCTCGAGCGACACCCCTCCGCTCGCCTCCGCGACGACGCTGCCCGCAATCCGCTGCACCGCCATGCTCAGATCGTCGAGCGGGAAGTTGTCGAGCAGCACCCCCGTGATGTCGGCGGCGAGCACCGCATCGAGCTGATCCAGCCGGTCGACCTCGACGATGATCGCGGTCGTGTGCCCGGCTCGCTCCCGCAGAAGCCGCAACGCGCGCGTCGTCGTCGCGGTGTCGAATGCGCCGAGGGCTGCAAGGTGATTGTCCTTCACCATGATCGCGTCGGAGAGACTGAAGCGGTGGTTCACACCGCCCCCGGCGCGGACCGCATGCTTCTCGAGAGCGCGCAGACCCGGCGTCGTCTTGCGGGTGTCGGCGATGCGCGCAGACGTGTGCGCGACGGCCGTCACGAAGCGCGAGGTGAGCGTCGCCACACCGCAGAGCCGCTGAGCGAAGTTCAACGCCACGCGCTCGCCGGTCAGCACGCCTCTGGCGGGGCCGGCAACGCGGGCGAGTACCTCTCCGGCGGCGAACACCGCACCGTCCTCCACGAGATCCGTGATCTCGATGCGCGCATCCGCCTGCCGAAAGGTCTCGCGCACCATCGCCCCGCCCGCGAACACACCCGATTCGCGGGCCACCAGGCGTGTTGAAATGCCGAGATCGGCGGGGATCGCGAGTTCGGCGGTCAGGTCGCCCCACGGAGCGTCTTCCGCGAGAGCGGCGCGAACCGCGGTATCGACGATGGACTGCGTCAGCATACGGAAACGCTCCTCTGTTGGGTCAGTTGTCGGGGGCGTGACGGTGCGGGCGGGCTCGGCGGCGGTGCCGTGCCGAACTCGATGCGAAACGCGCGTCGGCGGGAGAGGGCTGGATCGACGTCTGGAAAATCCGATCGCACGTGCGCCCCGCGCGTCTCCCTGCGGGCCGCCGCAGCACAGCAGATCATGGTCGCGAGCCGCGCTGCATCCCCCGCACCGCGCTCGAACACCCGCGCTGCGAGCGCGAGCCCGGAGCCGTTCCGCTCGATTCCCAGGTGGGCGCCCAGCGCCCGTGAGACCTCCAGCTCGAGCGCCCCGGTGTGCCGCGGCTCGCCGTCACCGACGACGCACCTGTCCGCATCGAGCACCAGTCGCCCGAGAGCGCTGCCGCTTTCGAGCCACTCGTCCTGCCGACCTCGGTATCCCGCCGCAGCCGCTCCCGCGCGGCCGCCGAACACCAGACCTTCGAGCAACGAGTTCGAAGCGAGTCGATTCGCACCGTGCACGCCCGTCGAGGCGGCCTCGCCCGCGACGAACAGCCCCGGCACACTGCTGCGGCCCGAGGTATCGCTCGCCACCCCGCCCATCGTGTAGTGCGCGGCAGGCGCGACCGGTACCGGCTCACGAGCCCAATCGTGCCCACGCGCTGCGAGCGCCCGCGAAATCGCGGGAAATCGGCGCCGCAGCGCTCCCGAGCCCTCACGATGCTCGATCGGGGTGGCGTCGAGCCACACCTCAGCAGCACCTGCGCGATGCATGGCGCGGTGCGTCTCCAGCGAGACCACATCACGCGGCGCGAGCTCAGCACGCGGGTGACGCCCGAGCATGAACCGTTCGCCCCGAGCGTCGCGCAGCACCGCCCCGGCACCCCGGACCGCCTCCGAGATCAGCAGGCCTCGGCCGTTCTGCCCCTCTGCGAGCACCGTGGGATGGAACTGGACGAACTCCAGGTCGGCGACCACCGCCCCCGCACGAGCGGCGAGCACGATGCCCGAACCGCGCGCTCCAGGGTGATTCGAGCTCATCGGGTACAGCGAGGCGTAGCCCCCGGTTGCGAGCACCACGGCATCGGCGGAGAGGCTCGCTTCAGCTCCGTCGGCATCGCGCACCGTCGCCCCGGTCACCGCGCCGGCCTCGCTGAGGAGCCCGGTGACGGTCGTTCGCTCGCGCACGACGAGGGCGCCGTTGAGCGATCCGTTCCGACGTCCGGGCACGGAGTCCAGCACGCGACCCACGAGGTGCGCATGCAGCACCGCTCCGGTACGATCGCCGCCCGCGTGCACGATGCGATTTCTCGAGTGCGCCGCCTCGAGGCCGAGGGCCAGGCCCCCGTCGCTCCCCCGGTCGGCGGCGAAGCCCTCCGCGAGCAGTCCGCGCACCAGCCGCGCCCCGTCGCGCACGAGCACGTCCGCGGCGGCACGATCGGTCAGTCCCGCTCCGGCCCGCAACGTATCCGCCAGGTGGTCGGCCGCGCGATCCTCAATGCCGATCGCGGCGGCGATCCCGCCCTGCGCCAGTGGGGTGTTCCCGAGCACCCGTTCGCGCCCATCGGACGATCCGTTGCCCGTTCCGAGCTCCCCCGCCGCGACGATCATCACATCGGCTCCTGCATGCACCGCGGCGAGCGCCGCGCACAGACCGGCGACTCCCGATCCGATGACGAGGATCACGGCTTCGCGGCGAGCATGCGCTCGAGTGCGACGCGGGAGTCATCGGCGACGCCGTCCGGCACGCTGATGCGATTCGGCGTCGAGCCGTCGAGCAACGCCTCGAGGGTCCATGCGAGGTACGCCGGATGGATGCGGTACATCGTGGAGCACGGGCACACGACGGGGTCGAGGCAGAAGATCGTCAGGTCCGGTCGCTGCTGCTGCAATCGGTTCACCAGGTTGATCTCGGTACCGACAGCGATCACGCTGCCCGGAGCGGCATGCTCGATCTCCCGTCTGATGTACTCCGTCGAGCCGGCACCATCGGCCGCTTCGACGACCGAGGCCGGGCACTCGGGGTGCACGATGACGCGCACATCGGGGTATTCGGCGCGCGCGCGCTCGATCTGCGCAACGGTGAAGCGCTTGTGCACGGAGCAGAACCCGTTCCACAGGATCACGCGCGCATCTCGCACCTGCTGCTCCGTGTTGCCTCCGAGCGGCAGATGCGGCCGCCACAGCGGCATCTCCGCCTCGTCGATCCCCATGGCCTTCGCCGTGTTGCGGCCGAGGTGCTGGTCCGGGAAGAAGACGACCCGCTGCCCCCGTTCGAAGGCCCATTCGAGCACGGCGCGAGCGTTCGACGACGTGCAGACGATCCCTCCGTTGCGACCGCAGAACGCCTTGATCGCCGCCGATGAGTTCATGTACGTCACGGGAATGACGGTGCGCCGTCCGTCCTCCGCCGTCGTGCCGAGGGCGGCCATCAGGTCGCGCCAGCACGCTTCGACCTGGTCGATCGTGGCCATGTCCGCCATCGAGCACCCCGCTGCGAGGTTCGGCAGGATCACCGCCTGGTCGCGCCCGGAGAGGATGTCGGCGGTCTCGGCCATGAAATGCACTCCGCAGAAGACGAAGGCTTCGGCCTCCGGGCTCGATTTCGCCGCTTGCGCGAGCATGAACGAGTCACCGACGAAGTCGGCGTACTGCACGATCTCGTCGCGCTGATAGAAGTGTCCCAGGATCTGCACGCGCGGACCCAGGGCCTCGCGCGCGGCGGTGATCCAGTCGGCCAGCTGATCGTCGCTCGCCGCGGTGTATCGCTCGGGAAGCGGGCCCTGGCGCGGGGAGTGCTCGGGAACCGGATCGATCGTCGACGCACCGGGACCGTACCCGGGCGCCCGGTCGACCTGCCAGGGATCCTGCGAGAGGTCCGAATCGCAACTCGACGACCCGGTCGCACGGAGAGCGATCGGTCGGCGATGGGATCGGGCTGCGGGAGACGTCGGCGCTGATGCCGGCCGCATCTCGCGCTCTCGCTCTGCGGCCTCGCTGATGAGCTCGTAGACGCTGGTCATGCTGGCCTCCGGGGTTGCGGGCGTGCATCCGGAAACTCCGGTGCCGCCTCGTTCGAGAATCGGTACAGTCGAGCGGGCCGGTGCGGTGAGCCGGTCTCACGCTCTCCGGTGTCGATGAGCGCGCCCCGCGCGAGGATCTGTCGCCTGAAGTTCGCCGGATCGACGGCGTACCCGAGCACGGCCTCGTGCACGGCGCGCAACTGGCCGATGGTGAACACGGGTCCCAGAAAGCGGTGGGCGACGGCTGCATACTCTGTCTTGCTTCGCAACCGGGCGAGCGCGTAGTCGGTGATCGCGGAATGGTCGAAGGCGAGGTCGGGCAGCGCATCGGCGGAGCACCAGGCGACGTTGGCATCGGCGCGGCCGCTCTCATCGATCGCAGCTCCGATCTCGGCGCGCGGGGGATCGGCGCGCGGAGGATCGACGCGCGGGTCATCCCATCTCCGCCCGCCCGCCTGCTCTGCGGTCGATGCACCCGTGGAACCGCCCTCGGCGCCGCCGGGCACCGCAGTCGAGAGATCGTCTTCGCCGAGCATCGCCCAGTACGCGATGGTGACGAGGCGCTGCGCATCGGCCGACCGCTCGACTCCGCCGAACGCGTAGAGCTGTTCCAGGTACCCCGGAGTGCACTGCGCCGCCGCACGGATCGAACGCAGTGCCGTGTCGGCGAGGGTCTCGTCCCAGCGCGTCGGACCGCCCGGGAGCGCCCAGCGTCCGAGATACGGTGCGCGCGTGCGGCGCACGAGCGGGATCCAGAGCGTGGCGCTCGTCTCCCCTGCCGCGTCGTGCCGCACCCCCTCTTCGACGACCAACGCGCCCGACGGCGGGTTGAGCGCGAAAGCCACGGTGGAGACCGCAACGGCAGGCGGGAGATAGGGGCGTTCGCTCGCGCTGACATCCGCGAAATCCACGTCGACCTCCCTCTCCGCCATACCCTCAACCGGACCAGGTTAGAGTCAATGTGACTTTAAGCAGCATACGCGCACATCGGGAGCTGTCAAGATGCGAGTACAGATCCTTCGCCGAAAGTAACGATTACGCAGCCAGGCCTCGCGTGATCGCGAACCGTGGGATAGGCTCAACGGGTAAGACCAGTAATGCCGAACGTAGGGATTCTCCAGCACGTTTTATTTGCCGCTGAAATGCAGCAAGCTACCAGTCTCCACGTCGGCGCCGTCGCCGTGGCACCCCGGCCGCTCTCGCGGCCAGCAACACAAGAAGGAAATACAGTATGGCCACCGGCACCGTGAAATGGTTCAACTCGGAAAAGGGCTTCGGCTTCATTACCCCCGACGACGGAGCATCCGACGTCTTCGCGCACTTCAGCGCGATCTCGGGTAACGGCCGTCGCGACCTGTTCGAAGAGCAGCGCGTCGAGTTCGACGTCGAGCAGGGCCCCAAGGGCCTGCAGGCAAGCAACATCCGCGCACTCTAAGTCGCGCGACTGAACGAGGTGCAGGGCTCACGCCCTGCACCTCGTTTTTTTGTATGTAGCGCACACTCGCCTCGACTTCGCATCGGCGCATCGCTACATTCGGAACATTCTGACCCCGACACGGGAGCTGCATGTCGACGCTGACGTATCCGAACCTGTTCCGGCCCCTCACGCTGGGCGCCATCACACTTCCGAATCGAATCATCATGGGTTCGATGCACATCGGTCTCGAAGAGACGCCGGGCGGCTTCGACCGGCTGGCGGCGTTCTATCGCGAGCGCGTCGTCGGCGGCACGGGGCTCATCGTCACCGGCGGCGTCTCCCCCAACGACGAGGGCCGACTGACTCCGGGAGCGGCGATGCTCACGAGTGATGACGACATCGCCGATCACCGCGTCATCACCGACGCGGTGCATGACGCGGGTGGGCGCATCGTCCTGCAGATCCTTCACGCTGGACGCTACGGGGCGCACCCCGATATCGTCGCCCCGAGCCCCCTCCCTGCACCGATCTCCCCGATCACGCCGCGTGAACTCGGCGAGGCCGACATCGAACGCACCATCGACGATTTCGCGCACACGGCCGCGCTCGCATGTGCCGCCGGCTACGACGGTGTCGAGATCATGGGCTCGGAGGGATACCTCATCAACGAGTTCGCAGCGCCGCACACGAACCACCGCGCGGATGCGTGGGGCGGCGATGCGCAGCGTCGCGCACGATTCCCGGTCGAGATCGTGCGTCGGGTGCGTGCAGCGCTCGGCGAGGAGCGCATGCTCATCTACCGCCTCTCCATGCTCGACCTCGTACCCGACGGCTCCACACTCGACGAGGTGGTCGACCTGGCGCTCCGCGTCGAGGCCGCCGGCGCCTCGATGATCAACACCGGAATCGGTTGGCATGAGGCGCGGATCCCGACGATCGCGAGCTCGGTGCCCCGCGCGGCCTTCTCCTGGGTCACGCATCGCCTGATGGGCGCCGTGTCGATTCCGCTCATCGCCACGAACCGGATCAACACCCCCGAGAGCGCCGAAGCCGTGCTCGCCGAGGGATGCGCCGATATGGTGTCGCTCGCACGCCCGTTCCTGGCGGATCCAGCGTTCATCGCGAAAGCGGCTGCTGGCACCCCTGAACGCATCAATACCTGCATCGGGTGCAACCAAGCGTGCCTCGATCACACATTCGCCGGGAAAGTCGCATCGTGTCTCGTGAATCCCCGAGCCGGGCACGAGACTGAGCTCATCATCTCGCCGACGACCGCCCCCCGACGCATCGCCGTGGTCGGTTCGGGCCCTGCCGGCCTCTCGTGCGCGACGACCGCCGCCTCGCGCGGGCACGACGTGACGCTGTTCGAGGCCGATACCCGTATCGGCGGCCAGCTGAACGTCGCACTGCAGGTACCCGGCAAGAGCGAATTCCGGGAGACACTGCGGTACTTCGGAGTGCGTATCGCGGAGACCGGCGTCACCGTCCGGCTCGGCGAACGGGTCGACGCAGCATCGCTCGCCGCACAGGGCTTCGATGAGATCGTGCTCGCCACCGGAGTGCTGCCGCGACGACCGGTGATCGACGGCCTCGATCATCCGAGTGTCGTCGGCTATCTCGATGTGCTGCGCGATCGCGTTCCGGTCGGCCGGCGCGTCGCGATTCTCGGCGCCGGAGGCATCGGCTTCGACGTCGCCGAGTTCCTCACCTCGGATACCGAAGAGGATCCCGCAGACGTCGCTGGTTTCCTCTCCCACTGGGGAGTCGACGCGGAGTACCGCCGCCCCGGCGGACTGACCGTCGCCGTCGAAGCGCCCGCGAAACGCTCCGTCGTGATGCTGCAGCGCAGCGGCGGCAAGCTGGGCGCCGGGCTCGGCAAGACCACCGGGTGGATCCACCGGACCGAGCTGGCCCGCCGGGGCGTGCGCATGGTTCCGGGGGCGGAGTACCGGAGGATCGATGATGCAGGTCTGCACCTCGGACTCGAGGGCGAACCGGTGACCATCGAAGTCGACACCATCGTGCTGTGCACCGGCCAGGACCCGGCCCGCGATCTGCACGTCGAGCTCATCGGGCTCGGCATCGACGCGCATCTCATCGGCGGAGCCGATATCGCGGCAGAGCTCGACGCGAAACGCGCGATCGATCAGGGCACGCGACTTGCAGCGAGATTGTGAGGTGCATCCATGACGGACCACTCGGGTGCTGCTGACCGGCTCTCGCGCATGATTCGGATTCCCACCGTTTCTGCGGAGATCGAAGAACGGGGCAGCGCACCGTTCGAGGCGTTCGTCGAGCTGCTCGAAGAGCTGTATCCGAACGTGCATCGTCGGCTCGCGCGAGAGCGCATCACGGAACTCGGGCTGCTCTTCCACTGGCGCGGGGCCGACTCGGACAGTGATCCCGTTGTGCTCATGGCGCACTACGACGTGGTCCCGGTCGACGCGAGCGACGCCTGGACTCATCCGCCGTTCGAGGGCCGCATCGCCGATGGCTTCGTCCACGGGCGCGGTGCGCTCGACGACAAGGGGCCGCTGCTCGTGATCCTCGAGGCCGTCGAAACGCTGCTGCTGGAGGGATTCGCTCCCGCACGCGACGTGTACCTCTCCTTCGGCGGCAACGAGGAGACATTCGGAGATGCGGCGCGCACCATCGCGGAGACGTTCTCGGCACGGGGCATCACTCCATGGCTCGTGCTGGATGAGGGTGGCGCGGTGGTCGATGCTCCGCTGCCGTTCGTGCGCGGGCAGGCGGCGATGGTGGGCGTCGGCGAGAAGGGCGCGATGACCCTGCGGCTGAGCGCACGGGGCGACGGCGGCCATGCCTCAGCTCCACCGCCCCTCACCGCAGTCACCCGTGTCGCGCGCGCCGTGGCCCGCCTGCGCCCCCGCACATTTCCGACCAGCACTCCGCGCGGGGTCAGCCGCATGCTCGAGCGCCTCGTTCCGAGCACTCACGGACCCGCCCGCCTGCTGTACCGGCTGCTGGCCGCGCGGCCTCGTCTCACGGCGCGCCTCTTCGCATGGATGGGAGGCGAGCCGGCCGCGATGATCCGTACGACGATCGCGGCCACGATGCTCGAAGGCGGCACGGCGGCGAACGTACTCCCCTCGCGCGCAAGCGCCACCATCAACCTGCGCATCGCGCTCGGAGAGACCGTGGCTTCCACCGTGCAGCGCGTGCGGCGCCGAGTCGCCGACCGCGCCATCCGGATCGACGTCGTCGACGGCGAGGACCCCTCACCCGAATCATCGACCGAGAACGCGCAGTTCGGGATCATCGCGGACGCGGTGCGCACGTCGCACCCTGGAGCGAGCGCGGTGCCGTACGTGATGCTCGCGGCGACCGACTCGCGGCACTTCCATCGCTTCGCTCCAGCGGTGTACCGATTCGCGCCGCTCGCGATGTCGTCAGAACTCAGGGCGACGATCCACGGCGTCGACGAGCGCGTGGCCGTCGGCGAACTCGAACGCGGCATCCGGTTCCACCGCTCGCTCCTCCAGCGGCTCCCCGCTCGGCAGCTCCCGTGACGCGCGTACGACTCGGCGCGCTCGCCGGCGTGGTCGGGTTCCTCGCGTTCGTCGAGTTCACGAGCGGCTTTCTCCAGGGCTATTACACCCCGATGCTGTCCGATATCGCGCGGCACCTGCAGGTACCGGATGCCGACGTGAACTGGCTCGAGGGTTCGCAACTCATGCTGTCCGCGCTGGTCGTGCCGGTGCTCGCGAAACTCGGCGACATGATCGGGCACAAGCGAATCCTGCTCTGGTCCACGGCGGTGACCGCAGCGGCGACCCTCGCGCTGCCGTTCGCCGATACGTTCCCGCTCTTTCTCGCCGCATGGACAGTGCAGGGGGTGTACGTCGTCTGGCTGCCGCTCGAGATCGCGCTCATCTGGTCGCGCACGGCCGGCCGTGACGGACGCTCGTTGCTCACCGCACGGGCGGCAGGCCTGCTGGTCGCCGCGCTCGAACTCGGCGCGATCTCCGGCGCTCTCATCGGGGGGCGGCTCATCGACGGGTTCCCCATCTTCGGCGTGCTCCTGGTTCCGGGCGTGCTCGTCGTCACGTGCTTCTTCGTGATCATGTTCGGCGTCGGCGAATCCTCCGTGAAACTGGGCGGCCGACTCGACACCGTCGGGCTCATGCTCATCACCTTCGCGCTCCTGGCATTCACGGGCGGACTGAGTCTGCTGCGGATCGAAGGGGTGGAGAGCCCCCTCGCCTGGGGCGTCGTCGCGCTCGGCCTCCTCCTGTTCGTGCCGTTCGGACGGTGGGAGCTCCGACACCCCGATCCCCTCATCGACGTGCGCCTCTTCCGCTCACCGGCGCTCGCGCCGGTCTTCGTGACCGCGGCACTCTTCGGCATGAGCGTGCTCGGCGCACAAGCCCCGCTGTCGACCTTCATTCGAACGGATCCAGCCACCGCCGGGTACGGTCTCGGCATCGGCGGCTTCCTGACCTCGCTCGTCATCGGCGTCTATCTCATCGCGATGGTCGTCGGCGCGCTCGCGTATCCGCTGGTGGCCCGCTGGTCGACGCCGCGGAACGCGCTGGCAGCCGCCGCCCTCCTCGTCGCGATCGGCTACTTCATGTTCCTGCCGTTCCACACCGCTTACCCGCACATGATCATCAACATGATCGTCGCCGGGCTCGGTTCGGGCGCCCTGGTCGCGGCTCTGCCTGCGGCTGCGGCGGCCGGGGCGCCCGACCGTCTCACCGGCGTTGCGACGGGACTCACCAACTCGACGAAGACGGTGGGCGGCGCGATCGCATCGGCGATCTTCGGCATCGCGCTCCTGCACGGCGTCGCGGGCGCAGCCGGCGCGGATTCGGGGGGCAGCACCGCCGGCTCGTTCACCGGGTACGTCATCGTCTGGTGCGTCTGCGGGGGATCCGCTCTCGCGGCGTCGGCCGCGCTCCGGTTCGTGGTGCCGCAGCGCGCATTCGAGGATCGCCGTGCTGTCGCGAGCGATCGCTCGGCGCCGCGCTAGCCGTCCGACCCGTGCATCTCCTCCGCCGTGACGATCGCACCTTCGAGCAGTGCGTCGAGGCGGTGGCGTCCGGCGCCGAGCAGCGCCCACCGCCACACGGTTCCGACGAGCGCCGCCGCGTACCCAGCGGCCACGATCTCAGCCCGGCGCGCATCATGACCGTCGCGACGCAGGCGCGCCTCGATGGCCGCGGCGATCCTGAGCTGCCGGACCGCGCGTCCAGTCTCCAGCTCGCCCTCCACGTCCATCGTCCGCCCCTCGGCGATGGCGAGAGCCAGGATTTCCGGGACCTCCCCCGCGGCGAAGGTGCGAAGCGCCGTTCCAACGTCTCGGTCGTGCTCGCGCAATGCGCGTTCAAGGGCGGCGACCCTCGCGTCGAAGACGAACCACAGCATCTCCGCCTTCGATGAGAAGTAATTGAAGAAGCTCGAACGGCTGACGCCTGCGCGCCTGGTGATCTCGGTCACCGACGTCGCTTCGTACCCGCGTTCCAGGAAGAGCTCGCACGCGGCGTCCGCAAGCATCTCTCGCGAGGAGGCATGCGGACGCCCGCGGGTCGGAGACATGCTCACCACTGTAGCGAACGCACGCCCCGTCCTCGTGAGCCGCTGAGCGTCAGAGGTGCTTGCCGCCGGTCACCGGGAGCACGGCCCCCGACACGTACGACGCGTCCTCCGAAGCGAGGTATACGTATGCGCCGGCGAGTTCGGCCGGCTGCCCCGGGCGGCCGAGCGGCGTGTCCTCGCCGAAATGCACCTGCTTCTCGTCCCAGCCGGTGGCCGGGATGAGCGGCGTCCAGATCGGCCCGGGCGCCACGGCGTTGACGCGCACTCCGCGTTCGCCCTGCTGCTCGGCGAGCGCCTGCGTGAACGCGACGAGCCCCGCCTTGGTCATTGCGTAATCGAGCAGATCGGGCGACGGATTGTACGCCTGCACCGAGGCGGTGACGATGACGCTCGAACCGGGCTGCAGGTGCTCAGCCGCTTCGCGGAACAGCAGAATCGGTGCGACGAGATTCGTCGAGAACACGTTCTCGACGGCGTCCCGGGTCACCTCCGCGTTCGGCCCGCGCTCACGCTGGGTCGCCGCGTTCAGCACGAGGATGTCGAGGCCGCCGAGTTCCGAGACTGTGCGGCTCACCGTCTCGACGCAATCCGCCTCGTGTCGGAGATCGCCGGGCAGCAGCACCCCGCGCCGATTCGCGAGTTCGATCTGTTCGAGCGTCGCCTGCGCGTCCTCGTGCTCCTCTGGGAGGTACGCGATGGCGACATCCGCGCCTTCGCGCGCGAAGGCGATCGCCACGGCCCGTCCGATCCCGGAATCGCCCCCGGTGATGAGCGCGCGCATTCCGGCGAGCTTTCCCGTGCCGGTGTACGTGTCCTCGCCGTGGTCGGGCGCCGGCTGCATCGGCGCCGTGAGTCCGGGCTGCGACGGCTGCTCCTGCTGCGGCAGCGGGGCCTTCGGGTACTTCGTCCGCGGGTCCAGGTTCGGGGTCATGCGTCCTCCTCGGTGATCCGGTTACTGCGATGTTCAGGGGTATTCCATGCCGCCGAAGCGGCGGTCAATGCGAGCGCAGCAAGTCGATGAGCTCCTGCTTGCGCAGATCCGAGTAGCCGCTGAGCCCGAGTTCTTTCGCCCGTTTCTTCAGCTCCGGCACGGTGCGCTCGTCATAGTCCTCCGCGTGGCCGCCGCGCTTCCCCACGTTCGACCGGCCATCCTTCGCCGCCGCGTTCGAGATTCGGGCCGCCTTCTCAGCCGAGGCCCCGTCTTCGCGCAGTCGGTCGTACAGTTCGGGATCCTTCAGCTGCGGGGTCTTCGATTTCGGCATCGATCGTCCTCTCCTCAGTCGGGTGGTCCTCGGCATTCGACGCTAACCGAGCCATGCTCCGTCTCGCAGCCCCTCGACAGTCGCCGATGGGGTCGCTAGCCTTCGGCTGCGCTCCGGTCGTCATCGACCGCTGCGAGGTTTCGAACGGCGGGCCCCTCGAGCACCTCTCCCGTTGCGGAGAATCGCGAGGCGTGCAACGGGCAATCCCAGCTGCGCTCTGCAGGATTCCAGTTCACGATGCCGCCGAGGTGCGTGCACACAGCCGACACGCGGCAGAGCTTCCCGTCGACGCGTGAGACCGCGACCGGCCGGGCGCCCTCTCGCACGATCGCACCCTCCCCCTCCGCGAGGTCGGCCGCGCCAGAGCCGCTCAGCACCGCCTTGGTCCAGTCGACGGCGACATGCGCTGCGACCTCCGCGTTGACGCGCACCGCATCGGCGACGCCGGCGACACCGGGGCCCGCGTGGCGCATGGTGTCGGCCCAGTCGAGCCGGCCGCCGAGCATCTGCGACACGATCGCGAGGCTCGCGGCCACTGCATTCGTCATCCCCCACTTGTCGTAGCCCGTCGCGGTGAAGATGCGGCCGTGCCCTCCTGCGAGCGGACCCGCGAACGGGAGCGACGCGTGCCGCTGATAATCCTGCGCGGCCCACCACGTGACCCGCGGCCCGGCGCCGAGCTTCTGCTGCGCCCAGGCATCGAGTTCCGCCAGCGTGCGCACCGTGTCTCCGCCCCGTCCGGTCGTGTGCGCGCCGCCCCCGACGACGACCAGTGTCTGCCCATCGGTGCCGCGAGCGGTGCGCAGGGAGCGGTCCGGGGCGTCGATCGAGATGTGCATGCCGCGTGGGATGCGGTCCTCCGGCATGTCATAGGCGGTGACGAAGGAGCGCGAGGGCTCCAGTCGCGCGAAGAACAGACCTCGGTCGAGGATCGGCACACCCGTCGCGAGCACGCAGCGGTCGGCCGACACGACGCCGCCCGCGGTCTGCACCTGCAGGGCGTCGCCGTCCTCCTCCACCCCGTGCACGCGCCTCCGCTCATGGATCTCGCCGCCGCGCTCGAGCACTTCGGCGGCGAGCGCCGCCAGCACCTCGATGGGCTGCAACTGGACCTGGTCATCGAGCGTGATCGCCCCGGCGGTCGCGAACGGCAGGCCCGTATCGTCAGCCCAGCGCGCATCGACTCCTGCGACACGGCATGCCTCGAGCTCGCGCTCCAGGGCGTCGAGATGGTCCTCGCCATTGGCGTACGTCACGGCATCGCGCCGATCGATCGGCAGACCGAGTCGTTCGAGCTCGCGCACCATCCACGCCTGTCCCTCACGATTCGCCTCCGCATAGGCGACGAGCGCCTCGTCGCCGACGTGCCGCCGCACCTGCGAGAAGACGCTTCCCTGGAGGAGGCTGAGCTTGCCCGTCGTGTGCCCCGTCGTGACGGCTCCGACCGCGCGGGCCTCGAGCACGGCGACGCGCTGACCCGCTCTGCAGAGCAGGACCGCCGTCACGAGGCCGGTGAGTCCCGCGCCGACGACGACCGTGTCGTAGCGACGCCCGAGCGGCGTCGGCTCCGACGGGGAGACGGAGATGGTCGGGCCGGTGCGGTGCCACAGTGCAGTCATGATTCCAAGCTAGGAAGGACCTCGAACGGAGGGCAGGCCCTTGACAGGACGTGGCCCCGTGCCGTCCGCCGCATCCTCGCACCCGTCGAGGCGCGGGCGGCCGATGTTAGGTGAAGTTCGGCTCGGATGCAAGGCGCTGCCCGTCGCTGGGACCCGTGGCGATCCTGGAGCGGTAGCTGTACCCGTTCGGGCCGCACCGCGTGCGCCCGGCACACCGCGTCGGTCACTCACCACCGACCGCTCTCATTGGAGGAGGCCCATGCTCGCACCGAACCCGGCGTTCGCAGCATCCCCTGCACCCGTCGCTCCGGGCGGACGCGCCGACCGAGCAGCAGCAGACGCTGCGCGCAACGCGCACGCGATCGCCCTCCTCGCCGCTGCGCGGCGGGCCGACCCTGCAGGGCGACGGCGATTGCATCAGCGGGTCGTGGTCGAATATCTCGATCTGGCGCACTCCATCGCGCGCCGATACCGCGTGCGCCAGCAGGATGCGGCAGATCTCCGCCAGGTCGCGTGCATCGGGCTCGCGAAGGCCGTCGAGCGCTTCGACTCGGATCTCGGAGACGACCTCGTATCGTTCGCCGTGCCCACCATCGCCGGGGAGATCAAGCAGTATCTGCGCGACACGTCGTGGTTCGTGAGGCCCCCGCGACGTCTCCAGGAGCTCGCGATCGAGGTGCCTGCGGTGCGCGAAGTACTCGAGCATGAACTCGGGCGCGCGCCCCGGGTGGCGGAGCTCGCCGAAGTGCTGCACCGCCCACTGGCGCTGGTGGCCGAAGCGGTGCAGTGCCACTCCGCCCGTCAGGCGATCTCGCTGCACACTCCCATCCCCGGCGGCTCGGACGACCTCACGCTCGCGGACTCCCTGCCCTATCGGGAGTCCGAGTACGCGAGAACCGACCTCGCGCTGACGCTGGAACGAGCGACGCGCACTCTCACCTCGGAGGAGCGTCGCATCGTGCGGTTGCGATTCGAGGAGCAGCTCACCCAATCCGAGATCGCGCTCGAGTGCGGCGTCAGCCAGATGCAGGTGTCACGACTCCTGGCGAGCATCTTGCAGCGCTTGCGCGCTGCGCTCAACACCGACGTCGCTCGCGCCTGACGCCGCCGCGCGCCGGGCTCCTGGTTCCGCCGCGGAACCGGCGGAGGGCGCAGCATCGAGCGTCGACCGAGGCTCGGGCGGGAGCATGACGCCGCGCGCCGCCGAGACGACGGCTCCGGCCGTCACCGCGAGGAGCGCGGGATCCGGCTCCGTGGCGAATGCTTCGCCCCTGCGCACCGCGGCGTCGGTCAGCACCACGTGCGGGCCTGGAGGCGGCCCCCACTCCTCCGGCGGCGCAGGGCCGAAGATCACCACCGACGGCACCCCGTACGCGGAGGCGAGATGACCCGCTCCCGTGTCGGCCGTCACGACGAGCGGCGCGCGCGCGATGACTGCCGCGAATTCAGCCAGGCCGATCCTCCCGGCGAGCACATCGTCATCCGTCAACCCGGCCGCCTCGGCGACGGCGACGGCCCGCGGACGGTCCCGCTCATCGCCCGTCACGACGACGCGGCGCCCGTCCGCACGCAGGGCCCGCGCCACCTCGGCGAAGCGGTCGACGGGCCACTGCCGCGAACCGTAGAACGCGCCGACGTGCACGACGACCGCTCCCGTCACGGGCGGCACCGCCTCCGGCACCGCGATGCGCACCTCATCCGGGTCTCCCGCCGCCCCGAAGGCCGAGACCAAGCGCACCCAGCGCTCCCGTTCGAGCATCCCGTCCACCCAGGCTGGCGCCGCCTCGTCGTAGATGACGGGGTCATCCGGCAAACGGTGCACGATGCGCCGACGCGGTTCGAGCGCGTCGATGACCGCCCGGCTCTCCGGCCCGTTCCCGTGCAGGTTCACCGCGATATCGACGCTGCCGGGTTCGAGCGGCAGCGGATCATCGAGGCCGGGTGTCGGGAGGAGTTCATCGACGGCGTCGACGAGTCTGACGATCGGCGACAGCCAGCCGGGCGCCGCGAGCACGATCCGATGCTCCGGAAACGCGCGTCGGAGAGCGCGGAGCGCAGGAACCGCGACGAGCAGGTCTCCCAGTTTGAGCGTTCGCAGTACGAGCAGCACAGGACGATGCCGTCGAGTCATATGTGGTTCCCCTCTCGTGCGCGCCGCCCCGAGATCGCCTCGTCTGCGCAGAGCACCCACCACTGGACTACCGCACACCGGGGCGCGGCGCAAGGGGTCGGGCTCTGCGTTTACTCCTGCTCCTTCGGGGAATGAGGGAGGTATGACTGAACCCGCAGTACCCGTGCACGCCGTGCTGTTCGATCGCGATGACACCCTCATCGTCGACGTTCCGTACAACGGCGACCCCGAGGCCGTGCGCCCGATGCCGTCGGCCCGCGCCGCGGTCGATCGGGTGCGGGCGGCCGGGATTCCCGTCGGCGTCATCAGCAATCAGTCGGGCATCGCTCGCGGGCTGCTGAGCGAGGAACAGGTGCGTCGCGTGAACGAACGCGTCGAGCAGTTGCTCGGCCCGTTCGACGTCTGGCGCATCTGCCCGCACGCCCCGCGCGACGCGTGCGACTGCCGCAAGCCGAGGCCGGGAATGATCGTGTCGGCTGCCGCTGAGCTCGGGGTGGCTGCTGAGAACGTCGTGATGATCGGCGATATCGGCGCCGACGTGGATGCGGCAGAAGCTGCGGGTGCGCGCGGCATCCTCGTACCGACTCGTCTCACGCTGCAGCAGGAGCGCGACGACGCGACGACGGTCGCCGAGACGATCGCGGAAGCGGTGGAGATCGCGCTCGGCAACAGGTCGGGAGCGGATCGATGAGCGCGCCGGTGCTCGTCGCCAGGCTCGACAGCATGGGCGACGTGCTCATCTCGGGCCCGGCGGTTCGCGCTGTCGCGCACCAGGCAGAGGTCGTCATGCTGTGCGGGCCGTTGGGTGCCGGCGGAGCGGCTCTGCTGCCGGGCGTCAGCCGCACCATCGTCTGGGAGGCGCCGTGGATCTCGGAGCCCTGGCGCGAGGTGAGCCGGGAGCACGCCGAGCAGCTCATCGCGAGCGTGCGCGATACCGGCGCCGCAGCGGCGGTCATTCTCACCTCGTTCCACCAGTCGCCGCTCCCCCTGGCGCTCCTGCTGCGACTTGCGGGAGTGGAACGCATCACGGGCGCCTCCGTCGACCACCCCGGGTCCTTGCTCGACGTGCGACTGCGCCCCGGTGAGGATCTTCGCGAAGACATCCCTGAGCCGGAGCGCGCTCTCGCGATCGCGGAGGCCGCCGGGTACCCGAGCATGGACGACGGGCGTCTCGCGGTCGTGCCGACGCCTGACACCCGGGCGTTCACAGGCGGCGCGCCGTACGTCGCGCTGCATGCCGGCGCAGCGGTGGCGGCCAGGCGGTGGCCCGTTCTCCACTTCGCACGCCTCGCTCAGTTGCTCGGCCAGACCGGACGTCAGGTGGTGCTGACGGGGAGCGCCGGGGAGGCGGATCTCACCGGACGCATCCGCGCGGAGGCGCCGGAGGCGATCGACCTCGCGGGAGCGTGCTCGACGCTGGAGCTGGCAGGCGTGCTCGCGGGTGCGGACGTGCTGGTATCGGGAAACAGCGGACCGGCGCATCTGGCAGCTGCGGTCGGCACTCCCGTGGTGAGCCTGTTCTCACCGGTGGTCCCAGCCGTGAAATGGGCGCCGCACGGAGTCCCCGTGCGGCTGCTGGGCGACCAGCTCGCACCCTGCAAGGATTCGCGCGCCCGTGACTGCCCCGTCGCGGGGCACCCCTGCCTCGCCGGTGTGGCACCTGCAGCGGTGCTCGCGGCGATCGAGGAGCTCGAACCACTCGGACGCGACCGAGATCGCGCTCATCACGCACAGCCCGCGCGCGCAGTTCCGCGCGCGCAGGGCGTACAGGAAGGACGACGATGAAGATTTTGGTGTGGTACCTGCACGGCGGCTGGATGCAGGCGTTCCTGAGCGGTTCGCACGAGTATCTCGTGCCGGCGGAGCCGGGGCGCGACATGCCGCCGCTCCCCCCGCACGCCCGTCGAATCGAGGCGGCCGAACTCGCCGACGTCGACGTCGACCTCGTCGTGCTGCAACGCATCGAAGAGCTCGAGTGGGCCGAGTCGCTGCTCGGGCGGCGCCCCGTCCGAGACGTTCCGGCCGTGTTCGTCGAGCACAACACCCCGAAGCGCTCGCCGGTGGCAGAGCGCCACTTCCTGAGCGATCGCACCGACATCCCGGTCGTGCACGTCACGCACTTCAACCGCCTCATCTGGGACTGCGGCTCGGCACCGACGGTCGTCATCGAGCACGGCATCCCCGACCCGGGTCAGCAGTACACGGGAGCCGTCGAAGCGCTCGGCGTCGTGATCAACGAACCAGTGCGGCGCGGGCGAGTCACGGGCACCGACCTGCTGCCCGCATTCGCGAGTGCCGGGCGGCTGGACTGCTTCGGGATCGCCACCGACCGTCTGCCGGCCGCACTCGATCTGGGGCCGGACCGTCTCCGCGTCGTCGGAGATCTGCCGACGGAGCGACTGCACGCGGAACTCGCCCAGCGTCGGGCCTACGTGCATCCGATGCGGTGGACGTCCCTCGGACTCTCGTTGCTCGAGGCGATGTTCCTCGGCATGCCGGTGCTCGTGCTCGACGCCACCGAAGCTGCGCGCGCCGTGCCGCCCGAGGCCGGGGCCCGCTCGGCGGATCCGGCAGAACTGGTCGCGACCGCCGACCTGCTGCTCCTCGATCCCGACGAGGCGCATCGACGCGGTGCCGTCGCGCGAGAAGCCGCGATCGCGCGGTACGGCCTCCGACGCTTCCTGGATGACTGGGACGCGGTCCTGGCCGACACCCGTGATGCCCACACCCGTCGCGCCCGGGCGCGCGTAGACGCCCCCCACCTGATCACCGAAGGAGCTTCATCGTGAAGATCGCCATGGTGTCCGAGCACGCCAATCCCCTCGCCACTCCGGGCAGCGTGGATGCCGGCGGCCAGAACGTGCACGTCGCCGCGCTGTCACGGGCGCTCGCGGAGCGCGGCCACCGGGTCACCGTGTTCACGCGCAGGGATGACCCGACCACCCCGACGCGCGTGCCCCTGTGCCCGGGAGTCGAAGTCGTGCATCTCACCGCGGGCCCGCAGCGCCACGTGCCGAAGGACGACCTCCTCCCGCACCTCCCGGCCCTCTCAGCTGGGCTCGCAGCTGCGTGGCGCTTCGACCGCCCCGACGTCGTGCACAGTCACTTCTGGATGTCGGGCATCGCCGCCCTCGACGCCGCAGCCGAGCGGGGCACGGGCCATCCGCCAGTGCTGCACACCTTCCATGCGCTCGGCTCGGTGAAGCGACGGTACCAGGGCGCTGCCGATACGAGCCCGGCCGAACGCGCGCGGCTCGAGCCGCTCGTGGGCCAGCGTGCAGCTACAGTGATCGCCACGTGCCCGGACGAGGTCGCAGAACTGCGGCTCCTCGGCGTCCCGGAAGACCGCATCGAGATCGCTCCGTGCGGCGTCGACCTCGGCATGTTCCAGAACACCGGCCGCGCCGCCGCTCGAGGAGCGACCTTCCGCGTGCTCAGTCTCGGGCGTCTCGTCCCGCGGAAGGGCGTCGACATCGCCATCCGCGCAGTCGGTCTGCTGCATGAGCAGGGAATCGACGACGTCGAGCTGCACATCGTCGGAACCGGGGATGCGCCCGCTGGCGAATCCGGACCCGACGCCGAGACGGTCCGCCTCACGGCGCTCGCCGAATCACTCGGCGTCTCGGATCAGGTGCGATTCCTGGGCCGCGTGCCGCGCGATGACGTCCCGGCACTGATCCGCGAGGCCGACGCCGTCGTCTGCACCCCCTGGTACGAGCCGTTCGGCATCGTTCCCCTCGAGAGCATGGCCTGCGGCACACCGGTCGTCGCCGCGAACGTCGGCGGCCTGGGAGACACGGTGGTCGACGGAGTGACCGGGCTGCTCGTGCCGCCGCAAGACGCACCGGCCGTCGCCGATGCATTCGCCCGGCTCCGTGCCGATCCCGCCTTCGCCGCGACGCTCGGGGCGGCGGGGCGCATGCGCGTCGAAGCCAGATACAGCTGGGAGCGCGTCGCCGCTCGCACCGAGCGCATCTACGAACGCGCACTGCAGCACACCAGACAACGCACCGACCGCGCTTCGAGCGCACAATTCGCGGAGGCCGCACTATGACCACCCCAACGCTCACCCAGGCGCCGATCGCCGCCGAGCGATCGACGGCGAACGCCGTCACCGACCACTTCGACGCGCTCGCGCAAGCTCTCGCTCAGGCTCGCCGGCACGCGACCCACCTCGAGGCATGGGGCGTCGAGCTCGCGACCCGACTCCGCGCGGGCAGACGCCTGCTGGTCGGCGGCAACGGCGGCTCGGCCGCCGAGGCTCAGCACCTCACCGCTGAGCTCGTCGGTCGCTATCGCGATGACCGCGCCGCCTACTCTGCGATCTCGCTGCACGCCGAGACGTCGAGCATCACCGCGATCGGCAACGACTACGGATTCGACCAGGTGTTCGCACGTCAGGTGCGGGCGCACGCAAGAGCCGGAGACATCGTGCTGCTGCTCTCGACCAGCGGAGGCAGCCCGAACCTGCTCGAGGCCGCGCGCGCGGCAGAGGAGTCGGGCGCGACGAGCTGGGCGCTCACCGGGCCGGGACCGAATCCACTGGCGCGCCTCTGCGACGATGCGATCTGCTTGGACGGCGCGTCACCCCATGTGCAGGAGTGCCAGCTCGCGGCGATCCATGCGATGTGCGAAGTGTTCGACGCCTGCGTGGGAACGGAGCCCCAATCATGAAGATCGTCATTGTCGGAGACACGCTCCTCGACGAGGACATCGACGGCGTCGCGGAACGCTTCCAACCCGACGCCCCGGTCCCAGTGGTCGACGTGCAGACGCGCCGCTCCCGCGCGGGGGGCGCAGGGCTCGTCGCACGCCTGCTGCAGCACGACGGGCACGACGTCACGCTCGTGACCGCGCTCTCCTCGGACGAACCGGCGGAGCGGCTCCGCGCCCACCTCGACGGCATCCACCTGGTCGCCGGGCTGCTGCCAGCCCCCACCCCGGTGAAGACACGACTGCGCGCGGCTGGCCAGCCCGTCGCCCGCATCGACGACGGCTGCGGCGATCCCGTGCTGCCCCACATCACCCGGGAGATGCTCGGCGCCATCGGCGAGGCGGACGCGATCATCGTCTCCGACTACGGCCGTGCGCTCACGGCGCACCCTGAAATCCGTGTCGCCCTGCATCGACGGGGGTCGCGCGTACCGCTCGTCTGGGACCCGCATCCGCGGGGCGCCGATCCGGTTCCCTCTGCGAGCCTCGTGACGCCCAACCTCTCAGAGGCCGCGAAGGCCGCCGGCACCTCCGCCGACGCCGCGTCTGCAGCCGGTGCCGCCGCGCGCCTGCGAGAGCGCTGGGGGTGCGCGGCGGTCGTCGTCACGCTCGGCTCAGAAGGCGCGCTGCTGCTCGACGCCGATCACGCTCCGGCCCTCATCCCCGCACGTCCCGTCGACGCCGCCGACGCCTGCGGAGCCGGAGATCGTTTCGCCGCCTCGGCACTCCTCGCCCTCGCCGCCGGCGACTCCCTCCCCGACGCGGTGCGGAGCGCGGTCGACGCCGCCGGCGATTTCCTGTCGTCGGGAGGCGTCGCAGCGCTCGGCGCAACCGGGCTTCCACGTGCGCGTACTGCGGGCGCCGACGCCTTCGCGATCGCCGAGCAGGTGCGGAGTTCGGGCGGCACCGTCGTCGCGACGGGCGGATGCTTCGATCTGCTGCACGCGGGGCATGTGCGCACGCTCGCAGCCGCGCGCGGACTCGGAGACTGCCTGATCGTGTGCCTGAACTCCGACGAATCGGTCCGCCGTCTCAAGGGCGATGAGCGTCCGCTCATCAGCGAGCAGGATCGGGTGGAGCTGCTGACGGCGCTGAGCTGCGTCGACGCCGTCGTGGTGTTCGCCGAGGACGACCCCCAGGCCGTGCTCGACCGCCTGCGGCCCGACGTCTGGGTCAAAGGCGGCGACTACAGCGCCCAGGCCCTCCCCGAAGCCGCGCTCGTCGAGTCCTGGGGCGGGCGGGTCCTCACGCTTCCCTATCATCTCGGCCGGTCGACCACGGCCCTTGCTGAGGCCATCGCCCGCGTCGGCTGACACGATCCCCCGCGCGGCCCTGCGTCGCGCACTGCTCACCTCGTCCCACCTGAGAAAGGACCCTCGATGACCCTCTCCACCACTCCCTCCCCGCTCGGCCGCGTCCTCATCACCGGCGGGAGTTCCGGGCTCGGCGCCGCCGTGGCGCACGCCGTCGCTGAGGCGGGAGGCACCCCGGCCATCATCGATCTCGACGTCAGCGCCTGGCACGATCGCGCGGTCGCGCAGGCGGCCGACGTCTCCGACCGCGCGCAGGTGGAGTACGCCGTCGCCGCCATCGCCGAAGAGCTCGGCGGCATCGACGCCGTCGTCACCGCCGCCGGCATCGACCGGTGCGGTCGGCTCGAAGACGTGGACGCGACCGAGTGGGAGCGCGTGATCGGCGTGAATCTGCTCGGCACCGTATCGACGGTCCGCGCGGCGCTGCCGCACCTCGAGCGCGGCCACGGCCGCGTCGTGACGATCGCGTCTTCGCTCGCACTCCGCGCGCTCCCCGAGGCGACGGCCTATTGCGCCTCGAAGTTCGGGGTGCTCGGTTTCTCGCGAGCGCTCGCCGCAGAGACCGCGGGTCGTCTCGGCGTGACCACGTTGATTCCCGCCGGGATGCAGACGTCGTTCTTCGACGATCGACCCGAGCAGTACCGGCCGGCTGCCGACGCGCAACTCAACGATCCGGCCAACGTCGCCAGAGCCGTGCTCTTCGCCCTGCAGCAGCCACCGCGATCCGAGGTTCGCGAGCTCGTGATCGCACCGGAGGACGAGCCGTCATGGCCGTAGCCCGGTGGCCGGAGCGCGCGCGACCCTCAGCGCGCGCGCTCCGCGAGCAGTGCTCGGGCGTCGGCCAGCACCGCTTCCGTGCTGACATCGGCGACGAACGAGTCATCGTGCTCGCATCTCGGCGCCGTCCATCCCACCTGGGTGCTGTCGCGGCCGCACACCGGGCAGTTCGTGGTCCACGACAGCTGCACCCGGTGCTCCCCCCGCCCCATCGGGCCGGCGTTGAGCAGGTTTCCGCACCAGAAGACGGACGCGGTCGACGTTCCGACCGCCTGGGCGAGGTGCCGGGGGCCGCTGTCGTTGGCCAGGCAGAGGTCGGCCGAGGCGAGCACACCGGGAAGTTCGTCGAACGAGAGCTTCCCCGCGAGATTCAGCGGTGCGGCAGCAGCTCCGGCTGCGACAGCCGCACGGACGAAGTCGTCCGCGAGCCGCTGCTCGGAGGCGTCGCCGATCACCGCGACCCCCGCGCCGGAGCGCGACAGCTCCGCCGCGACCGCGCCGAAGCGTTCGACGGGCCAGCGGCGCCGCGGATCGGTCGCCCCGGGGTGCACGACCACGATCGGGCCGTCGGCTTCGCCCAGGCGGGCTCGGCCGAGCTCCACGTCTTCGGGCGCGACGATCACACGCGGTTCGAGATCGACGGGGGCAGCGCCCGCCAGCGCGGCGACCTCGAGCCATCGCATCACCTCGTGCTGGTAGTAGACGTACGGCAGCGACCGCTCGAGCGCGAGCGCATCATCGGTGCGCGTGCCGATCGTGCACCGGGCGCCGAGACCGGCCACGAACGGATTCGAGAAGCGGCCTCCTCCGTGCACCTGAGCGGCGAGGTCGTAGCCGGCTCCGCGCTGCTCGGCGATGAAGCGTCGCAGCGCCTCCGGGTCGACCGCTGCCCCGCTCGGTTCGTAAACGCCCTCCGCCACGGGCAGTCGCACGATGCGGTGCGGTGCGCCGACGCGGCCGTCGAGCAGTCGCGCCGCCGGCGTGCCGAGCAGCGTGATCTCGGCTTCCGGGTAGGCGGACGCGAGGGCCGTGATGGCCGGGAGCGCGAACAGCAGATCCCCGATACCGCCGCCGCGCAGCACTGCGATCTTCCGCACCCCGTCGATCTTCTCGCGCAGCGCACCGACGATCGGTCTCCTCGGGATCACCGCTGGCCCTGCAGCGTGGTCGGCGCCCTCCGAGGTGCGGTACGGGTCGTGCGGCATGTGTTCCTCCATCTCGCGATGACGTGTCCGGTATCCGGCGCGCAACGCGCCTGCTCTTCTTCTGCCCGCTTCGCCCCGGTTTCAAACGGACCGGTCATCGTTCCCCAGGAAAGGCGGTCGTGATGAACACGCTCGACAGCACCGCTCGCATTCGGGCGCGCCGGCCCCGCATCGCGGTGCTCGGCGATTTCTTGCTCGATCGATGGTGGCACGGCACCGTCGACCGCGTCGCCCGCGAGGCTCCAGCGCCCGTCGTCGAACTCGCCGGCGCCCGAGACCTTCCCGGCGGCGCCGCGAACACGGCGCGCAATCTGGCCGCGCTCGGGGCGGACGTGCTGGCCTTCGGCGCCATCGGCGCGGACGAGCCCGGCGATCGCCTCCGCGAGGGCCTGCGCGACGCGCACGTCGACGTCTCCGCGCTGCAGTGCGTCGACGGAGCGCGCACCACGACGAAGGCGCGCGTGTCGGTCGCGGATCATGTGCTCCTCAGACTCGACGACACGCAGCGCGAACCGTGGCCGGAACGCGTGCGGCACCGGCTCGTTGCCGAGTTGCGCGAGGCGGTGACCCAGTGCGATGCACTCGTGATCTGCGACTACGGCGCGGCCCTGCTCGACGACGCGATGATCGCCGAACTCGCCGAGCTGCCGCGAGCGGCGCTCCTCATCATCGACGCGCACGACCCTGCGCGCTGGTCCGCGCTCCGGCCCGACGTGATCACCCCGAACGCCGGCGAGACCGAGCGGCTGCTCGGCAGGCCGCTGGGCTCGGGTGAGGCACGCGTCGGGGCGGCCATCGATGCGGGCGAGGCTCTCCGCAGCCGGAGCGGGGCCCGGTCGGTGGTGGTCACGCTCGACCGAACGGGCACCGTGCTGCTGACGGACGGCGCCCGGCCGCATCGAACGCGGGCCCACGCGGCCCCGGAGCAGCAAGCGTCGGGAGCGGGCGACGTGTTCGTCTCCGCCCTCGCCGTCGCACGCGCAGCTGATTGCGAGCTCTCCGCCGCCGTCGACCTCGCACAGCTCGCCGCAGACATCGCCGTCGAGCGCACGGGCACCTGCCGGTGCTCCCTCGACGAGCTCGAACTCCGTGCGACGGCCGCACCGGATCCGCAGATCTCCGTCGCAGAACTCGCACGGCGCCTGGACGCGCATCGCAACGCCGGAGCGCGCATCGTGTTCACGAACGGATGCTTCGACGTGCTCCACCGTGGGCACACGGCGTCGTTGAAGCAGGCCCGTCGTCTCGGCGATGTGCTCGTCGTCGCGTTGAACAGCGACGATTCCGCGCGGCGCGTGAAGGGCCCTGGGCGGCCGGTGAACGGCATCCGGGACCGGGCGAATGTGCTGTCAGAGCTGTCCTGCGTCGACTACGTCACGGTGTTCGACGATGAGACGGCGTGCGCGACCATCCGCGAGCTGCGTCCGGACGTGTACGCGAAAGGCGGCGATTACACTCCCGAGATGCTGGAGGAGGCCGCGGAGATGCGTCGCATGGGCGGGGAGGTCGTGATCCTCGATTACGTCCCCGATCATTCGACCACCGAACTCATCGACCGGCTGCGTACGACGGCCGAAGCATGACCATGTTGGAACGGAGGAATGCTGTGCACCGGAACGTGCAGACGCACCGGAGGCGCGCGCGCCTCAGCCGGCGCGGCGCTGCGCACTGGGCGCGCCCTGCGGCCCAGCCGACGATCGAGATCGACGTGCTGATCCCGACCGCCGATCGAGGGCCAGAGCTCGCCGTCACGCTCTCGGGGCTCGCGGCGCAGGACAACCCGGCGTTCCGCGTCGTCGTCAGCGACCAGTCCGAGGAGCCCGTCGAGCAGGTTCCCGCCGTGAGCGCGATGATCCGCGTGCTTCGGGCGCAGGGCCGCGCCGTCGAGGTGCACCGCCACCTGCCCCGCCGCGGGTTGGCGGAGCAGCGCGACTTCCTGCTGAGCTGCGCGGCCGCGCCGCGGGTGCTCTATCTCGACGATGACGTGTGGTTGGAGCCCGGCTCCCTGTCGAGACTCGACGCGTCCCTCTCGGAGCAGCGCTGCGGGTTCGTCGGGTACGCCGTGCAGGGGCTCTCGTTTCTCGACGACCCGAGGCCGGACGAGCTGAGCGCGTTCGAACCGTGGCCGCCTTCCGGCGTGCGCCCCGAGTACGTGCGCCCCGATACCCCGGAGCACGAGCGCTGGCCGCTGCACAACGCGGCGAATCTCGCTCATCTCGCGGCCCGTCTCGAACTGCAGGACGACGACCGCCTCGCCTACCGCGTGGCGTGGATCGGAGCGTGCGTGCTCTTCGATACCGCGGCCCTCCGAGCAGCCGGCGGCTTCTCCTTCTGGCGCGAGCTGCCCGAGCACCACGTGGGCGAGGACCGCGTGGCGCAATGGCGGGTCATGGAGCGTTGCGGCGGCGCCGGCATCCTGCCGAGCGGCGCGGTGCACCTCGAAGCGCCCACGTCCATCGTCGACCGCCGCATCGAGGCGAGCGACGAGCTGTTCCCGGAGTCGGGATCCTCCCGGCCCGAGCCCCAGAAGAAAGGAGACGACATGTCAGCATCGAACAACCCCATCGAGGTGCAGCGATCCCTCGGAGGAGTCGACTACCCCGCCGACCGGTCGGCACTCGTCGACGCAGCACGGAACTCCGGAGCATCGGATGAGGTGGTGCAGGCCCTCGAGGGTCTTCCCGACCAGACCTACGATTCGCCCACCGCGGTCAGCGAAGCGCTGAGCGAAGCGCTGAGCGACTGACGGCCTGTCCCGGCGGGCCCGCGCTCAGCGCGGCGCCCGGCGGGCCAGCAGGGCGAGCAGGCACTGCTCGTCGACGCTCAAGTGCGCCTGGGGCTTCATCTTCTCGCGGGCCGTTCGCAAGCGCTCCCGAGCTGCGGCGTCCTCCGCCAGCCCGAGCACTCTCGGGTCGATGTACGAGGATTTCGTGACCGCTGGAGTGTTGCCGAGCCGCTCCGCCGCGGCGCGGACCGCGTCCCTGACGGCAGCCGCAGCGCGCTTCTGAGTGCGAAACGCATCTTCGTCGTGCTCGAGGAGCGACGAGAGGGCCATCCGACTGCCGCCCCACGTGCGAAAATCCTTCGCCGTGAACTCTTCGCCCATCACGCGCTTCACATACGCGTTCACGTGCTTGCTCCGCACCTGGCGCGACACTCCCGTGTCTTCGAAGAAGCGGAAGACCTCGTCACCGGGAAGCTCTTCGAGCCGCGCGATCAGTCGCGCGATTCTCGGATCCGCCACTCGGCGCGCATGCCGTTTTCCGCTCTTGCCGACGAAATCGAACCGCACCGAGCTCCCGGTGGCCTCGATGTGCTCCTCCCGGAGCGTCGTCACGCCGTAACTGCCGTGCTTCGCTGCGTACTCCTCATTGCCGACGCGGAAGAACTCGAGGTCGATGAGCCGGATCACGCACGCGACGACGCGTTCTCTTCCGAGGCGTTTGCGACGCAGATCTCGGTCAACGCGGGCGCGCAGCTTCGGAAGAGCGGTGCCGAACCTGCCCAGGCGGGCGAACTTCTCCCGCTCGCGACGCTGTCGGAACCGCGGGTGGTAGATCATCTGCGTGCGCCCGGCAGCGTCGATGCCTCTGGCGAGCACCTTGGCGGACGGCCCGCGCGCGATGCGCACATCCGTCCACGCCGGAGGGATCGCGAGCGACTCGATCCGGGCGATCTCCTTCGCGGCGGTCACACGGCGACCGTCTCGCCGATAGACGAAGCCATCCCCGTCGACTTCCCGAGTGATCGGGCCCCCACGACCGCCGCGACGGCCCGATCCGCTCATCGGCGCTCCTGCACCCCGGATGCACGGTAGAGGTCGAGCAGCCCGGAGACGCCGCCCTCGCGAAAGCTCGCGAGCTGCCGCTGCGCCGGGCCGCCGAACGTGCGGAGATCGCCGAGATACTGCTCGACGCGCTGGGCGTCGCCGAAGCGCTCCAGCGATCGCTCGGCGAACCCGAACATCTCGTCGAGGACCGCGGCCGCCGGATGCGCGGTCCCGCGCACCGGGTCGATGATCGCGGAGGAGAGTCCATCCCGCGCGGCCATCCAGATCGCTCCGTTCACCAGACCGGGAGTGACGCGCTCCTCCTCGCGGCCGTGCTCCGCGTCGTCGAGGATGCGGTCGACGAGTCCTCGCACGAGCAGCGCGAACGAGACGGCTCCTTCCGGCTCGAGCTGCGCGTCGGCGATGCGCAGCTCGATCGTCGGGAATCGCTCCGAGAGACGCGCGACCCAGGTGACGATGCCCGGATCGATCAGAATGCCCGTGTCGACGAGGCTGGCGACCGTCCGCTCGTACTCAGCCCCCGACGAGAACTCCGGCGGGTACCCGGCGAGCGGCCACGCCATGCTCTTGATATGGCGCCAACTCGCGAGCCCCGTCTCCTCACCGCACCAGATGGGTGAGTTCGCCGAGATCGCGAGCAGTGCCGGAGCCCAGCGAGCCAGCCCCCGGAGGGCGGCTACGCCGGCGTCGCGCGACGGCACCGACACATGCACGTGCGTTCCGGTGACGTACTGATGCGCCGCAGCGGCCCGCAACTCGGATCTGATCTCGCGGTATCTGGCCTTCGGGGTGACCGAGCCCTCGTGCTCTCCCCCGACCGGTGGCAGGCCGGTGCCCGCGAGCACTGCCCCCACATCCGCCGCAGCAGCGCCCGCGATGGAGCGGAAGCTGCGCAGCGCCTCGTCGGCCTGGCGCGCTTCCGTGCAGACCGGTGACGCGGTTTCGAGTTGGCTGGAGAAGAACTCGCGGTCCGCCTCGCGGCGCAGCTCCGGCCGCCGCTCCACGATCTGCGCTGCGCGATCGATGGGGGCGCCCGTTTCGGCGTCGAGCAGGAGGAACTCCTCCTCGACGCCGAAGCTGCGGGTCTCGGTCTCGGCAGTTCCCACGCTCAGACGGCCTCTCCGGCGTCGAGGTCGGTCTCGGTGTCTTCCGCGCGACGCGCGGGAGAGGATGCGACATCCTCGCCGAGTTCTTCGAGCGCTTCTCGGGGATCGTCGGTCGTCACCTCCACCGCTTGCTCGTCATCTGCCGACACGAGCGGGCGATCCTCATCGCGGTGATCGGTCACCGTGAGGTCCTCGTCCCCGTCGATCTCATCCGTTGGCTCCCAGATTTCGGCCATGGCCGTCCCCTTCCTTCGGTGGTGCTGTGCTGCGGTGCGGGCTCAGACGGCGTTGCCGTCGCTCGGTCGAGCGACCGAGCCGCGCCACGCACCCGATTCGAATCCATTCGATTCGAGCAGACGGGCGAATTCCTTCAGGTCTTTGCCGACCTGAGCGTCGTCGAGCTGCAGTGCAGCGCCTGCGTGCTCGACGAAGCCCTCTGGCTCCCAGTCGAGCTGCAGACGCACTCGCGTCTTGTTCTCATCGAGTCGATGGAAGGTGACGACACCAGCGTGCGACGGTCCGGAGATGCTGTTCCACGCGACGCGCTCGTCCGGGACCTGCTCCGTGATCTTCGCGAGGAAGTCGCGTTCGACGCCTGCGACCTTGACGCGCCAGTTCAACGTGGTCTCGTCCACCTGCTTCACCTCTTCGACGCCGCCCATGAATGCCGGGAAGTCTTCGAACTGCGTCCACTGGTTGTAGACGGTGCGGATGGGAAGGTCGATATCGATGTCGCTGCTGACAGTATTCATCTCGGTGCACTCCTATCGTCGTGTCGAAGAACCGATCATGGTTGATCATCGATTCACTGACGAGCGTATTGCTCGGCGCCCGATGCTGTCAGCGGGGTTGATTTCGCAGGCGCCCATCAGTATTCGCACGCGCTCGGTCCGAGGCGAGCCGTACTCGCACGCGCTCGGCGAGAGGCGACTCAGTCGGAGCCGATGACGATGCCGGTGCGCAACTCGACGAGGCGCGCGAGCACCGCCGCGACGGCAGCCGGGTCTGGCACTCGGCCCGTGGCGGCCGTCTCCCCCTCGCCGACTTTGATGCCCAGATCGTCGGGACCGAGCACCGCGAACGCGTCTTCATCGGTGACGTCGTCGCCGATGAAGAGCACCGGCCCCGGCGGAAGCGCCTCGCGAATGGTCTGCAGCACCGTTCCCTTGTCGGAAGCGCGTACCGAGAACTCGCGGACCTGCTTGCCCTCACGCACGTGCAGCCCCTCCGCGACGCCGAATTCGACGGCCGCAGCGAGCAATTCGCGGCCGTACTCTGGGTCCGCGACTTCCCGCGTGTGCACGGCGACGCCGAACGGCTTGCGCTCGAGGCGCACGCCGGGCTCGGACCCGAGCACGCGCTCGAAACGCCGGGTGATGCGATCGAGTCGATCGGATTCCTCATCGGTCGGCTCCCCCGAGCCGTTCGTCCCGACGACTCCTGAGACATCGAATCCCGTGAGCTCAGAACCGTGGGACCCGGAGACGATCCACCCCTCGCTGCCGGTGCCGGTGTCGGCCAGCCCGCCCAGCGAGCGCCCGGTCAGCAGGGCCACGCGCACGCCGGGCGCAGCACTCAGCATCTCCAGCGCCTGCCGCGCCCTGGGCAGCATCCGCGCGTCCTGCGGCCGAGGCACGATCGGAGCGATCGTGCCGTCGAAGTCGGTCGCCACGAGCAGTGATGACGCCGTCGCGATGCGCCGGAGCCGGTCACCGACGCTGCGCGGGACGAACGCCTGCGGCACCAGCGAGACCGGTCCGGTCGCTCCCTCGGCCGTGCCATTCGCCTGCGCCGTCGCCCGGGTCTCGGAGATCGAGGTCATCGACCCGAGGAACGCGGAGGCCCAGTGCTCGACGTCGTTGTCGTGCACTGCGCGCCGCATCCCCTGCATGCGCCGGCGCTGCTCCTCCTGCGGCATGTGCGTCGCCCGGAGGAACGCGGCCTTCAAGCCCTCGATGTCGTGCGGATTCACGAGCAGCGCATCCTTCAGCTCATCGGCGGCGCCCGCGAACTCGCTCAGGACGAGCACGCCCTGCTCGTCCTCGCGACAGGCGACGTACTCCTTCGCCACGAGGTTCATCCCGTCGCGCAGCGGCGTGACGAGCAGCACGTCGGCCGCGAGATACAGCGCCACCATCTCCTCGCGGGAATACCCGCGATGCAGGTACACGAGCGGAGAGTGGCCGATCGTGCCCCGCTCGCCGTTCAGCCGGCCGACGGTGAGCTCGACCTCGTTGCGCAGCTGACGGTACGCGTCGACCTGCTCGCGGCTCGGGCTCGCCACCTGCACGAGCACGATGTTCGATGCATCGATCTCGTCGTCGGCGAGCAACTCGTCGAACGCCTTCAGGCGGTGACGAATGCCCTTCGTGTAGTCGAGCCGGTCGACGCCCAGCATCACCGTCTTCGGGTCGCCGAGTTCGGCCCTGATCTCGCGAGCGCGCTGCTGCGTCTCGGGGCGCCGCGCCACTTCGGCGAACGCCGCTGCATCGATCGAGATGGGGAACTCCTGCGCGAGCACCGTGCGCCCCGGGGCATCCGGCGTGGCCGGGAGCACCATCGTGTTGCCGAGCGCCTGGGTGTGCGTGTAGCGCTCGGCGATCGTGCGGAAGCTGATCGCGTCGGGAACGCGCTGGAAGCCGATGACGTCCGCCCCGAGCAGCCCTTGGATGATGCTGCGACGCCAGGGCAGCTGCTCGAAGAGCCCGCGCGGCGGGAAGGGGATGTGGAGGAAGAACCCGATCGTGAGATCGGGGCGCAGCTCCCGCAGCATGGCCGGTACGAGCTGCAGCTGGTAGTCGTGGATCCAGGCGACCGCTCCTTGAGCCGCGGTCTCGGCCACGCGTTCGGCGAAGCGTCGATTGACCTTGACGTACCGGTCCCACCAGTGACGGTGATACTCGGGCGGCGCGATCACGTCGTGGTACAGCGGCCACAGGGTGCCGTTCGAGAACCCCTCGTAGTAGCGCTCGACATCGTCGTGCGAGAGCTCGACGGGCTCGAGCCGCATGCGGCCGATCTCGAACGGCTCGATGTGCTCGTCCTCGCTCCCGGCCCAGCCGACCCAGACGCAGCCGAGCTGCTCCACGATCGGCTCGACGGCCGTCACGAGACCGCCCGGCGACGTGCGCCAGGACGTCGTCCCGTCTGCCGCCACCACCCGGTCAACGGGCAATCGGTTCGACACCATCACGAGCTCGCGCCCTCCGGTCAAATCCTGCATTCCGGTCATCGCACCTCCCAGCGGCTTCATCCGAAGTCTACTCAGCGCCCGCCGTGCGCGCTCCCCCTTGACGCGCGTTCCGCCGGCATGGAAACCGCCGACCCCGCGGGGCATTACAGTGGTCGGGTGAACCGCTCAGTGACTGACGACCGCGTCCGATACCGCGCCGATCCCTCGGTGCTCACCGCACTGCGGTCGCCGCGCCTGCTGACGCGGGAGGCCCTCGCCGGGTTGGTCGTCGCTCTCGCCCTGATCCCCGAGGCGATCGCCTTCTCGGTCATCGCCGGCGTCGACCCGAAGGTCGGCCTCTTCTCCTCGTTCATCATGGCCATCACCATCGCCTTCGTGGGCGGCCGGCCGGCGATGGTCACCGCAGCGACCGGGGCCGTGGCGCTCGTGATCGCTCCGGTGGCTCCCACCTACGGCATGGACATGTTCATCGCGACGGTCATCCTCGCCGGTGTCTTCCAGATCGTGCTCGCCGCCTGCGGCGTCGCGAAGCTCATGCGCTTCATTCCCCGCAGCGTGATGGTGGGGTTCGTGAACGCTCTGGCGATCCTCGTCTTCATGTCGCAGCTGCCCCACCTCATCGGCGTGCCGTGGCTCGTCTACCCGCTCGTCGTGCTCGGCATCGCGATCCTCGTCGTCTTCCCGAGGATCACGAAGGTCGTGCCGGCGCCGCTGATCGCGGTCATCGCCGTCACCGTCGTCGTCGTCTCCGCGCGCATCGCCGTCCCGACCGTCGGCGACCAGGGCGAACTGCCGCGGAGTCTCCCCGAGCTCTTCATCCCGGACGTTCCGCTGACGTGGGAGACCTTCACCATCATCGCCCCGTTCGCGTGCGCGATGGCGCTGGTCGGGCTGATGGAGTCTCTGATGACGGCGAAGCTCGTGGACGAGATCACCGATACCCACTCGAACAAGACGCGCGAGAGCTGGGGCCAGGGGGTCGCGAACATGATGTCGGGCATCTTCGGCGGCATGGGCGGCTGCGCCGTCATCGGGCAGACGATGATCAACGTCAAGGCATCGGGCGCGCGCACCCGCATCTCGACGTTCCTCGCCGGCGTCTTCCTGCTCGTGCTGATCGTGGCGCTCGGCGACATCGTCGCGCTGATTCCGATGGCCGCGCTCGTCGCCGTCATGATCATGGTCTCGATCGGCGCGTTCGACTGGCACTCGATCGCGCCGGCCACGCTGCGCCGTCTCCCGCGCAGCGAAACGCTCGTCATGGTCGCGACCGTCGCACTGGTGGTGGCGACGCACAACCTCGCGATCGGCGTGATCGGGGGCGTACTGATCGCCTCGGTGCTCTTCGCCCGCAGGGTCGCGCGCGTGGTCGACGTGCGCCGCGAGCTGCGCGACGAGCACGGTGTCGCCGGCGCGATCGCTCACTACACCGTCACGGGCGAGCTCTTCTTCGCATCGAGCAACGATCTGACCACGCTCTTCGAGTACCACAGCGACCCCCCGCGCGTCGTCATCGACCTGACCGCGGCGCATGTCTGGGATGCGTCGACGGTCGCCGCGCTCGACGCGATCGAGACCAAGTACGCGCAGTACGGGGCGGCCGTCGAGTTCGTCGGCATGAACCCAGACAGCCGCACCATGCACGAACGATTGACCGGAGAACTCGGCGGCAGCGTCTAGGCCGCTCCCCCGGCTCCCGCTGCCCGCGAGCCGAAATGCGCGCAACCCGGCAATTCCCGGGGTGGTGTGGCAAGCTGCCTGTCACTGGACTGAAGAGGGGCGGCCGCCATGTCGATGACCGAACTGTCGCACGAGCCGGTCCCGGCCGCACCCGCCCAGGCAGTGCCTCCGAGCGTACTCGCGCAGCGCATCGGCGATACGCTCGCGCAGGTCATCCAAGGTCAGCGAGGGATGATCGAGACGGTGGTCACGACCGTTTTCGCGGGCGGCCACCTCCTCCTCGAAGACGTTCCGGGAGTGGGCAAGACGACGCTCGCGACGGCCCTCGCACGATCCATCAGCGCCGATGCGCGCCGCATCCAGTTCACATCGGACATGCTCCCGACCGACGTGACCGGCCTCTCGGTGTACGACCAGGAGAGCCGTCGCTTCCAGTTCCACCCCGGGCCGATCTTCGCGAACATCGTGATCGGCGACGAGGTGAACCGGGCCACGCCGAAAACGCAGTCCGCGCTGCTCGAAGCCATGGAGGAGCGGTCGGTGACGGTCGACGGCAGCACCCACCGCCTCCCCGACCTCTTCGTCGTCGTCGCGACGCAGAACCCGCAGGACATGGAGGGGACCTTCGCGCTCCCGGAGGCGCAACGCGACCGTTTCATGACGCGCATCTCGCTCGGGTACCCCGATCCCGCGTCCGAGCTGCGCATGCTGCTCGCGAAGTCGGATCAGGATCGCCGCGACGTCGTCCCGCCCATCGCATCGGTGGAGGAGGTGCGAGCCGCGCAGCGCGCGGTCGCCAGCGTGCACCTCTCCGCGGAGGTCGGAGCCTACATCGTCGACCTCATCAATGCGACGCGCGGCCACGGCGGCGTCGCGCTCGGCGCCAGCCCGCGCGCCTCCGTGCACCTGAGCCGGATGAGCCGGGCGAGGGCAGCCGTGCTCGGGCGCGACTTCGTGTCACCCGACGATGTCGCCGCCCTCGCGACGACGGTGCTCTCGCACCGCCTCGTGCCGCGCGGCAGGTTCGCCCGCGCCGACGAGGCCGCACTGGCCGCGACCGAGATCGTCGAGGAGATCGTCGCTCGAACCCCGCTCCGGTGATGCGCGACAGCCGCGCGGAATCCCCGGGCTGGTCGGCAACGCTGACGCCTCGCGGCTGGGGGTGCGCACTCGGCGCTGGTCTGCTCGGGGCGAGCTGGTACGCGATCGGCCTGCGCGATGTCTGGTACCTCGCCTGGTTGCTCGCAGCACTCGTCGTCGTCGCACTCGCCTGCGCCCTGGTCAGCGGTCTGCTCGCTCGCTTCGACGTGCGGGTTCGACTCGACGAGCCCGCACCGTTCGTCGGCTCGATCGTGGTGTGCACGGCCACCGTCTCCCACCGGCTGCCGTGGACGGCGCCGGGTCGCCTCGTGTGGGATGCGGCCGGCCGGCAGGCTTCCATGCCACTGCGGTGGGTGCGAGGATCCGATGCCGTCGGCGTCTTCGACTGGCACGCGAGCGCGCGAGGGCCGCAGGAGGTGCGCGTGACCGCCGTCGGCATCGTGGACCCCCTGGGCCTCGTGCGATTCGACGCGCAGACGCACGCCGTCGCCCCGGCGACCGTCCTTCCCCGCGCCCTCCCGGGGCTCTCCGAGCTGCTCGAAGCCGAGGTGACCGCGTCGTTCGGCGGTGATGCGGGAACCGCGGCGAACGGCATCGGCGACGGGGGCATCGGCGGAGGCGCGCTCCGCGAGTACCGTCGTGGTGACGCCTCCCGGCAGATCAACTGGAAGCAGAGCGCCAGGCAGGGCGAGTGGCTCGTGAACCTCCCTGAGCCTGCGACACGCTCCGAGCGGGCGCTCCGCGTCGACTGCGACGCCGACGCCTACCGATCGGATGCAGAGTTCGAGGTCGCCGTCTCGGCTGCCGCCGCGATCGTCATCCACTGGGCGCGCTCCGGCCACGTCGTCGAGGTGCGGTGCGCGGGGCAGCCTGCCGCGATCAGCGGAGACGTCGACGTGCTGCTGCGAGCGCTCGCAGCAGCACGGTGCGAGGCCGACGACGACGCGGACGAGGCGACGGCGGAGCTGCTCCCCGGGATCGTGGTCACCGGGATCGTGCACCGCCGGCTCATGCGCGCTCTCGAGATGTCTGGGGCCGGCGGCACGCTCATCACAGTGGGGGCCGCGCAGGGCGCGCTGCCCGGCGCCTGGCGAGCGCTTCCGGTGCGGGAGCCGTCATGAGTGCGCTGCGGCGCGCGGGCCGCGGGCCGGCCGCAACCGGGCGGAGTGCGGCCCCGCCTGGCACGGTCGCGGCAGACGATCGCATGTCGCCGCCTCGGTTGTGGATCGCCGGAGGCCTGCTGCTGCTGCTCTGGATCGTAGCGCTGTCGGCGCTCACCCGCGTGTTCGTCTGGGGATCCTGGTGGCCGTCCGCCGTCGGCATCATCGGAGCGACCATCGCGGCCGCCTGCGCCGTGCGGGCCGGGCGGCCGAAGCGCGGCGCTCTGGCTGGCATGACCGGCTTCGCAGCCGGCCTTGGAGTATGGGCCGCGCTCCTCGTCACCAGCGGCCGGGCCGTCGACTGGTGGATCGAACCTGCCGCGGTCTTCGAGCAGGTGCAGGTACGCATCGTCGGAGGTTCGGCGCCGCTCGTCGTTTCCGGACCGCTGACCGAGCTGCTCCTCGCGACCGTGCTGCTCGTCGCAGGGGCGACGACCCTGCTGCTCGTACTGACCGAATCTCCGCTGCTCGCCGGAGCACTCGTCGCACTCGTGCTCCTCGTCCCGGCAGCCGTCACCGGAGTCTCGATCGGCATCACCGCGTGGAGCGCGTCGCTCCTGATGCTGGGCCTCCTCGCGTGGGTCGGCTCTGGATCACCGAGGTGGCACGGCATCGGAGCCGGCCTCCTCGCGGGAGCGCTCGCCGTCGGCGCGATGGCCATCACCCCCGCGACGCAGGACCGCGTGTGGAACGACTCGCTCTTCCCCTCACCCGTGTCGCGAACGGTTCCCGACGTGACGCTCGCGCTGGCGGAGGATCTCCAGGAGCGCAGCAGCGCCGCAGCGTTCAGTTTCACGAGCTCGGCTCCTGGGCCGCTGCGGTTCACGCTCGCGACGCTCGCAGAGTTCGACGGCGGGCAGTGGCGACCCCAGCAGGAACTCGCGGCGAATCGCGCCGACGTGAGCGAGGAGCGGTCACCGGCGCAGCTGCCGCCGACCGCTACGGATTCGGCACCGCCCGCGCCCGCGCGCACGGTGACCATCACCATCGACGGGCTGCTGAGTTCGTGGCTCCCGCTGCCGCAATCCACCACCGTCGTGCATCCGAGCCGTGACGGAGACGAGTTCCAGGCCGAGCGGTGGTGGTGGTCGGCGGCGTCCAACACGGCGCAGACCGAACGCGATATCACCCGGCGCGGGTACCGCTACACCGCCGAGGCCGCTCCCCTCGACGCGGGCCAGTTGCCGGCGGACGGGCTCGCCTCGATGCCGGAGAGCGCAACCGCCCTGATCCGGGACCCGGAGGCCGGCGCACCGATCACCCCCTACCTCGCACTTCCCGATGGGATTCCCGATGCGGTGTCCTCGGCGGCCGCTGATGTGGCCGCCGGGCGAACGAGCCGGATCGCGGTCGGCCGGGCGCTTCAGGACTGGTTCCGCAGCGGAGCGTTCAGCTACGACGAGGCCGCGCCGTATCAGCCGGGCGCCGACCCCGACGATCCCTATGCCGTCATGACGGAGTTTCTGGAGACGCGACAGGGCTTCTGCGTGCACTACGCCGCGACCTTCGCCGTCATGGCTCGAGAGCTCGGCGTACCGACCCGCGTGGCCGTGGGGTACGCGAGCCGCGCGGAGGCCGACGAGACGACGGTCGTGCTGGGGCGCGAACTGCATGCCTGGCCGGAGATCTACGTCGATGACCTCGGTTGGGTGGCCTTCGAACCGACACCGGGCGGAGCGGGGGCACTGGCGGACGGAGACGGGGCGTCGGGCGCGGATCCGAGTGACGCGCCGGACCCGACCTCCGCACCGGCGGACCAGCCGACGGATCTCACCCAACCGACCGAGGATACCCCGGATGCTCCCGCGGAGGCGACCGCAGCTGGCGCCGAAACCGACAGCAGCCCTTCGGCGCCGGCGACGCTGCCGAGCATGCTCGCGACCGCAGCCGGAGCACTGCTGCTCCTCGGTGCGGCACTGAGCGTTCCCGCCGCTCGACGGGGCCGGCGCAGACGACGCCGAGTGCGCGCGATGCGCAGCGCCACTGCTCCGGCGTCAGCTGCATGGGAGGAGTTGCGCGATACGGCCTCCGATCTCGGCTTCGACGCGGTCGACGGGGCTGCTGCCCCGCGCGCGCAGACCTCGGACGCCCTGCTCGAGCACTGGGAGCGCGCGGGGGTACTCACCGGAGCGCCGGCTCTCGCGGCGCGCAGGATCGCCGCAGCGATGTCGGCCGAGCGCTATGGCGCGGGTTCTCCCAGAGGCGAAGCTCCGAGCGACGGCGCGGATGTCTCGGATGTCTCGGACGTCTCGGATGTCTCGGATGACGCGGATGACGCGGATGACTCCGGTCGTGAATCCGACCGCCGCTCCGATATGGAACGCGATCTCGACGCGACCGTCACGGCGTTGCGCGACGGGGCCGGCCCCGCGCGCCGCGCCAGGGCCCGTTGGATGCCGCGGTCGGTGCTGCGCGGGCGACTCGGTGCGCCCGCCTCGACAGCAGCGGCACCAGCACGCTGATTCGCAGCCCTAGGGTGTGCAGGCGACGCAGCGCTCGCGAAACGGGCGCACCTCGAGCTGGCCGACGGGAATCGGCTCTCCGCACTGCGCGCACACGCCGTACGTGCCAGCGTCGAGCCGCCGCAGCGCGTCCGCGGCTTGTCGGGCGTCGTCGCGAGCGGAGTCGAGCAGGCCGGCGAGTAGCGACCATCTCGCCGACAACGGCTCGCCGTCGGGATCGTGCTCGTCGTCGTCCACCGCGCTTCGTCGAGCGCTCGTCAACGCGGCGATGTCGTGCTCCAGCTTCGACACGCGCGCGCCGATGCGATCCTGCTCGGAGACGAGCAGCGCCCGAACACGGTCTGCGTGCTCCATGTGCGCTCCTCCCGCCGCTGCCCCGATGGGCCTCAGCATACGACAACGGCCCGGAACCCCGTTGATTTCTCAACGCAGTTCCGGGCCGTTTCCGTCGGGATGACAGGATTTGAACCTGCGACCCCGTCGTCCCGAACGACGTGCGCTACCAAGCTGCGCCACATCCCGATTGCGTGTTTCACGCAAGGAATACTCTAGCGGTTTCCCTGCGAATCACGAAAACGGGGGCGCTCCGGACGTGTCGCCCCTCCCTCCCCTCTGCGAGCGGGGTCACTTTCGGAGCGTGTCGAGCCTCATCGATGAGCAACACGCTCCTGAAGTGACCCCGCTCCGAGAAGTGGGCGTGCGGCGGAGCGGTGGGCGTGCGATGGAGCGGTGCAGCGGCGTCAGACGGTGAGCGACGCCAGGAGCGCGTGGACCGCGCCCGGCCACTCGCCTCGGAGGCTCAGCGTGCCCACGGGATCGTCCCCGGCGTCGACCGCCACCGCGCGGTGCACGGCGAGCCGAGCGAACTCCGTCTCGGCGATCGTCGCCGCCCCCTCCGAGAGCACCCGCACCGCTGCGAGGCTGGGCACGGGTTCGCCCGCGGACCCGGTGCCCCGCACCCGCACCGAGGGTTCGCGCTCGGCCGCGTTCCCCTCGGCATCCTGCGTGAACTCACGACTGCCGTGCTCGCCGCGCACGATCGCGCCGGAGAGCACTGCGCGGAAGACCGGATCGCCGATCGCGTCGTACGCCCAGCGCGTACCGAGCACCCCGTGCTCCATGGTTCCGACGACGAAGTCGTCACCGTCGTCCAACGCGGCCCCGCGGTAGGCGAGCGGCACGTGGTACACGACTTCATCACCCGCGGTGAGCACGTGACCCTCGAGGCCGACCTCGCCTTCGGGATCGTCGAAGCGGTAGGCGCCGACGGGCGCGAGTCGTGCGGCATCGCCCGCGAACCACGGCTGCGCCGGCAGCCACGCTGCGAGCAGATCGTACTTGGACGGGCTCAGGGTGGTGCGGTGAATGATCGACATGATCCGATCCTACGACCGGCCCTCGGAGCGCGTCGAGCGTCCCGAACAGCACGAGGGCCCCGGTCCGCGCCCCTGCGCGAGTCGGGGCCCTCCGGGCGAACCCGTGCTACTTCTGGTTCTTGAGACGCGATGCCGAGCGGGCACGCAGGGTCGCTGCGAGCTCGACCTTGCGAATGCGCACGTTCTCGGGCGTCACCTCGACGCACTCGTCCTCGCGGGCGAACTCCAGGCACTCCTCCAGCGTGAGCTTGCGGGGCGGCGTCATCGACTCGAAGGTGTCCGCAGCAGCCGAACGCATGTTCGTCAGCTTCTTCTCCTTGGTGATGTTCACGTCCATGTCTTCGGAGCGCGAGTTCTCGCCGATGACCATGCCCTCGTAGACCTCTTCGGTGGGCTGCACGAAGAAGCTCATGCGCTCCTGGAGGTTGATGATCGCGAACGGCGTCACGACACCCGAGCGGTCGGAGACGATCGACCCGTTGTTGCGGGTCGTGATCGTTCCGGCCCATTCGCCGTAGCCGTGCGAGATCGCGTTCGCGATGCCGGTGCCGCGAGTGATGGTCATGAACTCCGAGCGGAAGCCGATGAGACCGCGAGCGGGAACGATGAACTCCATGCGCACCCAGCCGGTGCCGTTGTTCACCATGTTCTCCATGCGCCCCTTGCGCGCTGCGAGCAGCTGCGTGATCGCACCGAGGTGCTCTTCAGGGGTGTCGATGGTGAGGTGCTCGTAGGGCTCGTGCTTCTTGCCGTCGATCTCCTTGGTGACCACCTGGGGCTTGCCGACGGTGAGCTCGAAGCCTTCGCGGCGCATGTTCTCGACGAGGATCGCGAGTGCGAGCTCTCCACGACCCTGCACCTCCCACGCGTCGGGACGACCGACGTCGAGCACGCGCAGCGACACGTTGCCGATGAGCTCGCGATCGAGGCGGTCCTTGATCATGCGCGCGGTGAGCTTGTGGCCCTTCACCTTGCCGACGAGCGGCGACGTGTTCGCGCCGATGGTCATCGAGATCGCGGGCTCGTCGACCGTGATGACGGGCAGGGGTCGCACGTCTTCGGCGTCGGCGATCGTCTCGCCGATGGTGATCTCGGGAATGCCGGCCATCGCGACAATGTCGCCGGGGCCAGCCTTCTCGGCGGGGAAACGGGTGAGCGCCTTCGTGAGCATGAGCTCGGTGACGCGCACGTTCTGCACATTGCCGTCGTGGCGCACCCAGGCGACGGTCTCGCCCTTCTTGATCCAGCCGTGGTGCACGCGCAGCAGCGCGATGCGGCCGAGGAAGGGCGACGAGTCGAGGTTCGTGACGTGCGCCTGCAGCGGGAACGTGTCGTCGAACTGGGGCGCCGGCACGCGCTCCAGGATCGTCTGGAAGAGGGGCTCGAGATCCGGGTTGTTCGGCAGTTCGCCGTCGCCGGGACGCTCGTGCGAGGCGGCACCGGCGCGACCCGAGAGGTACACGGTCGGCACGTCGAGCACGGCGTCGACGTCGATGTCAGGGTGATCCTCCGAGAGGTCGGATGCGAGACCGAGCAGGAGGTCCTGCGCCTCGCCCTCGACCTCTTCGATGCGCGCGTCGGGGCGGTCGGTCTTGTTCACCGCGAGGATCACGGGGAGCTTCGACTCGAGCGCCTTGCGCAGCACGAAGCGCGTCTGGGGCAGCGGGCCCTCGGAGGCGTCGACGAGGAGCACGACTCCGTCGACCATCGAGAGCGCGCGCTCCACCTCGCCGCCGAAGTCGGCGTGGCCGGGCGTATCGACGACGTTGATGATGATGGGCCCGCCGGTGGCGTGCTCGCCCTCGTAGGTGATGGCCGTGTTCTTGGCCAGAATGGTGATGCCCTTCTCGCGCTCGAGGTCGTTCGAGTCCATGACCCGATCGTCGACCTCGGTGTGCGCGTCGAAGGAGTTGGTCTGACGCAGCATGGCGTCGACGAGGGTGGTCTTGCCATGGTCGACGTGTGCGACGATGGCGACGTTGCGGAGGTCATCGCGAGTGGCGAGAGCCATAAGTAGTAGAGTCCTAACGAGACGAGTGAGCGTCGGCGCGGCGGGATGCCGGCCACGGAGCGGGATCGCCCCGCGGTGGCGCCGAAAGACGCCGACGCACTATTCTAGCGGGTCTCTTCGAGAACGACCCGCGAATACTGAGTCGAGGCCGGGTGTACGTGCGTGCCGCACGGCCCGGCCTCGACGATTGTCTGCCCTGCTGCGGGCGTTACGCACGCAGCTTGCGGGCACGTGCGGCCTCGCGCCGGCGACGCTGCTCCGCCGGATCGGGCACCGGGATCGCGGCGAGGAGCTCCTGCGTGTACTGATTCTGCGGGCGGCTCAGCACCTGGGCCGTCGTTCCCTGCTCCATGATCCGTCCCTGCTGCAGCACGATGATGCGATCGGAGACCGCGTCGATGACGGCGAGATCGTGGCTGATGAAGAGCGACGCGAACCCGAGCTCCGCCTGCAACTGCACGAACAGTTCGAGCACCGTCGCCTGCACGGAGACGTCGAGGGCGCTGGTGGGCTCGTCGGCGATGAGCAGCTTCGGATCGAGCGCGAGCGCCCGGGCGAGCGAGGCCCGCTGGCGCTGCCCGCCTGAGAGCTCGTGCGGGAAGCGATCGCCGAAGCTCGCGGGCAGGCGCACCGCGTCGAGCAGCTCGTCGACGCGACCCCGCGCGGCGGATTGGCTCGACGCGCGGCCGTGCACGATCAACGGCTCGGCGATGCACTCGGCGATCGAGAGCAGCGGATTGAAACTCGTCGCCGGATCCTGGAACACGAATCCGATGTCGGGCCGCAGCGGCGCGAGCGAGCGCTGCTGCACATCGCGCATCTCGAGGCCGAGCACTCGCAGCGACCCGTCGACGACCTTCGTCAGGCCGACGACGGCGCGGCCGATCGTGGTCTTGCCCGATCCCGACTCGCCGACGAGCCCCACCACTTCGCCGGGTGCGACGGAGAAGTCGACGCCGTGCACCGCGACCACGGCGCCCCGCCCGAAGCGGGAGGGGTACCCGATCTGGGCGTTCTCGGCGACGATGAGGTGCCCGGTGGTGTCGCGTTCGGAGGACTCGGCGACGACGTCGCCCGCCTCGCGCGCCTGGGTGAGCGATTTGCCGTGGCCGACGTGCGGCACGGCCGCCAGCAGGTCGCGGGTGTACTGCTCCTGCGGAGCGCTGAAGAGCTCGGCGACCGGCGCTTCCTCGATGATCTCGCCGCGGTACATCACGATGACGCGATCGGCGAGGTCGGCGACGACGCCCATGTTGTGCGTGATGAGCACGATCGTCGCACCGAATTCATCGCGGCAGATGCGCAGCAGTTCGAGGATCTCGGCCTGCACCGTGACATCGAGCGCGGTAGTGGGCTCGTCGGCGACGATGAGGCCGGCGTTGAGCACGAGCGCCATGGCGATCACGATGCGCTGCTTCTGCCCGCCGGAGAACTGGTGCGGGTACTCATCGACCCGACGCTCGGGATCGGGGATCCCGACGCGGCGGAGAATGTCGATGGCCTGCGCCCGCGCCGCCTTCTTGCCGATGCGGCCGTGGGCGCGCAACCCTTCGGCGATCTGCCACCCGACGGTGTACACCGGATTCAGCGCCGTCGAGGGCTCCTGGAACACCATTGCCGCGGCGTTCCCGCGCATATCGCGCATCGCGGCATGGGAGGCGTGGACGACGTCGGTCTCGTCACCGGCGCGAGACCGCACGATCACCGCGCCCGACATCGTCGCGGTCTCCGGGAGCAGCCCGAGCAGCGCATTCGCGGTCACGGTCTTGCCAGACCCCGATTCGCCGACGATCGCCAGCACCTCGCCGGCGCTGGCCGAGAGGCTGATGCCCTTGACCGCGTCGACCGGTTCCCCGTCGGTCGCGAACCGCACCCGGAGGTCGGTGATCTCGGCGATGCGATTCATGATGCTCCCTTTGCCCGGCGGCGCTGACGCAGTCGCGGGTCTGACAGATCGTTGAGGCTCTCACCGACGAGCGTGATGCCGAGCACCACGAGCACGATGGCGACGCCGGGGAAGACGCTCGTCCACCAGATGCCGCTCGTGACATCCGCGACCGAGCGGTTCAGGTCGTACCCCCACTCCGCTGCCGAGGTGGCTTCGATGCCGAAGCCGAGGAAGCCGAGCCCGGCGAGCGTCAGCAGCGCCTCGGAGGCGTTGAGCGTGACGACGACGGGCAGCGACCGCACCGAGTTGCGCAGCACGTGCCGCATGAGAATGCGGCGGGTCGGCACGCCGATCACGCGTGCGGCCTCGACGAAGGGTTCGGAGCGCACGCGCACCACCTCAGCGCGGATGACGCGGAAGTACTGCGGCACGAACACGACCGTGATGGAGAGCGCCGTGGCGAGGATGCCGCCGAACAGCGTCGACTGGCCGCGGCTGATCACGATCGACATGACGATCGCGAGCAGCAACGACGGGAATGCGTAGATGGCATCGCAGAGCACGACGAGGATGCGGTCGAGCCAGCCGCCGAAGTACCCCGAGACGAGACCCAGCGCGATGCCGAGGAAGATCGAGCACAGGATCGCGGCGGCGATGACGAACAGCGCGGTCTGGGCGCCCCAGATCACGCGCGACAGCACGTCGAATCCCGAGACCGTGGTGCCGAGCAGGTTCGTCGCATTCGGAGCCTGCTGGGTGCCGAACGCGACGCCGTCGACCGACTGCTGCGCCCACCCGTAGGGCGCGATCAGGGGGGCGAGGAGGGCCAGCAGCACGAACAGCGCCGTGAGCGCGAGCCCGGTGACGAGCATGCCGCGCTGCAGTCCGACGCTCTGCCGCAGTTGGGTGAGCACCGGCAGACGGTCGCGCACTCGTCGGCCCTGCGGGACGGCGACGGCGAGCGTCGCAGTCGACGGCGTGGGGAGATCTTGCATACTCATGTTCAGTACCTCACCCTCGGGTCGACGGCGGCCGCGACGAGGTCGACGACGAAGTTCGTGACGGCGACGATGACCGCGATCATCACGACGATGCCCTGCACCGCCACGAAATCGCGCGCTTTGAGGTACTCGGCGAGCATGAACCCGAGCCCCTTCCATTCGAATGTCGTCTCGGTCAGCACGGCTCCCGCGAGCAGCAGTGCGACTTGCATGCCCATGACCGTGATGATCGGAATCAGTGCGGGCCGGAAGGCGTGCTTGGTGAGGAGCCGGTACTCGCTCACGCCGCGAGAACGACCGCTCGTGACGAACTGCTGCCCGAAGGTGCCGATGACGTTCGTGCGGATGAGCCTCAGGAACACCCCGGCGGTGAGCAGGCCCAGGGCGACCGAGGGGAGCACGGCGTGCCAGAGCACGTCGCCGACCAGTTGCATGTCGCCGAGTCGAAGCGCATCGAGCAGGTAGATGCCGGTCGGCGCATCCACGCCGCCCATGACGAGCTCGGTGCGCGTGCCGGCGCGGCCCGCGACCGGGAGCCAGCCGAGCCAGACGGAGAACACGAGCTTGAGGAGCAGCCCGACGAAGAAGATCGGCGTCGCGTACGCGAGGATCGCCATGATGCGGAGCACCGCGTCCTGCCAGCGGTCGCGCCGGTATGCGGCGATGAGCCCGAGCGGAATGCTGATGACGAACGCGACGATCAGCGCGTAGAAGACGAGTTCGAGCGTGGCGGAGCCGTACTGGAACAGGATCTCGATGACGGGGCGGTTGTCCGTGATCGACGTGCCGAAATCTCCGCGGAAGATGCCGCCGAGGTAGTCGAGGTACTGCACGATCAGCGGTCGGTCGAATCCCGCCTCGTGCACTCGCTCGGCGAGCTGGTCGGGAGGGAGCCGCCCGCCGAGGGCTGCCGTGATGGGGTCGCCGGTGAGGCGCATGAGGAAGAAGACGACGGTGACGAGGATGAACACGGTCGGGATGATGAGCAGGAGGCGGATCAGGACGTAGCGTCCGAGCCCACCTCCGGTCGGGGCGCGTCGCGCCGCGACGACAGGTGCGGGAGCAGTCATGTGAGAGCCTGTTCGCGTCGGTCCATGGCAGCGGGCCCCGACCCGAGGGTGGAGCCCGCTGCCACGGCCTGCGCTACTTGGAGATCGGCGCGTACCGGAACTTGAACGATGCGTCGAGCGTGGTGCCCTCGACGTCCGTGCCCGTGTAGGCGACCTGCTTGCCCTGCAGGAGCGGCAGCGTCGACAGATCGTTCGCGACGAGTTCCTGGATCTTGCCGATCTCGTCCATGCGCTTCCCCTCGTCGGTCTGCGTCTGCTGCTCGACGATCAGGTCGTTCACCTCGGGGTTGTCGTAGTGGTTCCCGAGGAAGTTCTCCTTCAGGAAGAACGGCGAGAGGTAGTTGTCAGCATCCGAGTAGTCGGGGAACCAGCCGAGCTGGTAGGCCGGGTACACGTCGGCGGTGCGATCCTTGGAGTACTGCACCCACTCCGTCTGCTGCAGGTCGACCTCGAAGAGTCCGTCCTGCTCCAGCTGCGTCTTCACCATGGCGTACTCGTCGCCGGAGGACGGGCCGTAGTGATCCCCGTTGTACTGCAGGCTGAGTTGCACCGGGGTCTCGACGCCCGCATCTTCGAGGCGCTGCTTGGCCTTCGCGGCGTCGGGTGCGCCGGCGCCGTCGCCGTACATCTCCTTCAGCGGCTCGGTCGCGCCCGGAAGGCCGTCCGGCACGAACGAGTAGAGCGGGCTGTACGTGTCTTTGTAGACCTCTTTCGCGATCGCCGCTCGGTCGACGAGGTCGGCCGCGGCCTGGCGCACGGCCATCGCCTTCGCCGGGTCTGCGTCGGGCGCGGTCGCACCGTAGGGCTGCGTGTTGAAGTTGAACACGATGTAGCGGGTCTCGCCGCCGGGGCCCTCGACGAGCTTCACGTCGTCGTTCTTGGACAGTTCGTCGTTGTCGGTGGCCGACAGCGAGCGGAAGGCGACGTCGATCGCCCCGCCCGCGATGTCGAGCTTCAGATTCGAAGCATCGGCGTAGTACTTGACGTTCACGCCGCTGTTCGCCGGTTCGCCGAGGTTGCCCTGGTAGCCGTCGAACGGGGCGTACGCGATGAGCTCGTTCAGCTTGTACGAGGTGATCTCGTACTGGCCGGCGAAGGCTTTGCCCGACACGATCTCGTCGTCGCCGGTGAGCGCATCGGCGGCGAAGACGTCTTCATCGACGATCGGCGCGGCGGGGCTCGAGAGGATCAGCGGCCAGACCTGGTCGTCGCCGTTCTTGAGCGTGAACACGACCGTGGTGTCGTCGGGAGCCTCGACGCTGTCCAGGTTGCCCAGCAGCGACGCGGGGCCGTTCGGGTCGTTGATCGCCACCTGACGGTCGAAGGAGAACTTCACGTCGCTCGACGTGAGGTCGTTGCCGTTGGCGAATGTCAGCCCCTTCTTGAGCTTCACGGTGTACTCGGTGGGCGAGGTGAACTCGGCCGACTCCGCGATGTCCGGCGTGACCTCGGCGGTGCCGTACTCGCTGTTGAGCAGGGACGGATACACCTGGTTCATGACCGCGAACGATCCGTTGTCGTACGATCCGGCCGGATCGAGCGACGTGACTTTGTCGGTCGTGCCGATCATGATGGCGTCACCGCCCTCGTCGCCGCCCTCGCCTGAACCGCTGGTGCTACTCGTGGCGCACCCGGTGAACAGCAGTGCGGCGCCCATCAGAGCGGCCGCAGACATCATCGTCTTCTTCAATCTTTTTCCCTCTCACTACCCGGGAAACGCGCATCACTACGGTGTCGATGCGCCCGGTGTTTGAACATTCGCAGCCTAGCGGGGCTCTCTCGCCCATTGGGAAAAGTGGAGACGATCTGTCTGACAGATCCTCCTGGACCCCTCCAGCACTCGTATGGAGCGGCGTCTCACACGATGCGTTGCCCGGCCCGCCACACACCCTGCACCAGCGGCATCCCCGGCCGGTAGGCGAGATGGGTGACTGACGGCGCGTCGAGCAGCTGCAGGTCGGCCCGCGCACCGGGCGCGACCACGCCGACCGCGCCCTGCTCCGCGCCACTGGGGTCCCGCCAGCCGTCTCGGTCCATGCCGAGCGCGATGGCTCCGCCCAGCGTGGCGGCGCGCACCGCCTCCTGCACGGTCACCCCCATCTGCAGCACCGCCGTCGCGACGCAGAACGCCATGGAGCTGGTGTACGAGGTGCCGGGGTTCGCGTTCGAGGCGATCGCGAGCACCGCCCCCGCGTCGAGCAGCGCTCTCGCGGGCGCCAGCGGCATCCGCGTGGAGAGGTCGCACGCGGGGAGCACCGTCGCAACCGTGCCGCGGCGTCCCGATCCCCCACTCCACTCGGCCCAGGAATCGGCCAGCGCGGAGACATCATCCTCGCTGAGGAACCCGAGATGATCGACGCTGAGCGATCCAGCGCCGACGGCGAGCCGCACCCCCGGTCCGTGCCCGAGCTGATTGCCGTGCACGCGGGTTGCGAGACCTGCGCGCCCGGCGGCCGCGAGCACCCGCTCCGTCGCGGCCTCGTCGAATGCACCGCGCTCGCAGAAGACATCAACGGCGCTGACGTGCGGCGCGACGGCGTCGAGCATCGGCCCGGTGACGAGATCCAGGTACCCCTCGGGGTCGGCGCCGGCGGGCACCACGTGCGCGCCGAGGAAGGTCACGGCATCCACATGCCGGCCCGCGATGACGGCCGCGCGCTGCTCGTCGCGCACGGTGAGGCCGTACCCCGTCTTCGTCTCGATCGTCGTGGTGCCGCCGCGCCGCGCCTCGGCCACCAGTCGCTCGAGGTTCGCCTCGAGCGCGGCATCAGTCGCGGCGCGCGTCGCCTCGACCGTGACGTTGATGCCACCGGCGGCGTAGGCCTCGCCCGCCATCCGAGCCTCGAACTCGGCGGTGCGGTCGCCGGCGAAGACGAGATGGGTGTGCGAGTCGACCCACCCCGGCAGCACCGCGCGCCCAGCGGCATCGACGCGCTCGTCGGCCGCGGGGGCGTCGGCCGCCGCACCGACCCACGCGATGCGATCCCGCTCGATCAGCACGGCGGCATCGTGCAGGCGACCGCCCCCGGCATCGTCGTTCGTGGTGAGTTCGCCGATGTTGTCGATGAGCAGGCTCGCCGATCGCGTCATCGCGTCACCAGGCCTGGTCGGTGTTGCGGATCACGGGGGCCACCGGGATGCGCACGCCGCGCTCGCCCGCCACGTCGACCGCCCGCTGGTAGCCGGCATCGACGTGGCGGATCACCCCCATGCCCGGGTCGTTCGTCAGCAATCGCTGCAGCTTCTCCGCCGCGAGCGGCGTGCCGTCGGCGACCGAGACCTGGCCGGAATGCTGCGAACGACCGATGCCGACGCCGCCGCCGTGGTGCAGCGAGACCCACGTGGCCCCCGACGAAGCGGCGGTCAGGGCGTTGAGCAACGGCCAGTCGGAGATGGCGTCGGAGCCATCCGCCATCGATTCGGTCTCGCGGTAGGGCGAGGCGACCGACCCGGAGTCGAGGTGATCTCGTCCGATCACGATCGGAGCAGACAGCCTGCCCTCGGCCACGAGCTCGTTGAAGCGCACGGCCGCCTTCGCGCGGTCGCCGTAGCCGAGCCAGCAGATGCGCGCGGGCAGTCCCTCGAACTCCACGCGATCCTGAGCCGCGCGAATCCACCGGTGCAGGTGCTCGTTCTCCGGGAAGAGCTCGAGGATCGCCTCGTCCGTCACGCGGATGTCTTCGGGGTCTCCCGAGAGCGCCGCCCAGCGGAACGGGCCGAGGCCCTCGCAGAACAGCGGACGGATGTAGGCCGGCACGAACCCGGGAAACTCGAATGCTCGGTCGTACCCGCCGGTGCGCGCCTCGTCACGGATGGAATTGCCGTAGTCGAAGACCTCGGCGCCCGCGTCCTGGAATTCGACCATCGCCCGCACCTGGGCCGCCATCGCGGCCTGCGCATCGCGGGTGAACTGCTCGGGATCCGCCTCGGCCCGCTGCAGCCGCTCCCCCACTTCGTAGCCGATCGGCAGGTAGCTCAGCGGATCGTGCGCGCTCGTCTGATCGGTGACCACATCGATGGTGATCTCGCCGGCGCGGTGCCGGCGCAGGATCTCGGGGAACACTTCGGCCGCGTTCCCGACGAGTCCGACGGACCACCCGCGCTGCTCCTCCTTCGCCTGCTGGACCTTCGCGAGCGCCTCGTCGACGCTGGTCACGACCTCGTCGAGGTAGCGCTTGCTGACGCGGCGTTCGAGTCGACTCTGGTCGACGTCGACGATGAGGCACGCACCCTCGTTGAGGGTGACGGCGAGGGGCTGCGCTCCGCCCATTCCCCCGCAGCCGCCGGTCAGGGTGATGGTCCCGGCGAGCGTGCCGCCGAAGCGCTTGCGCGCGACCGCGGCGAATGTCTCGAACGTGCCCTGCAGAATGCCCTGCGTGCCGATGTAGATCCAGGAGCCGGCGGTCATCTGGCCGTACATCATGAGGCCCTCGGCTTCGAGCTTGCGGAATTCGGGCCAGTTCGCCCAGTCCCCCACGAGGTTCGAGTTCGCGATGAGGACGCGGGGCGCCCAGACGTTCGTGCGAAAGACACCGACCGGCTTGCCCGACTGCACGAGCAGGGTCTCGTCCTCCTCCAGGTCGCGCAGGGTATCGACGATGGCGTCGAACGCCTCCCAGCTCCGCGCCGCTCGGCCGGTGCCGCCGTACACGACGAGGTCGTCGGGGCGCTCGGCCACCTCTGGATCGAGATTGTTCATGAGCATGCGCAGCGGTGCCTCCGTCTGCCAGCTCTTCGCAGAGAGCCCGCTGCCTCGTGGGGAACGGACGGGGCGTGCGCCGGGAAGTGCCATCATTGGACCTTTCGCTGAAGTGCTGGATCGCGGGCCTCATCCCGCTTCCCCTATCCCAGCGGTTCGCCCGCCTCGCGACAACGCAGGAACGCCCGCGCCTGTCCGGAGTGCCAGACAGGCGCGGGCGTTGCTGAACACGCTACCTCTGCTGCCCGAGCTCGATGTGGGCGCCCGGAATCGCGGCGAGCAGGTTCTTGGTGTACTCCTCCTGCGGATTCTCGAACACCTCATCAGTGGTCGCCTGCTCCACGATGCGGCCCTGCTGCATCACGCAGACACGATCCGCGATGAGGCGCACGACGGCGAGGTCGTGGGTGATGAACAGATACGTGAGTCCCAGTTCGCGCTGCAGCTGCGCGAGCAGGTCGAGGATCTGCGCCTGCACCAGCACGTCGAGCGCCGACACCGCCTCGTCGAGCACGAGGATGTCGGGCTTGAGGGCGAGCCCGCGCGCGACGGCGACGCGCTGCCGCTGCCCTCCCGAGAGCTCGTTCGGGTAGCGCGTCGCCAGTTCCCGCGGCAGGGCGACCTGATCGAGCAACTCGTAGACGCGCGCCTTCCGGCTCGCGGCATCACCCACGTCGTGGATCTTGAGGGGCTCCATGATGGTGCTCGCGATGTTGTTGAGCGGGTCGAGGGATCCGTACGGGTCCTGGAATACCGGCTGCAGCGTGCGGCGGAGGTCGAAGAGCCCCCGCCCCGACAGATCCGCGGTCTCCTGACCGCCGATCCGTATCGAGCCCGACGACGGCTTCTCGAGCTGCAGCACCATCTTCGCGATGGTGGATTTGCCGGAGCCGGATTCCCCGACCAGGGCCAGGGTCTCACCGCGGTTGACCGAGAACGATGCGCCGGCGACCGCGTGGAACTCCTCCGATCCGAAGTTGCCCTTCCGGATCTTGTAGATCTTGCCCAGATCCGAGACCTCGATCATCGGCTCGCCGTGCTTCACGGTCGGCTTCGGCTCGTCGGCGAGTGCCGAGAGGTCGAACGTCTGCGTGGGCGCGGTGGGGAGCTCGGCGTCCGCACCGATGCGACGGGATGCCAGGCTCGGCGCCGCGGAGACGAGCCGCTTGGTGTACGGGTGCTGCGGGCGTTCGAGGATCTCTCGGCTCGGCCCCGACTCCACGATGTTGCCCTTGTACATCACGATGAGCTTCTCGGCGCGCTCAGCAGCGAGCCCGAGATCGTGGGTGATGAAGACGACGGCCGTGCCCAGCTGCTGCGTGAGCCCCTGCAGATGATCGAGGACGACGCGCTGCACGGTCACGTCGAGCGCTGAGGTCGGCTCGTCGGCGATCAGCAGCTGCGGACTGGCGGCGAGGCCGATGCCGATGAGCGCTCGCTGCTTCATCCCGCCGGAGAACTGGTGCGGGAACTGCTTCATGCGCTGGGCGGCGTTCTGCAATCCGGCCTGTTCGAGTACCTGGATCGCGCGCTCGCGCACCTCCTTCTTGCCGGTGGCGAGTCCGTTCGCGCGGACCGCTTCCTCGACCTGGAACCCGACCGACCACACCGGGTTGAGGTTCGACATCGGGTCCTGCGGAACGAGACCGATCTCGCGGCCGCGGATGCGCTCCATCTCGCGGCGCCCGAGCCCGACGAGTTCTCGGCCACCCCACTGCACGGACCCCGCGGTCACCCGCCCGGTGCCGGGCAGCAGGTTGATCACGGCGTGCATGGTCGTCGACTTGCCGGAACCCGACTCGCCGACGATGGCGACCGTCTCGCCCGGATAGACGTCGAAGTCGATCCCGTGCAGCACCTCGTTCACCTGCCGGTCGACCGTGAACCCGACCTTCAAGTCGCGCACGCTCAGCAGCGGCTGCATGAATTCCTGCGTTGCTTCAGTCATGTGTGCTTCGTTCATCGTCGTGCTCTCGCCTTCGGGTCAAGCGCATCCCGAACCGATTCGCCGAGGAGGATGAATCCGAGAACGGTGATGGTGAGTGCCAGGGACGGGTAGATCAGCGGCATGGGATCCGTTCGCAGTGAGAGCTGAGCCGCGCTGATGTCGTTGCCCCAACTGATGAACTGACCGGCCGGAAGCCCGACGCCCAGGAAGGACAGCGTCGCCTCGGCGACGATGGCGGACGCGAGCGAGAGCGTCGTGACGACGATCGCCGGGGCGATCGCGTTCGGCAGCACGTGCCGCACGAGCGTCGCGAACCTCGACAGTCCGAGGGATTCCGAAGCCATGACGAAATCGGCGTTCTTCACGCGAAGAATCTCGCTTCGGACGATTCGCGCGGTGATCGGCCAGGAGAACCCGCCGATCGCGAGCGCGATGACGAGCGGATTGCGGTGGTCCGACAGCACGCTCATGACGACGACCGCGGCCAGGATGTACGGGATCGAGAAGAAGATGTCGCCGAGTCGCGACAGCACGGTGTCCAGCATGCCCCCGAAGAATCCGGCGAGCGCCCCCATGACGGTGCCGACCACGAACGTGATCGTGATGACGAGCAGGCCGACGGACACCGAGGTCGACGTGCCGTGGATGATGCGCGAGTAGACGTCGCACCCCTGCTTGTTGTACCCGAGCGGGTGCCCGGCGGAGGGGCCGGCGTTCGAGAACGTCAGCGCGCACGCGCGCGGATCCGCCTGGCTGAACAGGCCGGGGAAGAGCGAGATCAGGGCCACGACGAAGATGATCACCGCGGAGATCCAGAACATCGGACGCCGGCGCATGTCGCGCCAGGCGTCGAGCCACAGCGTCGACTTCTTCTCCGAGATGCGGACCGCGTCTACGGCGACGACCGGAGTCTCGTCGATCGGCGCGACGAAATGGGTGATGGGCGGCCGCACACGGCCGGCCGATTCGTGAGAGGAGCGGGGTGCATCAGGCATAGCGGATCCTCGGATCGAGTACGGCGTACAGCAGGTCGACGGCGAGGTTGACGCCGAGGTAGATCAGCACCATCACGGTGACGAACGACACCACGGTCGTGTTCTCGCCCTTGAGGATGGCGTTGAAGAGCACGTTGCCGACGCCGGGCACGTTGAAGATGCCCTCGGTGACCGTGGCGCCCACCATCAGCGTTCCGAAATCGGTCGCCGTATTGGTGATCGTCGGGATCAGCGAGTTGCGGAGCACGTGCACCGGGATGACGCGCCCGCGGCTGAGCCCCTTGGCGTACGCCGTGCGCACGAAGTCCTGATTCAGCGTGTCGATGACGGATGCCCGGGTGAGACGCATGCTGGTCGCGTAGAGCGAGGCGCCCAAGACGATCGCCGGCAGCAGCAGATCCTGCAGTGGTGCGCCAGCGCCGACGGTCGGATTGAACCACCCGAGCTTGAGCCCGAGGCCGTACTGCGCGATGAAGGCGACCACGAAGATCGGGACGCTCAGGAACAGCAGCCCGATGATGAGGTTGATGTTGTCGAAGAACCGCCCCTTGCGCAGACCGGAGAAGAGCCCGATCACGATCGCGAGCACCAGCGAGATCGCAATGGCCATCAGCGCGAGCTTGATGGTCACGGGGAACGTGCGGGCCAGGATCTCGGAGACCGGCTCGCCCGAGAAGCTGATGCCGAAGTCGCCGACGAAGAGTCCCTGCAGGTACAGCAGATATTGGATGAAGAACGGCTTGTCGAGGTTGTACTGCTCGCGGAGCCGCTCCAGCACGGCGTCGCTCGGCACCTTGTCGCCGAACATCGCGGCGACCGGGTCGCCGGGCATGGCGAACACCATGAAGTAGATGAGGAATGTGGTGCCCAGAAGGACTGGGATCACCTGGAGAACTCGGAAGAGGATGTATCTCAGCATGCGCCGCTCCCCCGTTCACTGGTCGTAGACATCGTGCGTTTTCTCTCGCAATCGTGGCGCGAAACGTCGTCGGGACGCCAGTGTCCCTGCCGCGTCGGAAATGGTGTCGCTCGAGCGGTGATGCCGCCCGAACGAGGTTCAGGCCCCGAACCGGTGTTCGGGGCCTGAAGGAACTCGATCAGTTCTTGGTGATCTCGTTGAACAGCGGCACGGAGTTCCAGCCGAAGGCGACGTTGTCGACGCCCTCGCTGTGGCCACCGGTGGTGCCCTGGTACCACAGCGGAATCGACGGCATGTCTTCGAGCAGCATCTCCTGCGCATCGTTCAGCTTCTCGATGCGCGCGTCGTGATCGCTCTCAGCGGCGGCCTCGTCGAGCAGCGCGTCGAACTCGGGGTTCGCGTAGAAGCCGTGGTTCGAGCTCGCGCCGGTGTAGTAGAGCGGCTGCAGGTAGTTGTAGGCACCCGGGTAGTCGCCCTGCCAGCCGGCGCGGAAGGGACCGCCGACGACGTCGGCTTCACGGTCGTCGAGGAACGCCTGGAAGGTCGGGTAGAGCTTCGGGGCGGCCTCGATGTCGAGGTTGTTGGCCCACTGGTTGGCGACCGCTTCGACCCACACCTGGTGGGGGCCGTCTGAGTTGGTCGCGACCTCGAGCGTTCCCTCGAACGGGCTCATGGCGTCTGCTTCGGCCCAGAGCTTCTTCGCCTCGTCGGCGTTGAACTCGAGCTTCTCGGCGCCTTCGAGATCCTCGGCGTAGCCGTCGACCACGGGAGAGGTGAAGTCCTTCGCCGGCACGTTCGTTCCCTCGAAGATCACATCGATGATCTCTTCGCGGTCGAGTGCCATCGACAGCGCAGCACGGCGCAGCTTGCCCTCTTCGCCCGAGAAGTGCTCGAGGTTCTCGGAGATCGCGAGCGTCGTCGTCAGGGCGCCGGCCTGGTTGATCGCCCGGTCGCCGAGCTCATCCTGGAAGACGGCGAACGACGTGTCGGGAATCTGATCGAGCACGTCGAGGTTGTTTCCGAGCAGATCGGTGTACGCCGCGTCGAGCGAGGCGTAGATCTTGAACTCGACGCCGTCGTTCGCGACCTCGCGGGGGCCGACGTAGCTCTCGTTCTTCACCAGGCTGATGGACTCGTTGTGCTTCCATGCACCCTCGCCGTCCATCTGGTACAGCCCGTTGCCGATCGGGTTCTGGCCGAACGCCTCCATGTCTTCGAATGCGACGTCGGGAAGCGGGTAGTACGCCGAGTAGCCCAGGCGATCCGGGAAATCGGGGGTGGCCTTCACGGTGAAGGTGTAGTCGTCGACGATCTTGAGGCCCGACATCTCCTCGACCGGCTCGGTCTCGCTGAAGCCCTCGATCGTGCTGAAGAAGTACTGGTTGCCCATCGCGTTGTCGACGTTGGCCGCGTAGTTCCAGGCGTCGACGAAGTTCTTCGCCATGACCGGGGTGCCATCGGAGAACACCGCGTCTTCGCGGAGCGTGATGGTCCACGTGGTGTTGTCGTCCGACTCGATCGACTCTGCGACGCCCATCTGGGTCTTGCCGTCGATGTCGTAGTACACCAGGCCCTCCCACAGCGCGTCCACGACCTTGCCGCCGCCGACCTCAGTCGTGTCGGCGGGTACGAGCCCCTTCTGCGGCTCGGTGTTGTTGACGGTGATGATGCCGCCGCCCGAGCCCGCGTCGCCGCCGCCTTCGCCACCGTTCGACGAGCAGCCCGAAAGCGCGAGCGCGCCTGCTGCGGCCAGGGCGATGAACGTGTAGCCGATCCGTGATCGCTTCACTGGTTTCCTCCTTGAAATGTCCCCCGGCATGCCGACAGAACTCGCGTTCGGTCGCACCCGACAGATTCGATAGTACGAAAACAGCCTACAGACCTGTCAGACCGGATGCGTGCAATTCGGCCCAGCGTAACGCCTTCGTAACAGAGATCTGTGGTTCTCGGAGAAAGATCCCACCCGAGCCTCCCGGGCACTGTGGGCACTCGACACTTTCCTGAGAGTCCGGCGATACGCTGTCGCCATGACTTCAGCCGCGCTGCGCACTCGCCTCCGCTGGGAGATCGCCATCGTGCTCGCGCTGTCGTTCGGTGCATCCGCCGTGTACGCGATCGTCTCCATCGTCGAGCGGCTCACCCGCGAGACGGCCCTGTCGCAGCAGACCGCGACGATCAACCGTCCGCTCTCCGACCGGCCGGTCTTCGACCTGATCTCCCAGCTGCTCTCGTTCGCCTTCGGGCTGGCTCCCGTCGCACTGGTCGTCTACCTGCTCTGGTCGAGCACGCGCCCGCATCTCTCACGGCTCGGGCTCGGTCGCCCGCTCGACGCGGGGCGGGCGTGGTGGGGCAGAGAAGCGGGCGGAGGCGTGCTGCTCGCCGCCGCGATCGGCATACCGGGAATCGCGTTCTACCTCTTCGCCAAAGCGATCGGCATCAACACGACCGTGGTGCCGACCGCGCTCGACGCCGCGTGGTGGACGGTGCCGGTACTCGTACTCCAGGCCCTGCGCGCGGCGCTCGGAGAGGAACTCATCGTCGTCGCCTACCTCTTCGAACGACTCAAGCGCCTCGGCGTCGGGCCCTGGGCGACGATCGTCATCAGTGCGCTCTTGCGCGGCAGCTATCACCTGTATCAGGGCTTCGGCGGCTTCATCGGCAACGTGATCATGGGCGTCGTCTTCGGCTGGGTGTACCAGCGATGGGGCCGCGCCCTCCCCCTCGTGGTCGCGCACTGGGCGCTCGACATCGCAAGCTTCGCAGGCTACCCGCTCGCGGTCGCCCTCTGGCCGGCGCTCTTCAGCGCACCGGCAGGGTGAGCGCCGACCGGTTCGCTCCGGCCCTCCCCGTCAGCCGGCGGGGGTGATGCTCTTCGCGAAGGCGTCGGTCAGGCCCCAGAGCTCGTCGTACAGCTCGGGCGCCGCCTCGCATCGCTCCGCGGGCTTCAGTACGGAGTAGGTGCCGTCGGCCCCCTGCGTGATCCCCCACTGGGTGCGCATGGCCGCGCACTCCTCCGGCAGCGAATTGATCAGCGGGCTGCTCAGCTGCAGATTCACATTGTCGGGAATCGAGTAGCTCGTCATGCCGAACTTCAGACTGAGCTGCGAGGTGACGCCCCACGCCGGGATGTCGAGCGGCGTGGTCGGTCCGACCTCGACCGCGGGGACCTCATCCGGGTCGGTGTCCTCCGCGTCGGCGTCGTCGGCATCCGCGTCATCGGCGCCGCTCGACGGCGACGGCGTCGCGCTCGGAGCGGCCGTTGTGGTCGGCTCCTGGTTCGAGGCATTCCCGTCATCCGACCCCCCGCGTGCCAGGTTCACGAGGACGATGCAGACGATGATCGCGATGACGGCGACCGCGCCGACGACGATCCAGGGCAGCGCCTTGGGCGCGGCACGCGTCCCCTCGCTTCGCGGCTCCGTCGACAACTGCGCCGTGCGCACGCGCTCCGCCTGCTCGTACGAGAGACGGTCGCGCGCCGGAACGGGCTGCGGCTCCGCCGGCGGAACGGGTCGCGTCTCAGCCGGCGGCTCGGCGTCTGCTGGTCCGAAGAGTTCCTCGAATGGATCTTTACTCACGCCGACAGCCTAACCGCGTCTGATGGGAGCCTCGTTCGCATCGTCGGCAGCCCCGTCGCGCTGCGCACGCTCGGCCACCGCGGCGATGTGCGGCGCGTCGGTGCCGCAGCAGCCGCCGAACACGGTGGTGAGCGGGAGAAGGTCTCGCAGTGCGAGCTCCGCCTCGGCGAAAGCGCGCGGCTCATCACCTGCGCCGTCGTCGCCCGAGGCCGCGGCGTTCAACCGGAACCCGACGATGCGGTCGAGCTCGGCAGCACCGGCGTCCCTCGCGATTCCGGTGGCGACCTCGCTCGGATGCGCGCAGTTGATCAGGTACCCCTCGGGCGCCGCATCGGTCGCGCGATCCACCTCCGAGATCGCCTCGGTGATGGAACTGCCGTCCGCGAGCAGCCCGCTCGCCCCCACGATGAAGGACACGAAGACCGGGACGCGGGAAGCTGCGGCGGCACGCACGACGCCGATGCCCTCCGCCGCGTCGAGCGTCGTCACGGAGGTCACACGGTCGGCGCCCGCCTCTGCAAGGGCGCGCACCTGAGGCGCATGGTACTCCTCCGCCTCGGCCGCGCTCATCCGTTCCCCTGCGACGTAGTCGTCGAAGCGAGGCCCGACGCAACCGTTCACGATGATCTCGGGCGCGGGCTGCGGATCCCCCTCGTCGAGCTCGCGCACGAGCGCGACGGCGTCGGCGTTCACGCGAGCCAGGTCGTCGGCGCCGTACCCGAGACGCCCGCCCCAATCCGCGTTCGCCCGCCAGGTCGGGGTGTCGAGCACCAACGAGAGGTCGTGTTCGCGGGCGACCGCCAGGAACGGCGCGTAGTACTCGTGCAGCGCGGTCCTGCCTGCTGCGGAGTCGAGCAGCACGAACGCCGCGAACTCGGGCAGCTCCTGCCCGAGTCGATCCGTGAGCGCTGTCTCGATGCCGCCGTCGGTCACGATGATGGTCATGATGCCTCCTCTGATTCCAGCGGTGCGTCGCCCCTCAACGCATCCATGATCGCGGCACGACGCCGCAAGAACCCGGCCACACGCGAGTGATGGCGATCCATGATGCCCGCATCCCTCAGCGCGAGGGTACCCGGGTCGCCGCGCTCGATCCCCGCTCGCCACCGCTCGGAGATGAGCGACATCCGAGCCTCCACCGCTGTCAAGAGCTCGCGCGCCGTCACTCCGCCGTAGGCGCTCGCCGCACGCTCGAGCCGTCGCGCCGCATCGGCGGCATCGATCTCGCGCAGGAGCGGCACGCCCGACCAGCACATGAAGGCGAGGTCGTCGAGCGGATCGCCGGGCCCCGCGCGATCCCAGTCGATCATGCCTGCGAATCCGTCGTCCAGAACCACCCAGTTGTACAGCCCAGGATCGTTGTGGCAGATGACCTGGCCGGGTTCGAGGCGCTGCACGCCTTGCCGCCACTCGAGTGCTCCCGGTGAGAAGCGGCGCACGGCGTCGTGGAATCGACGCAACCAGCTCGCCGCCTCGATGAGCGCCGCGTCGTCGACGCTGTCGCGCTCCGGGTCGAGCGTGCGGCCGGGCAGGTAATCGAGGATCTCCTGGCCGTCCTCGTCGATGCCGTGCACGCGCGGGATGCCGTCGAGGCCCTGCTCGTCGAGATGGGTGAGCAGCGCGTGGACCGCGGGCGTCCAAGGACCCGTGGGGCGATGGACGCGTGTCGCGCCGTCCGCCTGCTGCACGCGCCAGACGCCGCCGGACCCGCCCGGAAGATGCTCGCGCTCCATGCGTCACACCGTACCGGAATCCGCGTCCTCTCGGGCGTGCACCGAGCTCACGACCGTGACCGCCGCTGCTCGATCAGCGCCTGCGTCATCTCATGGAGCGAGTCGGCGACGCTCGCGACGTCGAGCTCCTCCGGAGTCACCGCTTCGAGCACTTCAGCCCAGCGCGCACGGAGTCGAGACAGATTCTCCGCAGCGAGCGGAGTGGAGCTCACGAGTACGCCACGGCCGTCGGGGCTCGAGCGGCGGCGCGCCACGAGGGCCTTCGCTTCGAGTCCGCGAAGCGCGGTGCTCAGATTGGATCGCTGCATGCCGAGACGTTCGGCGAGCGCGCCGGGCGCCGACTCGCCGTGGCGATCGAGGGTGCCCAGCACGAGTCGCTCGGTCTGCGTCAACGGAATGTAATCGGCGTGCTCGTGCCGAGACTCGATCTCCCTCGCAAGTGCCACGACCGCGGCGGCCAGGTCGGCGATTGAGGCGTCGTCTCCGGGCGCGGCATCGTGCATAGGATCATCGTAGGCCACCTGCCCGAGATATTTATAGTAAGATAACTAGTTATGTCCAGCGCACCCCCCTCCGTCCAAGCTCCGCAGACCGAGGTCTCCCGAAGCGACGCCCTCGGCCCCGCCCTGCTCCTCGTGCTCGGTCTCCTCGCCGCGGTCGCCCCGTTCGGCATCGACCTCTACCTCCCAGCGTTTCCCGCGACCGCGAGCGAACTCGGCACGAGCGCGACCGGCGTTCAGCTGACACTGACCGGCTTTCTCGTCGGCATCATGATCGGGCAGCTCGTCTTCGGCCCGCTCTCCGACCGGTACGGCCGACGCATCCCGCTGCTGATCGGCACGATCGTGCTCATCGCTTCGAGCGCCGCCGCGGTGTTCGCACCGAACCTCGGTGTACTCGTCGCGGCGCGCGTGCTGCAGGGGGTCTCTGGCGCCGCGGGCATGGTGCTCGGGCGCGCCATCATCTCCGACCTCGCCACCGGCGCCGTTGCGGCGCGTGCGATGAGCCTCATGATGATCGTCAGCGGCATCGCGCCCGTCATCGCACCGCTGGTCGGCGGCGTGCTCGCCGACCCGCTCGGCTGGCGCGGAGTGCTCGCTGTGCTGCTCGTGATCGCACTCGGCACGCTCGTCGCCGTCATCTGGGGCGTGCGCGAGACCCTGCCGGCCGACCGACGCGCGCAGCTGGCCGAAGCTCGCCGCGCACAGGGCTCGCCCGCACGACGACTGATCTCTCGGCAGTACCTCGGCCACACCATCGCCTTCGCTGCAGCGTTCACCGTGATGATGGCGTACATCTCGGCGTCGCCCTTCCTCTACCAGTCGATGCTCGGCGCGAACGAGCTGCAGTACGGGCTGCTCTTCGGCCTCAATGCGCTCGCACTCGTGGTGACGAGCGCCGTCTCCGCCCGCCTCGTCGCCCGTGTCGGCCCGCGCGCGCTCGCGGCTATCGGACTCTCCGGCGTCGCAGTCGGTTCACTCGTCATGCTCGGCGCCGCACTCCTCGGGACGTCTCCCTGGGTCCTCGCCGCCGCCGTCTTCGTCGTGGTCGGCTCGCTCGGATTCGTGATGGGCAACGTCACGGCACTCGCGCTGTCGGCGGTACCCGGTGCTGCAGGTACGGCTTCCGCGCTGCTCGGCGCGCTGCAGTTCGGCTTCGCCGCCGCCGTCTCACCGTTCGTCAGCATCGCCGGCGAGCGCAGCGCACTGCCCCTCGCGGTCATCATGGCCGCCGCCGCCGCGGTCGCGCTCATCGCGTTCGCCAGCGGACGCGAGCGTCCGACACCCTCCTGAGCCGGATCGCCGAGCGCGCGCCACGACCTTTCGACGGGCGCGCGCTCGGCGTTTCAGACGCGGTGGATGCGGTCGCGCACCGCGCGAAGCTCGAGCGGCGCCGTGTGCAGCGGGGGCTCGCCGTGCATCTGCACGTGCAACCGCTCCATACGGGTATCGAGCTCAGCTGCCGTCTCGGCGGCGTGCTTGAGCTCGCGGATCAGCGTGTCGGGCACCTGTCGTTCGTACTTGTAATAGATCTTGTGCTCGAGGCTCGCCCAGAAATCCATCGCGATGGTGCGGAACTGCACCTCGACAGGAACGTCCACGCGACCCGTCGACAGGTAGACCGGAACCGAGATGATCGTGTGGAGGCTCTTGTATCCGTTCGATTTCGGGGTCTCGATGTAGTCCTCGACCTCGAGCACCGTGATGTCATCCTGCTGCGTGAGCAGATCGAAGAGCTGGTAGACATCGCGGATGAAGGCGCAGGTGACGCGCACTCCGGCGATGTCGTAGATCTCGGTTCGAATCACATCGAAATCGGTGCCGATGCCGCGCCGCTCGAGCTTCGCTACCAGGCTCTCGACGGATTTCACCCGGCTCGAGACGTGCTCGATCGGGTTGTACTCGTGCATGTGGAGGAACTCTTCGCGCAGAATCGCGAGCTTGGTCTCGACTTCCTCCATTGCGAAACGGTACTCGAGCATGAAGCGCTGCATCTGATCGCCGAGCGTTCGGAGTGCACTCGGCGAGATCGTGATCTGATCGTCAGCGGGGTCTTCGTGCGCGTTCTCGTCGTGCGCAGAGGCCGTCGGATTACTCATGGATTCAGGCTACCTCTCGGCTGCTCGAACGACCTGACAGATCGATCGCGTCGGGCGGTGCAGCGCAGCACCGTCGTCACGCACCGTCGTGCTCCGCGCGAAACACGTGCACGAGCGCGTTGGCGTGTCCATGCCCCATGCCCTGTTCCTTCAAGAACGCGACCTGCTCCATGTGCTTCTGCCCGGCGAGCGGTCGCAGCCGTTCGAACCACGCATCGATGCTGAGCCCGTACTTCTGCTCGATCGACGGGAAATACGATTTCGGGCCGGTGACCTGCTCCGACATGGACGCCTCCTCCGCGAGTGCCATCGTGCGGCTCCACCCCGATGGGTTGCCGCACGGCCACGCTAGCACGGCGGGCAATCGAAGCGAACAGTCGGCATTATGCTGATGTCTGCACTGCACGACGACAACCGCCCGCGGCTCGACCGCGGAGCGTGGGGGGACATCATGACCGAGCAGAAGCGCACGGTGGACACGGCCGCTGCCCGACAGGATCGCGGCTTCTTCGGGCACCCGTGGGGCCTCGCGAACCTCGCGGGCGTCGAGATGTGGGAGCGGTTCAGCTTCTACGGCATGCAGGGATTGCTCGCGTTCTACATCTACTACTCCCTCTCGGAAGGCGGCCTCGGCATGTCCGAGGCCGCCGCGACGTCCATCGTCGGGGCGTACGGAGGACTCGTCTACCTCTCGTCCGTCCTGGGCGGCTGGGTCGCCGACCGCGTGCTCGGCGCCGAGAAGACTCTGGTGAGCGCAGCGGTCATCATCATGTTCGGGCACATCGCCCTCGCCGTCTTCCCCGGCGTCGTCGGGCTCGGTGTCGGGCTCGTCAGCGTGGCGCTCGGCGCGGGGTCTCTCAAGACGACGACGTCGACGGTGCTCGGCGACCTCTACGAGCCGAACGACGTGCGGCGCGACGCCGCGTTCTCGATCTACTACATGGGCGTCAACATCGGCGGCTTCATCGGCCCGCTCCTCACCAGCCTCGTCTGGGGCTGGAAGGGCTTCCACTGGGGCTTCGGCCTCGCGGCTCTCGGGATGGCGCTCGGCCTGTTGCAGTACGTGCTGCTGCGTCGGCACACGGTCACCGAATCTGGCGCCCGCCCCACCAATCCGTTGACGCGGCCCGAGCGCCTGCGGTGGATCGTGATCCTCGTCGCGGCGATCGCAATCATCACCGTCGCGGCGCTGCTCGGCCTGCTGCGCGCCGAGAATCTCTCGATCATCGTCGTCGCGCTCACTATCGTCGCGGCGATCGGCCTCTTCTCGGTGATCGGCGCGAGTGCGCGGGTCACGTCGGACGAGCGAAGCCGGGTCCTCTCCTACATCCCGCTCTTCATCGCCTCCGCGGTGTTCTGGACGCTGTTCCAGCAGCAGTTCACCGTGCTCGCGATCTACTCCGATCAGCGACTCGACCGCAATCTCTTCGGCTTCGAGCTTCCCCCGAGCGTCGTCACCTCGATCAACCCGGTCTTCATCATCATCTTCGCCGGCGTCTTCGCGGCCATGTGGACGAAGCTCGGCGAGCGCCAGCCCAGCACGCCGATCAAGTTCGCACTCGGCACGATGATCATGGGGCTCGCGTTCCTCACGTTCATCCCGTTCTCCGGCGGAGCGGACGGCTCGGTGCCCTTCTACGCCATCGTGCTCATCCTGCTCCTCTTCACCTTCGCGGAGCTCTGCATCTCCCCGGTGGGCCAGTCGCTGGCGACGAAGCTCTCGCCCCACGCGTTCCACTCCCAGATGGTCGCGCTCCACTTCCTCTCGATCGCGCTGGGGTCGGCGGCCGCCGGCGCCCTGTCCGGCCTGTACTCGACGGACGACGAAGTGCCGTACTTCCTGACCATCGGACTGGCGTCGATCGCCGTCGGCATCGTGCTCGCGACCGTGAAGGCGCCGATCCTGCGCCTCATGCGCGGCGTTCGCTGAGTCTCCGCGCCCGTTCGCGGTTCTCGCCTGGGCGGTCACCCGGGTGCGCGAACCGCGGAGACAGTGCACCTCACTGACCGCTCAGCGCTGCGTCGGAGTGCCCACTTCCGGCCAATTGGAGGTCAGGTAGGCCTCGAGCGCCCGATGGCGGAAGGCGTAGCGTCGACCCCGCGAAACGATGCCCCGGACGGTGTCGAGGCGCTGCGCGAACGGACCGACGTTCGCGGCGCGGCTGTAACCCATCGATTTCGCAATCGCCGTCGCGGTGCGCTGCTCGGGCTCCGCTGCTGCCATGTACTCGATAAATTCGCGTTCTTTCGCAGGAAGGCGATCGAGGATCCTCTCGACGTGCGCCACGGCCTCGTGCTTCGCCGCCTCCCAGCCCATCAGCACGTCCTCGCGACTGATCACCGCGCTGTGACCGGCGTACCAGGCGCGCTCGCCGGCGAGCTGGAACAGGAACGGTTCACCGTGGCACAAGGCGACGAGCGCTTCGACTGCGTCTGCGGTCATGCGCACGGCGGTCATCGCGCCCGCCCCGTCCGGCACCGACCACCCCGGATCGATGAAGGGCGCGAGAGCGAGACGGATCTCACCGTCTGAGATCGGTTCGAGCGTGGTCGTCGCAAAGCGTCGAGCGAACGTCGCCCCGGTGCGCGAGGAGGCTTTCTCCGCGAACTCCGGCAGCCCCGTCAGGTATACGGCGATCGGGAGCGAACGGTCGCGCACCTCGCCGGCCGGCAGATCCGTGCGGATCGTGGCCGTGATCGCGTCGCCCAGACTGATGAGCAACTGCGACAGGGCGTTCCCATCGGTGACGTTCTGGATCTCATCGATGTGGATCAACACGACGGTGCGGGCCCGCACCGCGGCGGTGCCCACCGCGACCAAGAGGTCGGTGAGCGCCGTGTAGGGTTCGGGGCCGGCTGTTCGGTCGATGGTGAGCGAGATTCCGCTCGCGGCGACCTGCCGCACCCGGTCGAGCACCTCGGCGATGCGGCGCTCGCGCGATGCGGAGAGTCCGGCGAAGTCGGCGAGGCGCAGCACGGCGGTGGCGACGGCCTTCAACGGATCGGCGCCGGCGGGCAGCCGCACCTGGGGCGTGACCCATGCCCCGTCCGCTTCGGCACGAGCAGCGATCCTGCGCACCAGCGTCGATTTCCCCAAGCCGGGTTCGCCGACGATCGTGCGCCCTCGCTCCGGAAGTCCGGCGAGGAGTCTGGGCCTGACGACGTCCGTCCAATCGCGCAGTTGCGACGCTCGCCCCGCCCACACTTCGGGCAGTGTGTCGGACCCGAGCGTGAAGGGGTTATCAGTCGCATCGCGCATACGATAATGTTAACTCACAGTTAAGCAAATTTGTTAACATTAACTCGACCGGTGCGCTCACGTAAACGAGCGTAGTACGCGTCTCGATCTTCCGTCATCGAATGATCGCGCGAACCCGGACAGTTTCCGGCGACCTGCGAAGGCTTAACCGATCATGTAGACCATGCGTCGACCATCTGCAACGAGCCCGGCCACGAACTCATGCGCACGTTGCAATCCATGCCTCCCACCCGAGGTCGCGCATCGCCACCTCTCCCTCGAACATCGCAAAGGCCGGTCTCGCAGTGCCTTCGAGTCTCCATGGACCAGTAAGCAGCTGCGGCTCTCGCCAAGCCTTGTCGAGATAAAGCATGTCCCGTTGAGGCACCGTTTGCTCAAATGTGGCGTGACTGACGGTCGCGTGCGGCACAAGCCCCCACGCGTCGGCGAGCGGGTCGCTTGCGATCAGGCTACGGGGATCGTCCCGAGCCCGGTCCCTCAGCCCATGGTCGAATGCATATGCGTAATATCTGATACCCATGGATCGAGTCTCAATCCCTGCGTGCAGATGCCGAGCCTGAATGTGATGATCTGTGGAGAACTCGCAACGTCAGGGGTTATGAGCGAAGACGGAGCCACGATCTCACCGAACGGGTGCTCGGGATCCTCCCGTCTTGTCAGACGTTGAAGCGCCACTCGCAGACGTCGCCGTCCTGCATGACGTAGTCCTTGCCCTCCATGCGCGCCTTGCCCTTGGCGCGGGCCTCTGCGACCGAACCGGCCTCGACGAGGTCCTCGAACGAGATGATCTCGCCCTTGATGAAACCCTTCTCGAAGTCGGTGTGGATCGCGCCGGCCGCCTGCGGCGCCGTGGCGCCTCGCTTGATCGTCCAGGCACGGGCTTCCTTGGGCCCAGCCGTCAGGTAGGTCTGCAGCCCCAGCGTCTCGAAGCCCACGCGCGCGAGCTGATCGAGGCCGCTCTCCTCCTGACCGATCGAGGCGAGCAGCTCGGCCGCGTCCTCGGCGTCCAGCTCGATGAGTTCGCTCTCGATCTTCGCGTCCAGGAAGATGGCGTGCGCCGGCGCGACGAGGGATGCCAGCTGGTCGAGCTGCGCCTGATCCTGCAGCACCGACTCGTCGACGTTGAAGACGTAGAGGAACGGCTTCGCGGTGAGGAGACCGAGCTCCTTGATCGGCTCGAGATCGAGGCCGGCCTGCGACAGCACCTTGCCCTCGTTCAGCGCGGCCTGAGCCGCCTTCGCCGTCTCGACGACCGAGGGGTCGATCTTCTTGTTCTTCAGCTCTTTCTCGAAGCGCACGAGCGCCTTCTCGACGGTCTGGAGATCGGCGATGATGAGTTCGGTGTTGATCGTCTCCATATCGCTCGCGGGATTCACTGCGCCGTCGACGTGAATCACGTCGGGGTCGGAGAATCCGCGCACGACCTGGGCGATCGCATCGGCTTCGCGGATGTTCGCGAGGAACTGGTTGCCGAGCCCTTCGCCCTCGCTCGCGCCGCGCACGATGCCGGCGATGTCCACGAAGCTGACCGGAGCCGGGAGGATGCGCTCCGAGCCGAAGATCTCGGCCAGCGCGTCGAGCCGACGGTCGGGCAGGTTCACGACGCCGATGTTCGGTTCGATCGTCGCGAACGGATAATTCGCCGCGAGCGCGTCGTTCTGCGTCAACGCATTGAACAGGGTCGATTTGCCGACGTTGGGAAGACCTACGATGCCGATAGTTAGAGCCACGGGAGACGAGTCTACGCGGCTCTGGCCGCCCTGAGCGACGGTGCCGGTGCCGGTGCCGGCGACAACCTCGGCGGTGCGGCGGCAAGGCGAAAGCCTCAGGCGGGAGTGCCGCGCAGAATGGAGGTCATCTTCTTGCCGCGAGCCACTTCGTCGACGAGCTTGTCCATGTAGCGGATCTGCTGCATCAGCGGATCCTCGATCTCCTCGACGCGGATGCCGCAGATCAGGCCGGTGATCAGACTCGCGTTCGGATTCATGCGTGGCGCCTCGGCGAAGAAGGTGCGGAAGTCCGTCTCGTCGGCGACGATGCGCTCGAGATCGTCCGCGTCGTAGCCCGTGAGCCAGCTGATGACCTGATCGACCTCGCCTCGCGTGTGCCCCTTGCGCTCAGCTTTGGCGACGTAGTGCACGTAGACGCTCGCGAAACTCGCCGAGTAGATGCGGTGCTCGGCCATGGGATGCCTCCGGTTCGACTGATGCTCTGATGATCCGACGCGCTGACGCTCCCATTCTCGCACTGAGCGTCGCGCCTCGCGGGTCCGGGCTCGCCCTGCTGGGCCGCGCCCGAGAGTGTCAGGGGCGTGTGACAGAGTTGAACCGTGCCCGTCGACTTCACCGCCATCGATTTTGAGACCGCGAACAGCCACCCCTCGTCAGCATGCTCCGTCGGCCTCGTTCGAGTGCGCGCAGGCGAGGTGGTGGATCGCGTGCACTGGCTGATCCGTCCGCCTTCCGGCCACGAGGCCTTTCTCCCCTTCAACATCCGAATCCACGGGATCACGCCGGCGATGGTCGCGGACTCCCGCGACTGGGCCGGGCAGCTGGCCGACCTCCGGGAGTTCATCGGAGACGACGTGGCGGTCGCACATAATGCGAGCTTCGACATGGGCGTGATCCGTGCGGCATGCGCAGAGACCGTCACCCCTACCCCTCGCCTGAAATACCTCTGCAGCGTGCAGATATCGCGCAAGACGTACGAGATCCCATCGCACCGGCTCCCGCTTTCGGCGGCGGCCGCCGGCTACGGCGAATTCGCGCATCACGACGCGCTGGCGGACGCCGAGGCGTGCGCCGCGATCATCTCGGACGCCGCGCGCCGGCACGCCGTCGACTCGGTCGCAGCGCTCGCGAAGCAGACCGGGGTGCGCATTCAGCAGCTGAAGGCGATCCCCCTGAAGCTGTGATGCGCGCGAATGTCGGTGGTATGCGGCAGCGTGAGGGCAACGCACGTTCGATCCAGAAACCCGGGAGAACATGAACACTCTGACCGTCACGCTCCTCAGCTTGAACCTGCTGCTCCTCATCGCCGTGCTCGTCACCGTGCTCATACGCACGGGGCGGGGCGGGGCGGCGTCGACTCCCGGCGCCGATCTCCGCGGCGTCTCCGGCGAGATCCGCCAGGATCTTTCCGCGCAGCGCAACGAGATCGGGCAATCGCTCTCCGCCATCACTGATCGCGTGCACGCCGGAGCGCAGGCGGCGCTCTCCTCGCAGAACGCACTGAGATCGAGCGTCGAAGCGCGCTTCGACGACCTCAGAGAGGCCAACGACGCGAAGCTCGAACAAGTGCGCGTCGCCGTCGGCGAGCAGTTGCAGCAGCGCCTGAAGGCGTCGCTCGACGAGAACGCGCGGCGCGTGCAGACCCTCGGCGAGGTGCACGTGGCGAAGCAGGCGGAACTGCAGCACGTACTGCGAGAGGAACTCGAGAAGCTGCGGCAGGGAAACGAGGCGAAGCTCGAGAAGATGCGGGAGACCGTCGACGAGAAGCTGCAGGGAACGCTGGAACGCCGACTCGGCGAATCGTTCAAGTTGGTGAGCGATCGACTCGAACAGGTGCAGAAAGGGCTCGGCGAGATGCAGACGCTCGCCTCCGATGTCGGAGGGCTGAAGCGCGTGCTGACCAACGTGAAGAATCGCGGCAGCTGGGGCGAGGTGCAGCTCGCGCGTCAGCTCGAGGACATGCTGACGCCCGAGCAGTACGCGGAGAACGTGGCCGTGCGCCCGAGCTCTGCCGAGCGCGTCGAGTTCGCCGTCAAACTGCCCGGACGCGGCGAAGATCACGAGACCGTCTGGCTGCCGATCGACTCCAAGTTCCCGCAGGAGGATTACGAGCGCCTCCTCGAAGCGCAGGAGCGCGGCGATCGCGCCGAGGTTGAGGCCGCGAGCAAGGTCGTCGAGCGCGTGATCATCACGCAGGCGAAGCTCATCCGCGACAAGTACCTCGAGCCGCCGCACACGACGGACTTCGGCATCATGTACCTGCCAACGGAGGGCCTGTTCGCCGAGGTCATACGACGCCCCGGTCTCACCAGCAGGCTCCAGTCCGAATTCCAGGTCACCGTGGCCGGGCCGACCGTGCTGATGTCGCTGCTCAACAGCCTGCAATTGGGATTCCGCACCCTCGCGATCGAGCGCCGCAGCTCCGAGGTGTGGCAGGTGCTGAGCGCGGCCAAGGGCGAATTCCAGAAGTACGGCCAGGTCTGGGCGAAACTCGGCAAGCAGCTCGCCACTGCGCAGAACACGGTGAGTGAGGCGGGGCGCCGCACGCGCGCCGTCGAAAAACGATTGCGCGCAGTGGAGACACTGGAGCCCGCCGGAAGTGCGGCTGAGGCGATCGACGATCTCGTACCGAGCGCGGAGCCCGAATCAGCCACGCGCAGCCTGTGGGACGACGAGTGAGCATTCCAGTGCGCCAGATGCAGACGGGCGGTTGCGTTAGCGTATGACCATGGCATCCGACGCGCACCCGCGCACCCCGTTTCCCAGCCCGCCGCGCGCCGATGCCTCGGTGACTCCCCGTTTGCTCGCCATCGACATCGATGGCACGCTCACGAACAGCGCGAAGCAGATCACGCCGTTCACACGGGACGAGATCGCGCGGGTGGTCGCGACCGGGGCGCAGCTCGTGATCGTCACGGCGCGCGCCATCGCCGCCTCCATGATCATCGAGCGCAAGCTCGGGGTGCCGGCGTCGCACATCGCGTTCGGCGGGGGCACGATACGAGTGCGTGAAGGCGAGCGGCTCGTCGTGCTCGAAGAGCATCCGTTCGAGCGTCAAGATGTCGCGCGCATGCTCGAAGCGGCCGCCGGAGCCGACGTTCACGTCGGGCTCTACACCGCGGCGGAGTGGCACGTCAGCGACATGGGATTCTGGGGTCTGCGTGAAGCGCGCAACACCTCGATCTGGCCGAATACGATCGGAGACGGCACGCCCCCGGCCATCCCAGCGGACCCGGTCTTCAAAGTCATGTTCCGTGGCGACGCCGACGCCCTCGCACCGATCAAGGCGGCGATCGACCGCGAACTGCCGGGCGCATTCGCGCACTTCTCCGCCCGCGTGCTCGAAGTCACCGCATCGCGCAAGCACACCGCACTGACATCACTGACCGCCCACCTCGGCATCGACCTGCACGAGGTCATCGCCTTCGGCGACACCGAGGCCGACGTGCCCATGCTCGACGCCGCCGGCATCGGCGTGCTCATGGGCAACGCAGACTCGACGCTGACCGTCGCACCGCACGTCGAACGCACACTCTCGAACGATGAGGAGGGCGTGGGACTCAGTCTGCGCAAGCACTTCCCCACCGACGCGCCGTTCGAGATCTGACTCCGCACGCAGGCGCCGTGGCGAAACGTCGAAGGGTCCGGGCGCGCTGCACCCGGACCCTTCGAGGTCACCCGATCACGACCAGCGGTTGGGATCCATATCGCTCGTGACGTGGCGGATGGTGCCGGAGTGCGCACGCATGACGATGCTCTCGGCGCGCACGAACGGGCCGTTGCGCTTGACCCCGTCGACGAACTCGGCATCCGTGATACCGGTTGCGACGAAGTAGCAGTTGTCGCTCGCGACGAGATCGTTCGCCTCGAGCACGCGATCGAGGTCGTGGCCAGCATCGATCGCGCGCTGGCGCTCCTCATCATCCTTCGGCCAGAGTCGCCCCTGAATGACGCCGCCGAGCGCCTTCACCGCGCACGCCGTGATGATGCCCTCTGGCGTGCCGCCGATGCCGACGCAGAGATCGATGTTCGAATCCCAACGGGCGGCGTTCACGCCACCGGCGACGTCTCCGTCCATGAGCAGGCGGGTACCGGCACCGGCCGCGCGGATGTCGGCGATGAGCTGCTCGTGGCGCGGCCGATCCAGCACCGCCACGCGAATGTCGGACACGTCGACCTGCTTCGCGCGGGCCAGCGCGCGGATGTTCTCACCGATGGGTCGGCGGATGTCGACGACGCCGACGCCGACGGGGCCGCACACCAGCTTGTCCATGTAGAAGACCGCCGACGGATCGTACATGCTGCCGCGATCGGCGACCGCGATCACCGAGAGCGCGCCCGGGCGGCCCTCTGCAGTGAGACGGGTGCCGTCGATCGGGTCGACCGCGACATCGCACTCGGCGCCTTCGCCGTTGCCCACGACCTCGCCGTTGTACAACCAGGGAGCGTCGTCCTTCTCTCCTTCGCCGATGACCACGGTGCCGCGCATGTTCACCGTCGACAGGAAACGACGCATCGCGTCGACCGCAGCGCCGTCAGCCGCGAGTTTGTCGCCGCGTCCGATCCACGGTGTCGAACGCATCGCGGCCGCCTCAGTAGCGCGCACGAGCTCCATTGCGAGGTTGCGGTCGGGCTGCCATTCGCCCAGCGAAACAGGTTCAGTCATAGCTGCAACCCTACCGCGTAGACTGGTGCGACGAAGCGGACCCCTACGAAGTCAAGGAGCGCACATGCCCGTTGCAACACCGGAACAGTACGCCGCCATGCTCGACACCGCGAAGACCGGAGCGTTCGCGTTCCCCGCGGTCAACGTCTCGAGCTCGCAGACCCTCAACGCCGCCCTGCAGGGCTTCGCCGAAGCGGGGTCGGATGGGATCATCCAGGTGACGACGGGGGGCTCCGACTATCTCGCGGGGCACACGGTGAAGAACCGCGCGGGCGGCGCGATCGCGTTCGCCAAGTACGCGGAAGAGGTCGCGAAGGCCTACGACGTCACGGTGGCGCTGCACACCGACCACTGCCCGAAGAACGCACTCGACGACTTCCTCCTGCCGCTCGTCGCTGCGAGCGAGGCGCGCGTCGCCGAGGGCGGGCTGCCCTACTTCCAGTCGCACATGTGGGACGGCTCGGCCGTTCCGCTGCCTGAGAACCTCGAGATCGCACGCGAACTGCTCCCCCGCCTCTCCGCGATGAACGTGGTGCTCGAGGTGGAGATCGGCGTCGTCGGCGGTGAAGAAGACGGCGTCAGCCACGAGATCAACGACCAGCTCTACACGACCCTCGACGACGCAGTGGCCACCGTCGAGGCCCTCGGCCTCGGCGATCAGGGCCGCTACCTCACCGCGCTCACCTTCGGCAACGTGCACGGCGTGTACAAGCCGGGCGGGGTCTCGCTGCGACCAGAGCTGCTCGCCGAGATCCAGCAGGGTCTGCAGGCGAAGTACGGCCTCGGCGAGACGCCGCTGGATCTCGTCTTCCACGGCGGGTCCGGCTCGTCCGCCGAGGAGATTGCGGAGGCCGTGCGCAACGGCGTCATCAAGATGAACATCGACACGGACACGCAGTACGCCTTCACGCGCGCCCTCGCCGACTACCTCTTCAAGAACTACGACGGCGTGCTCAAGATCGACGGCGAGGTCGGCAACAAGAAGCAGTACGATCCGCGCGCCTGGGGCAAGGTGACGGAGTCCGCGATGGCGGCGCGCGTCGCCGTCGCCGCGGAGCAGCTCGGCTCCGCAGGGAAGTCGGTGAGCGCGTAGTGTCACTCCCTCGCGACGAAGCGCCGCAGGCGCGCCCGGCGGATCGCCCGCGCCCGGCCTACGGTGAACTGGCCCCGGAGGGGTGGGAGTGGAAGCCGGAGACGAGCGACGACGCACGTCCGAATGAGGCGTCGCCCACGCGCAACCCCGCGGGCACTCCGGTGACGGGCGTACCGCACAACCTGGGCGCTCGAGGCGACGGGGCGGGAGCGGTCGCGCCTGTGCCTCCCGCACCGCCCGCATCGGGGACCCGCGACCCCGAGCCGTACCGCGCTCCAGCACCGCAGTCTGCCGGCGACCCCGCTCCGCAGCAGCAGGCCCCGATGTACTCGGGCGGCGCCCCGCAGCAGAAGCCTCGTACCGCGGATCGCGTCATCACGATCATCCTGCTCGTGCTCGGCATGTTCGGCTCGCTGAACTTCGCGGCCTCGATGATGGGCCTTCCGGCGAGCTTCTCCCTGATGGCGTCGGCGTTCGAGCTCGAGGACTTCACGGTCCCGTCGTGGATCGGCACCGTCGGCACCGTGACGGCGATCGCGATCTTCGCGATCTTCGCGGTGAGTCTCATCTTCTCGATCCAGCGCATGCGCGCGCGCAAGCTCGCGTTCTGGGTGCCGCTCACCGCTGGAGCGATCGTCGTGATCGGCACGATCATCGTGTCGACCGTCGTGCTCGTCAACGTCCCGGAGCTGATGACCGCCGCCTCCGACCCGAACGCGATGCAGAAGCTGCTCGACTCGCTCGCGGAGATGAGCCAGCCGTAGCGTGACCGGGAGCGCCCGATCGAGCATCGGGCACTCCCGCAGTCGTGCTCAGCGCACGCGTCCGCCGAGCGCGCGGGCATCGCGGTTGCCCGCCGCGTCCTGGCGCAGCTCCTTGGGAAGCGAGAACACGAGGTCCTCCTCCGCAGTCACGGCGGCTTCGACGTCGCGGTATCCCGCATCGGCGAGGTCGTCGAGCAGCTCCTGCACGAGCACCTCCGGCACCGATGCGCCGCTCGTCACACCGACGGTCCGCACCCCGTCGAGCCATTCCTGGCGAACCTCGCTCGCGAAGTCCACGCGGTACGCGGCGCGCGCGCCGTATTCCAGCGCCACCTCTTTGAGCCGCACTGAATTCGACGAGTTCTCCGACCCGACGACGAGCACGAGGTCCGCCTGAGGCGCGATCTGCTTGACCGCGACCTGACGGTTCTGCGTCGCATAACAGATGTCATCGCTCGGCGGGTCCTGCAGGTTCGGGAATCGTTCGCGCAGGCGGCGTACCGTCTCCATCGTCTCGTCCACTGAGAGCGTCGTCTGCGAGAGCCATACGAGCCGATCGGGATCCCGCACCTCGAGCGCGTCGACGTCGTCGGGCGAGTTCACGATCGTGATGCGGTCTGGCGCTTCTCCCGCCGTGCCCTCGACCTCCTCGTGGCCGTCGTGGCCGATGAGCAGGATCTCGAGATCCTGCTTCGCGAAGCGCACCGCCTCGCGGTGCACCTTCGTCACCAGCGGGCAGGTGGCGTCGATCGCGTGCAGACCACGGTCGGCAGCCTCGTTCACCACCGCAGGAGAGACGCCGTGCGCGGAGAAGACGACGTGCGCTCCCTCCGGCACCTCGTCCACTTCCTCGACGAAGACGGCGCCCATCTTCTCGAGCGTGTTCACCACGTGCACGTTGTGCACGATCTGCTTGCGCACGTAGACGGGCGCCCCGTAGCGCACGAGGGCCTTCTCGACCGCCACGACCGCGCGATCCACCCCAGCGCAGTATCCGCGCGGCGCCGCGAGAATGACCTTCTTCTCGCCCAGCACGGGCCGATCGCGCAACCGCCCGGCCTGCCGACGCATGCGCGGCATCGCGAGCGTCACCACGGGCGCCCCGATCGTGCGCTGGTCTCGCACCTGGGTGTCGTTCATGAGGCAGATTCTACCGCCGCCGCCTGCGCGTCTCCGCCGGGGAGGCGGCCGGCACCGACAACTAGGCTGGTGCCATGGCAGACGCACCATCCACCGGTCCCGCGACGAGGGAGGCCCCCTGGCCCGTCGCAGAGATGAGCGAGAAGATCGCCGCCTGGATCGACCGGCTCGGCCAGGTCTGGATCGAGGGGGAGATCACGCAGTGGCAGCTGCGCGGCGGTCACGTGTACGGCAAGCTGCGCGACCTCCACCAGGATGCGACGATCAGTTTCACCGTCTGGCGCTCGGTCGCGCAGCGCTTGTCGAGCGAGTTCTCGCCCGGCGACCGGGTCGTCGCCCTCGTGAAGCCGAATTTCTGGGTCAAGGGCGGCTCGCTCACGGTGCAGGTCTTCGACATCTCGCACGTCGGCATCGGCGAGCTCCTCGAACGGCTCGAGCGTCTGCGCCGGCAGCTGCAGGCCGAGGGCCTGTTCGACGCCGACCGCAAGCGCCGCCTCCCGTTCCTCCCCGGCCGCATCGGGCTGGTGACCGGGCGCGATTCCGACGCGGAGAAAGATGTCATCCGCAACGCGACGCTCCGCTGGCCGGGCGTGCAGTTCACGATCCACTACGCCGCAGTCCAGGGGGATCGCGCGGCCGGCGAGGTCACCGCAGGCATCGAGGCGCTCGACCGGGATCCCGAGATCGAAGTGATCGTCGTCGCTCGCGGCGGCGGCGACTTCCAGAATCTGCTGCCGTTCAGCGACGAGCGCGTGATCCGTGCGGCGAGCGCGGCGACGACCCCGATCGTGAGTGCCATCGGCCACGAGGCGGATCGCCCGTTGCTCGACGAGGTCGCCGATCTGCGCGCATCGACGCCGACGGATGCTGCGAAGCGGATCGTGCCCGACGTCGGCGAGGAGCTCGCCGGCCTCGATCAGGCCCGCGCCCGCCTCACCACGCGGCTCGGGCAGCTGCTCGCGCACGAGACGGATCGCATTGCGCAGTTGCGCGGCCGTCCCGTTCTCGCGGCGCCCGACCGCTTGATCGACGAGCGCGCCGAGGAGCTCGTCCGGTGGATCGCTCGCGGCACGGAACTCGCCGACCGCGCGATCGAGGACCGCTCGCGCTCGCTCGCCGACGTGCGCGGACGACTCGCCGCGCTCTCTCCTCGGGCGACGCTCGAGCGCGGTTACGCGATCGCGCAGGTCATCGACGACTCGGGGGCTGCCGGGTCCGTGCTCCGCGACCCCGCGGAAGCGGTCGCTGGCGCTCCGATCAGACTCTCGCTCGCCGGTGGCGCCCTCGACGTCGAGGCGATGGAGCGCTAGGAGCACCAGGAGCACGATCCCCGCCAGCCTCAGCGTGCGATACTGCATGTCATGGCGAAAGCGCGCAAGCCCGGGACCGACGATGGAGCCCACTCGGCCGAGCCCCACGAGCCGTTCGGAGTGCTCGACGAGCTCGACGAGCAGCTCATCGTGCTGCTCGAGCGCGACGGCCGGATGAGCTACTCCGACCTCGCGAACGAGGTGGGGCTCACGCCGGGCGGCGCTCGCGCCCGCGTGAAGCGGCTGCAGGAGCGCGGAGTCGTGCGCGTGATCGGAGTGACGAGCCCGAATGCAGTCGGGCTCAGCAGTATCGCGAGCCTGCAGATCGAGGTGTCGGGCGACATCGACGCCGTCGCCGATCGCATCGCGGCCTTCGAGGGCGTTCGCTACGTCGTGCTAGGCTCCGGCAGGTTCAGCATCCTCGTCGAGGTCTACGCGACGTCGCCCGGCGAGCTCTTCACGCTCATCAACCGGCAGATCCGGGAGATCCGCGGGGTATCGCACATCGAGACGTTCCTCTACGACTCGGTGCACACCCATCGCCCGATCTTCCCGCTGCGGAACGGGCGCTGAGGCCGACCGGATCGATCGCCGGTGCGCGAATCGATCCGGCCGAAGGCGCCGGCCCGGTCAGTCGGCCTCTCGATCGACCACGAGTCCGAGCGCGCGCGCGAGTGACGCGGACTGTTCGATCACGGCTGTCTGCCAGTCTGCGAGTGCACGGGTCGGCGATCCCCCCACCGAGAGCGCGAACGGATCCTCGACGCCCGTGCGCACACCGCTCAGCACTTCGAGCACCGCGATGCCGCAGAACGGGACGTGCACTGCCGAGTAGCCTCCCTCGTGGGAGAAGACGATCCTCCCGCCGCACGCCTCATCGGCGATCGCGAGCAACCGCTCGGCGATCCCGCGGAAGCCTTCCGAGGTCACGCTCATACGCCCGAGGGGGTCGAACGCCGACGGGTCGAATCCGCTCGATACGAGGATGAGATCGGGCTGGAACGCGATGATCGCCGGTCGGGCGACCTCGTCGACGACCGACCAGTAGGCGCCGTCGCCGGAACCCGCCGGCAGCGGCACATTGATGTTCGTTCCCGCGCCCGCGCCAGCGCCCTGCTCGTCGACCAGTCCGCTGTCGACCGGGAACAGGCGATCCTGATGCACCGAGATCGTGAGCACATTCGGATCATCCCAGTAGATCTTCTGCGCACCGTTGCCGTGATGCACGTCGTAGTCGAAGATCGCCACCCGCTGCACCTTCCCCGCGGCCCGCAGCGCCTCGATGGCCACCGGCACATTCGCGAACAGGCAGTATCCCCGCCCCTGGTCCGGTTCCGCATGATGGCCGGGAGGGCGCACCAGCGCGTACGCGTTGTCGACGACGCCGTCGAGCACCGCCTCCGCCGCGACCAGCGTGCCGCCTGCCGCGAGGCGCGCCAGATCGTACCCTCCGCGACCGAACGGGGAGAACCCGTCGCCGGCGTCTCCCCCGGCCTGCTCGGATTGCGTTCGGATGCGCTCCACGTGCTCCGGAGTGTGCACGCGCAGCAGATCCGCCGCATCGACTTCGCGCGCAGGGATCCGCACGAGCGACTCCAGCAGGCCCGACACCTCGACGAGGCCGGCGAACCGAGCCTTCGACTCCGGGCTCTCGAAGTTCTGGTACGGCTGCACGTATCCCCCGGAGGGGTAGATGCCGGCGTGCGTGCCGGTGTCGTGCCATGCGTATCGTTCGTGCCAGACGTATCCGGTCCTGCGCTCCATTGCGGTTGTCCTTCCAGCTTCGCTCGGCGATCCGCGCCCGATGGCGCTGCGTCCCGATGGCCCCCACCATAGTCTCAAGAATTCACGATCCACAAACAAATGCACCGTTTGAATGTCGAAACATAAATGAAACACTCTTCCCGTTGACTTTAGGGATTCAAACGTGTTGTCATAGTGACGCTGCGGGCCAGGGTCGGCTCGACAACGGAGGGCGCCGGTACCCTCCGAGCACCCCGACGAAGGAGTCAACTCATGAAACGCACCCGTGCACTATCCGGCGGCGTCGCACTCGCGGCTGCCGCAGCGCTCGCACTGAGCGGATGCACTTCAGACAGCACCGGAGGCGACGCGTCATCCGGGTCCGAGGCGAAGGGCGCCGTCGCGATGAGCTTCGCCGGCCTCGACATCCAGATCTGGAACGACATGCTCCCCTTCATGGAGACGATCGTGACCGACGCCGGCTACGAATTCGTGACCGACGACCCCAAGTGGAATGCCCAGACACAGGTGCAGGATTGGGAGTCGTGGCTCGTTCGAGGCGACATCAAGGCGATCATGGGGTACCCCGTGCAGTCGGACGCGATGGTCGCAGTCACGACGCAGGCGACCGACGCCGGCATCCCGATCCTCGGCTACGGCAGCACGTGGGATGGCGTGACGGCGGCCGTCACCCTCGATCACGAGGCCGATGGCAAGAATGCCGGCGAGAAGGCCGCTGAATGGATCGCGGAGACCTACGGCGACGAGAAAGTCGACGTCGCCTTCCTCGGCTGGCCGGACACCGATCTCGGGCGGCTCCGCGGCCAGGGCATGCTCGACGCCCTCGACGCGGCCGATCTCAATCTCGACATCACCGAGCACAAGGTGCTGAGCCTCGACGACGGGTACGCCGCCGTGCAGAATCAGCTCAACGCGGCACCCGACACGAAGGTCTGGCTCGCCATCGCCAACGACCCGGCGCTCGGGGCCTACCAGGCGCTCACCGACTCGGGGGTCTCGCCCACCGACGACAGCATGCTCCTACTCAACCTCGATGCGACGGACGCCGAGCTCGAAGTCATCATGGAGCCGGATTCGTTCTGGCGGTACGCGTACATCGCCCCGGCACGACAGCTCGCCGAAGCGAACGCGCAGATGCTCGTCGACGCGGCGGAGGGCGAACCCGTGGAGGATCAGTCCGTTCCGGTCACGGAGGTCACGAGCGAGAACGCAGAGGACTTCCTGCTCGCGAACCAGTAGTACTCCCATCGGGGCGCCCAGAGGCCGAGGTGCGCCCCGATGACCCCGTAGCGCGCGACGAGAGGACCCCCGCATGGTCGACCATCAGTATCGGCTCGAGTACACCGGCGTGACCGTCGACTTCGGTGCGACACGCGCACTCGAAGACATCACGTTCGCGATCGCCCCCGGCGAGATCGTCGGACTGCTCGGCCACAACGGCGCCGGCAAGAGCACGCTCTTCAATGTGACCACGGGCGTGATCGATGCGAGCAGCGGAGTGTTCAGCATCGACGGCGCACGCATCGACAAGCGGCTGACCCCGCGCGAGGCCGCCCAGCACGGAGTGACCGTCATCCATCAGGAACCTGCGCTCGCCCCGAACATGTCGGTGCTCGAGAACCTCTTTCTCGCACGCAGAGCTCCCCGGGTCGCGGAGCGGCGGGCCCAGGCACGCCAGGCGCTCGCGGCCGTCGGGGCCGACATTCCGCTCGAGATCCCGGTCGAAGCGCTCGGACTCGGTGAACGGCAGCTCGTGGATATCGCACGCGGCATGCTCTCGGGCGAGATGAAGGTGCTCCTGCTCGACGAGCCAACCGCAGCGCTCGGCCGGGCCGAGACCGATGCGCTGCACGACCTCATCAGAGGCTTCGCGCAGCGCGGCATCGCCGTCGTCTACGTCTCGCATCGCCTGCCAGACATCATGGAGGTGTGCACGCGCATCGTGGTGCTGCGCGGCGGGCGTCTCGTCGTGGACGGACCGTCGAGCGACTTCACGCCCGCGAAGCTCGCGGATGCGCTCGTTCCCGACTTGCGCTCGCTCGACTTCACCCACGTCGCACCCGGCGATGAGGTCGTCGCGATCGACACTCCGGGCAGAGGCGTTCGCGCATACGCCGGGGAGGTCGTCGGCCTGTTCGGCATGGCCGGCGGCGAGCAGTTCGACATCGCGGCGCAGCTCGCGGGGGCGGCCAAGACTCCGCAGCCCTACACGCTGGGCGGGGCGCCCGTGCGCTTCGCCTCACCTGCGCAGGCCATCAAGCGCGGCGTCTTCTTCGTCCCACCCGATCGCGACACCGAAGGACTCATCGCCTCTGAAACCGCGCTCGACAACGTCATGCTCCCGTGGCACTCGGCAGGCGCGGCTCGTGGATGGTGGGTATCGGCGAAATCGGGTGCTGAGGTCTATGAGCGCGCCCGCAGCGCCCTCGACATCCGCGGCCCCTCGGCCGATGCCGAGATCTCGCAGTTCTCAGGCGGCAACCGGCAGAAGCATCTGCTCGCTCGGTGGCTGTACCCCGCCCAACCCGCGCTGCTGATCCTCTCGCAGCCCACGCAGGGCGTCGATGTCGGCGCGAAGCTCGACATCGTCGAAGCGACGCGAGCCGCCGCCGCCCGCGGCGCAGCAGTCCTCGTGGCGTCGAGCGAGTCCGACGAGATCGCGAGCCTCTGCGACCGCGCCTACACGATGCTGGGCGATCGGCTCGTCGACGTCCCACGATCAAGCACCTTCAACGAAGACCTCCTGACCTCGCTCCTCGCCATCGCCGAGCCGACCCGCGCCTGAACGGACCCCTCATGAACGCCGAACGCCTCAAGATCTTCGCCGCGAAGAACGGCATCTTCCTCGCTCTCATCGTGCTCGTCGCCGTCTTCTCCATCCTCCGCCCCAACTTCTTCACCTTCGCCAACGGGCAGAGCATCCTGCTGCAGGCAGCAGAACTCGGATTGATCGCGATTCCCGCCGCATTCCTCATCATGTCGGGCACCATCGATCTCTCGGTCGGCTCGGTCGCCTCGGCATCCGCGATCACCGGCGGCCTCGCGATGAGCGCGACCGGTTCGACACTGCTCGGCTTCATCGCCGCCGTGGCCACCGGGGTCGCCGCCGGGGCGCTCAACGGGTTCTTGATCGCCTACCTGCGGCTCAACTCCTTCGTCGTCACGCTCGGCGCTCTCAGCGTCTGGGGCGGGCTCGCACTCCTGCTCTCCGATGGGCGCACCATTCCGCGCGCAGAGCTCCCCGAGGCGTTTCGCAGCATCGGCACATTGAAGGTGGGCCCGATCCCCATTCAGATCATCGCGCTCGTCGCGGTCATCGCGCTCGGATGGTACGTGCTCAACCACACGACCTTCGGCAAGTCAGTCAAGGCGATCGGCGGGAACGAGCGCGCCGCGCGCCTCATGGGCGTCAACGTGCAGCGCTCCCGCTTCCTCCTCTTCGTCGCGACCGGGGCCTTCGCCGCACTCGCCGGCCTGTTCCTCTCGGCCAAGGTGCAGTCGGCGAACCCGAACATCGGATCGGGCCTGGAGCTCGAGGTGCTCACCGTCGTGCTGCTCGGCGGGGTCGCCTTCGAGGGCGGGGTCGGCCGCATCAGCGGCGTCGTCGCGGGTCTCCTCTTCTTCCGCGTGCTGCGCGCCGGTCTGGTGTTCATGCAGGCGTCGCCGTTCCTGCAGACGATCCTCGTCGGCGCCACCCTGATCATCGCGGTGGCCCTCGACAGCTCCATCCAGCGCATGATCCGATCGTCCTGGGCGAAGCTCGGCAAGCGCGCCGTCGCCCAGGATCCGGCGGACGGCGCTGAGCGCGAGGAGGCCCCGCCGCGACGCTGACTCCGTCGACATCGGTGTCAGGAGCGCCGGGTAGACTCGTACGCATGGCAGATACGGTGGTTCCGGATCCCGCCTCCCTCTCGTATGAGGAAGCGCGCGACGAGCTCATCCAGGTGGTCAGCCGCCTCGAACAGGGCGGAGCGACCCTCGAAGAATCGTTGCAGCTCTGGGAGCGCGGCGAGAGCTTGGCGTCGCGCTGCGAGGAATGGCTGCTCGGCGCGCGACAGCGACTCGAGGCGGCGCGGAAGAACGCGGGCGACGGATCCGTCGGAGGTGACGCGTAACCGATGGCGAAGCAGCACAAGACGCCAGCGGTGGTCGCCGAGCTCGGCCGACCCGAGACCCCTGCCGAGACCGCATCGCGCAAGGCGAGGGACAGCCGGCTCTATCGGGAGCGCAAGACGGTCAACAACCTCGTCTTCTCATTGCTCGTGAGCCTCGGGCTGGTGCTCGTCATCTTCTTGATGGTGCCCCGCGGCACGGGCGGGTTCGCGGAACACGAGGTGAACGTCGCGTCGCTCGCGACCGAGGCGGCTCCGAGCGCGGGCCGAGAGCTCGCCGCTCCGCAGGTGCCCGAGGAGTGGAAGGCGAAGCAGGCCGAACTGCGCGGCAGCGATGGCGTCACTGCCTGGCAGATCAACTACACCACGGTCGATGCGGAATCGGGCCGCGAGGCCTATGCCGCGGTGACGCAGGCGTTCACCCCGGACGGCGCCCCCGTCGAAGACGTCTGGATCGCGCAGCAGCTCGAACAGCAGGCTCCGACCGGCAACGAATCGCTCGGCGGCCTCGAATGGATCACCTACGATCACAGCGATCGGGATCCCGACAACTCCAATGTGCTCTTCGCGCTTCAGGCGCAGTGGGAGAACGACACCATTCTCGTCTACGGTACCGACGCACCGTCCACGCTTCGCGACCTGGCGACGGACGTCGCCGAGTCGCTGTCCGAACCGAAGGGAACCGAATGACCGCCCCGAGAGTCACCCCGCAGCAGGCCTGGGACGCACTGGTCGCCGGCAACCGGCGCTTCATCGACGGCGGCCCTCAGCATCCCAGGCAAGACGTCGAGCGCCGCAACGAGCTCACGAACGGGCAGGTGCCAGACGCAGCACTCTTCGGCTGCTCGGATTCCCGGCTCGCCGCCGAGATCATCTTCGACGCCGGCCTCGGCGATCTCTTCATCGCCCGGAACATGGGGCACGTGGTGGCGGAATCCATCACGGCTTCCATGGAGTACGCCGTCGCGAACCTCGGCGTCGCCGTGATCGTCGTGCTCGCCCACGATTCGTGCGGCGCCGTCGCTGCGGCGATCGGTCAGATGGAGCAGGAGCCCACCGCTGTTCCCATCGCGGTGCAGAACACGCTCGCGCCGATCCTGCCCTCGGTGCAGGAGCTCTGGCTCCGCGAGCACCGCGACACCCCGTACGTCGACGTCTCGGCCATCGACGCCGACGCCGTCGGCCGCGTGCACCTCGCCGCGACCGTCAACCAGCTGCTGCGCAGTTCGCGCATCATCAGCGATGCCGTGGCCGCTGGCCGGCTGGGCATAGTCGGCTGCCAGTATCAGTTGTCGGAGGGACGCGCAGTCGCCGTGAGCGCCGTCGGGCACCTCGACATCACCGCAGCAGAGCCGGTCGCCGCGGCGTGAGCCAGGCACGGGCCTCTCGAACTTCTCCGACCCACGAGCAGTATCCACGAAACGAAGGATGATTGTGACCGAAGATCGCAGCGCCGCCGGCGCCGAGACCGAGTACCGCATCGAGCACGACACCATGGGCGAGGTGCGGGTTCCCAAGGACGCCCTGTACGCCGCCCAGACGCAGCGCGCCGTCGACAACTTCCCGATCTCGGGCAAGGGCCTCGAGCCCGCGCAGATCGTCGCGCTCGCGCGCATCAAGCGCGCCGCCGCCATCGCGAACGGCGATCTCGGCATCCTCGACGCCTCGGTCGCTCAGGCCGTCGTCGCGGCGGCCGACGAGATCATCGCGGGCGATCACCACGACATGTTCCCGGTCGACACGTACCAGACGGGCTCCGGCACCTCCTCGAACATGAACATGAACGAGGTCCTCGCGACGCTCGCCACGCGTCACCTCGGCTCCCCCGTGCACCCGAACGACCACGTCAACGCCTCGCAGTCGTCGAACGACGTCTTCCCGACGTCCGTGCACATCGCGGTCACCGGAGCGCTCATCGAGCAGCTGAAGCCCGCGCTCGCGCACCTGGCCGAGGCGTTCGAGACGAAGGCCGAGCTGTGGAAGACGGCCGTGAAGTCGGGTCGCACCCACCTCATGGACGCGACGCCGGTGACCCTCGGACAGGAGTTCGGCGGATTCGCCGCCCAGATCCGCTACGGCATCGAGCGCATCGACGCTGCGCTCCCCCGCGTCGCCGAGGTGCCCCAGGGCGGCACGGCCGTCGGCACGGGCATCAACACGCCGCTCGGGTTCCCCGAGAAGGTCATCGCCGAGATCGCGCAGTCGAGCGGCCTGCCGATCACCGAAGCGCGCAACCACTTCGAAGCGCAGGCGAACCGCGACGGGCTCGTCGAGGCATCCGGAGCCCTGCGCACCATCGCCGTGTCGCTGACGAAGATCAACAACGACATCCGCTGGATGGGTTCGGGCCCCAACACGGGCCTCGCCGAACTGCACATCCCCGACCTGCAGCCGGGCTCGTCGATCATGCCGGGCAAGGTCAACCCGGTGATTCCCGAAGCCGTGCTCATGGTGTGCGCTCGGGTCATCGGCAACGACGCGACCATCGCGTGGGCCGGCGCATCCGGAGCATTCGAGCTCAACGTGCAGATCCCGGTCATGGGCACCGCGCTGCTCGAGTCGATCCGTCTCCTCTCGAACGCTTCGACGGTGCTCGCCGATAAGACGGTCGCCGGCCTGGAGGCCAACCTCGAGCGCGCCGCCGCCCTCGCCGGCATGAGCCCGTCGACCGTGACACCGCTCAACCGCCTCATCGGTTACGAAGCCGCCGCGAAGATCGCGAAGCACTCCGTCAAGAAGGGCATCACGGTGCGGGAGGCGGTCGTCGACCTCGGGTACGTCGAGCGCGGCGAGGTCTCGGAAGAGGCGCTCGACCAGGCGCTCGACCTGCTGTCGATGACCCACCCGGGCGTCGCGAAGTAGGTTCACCGCAGGCACCGCCGACGGGCCCGGGATCGCAGTGCGTCGATCCCGGGCCCGTCGGCGTTCGGCCGGGGTCGCCGCCAGCGTGAAGGAGATGCGCCGCGACAGCCACCCTCGCTACGCTGAATCCATGATGCCTGCAGGAGTTCCACGCGACGGTGCGCGCGCCCTCGCCCGCTCGGGAGCCGCGTCAGCGGCTCGCCTGCTCGGGTGGCAGCGACTCTACGACCGCGTGAATCGCCCGCTGATGGAGCTCGCGGAGATGCAGCCGGTGACCGCCCAGTGGTGGCGGGAGCGGCGCAAGCAGAAGGGCGCTTTCAGATACCTCGCGCTCGGCGACTCGACCGCGCAGGGCATCGGAGCGTCGACGCCCGGGCGCAGCTACGTCGGGCAGCTGATCGACCGGATCGAGGCCAGCACCGGCGAGCCCGTCAAAGTCGTCAATCTCGCGGTTTCGGGGGCCACGACGGCCCTGTGCCTGCGCGATCAGCTGCCGAAAGCGGAGAAGGTGCTCGCGTATGAGCCCGACCTCGTCACGATCGCGATCGGCGCGAACGACATCGCCGAGTGGGATGCGGTGCGCTTCCACCGGAACATGACGCAGATTCTCGGGGCGCTGCCCAGGCACACGATCGTGAGCGAGCTCCCCTGCTTCCATCTGCCGTGGAACGAGCGGAAGGTGCGGGTCGCGAACCGCATGATTCACGCCATCGCCGGCGATCTCGGCATGCGCGTCGTGCCGCTGCACCGGGCCACGCAGGAGCGCGGAGTGGCGGGCGTGCTCACCGAGTTCGCTGCGGACGCCTTCCACCCGAACGACCGCGGGTACGAGGTGTGGGCCGACACCTTCTGGCCGCTCGTCGAGGAGCGGATCGCCACCGTCGGGTAGCGGCGTCAGACCGGCCGGGTCATCGCGCCCGGCCGGTCGCCTCATCGTCTACGGGGTGTCGAGCAGATCCGTGACGAGAGCCGCGATCTCACTTCGCTCGGAGCGGGTCAGGGTCACGTGACCGAACAGGCGATGCCCCTTCAGCTTCTCGATGACCGCCGCGATTCCGTCGTACCGACCGACCCGCAGGTTGTCGCGCTGCGCCACATCGTGCGTGAGCACGACGCGCGAGTTCTGGCCGATGCGGCTGAGCATGGTCAGCAGCACGCCCCGCTCGAGCGACTGCGCCTCGTCCACGATCACGAAGGCATCGTGCAGCGAGCGCCCGCGGATGTGCGTGAGCGGCAGCACCTCGACGAGGTCGCGCGCCACCACCTCGTCGAGCACGTTCTGAGAGACGATCGAGCCGAGGGTGTCGAACACCGCCTGGGCCCAGGGATTCATCTTCTCCTGGTGGTCGCCAGGCAGGTAGCCGAGATCCTGGCCGCCCACGGCGTAGAGCGGTCGGAACACCATCACTTTGCGATGCTGCCGTCGCTCGAGCACGGCTTCGAGCCCTGCGGCGAGCGCGAGCGCCGACTTGCCGGTGCCAGCACTGCCGCCCAGCGAGACGATGCCCACCTTCGGGTCCATCAGCAGATCGATCGCGAGGCGCTGCTCAGCGCTGCGCCCCGTCACGCCGAACACCTCCCGGTCGCCGCGCACCACGTGCAGCGACCGGTCCCCGTCGATTCTTCCGAGCGCCGAACCGCGCGCCGAGGTGAGCACGAGCCCCGTGCCGAGCGGCAGGTCGGCGGCGGCCTCGACGTCGTCGAGCCGCTCGTCCTCCCACAGCACGCGCATCTGCTCCTCGTCGAGCGCGAACGATGCGATCCCCGTGTAGGCGTCGTCGCGAGCGAGCTCGGCGCGATACTCCTCCGATCCGAGCCCGAGCGCTGCGGCCTTCAATCGCATCGGCAGATCCTTCGAGATCACCGTGACGTCGAGACCGTCGGAGGCGAGGTTCTGCGCCACCGCGAGGATTCTCGTGTCGTTGTCGCCGAGGCGCATGCCGCTCGGCAACCCGTCGAGGCTCGTGTGGTTGAGCTCGACGCGCACGGTGCCCCCGGCGTCGCCCACCGGAACCGGGATGTCGAGCCGCAGGTGTTTGCCCCGCAGTTCGTCGAGGATGCGCAGCGCGCGCCGCGCGAAGTATCCGAGTTCGGGATCGTGCCGTTTCTTCTCCAGCTCCATCACGACGACGACGGGCAGCACCACCGAGTGCTCGGCGAAGCGGAACAGCGCCGCCGGGTCGCTCAGCAGGACGGACGTGTCGAGCACGTACGTGCGCAACTGCTGCAGGGTGTCGTCGGACAGCTCGGGGGAACTCGGCGTCCGGAGTGCCGACGAGCGGCCCGACGCGATGGGCTCCGCCTCGACGAGCGCCGGAACGGGGGTTGCGGGGTGTTGGATCTCAGCCACGATGGCTCCTCTGCACCGGGGCAGCGCCCCGACTCAGCGAGTTGGCCAGTGGCTTCGAGGTGGTGACCGACCGGCCTCCTCGATCGGGCACCCTGCCCGATGCGTCACACGCTACGCCGACGGAATCGCATCCCGCGATACGACACGCATATCGATCCGTGAACGATGCATGACCGGCTCGGCAACGGCTCGCATCCGCGCACTGAACCGCACCCGGTTGTGGAACCCCGACAGCGGGCTCGAAGGAGCGTCAGCGTCAGGTATTCTGAGAGCTGCGATACTGCAGCCCGGGGTGGGGGCGTCAGCACTCCCAGAACAATCAGCGATTCCCTGCGGCGAAACTGTGACGGATAAAGGAGCACCGCTTGCGCACGATCGACTGGGTCGACGGAGCCATCGAACTCATCGATCAGACCCTGCTCCCCCAACGGGTCGAGGTGCACCGCGTCACGGAGCTGCCGCAACTGATCGACGACATCCAGCGGCTCGCGGTGCGAGGCGCCCCGGCACTCGGCGTGGCAGGCGCGTTCGGCGTCGCGCTCATCGCAGCGTCTGTGCAGGCGGAGCACGGCGATGACGAGCTCGACCGAGACGAAGTGCGTCGCCAGGCCGCGATTCTTCGCGAGGCCCGCCCCACCGCGGTGAATCTCTCGTGGGGCGTCGACCGCGCGCTGACCAAGCTCGACGCGGGCGCCGCCGCCATCCTCGACGAGGCCGTGCTCATCCGCGACGAGGACATCGCGGCCTGCATCTCGATGGGCCTGCGCGGCGCCGACCTCACGCGAGAGCTCGCGGCGAAGGATCGCGTGAGCGTGATGACCATCTGCAATACCGGCAGTCTCGCGACGGTCGAGCGCGGCACCGCGCTCGGCGTGATCGAGACGCTCTTCGAGCAGGGCTCCCTCATCGAGGCGCTCCCCCTCGAGACGCGCCCGCTGCTGCAGGGCGCGCGCCTCACCGCGTGGGAGCTCGAACGCATGCGGGCCCCCTTCCGGCTCCTGATCGACTCCGCAGGCCCGTTCCTGCTCTCGCGCGGCATCGCGGACGCGGTCTTCATCGGCGCCGACCGCATCGCGGCCAACGGCGACACCGCCAACAAGGTGGGGTCGTTCTCGCTCGCGCTCGCCGCGCAGCACGCCGGAGTGCCCTTCATCGTCGTCGCGCCAGAATCCACGATCGACATGCGCACCGCGAGCGGAGCCGATATCGAGATCGAGGATCGCGGCGTCGACGAGGTCGTGGGGTTCGGCGGCACGCGCACCGCCCCCGCGGGCATCGATGCCGTGAACCCGGCCTTCGACGTGACCCCGCACGACCTCATCACGGCGATCGTCACCGAGCGCCGGGTGATCCTGCTCAGCCGCGGCGAGACGCTCGAAAACGTGTCGCTCGAGTCGCTCCGTTCGTAAGCTCACCCCAACCCTCCCGTTCGAAAGGAACACCCATGTTCTTCACCCAGCGTCGCGTTCGCGCGGCTCTCGTCGCAGGCGCGGCATCCGCTGCACTGCTGCTCACGTCCTGCTCCGGCGGCGGCGGCACCTCGGATGAGGCGGCCAGCGACGGCCCCAGCTTCATCTACATCACGAGCGATCCGATCGGCCAGAACGAGTTCTTGAAGTCGGGCAAGGTCGGCATCGAATCGGTCGCCGAGACCTTCGAGGGCACCGCGAAGACCTTCGAATCGAAGGACGATGCGACGCGCCGTTCCAACCTGGAAGCCGCGATCGCCGAAGCTCCCGAGGTCGTCGTGATGCTCGGCTTCCAGTTCGGCGACGTCGCCAAGGAGCTCGCCGAGCAGAACCCGCAGCAGAACTTCATGCTCATCGACACGTTCGTCGAGGGCGCCCCCGACAACCTCTACCAGGCGACGTTCCGCGAGCAGGAGCCGTCGTACCTGCTCGGCATGGAAGCCGGGCTCCTCACCGAGGCGAACAAGGTCGGCTCGGTCATCTCGGTCGACAACGAACTGCTGAAGAAGTACTCCGACGGCTTCGCCGAAGGCGCCAAGAGCGTGAACGAGGATGTCGACACGGTGGCTCCGCAGGTCATCGGCGGCGACAACCCGTTCGCCGATCCGGCGCGCGGCAAGGAGCAGGCCCTCGCGTTCGCAGCGAGCGGCGTGGACGAGGTCTTCGCCGTCGGCGCTGCCTCGAACGGCGGCATCATGGAGGCCGCAGCTGAAAAGGGCTTCTCCGCCTACGGCGTCGACGCGAACCAGTGCCCGATCGCACCCGGGTCGGTCGTCGACGGCACGGTGAAGTCGGTCAACCGCGTCGTGGAGACCGTCGTCGGCGAGATCATGGACGGCAAGAGCTCGAAGGATGCGACGAGCTCCTTCGGCCTCAAGGAGGAGGGCATGACCATCGTCAGCCTCACCGAGGATGCCGCTGATTCGCAGTGCACGATCATGGAGCACCAGGATGTGCTCGATGAGGTGACCCAGGCGCGCGACGACATCGTCTCGGGCAAGATCAAGGTCACCGACCCGCTCGCATAACCCCCGGATCGCCGGTTGAGCCGAGCGCGCCGAAGTCGAGACCGTTTCGCAGTACCCTGGGTCTCGTCTTCCCGCGCTCGCTCAACCGGCGAGTTTCATGCACCACCAAGAAAAGGAACACGGATGGTCGCCGAAGTCTCGATGCGCGGGATCACCAAGCGCTTCCCCGGCGTACTCGCCGACGATCGCGTCGACTTCGAGGTCGAAGCCGGTGAGATCCACGCGCTCATGGGCGAGAACGGGGCGGGCAAGTCGATCTTGATGTCGCAGCTCGCCGGCGTCTATCAGCCCGATGAGGGCGATATCTACATCAGGGGCGAGCGACGAGAATTCTCCTCACCCCTCGACGCCATCGATGCCGGCATCGGCATGGTGTTCCAGTCGTTCAAACTCTTCCCGTCGCTCACCATCGCGGAGAACGTCGTGTTCCGCAGCGAGCCGAGGAAGCGCGGGCTCATCGATCGCGCAGAGGCGAACCGCGCCGTTGCGGAGATCGCCGAGCGCTACGGCCTCTCCCTCGACCCCGCGGCGCGAGTGGATTCCGTGCCGGTCGGCGTGCTGCAGCGCGTCGAGATCGTGAAGGCGCTCTACCGCGAGGCTCGCGTGCTCATTCTCGACGAGCCGACCGCGGTACTCACCCCGCAAGAGACCGAGCGCCTCTTCGACGTGCTCCGGGCGCTCAAAGCCGATGGACGCACGATCATCCTCATCACCCACAAGCTCGGCGAGGTCATGGCCATCTCAGACCGCGTCACCGTGCTGCGCGACGGGCGCAATGTGGCGCAACTCGTCACGGCCGACAGCTCTCCCGATGAGATCACCCGCCACATGACCGGTCGCGATGTCAACCTCGCCACCCCGCCCCCCGCGCACGCACCGGGCGACGTGGTGCTCGATGTTCGCGGATTGACCGTGCCGGGGTCGGGCGGGCGCGACGCCGTCTCGGATGCCAGTGTGTTCGTGCGCCGCAACGAGGTCGTCGGCATCGCGGGCGTCGCGGGCAACGGCCAGGTCGAACTCGCCGAGGCGATCATCGGCATGCGCAAGGCCGACGAGGGCACCGTGTCGGTCGTGGGACGCGATCTCAGCGCCTCGTCGATCGCTCAGCGTCGCGACGGCGGAATCGCCTATATCCCGGAGGATCGCCATGCCGTCGGCAGTGCCGGCGGTGCCGACGCGATCGACAACCTCGCACTCGGCCATCATCGGCGCGCCCCCCTCCTGAAGCGGGGCCTGCTCTCGCGATCGGCCATGCTCGAGCACTCGAAACGGTTGATCAGCCGTTTCGGCGTCAAGATCGCCGGCCCGACGACGCGGGTCGGCACGCTCTCCGGCGGCAACCTCCAGAAGGTCGTGGTCGCTCGTGAGCTCGACTACGGCTCTCCGCTGCTCATCGCCGAGCAGCCGACGCGCGGCGTCGACATCGGAGCGATCGAATCGATTCACCGCGAGCTCTGCGAGTACCGCGACACGGGTGGCGCGCTGCTCCTGATCTCCGCCGAGCTGAGCGAGATCATGTCGCTCTCGTCGCGTATCGTCGTGATGTTCGAGGGTCGCATCGTGGCCGAGGTGCCGAAAGCCGAAGCGAGCGAGGCGCTGCTCGGCCTCTACATGGCAGGGCACGCACCCGAGGAGCGCCATCGACCCGGATCGTTCGACGCGCTGCGCGACCGCACCGACGACGCTCCACGCCCTGATGTCACCGAGAAGGGGACCGCACGATGAATGCCGCACGCACAGCGGGTCGCTGGCTCGCAGGCCCCATCCCGGTATCGGTGGTGCTCGCCCTGCTCATCGGCGCCTGCTTCATGCTCATCGCAGGCGTCGATCCGATCAGCGGATACGTCGCGATGCTCCAGGGATCGTTCGGCACCGGTTCGGGACTCGCGAACACGCTCCAGCGCGCCGTTCCCATCATCGGTATCGGCATCGCGATCGCGGTCGCCTTCCGTGCCGGAGTGCTCAACCTCGGCACCGAGGGACAGGCCGGCCTGGGGGCGCTGACCGGCGGCATCGTCGCGGTCTACGTCCCTGGCCCGGCGATCCTCATCGTGCCGCTCGCCTTCATCGTCGCGATTGCGACCGGCGCGGCGTGGGGGCTCATCTCGGCGCTCCTCCAGAATCTGCTCGGGGTGCCGATCCTGCTCTCGACGCTGCTGCTGAACTACCCCGCTCGCTACTTCTCCTCGTGGCTGATCCGGTTCCAGTTGAACGACCCGAGCACGGACCTCGTCGCGACCCAGCAGCTGCGACCCGAGGTGCAGCTCGGCATGCTCGTGCCGAAGGATTCCTCCTTCGCCGAGACGCTGCGATCGACGTTCGGGCCCACGAGCCCGGTCACCGCGGTGCTCACCGGAGTCAACTGGTCGATCATCGTGCTCATCGTCGTCATCGCGGGCGCCGTCTTCGTGAATCGTCGCACCCGGTTCGGCTTCGAGTCGGGTCTCAGCGGCCAGAACGCGGAATTCGTGCGCTACGGAGGCGTGAAGCCGGGCCCGCTCGTCACGCGCACGATGGCGCTCTCCGGCGGCCTCGCCGGGCTCTTCGGCGTCATGCTCATCATCGGGGCCCCGAGCACCCGACTCATCGAGGGGTACTTCGTGCAGACGAACTACGCCTTCACCGCGCTGCTCGTCACGCTGCTGGCCCTCTACCGGCCCATCGGCACGGCCATCGCCGGTCTGTTCTTCGCGGCGATCATGGTCGGCAGCGATGCGATGGGACGCGAACTCGGGCTCTCGCCGCAGATCGCCGCCGTGATTCAAGCGCTCGTCATCGTACTGCTCGCGTTCCGCGTGGCGCTTCCCCGGTTCCGCAGACGCGGCTCAGCTGACGGAGCATCCTCGGGGCCGCCGACGGCCGAGCCGCCGTTGAACGAGGCGGCGATCGCCGAACCGCATGCTCCGGTGCCCGGTGCCGGCACCGAGACGAAGGAGTCGGATCGATGAACGTCCTCGAACTCTTCGACCAGGACCTCATCGGGTCCGTCCTCCGGTCGCTCATCCCGATCCTGCTCGCCGCACTCGGCGGCATGATCGCCGAACGGGCCGGCATCTTCAACATCGGCCTCGAGGGCATGATCCTCGTCGGCGCATTCGCCGGTGTCGCGGCATCGTTCTTCACGCACAGTTGGCTGCTCGGAGTGATCGTCGCCATGATCGCCGGGGCGCTGTTCTCGCTCATCCTGGGGTACGGTGCGGTCTACCGCAAGGGCGACCCGATCGTTCTCGCGGTCGCCATGAACATCCTCGCCGTCGGCATGACGAGCTTCCTCCTCGTCGCGATCTTCGACGTGCAGGGCGTGTTCCAGGATCCGGGCATCGTCGGCATTCCCGTGTGGCGCATCCCCGTGCTCGCCGACATCCCCTGGATCGGCCAGCTCTTCGCGCTGACACCGCTCGGGTACCTCGCGCTGCTGCTGGTGCCGACGCTCTGGATCGTGCTCTTCCGCACCCCCCTCGGCCTCCGTCTGCGCGGCGTCGGTGAACGCCCGCTCGCCGCGGCCACCATGGGCGTCGACCCGCAGCGGTACCAGCTGGGTGCCGTCATCGTCTCCGGCGCGCTCGCCGGGCTCGGCGGAGCGCAGCTCGCCCTCGGAAATGTGGTGCAGTTCACCGAGAACATGTCGGCCGGTCGCGGATGGATCGCCGTGGTCGCCGTGATGCTGGCCCGCGCACATCCCGTCGGAGTGCTCGGCGCCGCGCTGCTCTTCGGCTTCGCGGACGCCATCGGATTCCGCCTGCAGTCGTTCGGCCTGCCGCAGCAGTTGACCGATGCCGGCCCGTACGTCGTGACGCTCATTGTGCTCATCCTGCTCAGCAAGCGGTTCCGCAAGACCCGCGAAGCCGCGCTCGCGTGAACGCGTCGCCGGCGTCCCCCGCGCACCGCTCCGACACGCCTCCGCTCCCTGAGGAGGCGGCGCGCTGGGTCGAGCGCCTCTCGCTCGAACCGCTCGAGCACGAGGGCGGCCTCTTCCGCCGCATGCACCTCGACGACCACTCGAGCGCGATCTACTACCTGCTGGCCGACCCGGACTTCTCGGCGCTGCATGCTCTCGCTTCGGTCGAGGTGTACCACTGGTACGCCGGCGACCCGATGCGAGTACTCCTCCTGCACCCCGACGGCCGCGCCGAGGAGCGGCTGCTGGGCCCTGACCCGGATGCCGGCCAGCTGCCCCAGCTCGTCGTGCCGGCCGGCGTCATGCAGGGCTCCTCATCGCTCGGAGCGTGGAGCCTGGTCGGCACGACGATGTCGCCGCCGTTCGCGTGGAACGGATTCGCACTCGGCGAGCGCGACGCGCTGCGCGCGCGCTACCCCGACGTTTCGGACCGCATCGTCGCGTTGACGCGCTCAGAGCCTGCAGCGTCATAGGTCGCGCCGCCCTCTCCGCCTCCTCGTCGGGCGCGCGGGGCGAGCGGGGGCTGGTGATCCTCGCGGAACTGCCCCGTGGCGACGAGCACCGCCACCACGACCGCGATCACGATCCACCCCGATACCCCCAACGGCATGGCCAGCGCGGGATCGATCGGCGCATCTGCGGCCGCGAGCACCACGATCATGCCGGCAGAGGCGTTGAGCGCCCCGTGGCCGATCACTGCCGGCCATACCGACCCGCTGCGCAGTCGCGACCAGGCGAGCAGCGCGCCCCACGCCACGCAGCCTCCGGTCATGAGAGCGACGCCCCGCCAGTCGGTGAGCCCGAAGTTGTACCCGAGCAGGATGAGGGGCGAGTGCCAGAGCCCCCAGATCACCCCGGTGATGACGATCGCCGGCGAAGTGCCGAGCGGACGCAGCGCCGTGAGCAGCCATCCCCGCCATCCGATCTCCTCCCCGAACGCCAGCAGGCTGTTCGCGAGGCCGCCGATCGGCACGAGCAGCACCTGCAGAGCGACGAGCCATCCGAGCGGCGGCATGCTCTGCTGTGCGAGCTCGGCGAGCTCGGCGTCGAGCGAGGCGAACTGCGCGTCGAGGGTCGCCTGGAAACCGGAGAAGTTCACGAGGTCGAGGCGCGCCCAGCCGAACAGCACCGATACGCCGACGGCGGCCAGCACGACGATGAGCGGCGCGACGAGTGCTGCGACCGTGAACCAGACGACCCGGCGCGCCGGGCGCAGGGGCCACATGCCGAGAAAGCGGAGGCGCTCCCGTCGCGGCGCACGCATCACGAAGAGCGCCACCGCGGTTGCGATCGCCGGGGTGAACATCATCGCTGCCGCGAGGAGGCCGAACCACAGCGTGTATGCGTCGGCGTCGGTGCCCATGCGCCAGAGCGGCATCGCGATCAGCCAGGCGAGACCGAACGACAGCACCACGAACATGGCGACCGCCGCCCACGGCACCCGCTCGAGGCGGTCCGCCCGATCTGAGCTCCCGACCCGGCCTGCCGTCGCCGCCCTCACCCGTTTCACATCCACCACGTGCTCCTTCCGTCCGCCAGTCACCCTAGCTCACGGGCGATCCGCGCGGCCACGACACCGGGAGGGGCAGGCAGGAGGGCGGATCGAGGCCGCGCCCGCCCGACCGACTAGAAGGCTGCGATACCCGTCAGCTCGCGTCCGATGACCAGCTGGTGCACCTCGTCCGTGCCCTCGTAGGTGCGCACCGACTCGAGGTTCGCCATGTGGCGCATGACGGGGAACTCCGAGGTGATGCCGTCGCCGCCGAGAATCGAGCGGGCGGCACCGGCGATCTTGATGGCCTCGCGCACATTGTTCAGCTTGCCGACGGAGATCTGCCCGTAGGTGAGGTTGCCAGCATCCTTCAGACGCCCGAGGTGCAGTGCGAGCAGCAGGCCCTTCTGGTACTCGAGGAACATGTCGGCGAGCTTCGCCTGGATGATCTGCTTGCCTCCGATGGGCGCACCGAAGACCTCGCGGGTCTGCGAGCGCTCGACTGCGACCTCGAGGCAGGATCGGGCCGCGCCCATGACGCCCCACGCGATGCCGTAGCGCGCCTCGTTCAGGCATTTGAACGGCGACGAGAGCCCCTTCGAGCCGGGGAGGATCGCATCGGCCGGAATGCGCACGTCTTCGAGCACGATCTCGGTCTGCAGCGAGGCCCGCATCGACAGCTTGTTCTCGATCGCGGTGGCGGTGAAGCCGGGGGTGTCGGTCTCCACGATGAAGCCGCGCACGATGCCCTCGTCGTCCTTCGCCCAGATGACGCCGAGCTGCGCGATGGTGGCGAGGCCGATCCAGCGCTTCTTGCCGTTCAGCACCCACTCGTCGCCCTCGCGTCGCGCGGTCGTCAGCATGGTGTTGGGGTCGGAGCCGCCCTGCGGTTCGGTGAGCCCGAAGAAGCCGATCGCTTCGCCGCGGCCCATGAGCGGCAGCCAGCGCTGCTTCTGCTCTTCCGAGCCGAACTTGTAGATCGCACCCATCGCGAGCGAGCCCTGCACGGAGAGTGCGGTGCGGAAGCCGGAGTCGACCGCCTCGAATTCCATGGCGACCAGGCCGTAGGCGACGGAGGATGCGCCGCGCAGGCCGTAGCCGTCGAGGTACATGCCGAACGCCCCGAACTCGCCGACCTCGGGCAGCAGTTCCACGGGGAGGCGGCGATCTTCGAAGGCCTGGTCGATGATGGGGCGAATGCGCGTCTGCGCGAACTCACGGGCTTTGAGCTGCCACTCGCGCTCTTCCTCGGTGACGAAGTCGGCGACGTCGAACAGCTGATCGATGGTGGTGGTCATGGTGCTCCTCGGGGAAGGTTCGGGCGAAGGGGTGAGAATGGGGTGCGTTTACCGCGGGAGCCAGCTGGCGTCCTGGTGCTCGCCGATGCCCGGCGGCGGCACCTCGTAGCGGGCCGGCGTCTCCGAGAGCGAGATCGGCGTCGCCACGGAGCGCACCGTCTGCTCGGAACCGTCGGGAGCCGTCGCCGCGGTCGCCGCGACCGGTTCCAGGCCGAGTGATTCGGCGAGGTCGAGTGCCTGCGCGATGGAGTTGACACGGCCGGCGGGGATGCTGGCGGCAGTGAAGGCGGCGATCCAGTCGGCTGCGGATCGCTCCCTCAATGCCGTCTCGAGCTCTGTGCGCAGCTCGACCCGGTGTGCGACGCGCTGCGGGTTCGTGGCGAAGCGATCGTCACGGGCGAGTTCGGCGATGCCGAGTACGTCGCAGAGCCGCGCGAACTGCCCGTCAGTGCCGACGGCGAGGGCGATCGACTGATCGGCGGCGGCGAAGGTCTCGTACGGCGCGATCGACGGATGCGCGTTGCCCATTCGGCCGGGCGCGACGCCCGTCTCGAGGGTGGAGGACGCCTGGTTCGCGAGCGCCGAGAGCAGCGATCCGAGCAGTGTGACTTTGACGTGCTGGCCGCGACCGGCGGTGGGAGACTCCGCGGAGTCGCGAGCGCGGAGCGCCGCCTGGATCCCGATCACGGAGTTGAGCCCGGTGAGGATGTCGACGAGGGCCACGCCGACCTTGGTCGGCTCTCCCCCGGCGTCGTCGGCCTGGCCCGTGATGCTCATCAAGCCGCCGACGGCCTGCACGAGCAGATCGTACCCCGGGAGGTCGCGCCCCTCGGTGTCGCCGAATCCTGAGATCGAGCAGAACACCACTCCGGGGTTCTCGGCCGCGACGGCGTCGTATCCGAGGCCGAATCTCTCCATCGTGCCCGGCTTGAAGTTCTCGATGACGACGTCTGCCGTGCGGGCGAGTTCGCGTGCGCGAGCGAGCCCTGCTTCGTCGCGCAGATCGCAGACGACGGAGCGCTTGCCTCGGTTGACCCCCGCGAAGTAGGTGCTCTGCCCGACCGCGTTGACCGGAGGGTTCCACTGGCGGGTGCCATCGCCCTCCGGGCTCTCGATCTTGATGACATCGGCGCCGAGATCGGCGAGGATCATCGTCGCGTGCGGACCGGCCAGCACTCGCGAGAAGTCCGCGACGCGGATGCCGTGGAGGGCCCCCCGCGGCACGCGTTCGGTGGACTCGTTCTCGTGCCTCGGCTGCCCGGTGCCCGTCATCGGTGCGCTCCTCATCGTCTGCTGCTCGTGCGGGGGCGGAGCGGACGTCGGTGCGGTGCGCCGTTCCCGTACCGCCAGTGTAGGCGCAGGCCTGCCCGCTGCCCGCGGCAGGCTTGCATATCCCAACGTGGGTGACCTGTGCAAGAATCGCATCATGGTCGCCTTCTCGCAGCTCCTCGCGATACCCCACCTGCACCTGCGCCTCGTGCAATCGGGCGCGGGCGATCCCACGATCACGTGGGTGTCGAACACCGAGCTGCTCGACCTCGGTTCGTACCTCGAAGGCGGAGAGATCGTGCTGACCACCGGGCTCGCCCTCGCACACGACGACCGCCGGTGGCGCGACTTCGTCGCCGGCCTCAATCGGGCGCGCGTCGCCGCCATCGGTTTCGGGATCGGAGTCAATCACGAGCGCATCCCGAAACCCCTCGTCCAGGCGGCGAGTGCGTACCGGGTCGCGCTCTTCGAAGTCCCGCTTCCCGTCCCCTTCATCGCGGTGAGCAAGGCCGTCGCCGAGCTGTTGCGCGCTGACGATCTCGGTGCTGCGCGCGGGGCACTGCAGGCCCAGCAGCGCCTGCTCGAGGGCGCGCGCGGGGAGCAGCAACCCGCCGAGGTGCTCGCGAGCCTCGCTCAAGCGACCGGCAAGCACCTCGCGCTGCTGGGATCCGACGGCGGCACGCTTGCGGCCACCGCCGGATTCGCCTCCGCTGCGGAGGCGGCCGAGGCCGAGGTCATCGACCTCGACGCCGGCGGCCGTTTTCAGCTGGCCATCGCGGGCGGGTCCCCGCTCTCGGCGGAGGGGCGCTCGATCGTCGCAGCGGGCGCCATGGTGCTCGGCCTCGCCCTGGGCGAGAACCGAGCCGAGAATGCCCGAGAGCGGGAGCGATGGGAACGATTGACCGCTGCGCTCCTCGCGCGGGGCTCGGCCGTCCAAGGTTTCGGGATCCTCGCGCCCGGTCTCGAGCCCCCGGATCGCGTGCGCGTGCTCGCCGTGCAGGGCACGGCGGAAGATCTGGCATCGTGGCGCAGGAAGCCGCGTTCGGGTCTCGACCGGCTCGTCGCCCCCAACGATGCCCCGGCCCCCGCGCCGGGCGTCGGCCGCGCCTGGCAGATCGTCGACGACCACCCCGGAGCGCTCGACACTGCACTCGCGACCGCCGCGTCGTGCAACCTCGATGTCGTCGTCGGCCGCCCCTCACCGCTCGCAGACGCCGTGCAGAGCCGGCGGTCGGCGGCGGGCCGATTGCGCGCCCTCTCCCCCACCGCACCCCTCTACACGGCGCCGCGGGTGCCAGCGGTCATCTGGGCGGATCGCGATACGCCGATTCTCGAAGCCCTCCTGGAGCTCGACGCCGCAGACGCCCGCGACGCCGCAGGGTCTGATGCGGGCACGGGCGCGGCGGGATCCGGCGCCGCACCGATGTCGCAGCGGGTACTCGGCCCGCTCTCCGAGTCATACGACGCGCTCGCCCCGGATGCGATGAGCGCCGAGGATCGCGCCATGCTCCGCGAGACGCTCCATGCGCTCTTCGCCGCGAACGGTCAGCGAGGCCCAACGGCGGCAACCCTCGGGATCCACCGCAACACGCTTCGCGATCGCGTCGCCCGCATCGAGCGCGTGACCGCCCGCTCCGTCAGCGATCCCGACGACCGGGCGGAGCTCTGGATCGCGCTGCGACTCGAGGCGGCCGTCGCGCCGGAGCGGTCTCAGTAGAGGAGGAACTGAGCGGTGCCCGTGCCCTGCGTTCCAGCGGCGGTGGCGCGGAGGTGATACGACGCGCCGCCAGCGGCGACCGGATCGCGGGAGATGTCGCAGGTCTCGGGGCTCGACCGGGTGCGATCCCAGGGAATCGCCTCGGTGTCGAGTGGCTTGCCGGGTTCGAGGATCACGGCGAGGTGCTCCGCGTTCTCCTGGCAATCCGCCGACCGCCACACCTCGTCATCACCGCTGACGATGACGAACTGCAGGTTCGCGCTGCCGAGGTCGGCGGAGCACGGCTCCTCGCCGGTGTTCTCGACGCTGAGCGAGAGCTGAGGCAGCTCACCCGCGGCGTAGTCCCCCTTGTCGGTCGCCGGGGCCACCGAGAACTGGCCCGCGCTGCAGGCTGCGACGTCGCCGTCTCCGGCGCCGTCGGCGTCGTCGGAATCGGGTGCCGGGGATTCGACGAGGTCTTCGGGCACTTCGACCTCGCCCGCGCTGGCCACGCCCCCGCTCGACCCCGGTCGCACGATGATCAGCACGACGACCGCGACCACGGCGAGCAGCACCAGCAGCACGATCAGCCGACGGCGGACGTACACCTTGCGGTCTTTCGGCCCCACCGGATCCCTCAGTGTCGACATGGCGTCAGCGTAGCGGCGTTCGCGCCCTACAGGTGCTTCAGCATGCGCGTGTTGCCCAGCGTGTTCGGTTTCACCCTCGCCAGGTCCAGGAACTCCGCGACGCCCTCATCGCTCGAGCGCAGCAGCTCGGCGTACACCTCGGCGGCGATGAGCTCGGTGTCTTCGCTCATGCGCTCGAAGCCGTGCTTGCCGAAGAACTCGGTTTCGAACGTGAGGCAGAAGAGCTGCGCGAGTCCGAGGGAGCGTGCTCGTTCTTCGAGCGCGGTGAGCAGGAGATGCCCCACCCCCCGCCCGAGCAGCGCTTCGGCCACCCCGAGCGTGCGCACCTCGCCCAGCTGCTCCCACATGACGTGCACGGCTCCGTACCCCACGACGGCGTCGTCGACGTCGACCGCGACCAGGAACTCCGGCACGGCGGCGTAGAGATCGACGAGGTCCTTGCCGAGAAGAATGCGTCTCGCGACGAGCGGCTCCATCAGTGCGACCATCTGCGGCACGTCTCCCGTGCGCGCGCTGCGGATGCTGATCTCAGGTGCGGCGCTCATCGTTCCAGTCTACGCCCGGGGTGCCCGCGCCCCGCCTCGCGGCGTGCGCTCCCGCAGACGCAGAAGGGG
>NZ_BAAAOP010000001.1:0-197983 GCF_039530485.1 Leucobacter alluvii | reverse complement strand
CTGCGCGGAGTGCGTTACTCGCCGATGCCGGGAGTCGCGGCGGTCGAGGCCACGGCGGCCGCGGCCGAAGCCGAGGCGGCTCCCGCGTCCCGATCCGCGCGCGGCTCGGTGGCGAAGGTGAACTCGCCGTCGACGAAGTCGACCTTCACGAGGTCGCCCGCCAGCAACTCGGCGCTCAGGATGCGCTCCGAGAGGCGATCCTCGATCTCCCGCTGCATCGCGCGGCGCAGCGGACGCGCACCGAGCGTCGGGTCGTAGCCCACCTCGGAGAGGCGCTCGCGCGCCGCGACCGAGATCTCGATGTGCATGTCGCGATCGAGCAGGCGATCCTTCAGCTGCTTCACGAACAGATCGACGATCTGCAGCAGCTCCGGCTTGGTGAGCTGCGGGAACACGATCGTGTCGTCGACACGGTTCAGGAACTCCGGCTTGAAGTGCTTCTTGAGCTCCTCGTTCACCTTGCCCTTCATCATGTCGTACCCGACCGACGAGTCGCCCTCGAGCTGGAAGCCCACCGGGCCGCCGGCGATCGCGGTCGATCCGAGGTTCGTCGTCATGATGATGACGGTGTTCTTGAAGTCGATCACGCGACCCTGACCGTCGGTGAGGCGACCCTCTTCGAGGATCTGCAGCAGCGAGTTGAAGATGTCGGGGTGAGCCTTCTCGATCTCGTCGAAGAGCACGACGGAGAACGGCTTGCGGCGCACCTTCTCGGTGAGCTGGCCGCCCTCTTCGAACCCGACGAACCCCGGAGGGGCGCCGAAGAGACGCGAAACGGTGTGCTTCTCGCCGTACTCCGACATGTCGAGCGAGATCAGCGCATCCTCGTCATCGAACAGGAACTCGGCGAGCGCCTTCGCGAGCTCCGTCTTACCGACGCCCGTCGGGCCGGCGAAGATGAACGAGCCGGAGGGGCGCTTCGGATCCTTGAGGCCGGCGCGCTGGCGACGGATCGTCTTCGCGAGTGCCGAGATGGCCTCGTTCTGGCCGATGACGCGCTGGTGGAGCGCGTCTTCCATGAAGCGGAGCCGCGAGGTCTCCTCCTCGGTCAGCTTGAACACCGGGATGCCGGTCGCCTGAGCGAGCACCTCTGCGATCAGTCCCTCGTCGACCTCGGCCTGGGTGGCCACGTCGCCCGAACGCCACTGCTTCTCGAGGCGCAGTCGCTCGGCGATCAGCTTCTTCTCCTCGTCGCGCTTGTTGGCGGCGGCTTCGAAGTCCTGACCCTCGATCGCCTGCTCCTTCTCAGCACGGACGACGGCGATCTTCTCGTCGAACTCCCGCAGCTCCGGCGGGCTCGACAGGATCGACAGGCGGAGGCGTGCGCCGGCCTCGTCGATCAGGTCGATGGCCTTGTCCGGCAGGAAGCGATCCTGCACGTACCGATCGGCGAGATTCACCGCGGCGACGATGGCGCCGTCGGTGATGGAGACCTTGTGGTGCGCCTCGTAACGGTCGCGCAGGCCCTTCAAGATGTTGATCGAGTGCGGGAGCGACGGCTCCGCGACCTGGATCGACTGGAAGCGGCGCTCGAGCGCTGCGTCCTTCTCGAAGTGCTTGCGGTACTCGTCGAGCGTGGTGGCGCCGATCGTCTGGAGCTCACCGCGCGCGAGCATCGGCTTCAGAATGTTGGCCGCGTCGATCGCGCCTTCTGCCGCACCGGCACCCACGAGCGTGTGGATCTCATCGATGAAGATGATGATGTCGCCTCGGTTGCGGATCTCCTTGGTGACCTTCTTCAGGCGCTCCTCGAAGTCGCCGCGGTAGCGGCTGCCCGCGATCATGGAGCCGAGGTCGAGCACGTAGACCTGCTTGTCCTTGAGCGTCTCGGGCACCTCGCCCTTGATGATCGCCTGCGCGAGACCCTCGACGACGGCGGTCTTGCCGACGCCGGGCTCGCCGATCAGCACCGGGTTGTTCTTGGTGCGGCGCGAGAGGATCTGCATGACCCGCTCGACTTCCTTCTCACGGCCGATCACGGGGTCGAGCCTGCCCTCGCGGGCCGCCTGCGTGAGGTTGCGGCCGAACTGATCGAGCACCTGCGAGCCCTTGGACTCGCCGCCCGACTCCGGCGCACCCACGGTCGCGCTCTCCTTGCCGGCCTGGTAGCCGGAGAGCAGCTGGATCACGGTCTGGCGCACGCGGTTGAGATCGGCGCCGAGCTTCACGAGCACCTGCGCGGCGACGCCTTCTCCTTCGCGGATCAGGCCGAGCAGGATGTGCTCGGTGCCGATGTAGTTGTGGCCCAGCTGCAGCGCTTCGCGCAGGCTCAGCTCGAGCACCTTCTTGGCGCGCGGCGTGAACGGGATGTGACCCGCCGGCGGCTGCTGCCCGGTGCCGATGATGTCGGTGACCTGCGCACGCACTGCGTCGAGCGAGATCTCGAGCTGCTCGAGCGCCTTCGCTGCAACGCCCTCGCCCTCGTGGATCAGGCCCAGCAGAATGTGCTCAGTACCGATGTAATTGTGGTTGAGCATCTTCGCCTCTTCCTGGGCGAGCACCACAACCCGGCGAGCACGATCAGTGAATCTCTCGAACATCTCCTACCTCCTTGCGACGCCTGTAGCACGGGAAAGGCGCCGCCGATGGAAACAGGCTACGTGGTGATCCCGTACCGCGGGGCCGTGTTCGCCGCAGGCGTGACGGGCGGTTGACGGACGAGCCCAGCATCCCGTAGCTTATCGATCACCGATAATAACGATGAACGATAAGGAGGCGCCATGTCAGCGTCGCAGCTCCCCCAGCGCCCACCCTCCCGAGGTGAGTTCACTCCGCGCAGGATCCGCTCGGACGCCATCGGCGTACTCGTCATGTGCTCACTCGCCGCGATCGCCGTCGTCGCGCTCGCGATCGCCGAGTTCCGGCGTCGCTTCGTCCCCGGTGGCATCGCGTGGACCCTTCCGATCCAACCGCGGGAGATCACCGCGGAGGGGGTGACGGAGTACGGCGCAGACGGACCGATCGCAGCGGACCCCATCTCCGGGATCGCGACGCGGATCGACGTGATCGTGCCCGATGTCAACCCGGTCTCGACGGTGTGCCTGGCGATCTCGATCGCGCTCGCGGCCATTGCCGCCCTGGTCGTGATCGCCTGCACGGCGCGACTGACGCGGAGTGTGCTGCGCGGCGAGTTCTTCACGCCCGCCGTGAGCCGAGCATTCAGCGCAGCCATGTGGAGCGGCGTCGGCGGAGCGCTCGCGGCGTATGCGTTCCGGCACTTCGCGGCGAACGGGGTAGCCGCAGCACTCGACGTCCGTACCACAGACACCGGAACCCTGGCGTGGTGGGGATGGTACATGATCATCCTCTTCGGGATCTCCGCCCTCGGACTGATCGACATCGCAATCCGACGCGCGATGCGCCTCGAGCGCGAGACCGAGGGCCTCGTATGACTCCCGTCGACCCCGGCGAGGGGCACGCGATCCACTGCCGGCTCGACGAGCTGCTCGCAGAGCGGGGTCTCACCCTCACGCAGGTGAGCGAGATGGTCGGGGTGAGCCTCGTGAACCTCTCCGTGCTGAAGAATGATCGCGCGCGAGCGATCCGCTTCTCGACGCTCACCGCGATCTGCCGTGCGCTCGACTGCGAGGTGGGCGACCTGCTCGTCGTCTCCGAGTAGCGCGACGTCGGAGCCAGAGCCCGTGCAGGCCGGAGGCGGACCCGCGCAGTCCACTGGCTCGACACCCCGCGTTCACCCGTGCCGCTTACCGTGAACGCATGTCGTCGCCCTCGCTCTCCCCAGCAGCACCCGCGTCTGCGCTCGCCCTGATCCGCGCGTTCGCCGCGACCCTCGGGCAGAGCGAGGGCGCGGTCGCCCGAGTGATCCTCGATCGCCCCGCCGACGTCCCGCAATGGTCGACGCAGGAGCTCGCCGCGGCGGCCGGAACATCGACCGCCACCGTCATCAGAGCCTGCCAGCGGCTCGGATTCCGCGGGTTCCAGCATCTGCGCCTCGAACTGGCACGGGAGATGCCCGCCTCCGGCACCGAGGAGCGCACCCCGGGAGACGCCGTGGACCAGGTCTTCGAGAGCGCGCGGGCCGCACTGCTCGTCGGGCGGGCTTCGATCGACCGCACCGCCCTCGCCGAGGCCGCCGCGCTGCTCGCGCGCGCCTCGCGCGTCGTGTGCGCCGCCAACGGGTTCTCCGCTCCACCACTGCAAGACGCCGCCATGCGCCTCGCCACGGTCGGCCGCCCGGTGGAAGCGCCGCTCGACATCCTCGCTCAGCAGTTCGCCGCTCACAGCCTCACCGATGCTGACGTCTGTTTCGCACTCAGCCATTCCGGGGCGAACGCGCACACACTGGCGACGGTGCGCGCCGCGCGCAAGCGCGGTGCGCGAATCGTGTCGCTCTGCAGCTACCCGAGGGCCCCCCTGGTCGAGCTCTCGGACGTCGCACTCTCGACCGGCGCGGTCGGCACCCAGCACGCGGTCGATCCCTTCTTCAGCCGACTCGGCCACTCCGTGCTGTTGCAGGCGCTCGTCACGGAGGTCGCGGGCCTGCGATCGAGCACCGACGCGCTCGACATGCGCGAGGTCGTCGCTGACGCCCTCGTCGACTCTCAGCAGTAAATCTGTCTGATCTGGGATCTTCGCACCCTTCTCCAGTTCGACAGCTGCGCGTCCCCACCCGTTCACCACCGCGACACCCTGCCCGGCGATGCTGCTCATGTAACCGCATTTCACGCCCGATGTAACGGGCGACACCGGCAGGAGAACAGAGCAGTGCACGACATTTCACTCGACGGCAGCTACAACGCACGAGGCATCGGTCACCGCCGTCGCCCCTGGCTCGTGCGCTCGGCCGGCCTCGATGCGCTCACCTCCGGCGGCGAGCGCAGCCTTCGAGACGTCGGCGTCGACCTCGTCATCGACCTGCGCGAGGAATCGGAGCAGGCGGGGCGCACGCACACGATCCCCGTGCGCTCCGTGCCGCTCTACGGCGCAGCGCCGCCCAGCTCGGGAACGCTCGAATCCGTCTACGCGGGGCTCGTCCGCGATCGCGGCTCACGGCTCACCGCCGCTGTCATCGCCATCGCCGAGCACCCGGGAACCGCGGTCGTGCACTGCACAGCCGGGAAGGACCGCACCGGACTCGTCGTCGCACTGGCGAGACTCGCCGCGGGAGACGCGCGTGCCGAAGTCGTGGCTGACTACGCAGTATCGGGCGAGACCGTGCGCCCGCAGCGGGAGGCGATCGCCGCCGCGCAGCTCTCGGGCGTCACGCTCTCAGCTGCGGCGCGCGCCGCGTCGGAGCGACTCCACCTCGACAGCCCCGCGGAGGCCCTCGAGTCGGCACTCGACATCGTGGATGAGCTGGGAGGGGTCGCGCAGTATCTCCGCACGCACGGCGCGACGTCCGGGCATGTGGCCGCCCTCGCGGATCGGGCGGACGCGCACGCCGCCATCGCCTCCGGATCAGTCGCATGAGCCGCCGCACCGGCCGGTTCACGGTGCTCCACGTGAGCGACCTCCACGCCACGGAGAGCGGTCTGCTCTACGACGCGGTCGACGGCCTGGGTCGGCTCGAACGGGTGGGCGATTACGCGCTCGCGACCGGCATCACGCCGGAGGCGGTCGTCATCACCGGCGACCTCATCGAACGCGGCAACGCCGGCGCCTACGCCGCGGTGGCACGGGCGTGCGATCGCCTGCAGGATCGCCTGGCCGCACCGGTGCTCACCGTGCTCGGCAACCACGACGACCCCATCGCCGCGCACGCACTTCCCGGCCACGCGCGCGCGCACATCGGCGCCCACCTCGTCGACGGCGTCCGCGTGGTCCGCCTCGACTCGCGCACCGGCCGCATCGACGCCGATCAACTCGAGTGGCTCGCCTCCGAGCTCGCTGCACCGGCGGAACGCGGCACGGTCGTCGCGCTGCACCACGCGCCGCTCGGCTCACCGCTGCCGGCGCTCCGCCGCCAGGGCCTCCGCAACGCGGAAGAGCTGCTCCACGTACTCGACGGCAGCGACGTCCGCGCGATCCTCGCCGGGCATTTCCACCACGGCCTCACAGCATCGATGCACGGCATTCCCATCTTCGTCGGCCCCTCTCTCGCCTACCACCAGGTGATGAACGCCGGCCCCGACGCCGTCGCCGGGCACGACTCCCCCATGTTCTCGCTCGTCCAGTTCACGAGCGAGGGAGTGAGCGCTTCCACGATCGCGCTGCACTCACCCGAGCCCCTCTTCACCCAGTCCATCACCCGCTCTGCACAGAAAGCGACCCATGTCTCGTAACCGTTCCACCGGCGTCATCGCCGCGTTCGCCCTGTCGGCCCTCGCACTCACCGGATGCGCCGCTTCGGCGGACGCAACCGACTCCGGCGATGCCGGCACCCCCGATGCGTCGACGATCACCCTGTACACCTCGGAGCCGCAGGAGAAGATCGACGCGATCGTCGCGGCGTTCACCGAGCAGCACCCGGAGATCACCGTCGACGTCTTCCGCGCCGGCACCGGAGATCTCACCGCTCGTATCGCAGCCGAGGAGAAGTCGGGCGACATCGGCGCCGACCTGCTGCTGGCGGCCGACGCCGGCACGTTCGAGGACTACGCCGAGCGCGACCTGCTCCTCGAGTACGAATCCCCCGAAGCCGCGGCCATCAATCAGGATCTCGTCGATCCCGAGCACTTCTACGTCGGCACGCGAGTGCTGCCGACCGTCGTCGCGATCAACACGAACGTCATCACCGAGGCCCCCGAGTCGTGGCAGGATCTCACCGACCCCGAGTACGCGGGGAAGATCGCGATGCCGAACCCCGACGTCTCGGGCGCCGCTGCGTACAACGCCGCCGTGTGGCTCGACAACGACGACATGGGCATGACCTGGCTCGAGGGGCTCGCCGCCAACCAGCCCCTGATCGCGGAGAGCAACGGCCCCGTCTCGCAGGCCGTCGCCGACGGCAGCAGCCCGGTCGGGATCGTCGTCGACTCCCTCGTGCGGGACCTCGCCGCCGCGGGTTCGCCCATCGAGGCGGTCTACCCCGAGGAGGGCGTGCCCTTCGTGTCGCAGCCGGTCGGCATCTTCGCCGATACCGCGGAGCCAGAGGCCTCCCAGTTGCTCGTCGACTTCCTCATCAGCAAGGAAGGGCAGGAGATCGCAGCATCGCAGTCGTACCTCCCGATCCGCGATGACGTCGAGAGCCCGGAAGGCGCGCCCGCTACTGCCGACATCACACTGCTCACCCCCGACCTCGAGACGATCCGCGCGTCGCAGGCCGACGCCGTCGAGACTTTCAATGGCCTCTTCCAGTAACACGCTCTCGCGGCCGCTCGCGGGCTCGACCGATCACGGTCGGGCCCGCGGGACCGGCCGGGATCGCACCACCGATGCGGCGAGGTCCCGGTTCTCGCTCGACGGCCTCGGCGCGGTGCGCATCGCCCTGTGGTGCGCGGTCGCCGCCCTCATCCTCGTACCGATCATCGCGATCGTCGTCCTCGCCGCGACCGGCGGCGGATGGACGGCCCTCGGCGATCCCGACGTGCTCGGAGCCGCCGGCAACTCGCTCGTCTCCGCCGCCGTCTCAGCCGTGCTCGCCGTGGTCATCGGCAGCGCGCTCGCCGTGCTACTCGAACGCACCGACCTGCCCGGCCGTCGCGCGCTCCGCCTGCTCGCACTCAGCCCGATGCTCATGCCGCCGTTCGTCGGGGCGATCGCCTGGCTCAGCCTGCTCGGCCCCTCGGCAGCGGTGAACACGTTCTGGACGCAGCGGTTCGGCGCACCGCTCTGGAATCTCTACGGCGGCGACGGCGTGATCTTCCTCCTCACCCTCCACAGCTACCCGATCGCGATGATGATCGTGACAGCTGCACTGCGGCGCATTCCCGCGGACCTGGAGCAGGCGGCGCGCATCTCCGGCTCCTCCGCGCCCCGCGCGCTCTGGGAGGTCACGACGCCGCTGCTGCGACCCGCCATGCTCTCCTCATTCACACTCATCGCCGTCTCGAATCTCGCCGATTTCGGCATCCCCTCCATCATCGGTCTGCCCGAGCGCTACGTCACGCTCTCCACCCTCGTCTACCGCTACCTGCAGTCGGGCACCGTCGACGACCCCCTCGCGGTGGTCTCGGCCATCGGGTTCGTACTGCTCGTCATCGCGCTGCTCGGTGTCGTCGTCGATCTGCTGCGCACGCGCACACGGGTCGAGCTCGACGCGCAAGCCGGAGCACCGGCCCGGCTCCCGCTCGGACGCGCCAGGGTGCCGGTCGGCGCGCTCACCGCCATCGCAGTGCTCGCGGTCACCGTGCTGCCGCTCATCACGCTCGCCATCCAATCCCTCTTGCCAGCGCCCGGGGTGCCGCTCACGCTCGAGACGGTCACACTCGCGAGCTTCGAACGGGCCCTGTCGGCATCGGGCACACTCACCGGTATCGGCAACTCACTGATGCTGGCGACACTCGCCGCCATCATCTGCGGAGTGCTGGGACTCGGGATCGGCACGTTCGTGACCCGCACGCGCGCTCGGAGCAACCCCGCGCTGCTCGGTCTGTCGCTCCTGCCGCAGGCGATCCCCGGACTCGTCATCGCTGTCGCCTGGCTCGTGATCGCACCGAAGATCGGCCTCTCCAACACGCCCTGGCTGATCCTCTGCGCCTATCTGACGTCGTTCCTCGCCCTGGTCGTGCAATCCGTGCACGCCCCGCTCTCCGCGACCCCGACGACTGCGGAGGAGGCAGCCCGCATCTCGGGCGCCACCCGGCTGCGGGCGCTCTGGGACATCTCGTGCCGCATGGCCGTTCCCGCAGCGATCTCGGGGGCGGTTCTCGTCGGGCTCACCGCTGTGCGCGAGCTCACGCTCTCCGTACTCCTGCTCTCGCCCGGCTCCCAGACGCTCGGCGTCGTCATCTTCAACCTGCAGCAGGCAGGCGCCTACAACGCCTCGTCCGCGCTCTCGCTCATCGTCGCACTCGTCGGACTCGCCGGACTCGGCCTCACCGCCCGCACCCCACGTTAGGAACGCTCGTGTCTTCCGTCGCACTCGAATCGGTCAGTCTCTCCTACCCCGGGGGCCATCTCGGGCTCGCCGACGTCGATCTCCGCATCGGCGACGGCGAGTTCGTGGCCCTCGTCGGCCCGTCGGGCTCCGGCAAGACGACCCTGCTGCGCACGGTCGCCGGTTTCATCGCCCCGACCGCCGGAACCGTGCGCATCGGCGATACCGTGGTGGCATCGCCGAGCCGGAGCCTGGAGCCCGAGCGGCGCGGGCTCGGCATGGTGTTCCAGCAGCACGCGGTCTGGCCGCACTGGAACGTCGGCCGCAACATCGAGTACCCCTTGCGCCGGGGCGGCGTCTCGCGAGCGGAGCGCCGCCGCCGCGTCGCAGAGGCACTCGATCTCGTGGGTCTCCCCGGCGCCGAGCGGCGCAACCCCGCCACGCTCTCCGGCGGCCAGCGGCAGCGCGTCGCGATCGCCCGAGCAATCGTCGCGCGCCCGCGCGTGCTGCTCCTCGACGAGGCGCTCTCCGCACTCGACGAGCCGCTGCGCGATCGCCTCCGACTCGAACTCCGCGCGCTCACCCGCGAGCTCGGCCTCACCGTGCTGCACGTCACCCACGACCGGAGCGAGGCGCTCGCGCTCGCCGATCGGGTGGTCGTCGTCGACGGCGGCCGAGTCCAGCAAGTGGCGACCCCCGCTGAGCTGGTGGAGCGCCCCGCGTCGGCCTTCGTCGCGGGGTTCGTCTCCGATGCGGCGATCGTGCCGGGAGTGCTCGACCACGCCGGGTTCCGCGCTGGTCAGCACCCGCTCGCGCTGCCGTTCGAGCGTGTGGACGGGACGCGACTCGACGGCCAGGGGCGAAACGGTGGCGCTGCAGTGGAACTCGCCGTCTCGCCCGAGCACGTGCGCGCGATTCCAGACCCATCGGGCCCCGCGACCGTCACCTCGTCGCTCTTCGGCCGAGGCGGCGACGACCTCGTGATCGACTGGCAGGGGCTCTCGATCCGCTCGCGTGCGCACGGCGTGCGTTGCGCTGCTGGCACCCGTGTGCGCGTGGAGATCGAACGGGCGACCGCCTTCCGCAGCCCGACGACCGAGACGCACGGGCGAGTGGTCTCCGAACCGTCAGCCGGTTCCTCCGTCGCGGGCGCAGCACGACCTCGACCGGTTAGCGTGGGAGTATGAGCACCCCTGAATCTCGCGCCGCATCCATCGTCATCGTTCGGCACGGCGAGACCGACTGGAACATCGGTCGCCGCATCCAGGGCCGCACCGATATCCCGCTGAACGAGCGCGGCCGCAGCCAGGCCGGTGAGATCGCCGAGCTGCTGCACGATGCAGGGCCGTGGCGGCGCGTCATCGCGTCCCCGCTCAGTCGCGCCGCCGAAACCGCTCGCATCATCTCCGACCGGCTCGAGCTGCCGCAGGCGGAGATCGCGGATGACGTCATCGAGCGCGACTTCGGTTCGGCCGAGGGGATGCTCGTCACCGATGCCAGCGCCCGGTGGCCCGGCCTCGACGTCCCCGACGCGGAGGCTCTCGCGGCGCTCGCGGAACGCGGAGCGTCAGCGTTCGGGCGGATCCTGCGCGAGGCCCCCGGGTCGATCGTCGTGGCCCACGGAGCGCTCATCCGCTCCGCCCTGACAGCGCTGAGCGGAACGGAAGCCCCGCGCATTCTCAACGGCGAGGCCTGGCTGATCTCACCGGCGGTCGCGAGGGATGCACCGGCAGCCCACGAGATCCCGTTCCCGGTCGACGAGACGCGGAACGGGCCGCGGATCGCGATCCGCCGCCTCGGCACCCCGGCTGAGCAGCACGCGTTCTGACGCCGAGCCCGTCTGGTCGGGCTTCCCCGACTACTGCGCCGGGTTCTGCGGCGTCGCGGGCGCCTGCGGAGCGAGCGGTTCGATGACGACGGCCGTGCCGTACGCGCAGAACTCGGTGAAGTTGCCGATCGCGCCTGAGTCGAACCGCATCGCCACCACCGCATTCCCGCCGCGGGACTGGGCCTCCGCCCACATGCGGTGCATCACTTCCCAGCGCGATTCGTAGATCACCTTCGTGTACTCGGGCATCTCGCCGCCGCCCAGTGCCCGGAAGCCCGCCGTGAAGTTCTGCCCGAAGTTCGCGGAACGCACGGTGAGCCCCATCACCTCCCCGAGCACCTGGGTGATCCGGTATCCCGGTACGTCGTTGGTGGTCACTGCGAACATGATCTGATTCCCCTCGTACGACTCTGCTCGCACCCGCCGGCGCAGCTGAGTTCAGCGTAGACCCTCGCCGCTCGCGGCGAGGCTACTGCAGCGCCGAGGTGAGTCGCGCGATGCCGTCGAGCAGCTGCGAGGGCAGTGACTGCTTCTCCCACTCCTCGAGGGTCAGCTCGCGCGAGTTCTCGCGGTAGTAATCGGTGACGCCGTCGAGATCGCGCACGAATTCCGCTCCGTGCACCACCATCGAGATCTCCATGTTGAGCCCGAAGGATCGCTGATCCATGTTCGACGATCCGACGACCGCGACCTCCTCGTCGACGGTGAAGTGCTTCGAGTGGAGGATGTACGGCGGGCGGAACATCATGATGCGCACCCCGGCGCGCAGCAGCTCCTCGTAGTAGGAGCGCTGAGCGTGATACACGAGGGCCTGGTCGCCGACCTCCGAGACGAAGAGCTCGACCTCGACTCCGCGAGCGGTCGCCGCACGCACCGCGTTCATGATTGAGCCGTCTGGCACGAAGTACGGGCTGGTGATGCTGATCCGCCGCTGCGCGGAGTACATGAGGGCGACGAAGACCTGCAGGTTGTTCTCGCCGGCGTACCCCGGACCGCTCGGCACGATCTGGCAGTCAAGTTCACCCGGCTGCTGAACGGTGAACGCCTCCTCGGTGAGGTTGGTCAAGTACTCGCCGGTCTCGAGATACCAGTCCCCTTGGAACACGGCCTCGAGCCCGAGCACGATGGGCCCTTCGACGCGCACCATGAGATCTTTCCAGTGCAGACCGCGCCGTCGGTTCGAACGCTTGTTGTATGTGGAATCGACGAGATTCTGCGAGCCCATGAAACCGACCGCGCCGTCGATGACGATGAGCTTGCGGTGATTGCGCAGGTCGGGTCGCTGGTATTCGCCGCGCCAGGGCCGCACGGGCAGCATGTACGACCATTCGGCGCCGATGTCGGTGAGACTCTGCCTGGTGCGCTTCGCTCCCGGGTTGCGCACCGCCGAGATGTGGTCGAGCAGCACGCGCACGGTGACACCGCGAGCCACGGCCTCGCGCATCGCCGCGAACACGTCATCGGTCGTCTCGTCGTGCACGAGAATGTAGAACTCGATGTGCACGTATTCCTCCGCCTCGCGAATGGCGGCGGCCATTCGGGCGAACGACTCCTCGTAATCGATGCACAGCGAGGCCGTATTGCCCTGCAGCATGGGCTGCGCACCGAGCTCGCGACCGAGCTTCACCACGCTGTCGAGACCGGGAAGCATGCGCTCGGGCGGCGTGATGAGCTCGGCTTCCTCTTGGTCGGCGATCTGGGCGACGAAGTGGTTGATCGCTTCCTGTTTGCGTTCGCGCGAGCGTGGCAGTCGCTTACTGCCGATGACGAGGAAGAGCAGCAGTCCCGGCACCGGCAGAGCGAAGATCGCCATGAGCCAGGCCATGCCGGCGGTTGGACGCCGGTTGCGCGGAACGACGAAGATGGCGACAAGTCGAATCAGATTGTCGACGACGAGCACGAACCAGGCCCACACGACGGGCCAATCGAGTCCGAGCCAGTCGAATTCCATCTGGCCCCCTCCGTCACCTCAGCGCATTAAATACGCGAGTACGCGCACGTCCACTGTACCGGGGAACGGAGTGTTTCAGGCTTCGTCGCGAGCCGGCAGCCCGGCCTTCGCGCGCTCCTCGGCTTCGATGCGCTGGTAGGCCTGGCGCTCCGTGCGGTCGGCACGCAGAATCAGCCGCAGCACCAGCCAGAAGAAGATGCCGATCAGCACGGTCGGAGTCAGCGACCAGACCGCGTTCAACCACCAATTGTCCATAGTTCTCCCAGTGTACTTGCGCCCCCGCGCGAAAACCTGGGGAGCTCTGAACGCGACTACTTGACGAGCGGGAAAAGGATCGTCTCCCGGATTCCGAGCCCGGTGAGCGCCATCAGCAGTCGATCCATGCCCATGCCCATGCCACCCGACGGGGGCATGCCGTGCTCGAGCGCGCGCAAGAAGTCTTCGTCGATCGGCATCGCCTCGTCGTCGCCCCGGGCGGCCTCCGCCGCCTGCTGCGTGAAGCGCTCGCGCTGCACGACCGGGTCGACGAGCTCGGAGTACCCGGTCGCCAACTCGAAGCCGCGCACGTACAGATCCCATTTCTCCACAATGCCCGGGATCGAGCGATGGTGACGCGTGAGCGGGCTCGTCTCGACCGGGAAGTCCATGACGAAGGTCGGTCGGGTGAGCCCGTCCTTTACGAAGTGCTCCCACAGCTCCTCGACCAGCTTGCCGTGATTCGGCAGGTGCACCTCGACGCCCTCGGCGTCGGCGATCGCCTGCAGCTCTGCCACGCTGGTCTCCGGCGTGATCTCCCTGCCGGCCGCTTCGGAGAGCGTGCCGTACATCGAGATGCGCTCCCAGTCGCCGCCGAGATCGAAGAGCGTGCCGTCCGCCCACCGCACCACGTGCGTGCCCGCCCGCTCAGTGCCGGCGTTCGCCGCGAGCGCCGCGTTCTGGATGAGCAGCTGCGTGAGGTCGGCGATGCCGTTGTAGTCGGAATACGCTTCGTACGCCTCGAGCATCGCGAACTCGGGGCTGTGCGTCGAGTCGGCGCCCTCGTTGCGGAAGTTGCGGTTGATCTCGAAGACGCGCTCGAGGCCGCCGACCGCCGCGCGCTTGAGGTACAGCTCCGGCGCGATGCGCAGGTAGAGCTCGGTGTCGAACGCGTTCGACTCGGTGACGAACGGGCGTGCCGATGCGCCGCCGTGCATCGTCTGCAGCATCGGAGTCTCGACCTCGATGAAGTCGCGCTCCGCGAACGTGCTCCGCAGGCTCGCCATGGTGCGTGCGCGGGTGACAACGTTGATGCGGGCCTGCTCGCGCTGGATCAAATCGAGATAGCGCTGGCGGATGCGCGTCTCCTCATTGAGCTCGGCGTACATGTTGGGCAGGGGCGCGATCGCCTTCGCCGCGATCGCCCACTCGCGCACCATGATCGAGAGCTCACCGCGGCGGCTCGAGATGATCTCGCCGCTCACGAACAGATGATCGCCGAGATCGGTGAGCTCCTTGTAGCGCGCGAGCGACTCCTCGCCCACCTCTGCAAGGCTCACCATCGCCTGAAGGCGTGTGCCGTCGCCGGCCTGCAGCGAGGCGAAGCAGAGCTTGCCGGTGTTGCGCTGGAACACGATGCGACCCGCGAGACCCACGGTCTCACCGGAAGCCGTGTCGGGTGTCTGCTCGAGGTGCCCGTGCGCGGCGCGCACTGCGGGGATCGTCGTCGTCACGGGCAGCGAGACGGGGTAGGCGCCGCCGGCGAGGTCGGCTCCGGCGTTCAACCGGTCGCGCTTCTCGAGTCGCACCCGCTTCTGCTCGAAGATCTCTTCGGCGGTCGCCTCCGGGGCGCTCTCTGCGGGTGCTGCGGTCTGCTCGCTCATAGGGGCGGGATCCTCCGGATCGTGTCGGCGTACCGATCCATCCTAGCTTCCGTGGGCGAAGGCGGCCCGCGCACGGACCTGCGCACCCGAGAGCAAGTTCCCACTCTCCGGCTACTCACTACATTTCGGGATCGGGCTCCCCCGCGATCAGCTCCTCCGCGACCGCGGCGCGCACGATCCCGGCCACCACGTGATCGGGACGCTCGATTCCGATCTCCCGCAACGCATCGATGCCCTGCCGCACGACGGCACGCGAGAACTCGCGGGCGGCGCCGACGGCTTCGGCGTAGGCCGCGCGATCCTCCTCGGCGACGATGACGGGCTCGGCGCCCATCTCGACGGCGAGCGCCTGCCCGATGGGCAGCACCGGCGCAGGGGCGGTGACGGCCACCGTCGCCTCGGCGAGTCGCGTGAGGTCGAGACTGGTCCCCGTGAACACCATCGCCGGGTGGAGGGCGAGTGGAATCACCCCGGCGGCGAGCGCCGGGGCGAACACGCCGTACCCGTGCTCGGGCGCGGTGTGGATCGCGAGCTGCCCGGGCTGCCAGGCGCCAGTCGCGGCGAGCCCGGTGACCAGGTCGGGAAGTTCGCTGCCCGGAACGGCGAACAGCACGAGTTCTGAGCGCCGTACGACCTCGGCGACGTCGAGCACCGGCACTCCGGGCAGCATCGCCTCCGCGCGCTCCCGCCCGTCGACTCCGAGCGCCGTGATGCCGACGATCGCGTGCCCGGCTCCTGCGAGCGCCCGGGCGAGTACGGGCCCGACGCGGCCGGCGCCGACGACGCCGATGCCGAGCCTGGACGCGGCTGCACCCGCGCTCACGCCTCGTGCGCCCGTCCACTCGTGAGCCCGTGGCCGTGGCGCGGGGCGCGGAGCGGCTCGGGCGATGCCGGCTCGGGCGATACGGGCTCCGGCGATACCGGCTCCGGCGATACGGGCTCCGGCAGCCCGGACTGGGCGGGCACCGGCTCCGCCAGCACCGGCTCGGCGGGCATCGGCTCGGCCAGCGGAGCGCGCGCCTCGAGGATGCGCTGGGCTTCGGCGCCCTGCACGCGGAGCACGAGCGCTGCGAGCTCGTCGAAGAGTCGGCGAGCAGCGCCGAGTTCGAGCCCGCGCATCTCCATGCGCACGGGCCCGAGCACCGTGTGCGCCGAGATCGATGCGAGGCCGAGCATGCGATGCACGAGCGGCCGTCGCAGCTGGATCGATTGCGCGCGGAGGATGGGCATGATCGCGAACGAGCGCGTCAGCACGCCGCGCCGAATGCGCAGCGTCGCGTCGTCACCGCCGGTGTCTTCGATGCGGAGGCCGGCGCGACGACGACCCCAGAGCAGCACGGCTGCCGAGCGTCGGCCCCCGCGCACGTACCCGTCGGCCGGGCCGATCAGTCCGTCGCGCAGGGTCGCGATCTCGTCGGCCTCCGTCCCGGTGCCGGGGAGCAGTGTCTCGATCACCCGGAGCACGTCGGCCTCTCGCCCGACGGGCAGCACGACGTTCTGGGTCGCGTTCTGCCCGCCCTGCGCGACGGAGTGGCCCGCCGTGGTGATGCGCACCTTCCACCAACCGAGCGGGCGCCAGAGCAGCGGCTGCCGCGCTTCCACCGCGTGGATGCGCCCGAACGGGATCGACTCGGTGATGGTCGACGTGAGGCCGGAACCGGTGCGCACCGCGTCGTCCGTGCGCGAGAGCGTGAAATTGAAGCCCTTGTTGAACTGCCCGAACATGACGCTCGCCATCACGATCAGCAGCGGGATGACGCCGAAGATCAGGAAGGCTTCGAGCACGGCGCCGCCGATGATGATGCCGGCGATGAGCACCACGAGGATGATCGCCTCCCACCCGAGCGCGATACTCGCCGCGAGCCGACCGACGGGCACTTTCACCAGCGTCTGCGCTTCGAGCGCCTCCGGGTCGATGTCGGCGTCGACGAAGTCATGCGCGCGGGCGGTGAGCGCGTCACCCGCAGTCGAATAGACCGTTCCGTCCAATCCGACGGGCGCCGGGGCTGACACGTCGGCGACGGCGCGCTGACCTGCGGCACCGCCGCGTCGACGCGATCCTGACACCTGCAGAATCTGCTCGCGCACGGTTTTCGCGTCTCGATGGCCGAGGAACGACAGCTCGACCTTGCCCCCCTGCCCCGCGGTGACGACCTCGATCTTCGTGAGGCCGAGCGCGCGGGCCAAGAGCGATCGCTGCAGGTTCACGCTCTGGATGCGCTCGAGCGGCGCGCGTCGATGCGAGCGGAACAGCACCCCGTTCCGCACCTCCACGGCGGCCTCCGTGATGCGGTACGTGGCGAACCGCCACGCCAGCCAGGAGAACAGCACGATCAGCAGGAGGATCAGCAGGAGGCCGCCGAGCACGGCGAGCAGCAGCCCCTCGGCGACCAGGAACTCGTACAGGTCGACCAGGTCGCGATCACCGGAGACATCGACGGACGCATCCCCGTCATCGAGGTTGTTCGCGAAGAAGAACTGCACGAAGTGATCTCGGAAGTTCGCGACGATGATGCCGGCGATCACGAGCAGCGCGAGCCCGCCGCGAAGGAGCGGCGACAGCGGATGCATGCGCCGCCAGCCCTCGGCGTCGGAGGAGCCGGGCAGTTGGGCGTCGACTTCGGGGTCGACGGTCACAGGCCCGACCTCCGCGCCTCGGCGAGCTCAACGAGACGGTCGCGCAGCTGCTCGGCGTCTTCGTGGCGCAGACCGGGCAGATTGACTCCGGTCGCGGCCGAGGCGGTGACGAACTTGAGCGTCGCCAGTCCGAGTGCCCGCAGCAGCGGACCGCGAGTGACGTCGACCAATTGCAGGCGTCCGTACGGCACGGCGATGACGCGCTCGAACATGATGCCGCGGCGGAAGAGCAGATCGTCGTCGCGCAGCACGTATCCGATCGCGCGCACGCGTCGGAACGCGAAGATCGCGTTGATCAGGAAGATCAGGATCAGCGCCGGGAGACCGATGCGCAGGAAGAGCGGCGCGTCGCCACCGGTCGACACGAAGATCACCGCGAAGACGGCGGCCAGCGCGATGACGAACAGCAGGTTCACCGCGAGATCCGCCCACGCGTACGACGGCGAGACGCGCTTCCAGTCGACCCGCTCCGTCTGCCACCCGGCTGCGGACTCCGTTACCTCAACATCACCCGTAGTCATGGCACCAGCTTAGGCCCAGGCCGATCAGCGGTCTCGGTACACCGCCGGGTCCGCCGGTCCTCGCTCGGGATCGAGCCCGCCGTCCTCGTCCGTCTCATCGCCCGGCGGCACGCGGCACCAGTGCTCGACGATCGCGGCGCACCCGAGCAGCACCGCACCGGCGATGACGACGAGCATCATCGGTACCCACGTCGCAGCCGTGGCGGCCACGCTCCGACCGGTCAGCGAGAGCAGCAGCCCGGCCCCGAACCCGCCGAAGAGCGCCCCCACGATCTGCCCGGCTCGCGCCGTCACGAGCAGCCGGACGGCGTGGAACGGATCGATCGCTCCGGGCTGCTTGCGGATCTGGCGACGCAGGCGCAGGCCGAAGACGAGCAGCACCCCCGCGACCAGCACCAGGGAGGCGGGCAGCGAGAGCGGCGGGGAGAGCGGGGCGTGCCCGCGGCTCGACAGGGCGAACTGCACCACCAGTCCGACGGCTGCGCCCATCGCGGCGACCGCGAGCGTGACGAGCGGGTTGCTGCGCTCAACCTTGCGCATCGAGCCCTCCCGATCTGCCCGGCACGACCTTCGAGCCGGCATTCGCGTGGTCGTCATGGCTCAGGGGCACGGTGGTATCGCCGATCCGCGCGAGCAGGTCCGCAACGCGGCCGTGGCCCATGAGCACCGCGTCGGGGTCGAGATCGAGCCAGGGGGCGAGCACGAAATCTCGCTCGTGCGCGCGGGGATGGGGCACCTGCAGCCGGTCATCCGATATCACGCGCCCGCCGAACAGCACGAGGTCGATGTCGAGCGTCCGGTCACCCCAGCGGATGTCGCGGACGCGGCCGTGCGTCGTCTCGATCGCCTGCATGGCATCGAGCAGCGCATGGGGGTCGAGTGTCGTCCGTGCGGTGGCGACGCCGTTGACGTAGCGGGGAGCATCGGGATCTGGCCCCGACGCCGTCAGCGCGATCGTCTCGCGCAGCGCAGAGGCCTCGAACCGCTCGATGCCCGGAGTCGCGGCGAGTGCGCGCTGCGCTGAGCGGATGGTCTCTCCGCGATCCCCGAGGTTCGCGCCGAAGGCGAAGAGCACGGGAACGACCTGGGCGATCACAGCGGGGCCCTCTCCGCAGCATGACGCACGATGGTGACCGAGACGTCTGAGAAGGTCTGCGCGATCGGGGCATCCGGTTTGTGCACGGTGATGCGCGCGCGGCGCACGCCGGCGAACCCGAGTGCGACCGTCGCGGCCCGCTCGGCGACCGTCTCGATCAGGTCGACCGGGTCTCCGCCGACGGCGGCGGCGATCGCGTCCGCGAGTTCCCCGTAGTGCACGGTCCGCGCGAGCGCATCGTCGGCGGCAGCGCCGGCGAGGCTCACCTGCACGTCGGCGTCGATGATGAAGCGCTGGCCCTGCTCGCGCTCGAAGTCGAAGACCCCGTGGTGGGCGAACACTTCGAGGCCGGTGAGGGTGATCCGATCTTCTTGCGTGTCGCTCGTGCGCTCCGGCTCCGCCGTGCGCCGGCGAGCCCCGCTCCAGGCCGCCTGCACGGCGAGCGCCTGGCGCGTGCCGACGACGTCGTGCACGCGCACGCCCCAGGCCCCGGCGTCGGCAGCCAGCGCGCTGACCACGGCTGTTGCGAGATCCCGCTCGTGGGAGCGGTTGATCTCGCCGGGTTCACGTCGGGGCGTCGCGAGCTCCGCGATGGCCTCCCCCAGCATGCGCTTGCGCGACGCTCCGACGAGCACGGGGAACCCCACGGCGTTGAGCTCCCCCAGCGCGGCGAGCAGCTGCCAGCCCTGATCTCCGGTCTTGTCGAAGCCGAGTCCGGGATCGAGCACGAGATGTTCGGGGCTCACTCCCGCCGCGATCGCGGCACGGACCCGCTCCGCGAGGGCGTCCGCCACCTCGCTCACGACGTCCCCGTACTCGGAGCGCAGGTGCGCGGGGTCGGGGATGCCGCGCCAGTGGCCGATGATGAATCCGACTGATCGATGACGGCCGGCGTCGGCGGCGACGGCGAGCATCGCGGGGTCGTGCAGGCCGCCCGAGACGTCGTTGATCCAGCGCGCGCCCGCTGCGACCGCAGCGGCTGCCGTGTCGGCGTGCAGCGTATCGACCGAGACCGTGGCACCGGCCTCGGCGAGGGCGCGGATCACGGGGAGGACGCGCGCCTGCTCCTCCGAGCTGCTCACCGGCGTCGCTCCCGGACGCGTCGACTCGCCGCCCACGTCGACCACGTCGGCGCCCTGGGCCACGAGTTCGAGGCCGCGTTCGATCGCCGGATCGTGCGCAGCATACGATCCGCCGTCGCTGAACGAGTCGGGGGTCACGTTGAGCACGCCCATCACCGTCGGACGTGCCCGCTCGCGCGCCCGCGGCCGCGCCCGTGAGACGGAGCCGGTCACGCCTCGCCGCTCTCTGCTCCAGCGAGAGGCGCTCGGCCCAGCAGGGCGAAGACCGCGGCTTGCTCGGCCGCGTCTGCGAGCGACCCGCGAGACGCCACGGTGATGATCGTCGATTCGCTCTGCCGCACGCCCCGGTCGGCCACGCATCCGTGGCTCGCCTCGAGCACGACGAGCACGCCGTGCGGGTCCAATCCGTCGTGGAGGGTCTGCGCGATCTGCTCGCCGAGCCGCTCCTGCATCTGCGGTCGCGCTGCGAGCATCTCGACGACGCGAGGGATGGCGCTCAACCCGACGACGCGCTCGTTCGGCCGGTAGGCGATGTGCGCTCGCCCGCGGAACGGGAGCAGGTGATGCTCGCACATCGAACGCAGGGTGATGTCGCGTACGACGACGAGCTCCCCGGTGTCTTCGCCGACCGGGACGGAGTCGGAGAGCAGCACCGACGGGTCGCGGCCGACACCCGCGAAGAACTCGGCGTACGCGTCCGCCACACGGAAGGGAGTGCTCGCGAGCTCGGGGCTGTCGGGATTCTCCCCGATAGCCCCGATGAGCTCGCGCACCGCCGAAGCGATCCGCTCCCGATCCACCGTGTCACCCATGGTGATTACTTCGTGCTGTCGCGATCGTCCCCGCCGACGCCGAGGTTGCGCGGGGGCTGCCCCGGGTCGCCGGTCGTCTGCGGGGGAAGCAGACCCGGTGCCGGGTCGATGGCGATCACGGGCGAATCAGCGGGAGAATCGGGGCCGGGCGCAGCGCCCGGCTCGGGATCGCCGACCGCGCGGTCGTCGGTGCGCACGGCGGCGGGTACCTCGATCGGCGGTCGATCGGAGACGGGACGATCGTCGTGCGACAACCAGGTGGGGCGCGGAGCGAGCTTCTGCACTCCCTGGAAGATCTCGGCGATCTGGATGTGGTCGAGCGTCTCCTTCTCGAGGAGTTCGCGAGCGAGCGCATCGAGGATGTCGCGGTTCTGCACGAGCACCTCGTAGGCCTCGTTGTGCGCCTGCTCCATGAGCTCGCGCACCTCGGCATCGATCGTGATCGCGACCCCCTCCGAGTAGTCGCGGTTCTGCCCGAACTCGCCCATGAACGCGCCGGGCTGCCCCTGGCCGAGCTTCACCGGTCCGACCGTCGCAGACATGCCGTACTCCGTCACCATCTTGCGCGCCGTACTCGTCGCCTTCTCGATGTCGTTGCCGGCGCCGGTGGTCGGATCGTGGAAGACGAGCTCCTCGGCGACCCGGCCGCCGAGTGCGTATGCGAGCTGATCCTGCAGCTCGTTCCGCGTGACCGAGTACTTGTCTTCGAGCGGGATGACCATCGTGTACCCCAGTGCACGGCCGCGGGGCAGGATCGTGATCTTTGTCACCGGGTCGGTGTGGTTCAGGCCTGCCGCGACGAGCGCGTGGCCCCCCTCGTGGTACGCGGTGATGAGCTTCTCATGGTCTCGCATGAGGCGCGTGCGACGCTGCGGCCCGGCGATCGACCGATCGATGGCCTCGTCGAGCGCGCGGTTGTCGATGAGCTGCGCGTTCGAACGCGCCGTCAGCAGCGCCGCCTCGTTCAGCACGTTGGCCAGGTCGGCGCCCGAGAAGCCCGGCGTCTTGCGGGCGACGATCTCAAGATCGACGTTCTTCGAGAGCGGTTTGCCCTTGGCGTGCACCTGCAGGATCTTGAGTCGCCCGGGCATATCGGGAGCGTCGACACCGACCTGCCGGTCGAAGCGGCCCGGGCGCAGCAGCGCGGGGTCGAGCATGTCGGGACGGTTCGTCGCCGCGATCATGATGACGTTCGTCTTCGGGTCGAAGCCGTCCATCTCGACGAGCAGCTGGTTGAGCGTCTGCTCGCGCTCGTCGTGGCCGCCGCCCATGCCCTGTCCGCGGCGCTGGCCGACTGCGTCGATCTCGTCGACGAAGATGATGGCGGGAGCGTTCGCCTTCGCCTCCTTGAAGAGGTCTCGCACACGGCTCGCGCCGACGCCGACGAACATCTCGACGAAGTCGGAGCCCGAGATCGAGTAGAACGGCACGCCTGCCTCGCCGGCGACGGCCCTGGCGAGCAGCGTCTTACCGGTCCCGGGAGGGCCGTAGAGCAGCACGCCCTTGGGGATGCGGGCCCCCACGGCTTGGAAGCGGGTGGCGTCTTGCAGGAAGTCCTTGATCTCGTGCAGCTCCTCGACGGCCTCATCGGCACCGGCGACATCGGCGAACGTGACCTGCGGCGTCTCCTTCGAGACCAGTTTCGCCTTCGACTTGCCGAACTGCATGACCCCGCGGCCACCGCCCTGCATGGAGGAGAGCATCCACCAGATGAGCAGGCCGATGAGCAGCAGCGGGAGCAGGAAGCTCAGCAGCGACCAGATCGGGCTGGGCTGCGGCACCTGGTCGGTGTACCCGTCCTTGAGATCCGCGTCGTTCACGGCTTCGACGATGTCGAGACCGCGGGGCGCGACGTAGTAGAAGTAGACGTCCTGCGATCCGGTCTTCTTATCGGCCTTCTCGAGTTCGAGATTGACGCGCTGATCCCCGTCGATGATCTCCGCGTGCTTCGCGTCGCCGTCGGCGAGCATCTCGAGACCGCGATCCGTCGACACCTCCTGCGTGCTTCCGCCCGACAGCAGCGACCACCCGAGCAGCACGATGATCGGTGCGAGGATCAGATAGAGCAGCGGCCCGCGCAGGAGCCGACGGCTCTTCGATGTGCTCTTCGTCGAATTCTCTGCCAAGTCTGGACCTTTCAGAAGGAGCGTGCCGGGAGATCCAGCATCGGTAAGCGTAGCCAATGCCACTGACATCGGTCTGAGCCGCGGGCGCTTGTCCGCTCACGGCGCACTCGGCGCCCCGGGCCTGCTGCAGTGCTGCGGACGTTACTCGCCGCCGTAGACGTGCGGAGCGAGCACGGCGACGTCGCGGAGGTTGCGGTAGTCCTCGGCGTAGTCGAGGCCGTACCCGACGACGAACTCGACCGGGATGTCGAAGCCGACGTAGGCGACGTCGACCTGCACCTTGAGCGCTTCCGGCTTGCGCAGCATCGTGCAGATGCGCACCGACTTGGCGCCGCGGCTCTCGAGGTTCTCCTTGAGCCAGGAGAGCGTGAGGCCCGAATCGATGATGTCCTCGACGATCAGCACATCGCGCCCGGTGATGTCGGCGTCGAGATCCTTCAGAATCTTCACGACGCCGCTCGACTTCGTGCTCGCGCCGTACGACGAGACCGCCATCCAGTCCATCTGCGCGTGGAACCGGAGCTCGCGGGCGAGGTCGGCCATCACCATGACGGCGCCTTTCAGCACGCCGACGAGCAGCGGCGGCTCGTCGCCGTAGTCGGCCTCGATCTCACGAGCGAGTTCGGCGAGCCGCTGATGCAGCTCTGCTTCGGTGTGCAGTACGACGGAGAGCTGATCGCCCAGATGTTTCGCATCCATGCGTCTATTCTTCCATTGCTGCGGCGCCGTCTGCGACACGGGCGCTCGCGGCCGGTCCGCGGGGCGAACCCGCGCGCCTCGTGAACTCGACGCGGCCGGCGACGCGGGAGACGGTGATTCCGGGAGCCTCGATCGGCCCCTGACCGCGCCAGTGCGTGACGAGGGCGGCGATCGCGAGGGTGTGCTCCCGACTGAGCTCGCTGCCGAACTCCGCTTCGGCCACCCTCCGGATGATCCGGTGACGCAGCGCCGCAGGGTTCGCCGCGAGCGCTCCTGCGGAGACCGCGATCCCGGCCTCCGCGTGCTCGACGATCTCCTCGATCTGCTCCTCGACCATCGCGTCGAAGGCCTCCGCATCTTCCCTCGCGAGGTCAGCCGTGCGCGCGAGAGCCGCGGCGACGCCGGGCCCGAGTTCGCGCTCGAGCAGGGGAAGCACGGCGCCGCGCACGCGCACGCGCGTGTAGGCGCGGTCGGAGTTCTGCGGATCCTGCCACGCTTCGAGCTGCGCCTCCCGGCACGCCGCCGCCGTGACCGCACGGGTGATCCCATGCTCGGCCCGGACGAACGGGCGCAGCACGACGATGCCGTCGCCGAGGCCGCGACGTGGTGGGATGCCCGCGAGACTCCGAGCCCCAGAGCCCCGGGCGATCCCGAGCAGCACTTGCTCGGCCTGGTCATCGCGAGTGTGACCGGTCAGGATCGCGACGGCGCCGACCTCCCGCGCGGACTCCGCCAGCACGGCGTAGCGCGCATGACGCGCAGAGGCCTCCGGTCCGGATCGTCGTGAGCGCGACGCCGACACCTCAGCGCGGCGCACGAGCACGGGGTCGATCCCGAGTGAGCGAACCTGCTCGGCGGCACGATCCGCAACGTCAGCAGAACCGGCCTGCAGGCCGTGATCGACGACGACCGCGGCCACCGTGTAGCCCTCGCGGACCGCTGAGAACGCCGCAGCGGCCGAGAGTGCGAGCGAATCGGCACCCCCCGACACTGCGACGAGCACCCGGCCCCGCACGCCTGCGCTCGACGACCCCGCTCCCCCGAACTCCGCCCGGAGCGCATCCCTGACGGCGAGACGTGTGGCGAGGAGCGCGGTCTGCAGCATGCCTCAACGGTACCCGGCGAGCGGGGTCGGGTAGCCTGGGAGCCGCATATGCACACTCGGCCGCTCGCGGCCGCTCACAGAAAGCACGGAGGAGCGCGCATGGCCGCAGCATTCGACGCTGTTATCGAGATCCCCAAGGGGAGCCGCAACAAGTACGAGGTCGACCACGAGACCGGTCGGGTGTACCTCGACCGCGTGCTCTACACCGGGTTCGTCTACCCCACCGACTACGGGTTCTTCGAGGAGACCCTCGGCGAGGACGGGGATCCGCTGGACGTGCTCGTGCTGCTCGACTTCCCGGTGTTCCCGGGCGTCGGCGTGAAGGTGCGCCCCGTCGGCGTGCTCAAGATGAGCGACGAGGCGGGGGGCGACGACAAGGTCATCGCCGTGCAGCACAAGGATCCGCGCTGGGCGCACATCCAGGACGTCTCCGACATCCCGGAGTACACCCGCAAGGAGATCGAGCACTTCTTCGAGCACTACAAGGACCTCGAGCCGGGCAAGTGGGTGAAGGTCGACGCGTGGGGCTCCGCAGCAGACGCCGAGCAGCTCATCGTCGAGGCGCAGGATCGCCTCACGTCCGAAGGGCACTGACCTCCGGGCGCGCTCGCGCCGACGCACGACGAGAGGGGCTCGGGATCACAGCGATCCCGAGCCCCTCTCGTCGTCTCGTGCGCGTCACCCCGATCAGGGGAAGGCGATGTACCAGGCAGGATCCACGAAGTCGTACCAGCCGTTGTCCTGGTTGGGTCGCATCTCGAAGTGCAGGTGGCAGCCGGTGCTCGCGCCGGTGTTCCCGACGTAGCCGACGACCTGGCCGGCCGACACGTAGCTGCCCTGCCCCACGACCGCCCATCCGATCATGTGCGCGTACCGGGTCTGCCATCCATTGGGGTGATTGATGGTCACCATGTTGCCGCCGCCGCCGCCGTCCCAGTACGTCATCGCCACAGTGCCTTCTTTGGCCGCGAAGATCGGCGTGCCGCACCCGGTCGCGAGATCGATGCCCGTGTGATCGGGTCGGCCCGGAGGCCGGAAGCCCTCCGACACGTAGAAGCCGGCGGTCGGATACATCCAGCCGTTCGATCCGCCGCCACCGCCGCTGGGGGGCGGCGCGGCGCCACCGCCACCGCCTCCGCCGCCGGGGGCAGGAGCACCACCACCACCACCACCACCGGGATTGTTCGCGGCTTCTTCCGCCGCTCGTTGAGCGGCCTCCTCGGCTGCCCTCTGCGCCGCTTCAGCTTCCTTACGCAGACGCTCTGCCTCCGCGCGCCGCTGCTCCTCTTCAACGCGCAGCCGCTCCTCGTAACCGGCCACGGTCTTCGTGGTCGTGTCCTTCAGCGCCGCGAGCTGCGTCTGCAGCGTCTTCTGCTGAGCTTCCTGCGCCTTGACCTTCTCGCCTTGCCCGGCGACGGCTTCGGCAGCCGCCAGCTCCTTCTCCTGCTGCACCTGGCGCAGCCGCTCGCGCTCCTGCGTGGCCGCCTCCGCCTGCTGGCCGAGGGTATCGGCCGTGTTCGCAGCCTGTTGAGCCTCCTGCGAGAGCGTCGTGTTCCGCTCGGTCGCCTTCGACATCGACGCCATGCGGTCGAGCAGCGCGTCTGCCGTGCTGCCGTCGGAGTCGAGGAACATCTCGACGCTGCGGTCCACTCCGCCCGATCGGTACATCTGAGCGACGAGCGCCCCGGCGCGGTCGGCGGCCTCGTCGGCCTCCTTGCGGCTCGCTTCCGCCTGCACCTCGAGGTTCGCCGCCTTCTCAGAGGCGACGGCGAGCGCATCTTCTGCCGCATGCAATTCGTCGATCGTCGTCGCATGCAGGTTGCGCAGTCGGTCGAGTTCCTTCTCGCCCTCGGCGATGAGGGACTCGATCTCCTTGACCTTCTTCGCGGCAGACGACTGGTTCTGCTTCGCCTCCTGCACATCGTCCCAGGTGGGAAGATCGAGGGCCTGAGCGGGAGGCGCAGTGAGCTGGCCTCCGACGAGCACTCCGGCGCCGATCGCGCATGCGGCGAGCACTCCGAGCACACGCCTCATCGTGCTCGTCTTCCGTTTCTGCATCCTGCCCCCATATCGTGCAATGTACGCAGTTCTCCGGCAACGGTAGCATCTCGAGGCGCGATGCGCTCAGGCGGCCGGAGTCGGATCGCCTCCCGCATCGAGCGAGATCTGGCTCGCGTCGATGAGCCGCAGCATCGATCGGTGCAGTTCCTCCAGCTCAGTCGGTGTCATGCCGAGCCGCTCCGCCATGCGCACCGGCACCTGCTCGGCGCGCGCTCGCAGGGCCTCCCCAGCTTCCGTGAGGGTGATCTCGAGACGCCGTTCATCCGCCGAGCTCCGCTCACGTCGCGCGAGCCCCTGCGCCTCGAGTCGTTTGATCAGCGGCGACAGGGTGGAGGCCTCTTGATGCAGCAGTTCGGCGAGCGTGCGCAAATCGAGGGTGCGGTGCTCCCAGAGCGCGAGGAGCACCAGATACTGCGGATGCGTGATGCCCATCGGATCGAGCACCGGCTTGTAGGCGGCGACGATGCCACGAGAGGCGACGGTGAGCGCGAAGCAGACTTGGCGCTCGAGCGCCAAGGGGTCGTGCGGATTCATGCGTTCATCTTCTCAGACGTCACTCGTCCACCGCTTCCCAAAGCCGAGATGACGGGCTAAGGTGGCCCGAGACCGCCGACAACGGAGTCGCCGGTCGCCTGCTTCCGCTCCAATGATGCGCCGGCTCCAAGTCGCCTGGAATGCCGAATCCGAGTCTCCTGGTCGTCGTGCAGTGGATCCGCGCTCGTCCAGTGGATCCGCGCTCGTGCAGTGACGACTTGCGGATCTCGCCCTGCACGACGCCGGATCCCCTATGCGAAGCCGACCGAACTCATTCGGATGAGCCGGTCTTGGGAACAACCGGGTCGCTCCACTTCGGGAACGGGATGTACTCACCGGGAGGCGACTCCTCGATATCGAACCGCTCCTCGGGAATGCGATCGATCACCGCCGACGACAACGCGTCCCTGTCACACCAGAACACCTTGCTGTGCAACCCGAGCGAGTACTGCCCATGGGGTCGCACCTGGTATTCGAACCAGAAGCCCTCGTCGGTCATCGCATCCACACGATACCGTCTGGCATCCACCTGTCTCAGCGTGGTCGACCACCCCTGCGCCTCGAAGTACTCCACCATCAACTCAGCGTCCTCAACCGCCCCACTCGCACCCGGAAGCTTGATCGTGCGCGACATGCTGAGGTAGTAACTGTTCTTCGGGGTCGCACCACGCATCGACCAACGCTGCGCATCGCCGCTACCCGGATAGAATCCGTGGCTCGTCCAGGTCCAAATGTTTGGGCTCACCATTCGCTGAGCGTGCGTCATCAGCTCCTGCATGGCCTGGTACCGCTCGCCTAGCAGGTCGAACTGCCGCTCCAACGGCAAGCGCTCCGCCTCTTCCCGCGTCATCCCCGCAGCATCCACGTCACCTCCCACCCAGGCGCAACCTGAGAAGCTCACCATCCCGGCCAGCACCGCCACAGCGAGCCCAAAACGAACCCTCTGCCGGAGAATCAGCCGATGCTGACGATAACTCTCCACAGTCCGATCAGCCGACCTTCGGAACAACCGGATCACTCCACTTCGGGAACGGGATGAACTCACCGGGAAGCGACTCCTCGATATCGAACCGCTCCTCGGGAATGCGATCGATCACCGCCGATGACAACTCGCTCCGGTTGCACCAGTAGACCTTGCTGTGTACCCCCACTGAGTATTGCCCGTTCGGTTCGACCCAATAGTCGAGCCAATACCCTTCGTCAGTCATCGCCTCCACTTGATATCGTCTAGCACCCTCCTTTCGCAGCGTGGTCGACCACCCCTGCGCCACGAAGTACTCCGCCATCAACTCAGCATCCTCAACCGCCCCACTTGCACCGGGGAGCCTGATCGTGCGCGACATACTCAGGTAATAACTGTTCTTCGACGTCGCACCACGCATCGACCACCGCTGCCCATCACCACTACCCGGATAGAACCCGTGACTCGTCCACGTCCACACGTTCGGGCTCACCACGCGCTGCGCGTCAGTCAACAACCCCTGCATCACCTCGTACCGCTCGCCGAGCAGGTCGAACTGCCGCTCCAACGGCAAGCGCTCCGCCTCTTCCCGCGTCATCCCCGCAGCATCCACGGCGCCTCCCACCCAGGCGCAAACTGAGAAGCTCACCATCCCGGCCAGCACCGCCACAGCGAGCCCAAAACGAACCCTCTGCCGAAGAATCAGCCGACGCTGACGATAACTCTCCACAGTCCGATCAGTCGACCTTCGGAACAACCGGATCACTCCACTTCGGGAACGGGATGTACTCACCGGGAAGCGACTCCTCGATACCGAACCGCTCCTCGGGAATGCGATCCACGATTGCGAAGGTCAATGCATACGTGTCGCCCCAGAACACCTTGCTGTACAGACCGAGCGAGTACTGCCCATGTGGTCGCACCTGGTATTCGAACCAGAAGCCCTCGTCGGTCATCGCCTCCACACGATACCTTCTGGCATCCACCTGTCTCAGCGTGGTCGACCACCCCTGCGCCTCGAAGTACTCCGCCATCAACTCAGCGTCCTCAACCGCCCCACTCGCACCGGGAAGCTTGATCGTGCGCGACATGTTGAGGTAGTAACTATTCTTCGACGTAGCGCCTCGCATCGACCACCGCTGACCGTCACCGTCTATCGGACTGAAGCCTTCACTCACCCAGATCCACTCGTCCGCGCTCACCACGCGCTGCGCATCTGCCAGCATCTCCTGCATACGCACATAGCGCCCACCCAACAGGTCGAACTGCCGCTCCAACGGCAAGCGCTCCGCCTCTTCCCGCGTCATCCCCGCAGCATCCACGCCGAAACCTCCGATTCTCGCACAACCCGAAACACCGAATACCAGTACCAGAACCAGAACCAGAACCGCACTCAACAGGATGCGGGAAGGCCAACGCCTCACCATCACGGAGTCCCCACCAGAGAACGGCCCATAAACTCCAAAGTGCTGGTGCCGATGGAGAGGTATCCAACATCTCCGCCCCAGTTCCACACACTCCATGGGGCGTCCTCCGAAAACATATCGTGCGCGGTGACTCGCTTTTCGCCCGAGTCGGCGTCGAACTCCTGCGCGCCGATCGCACGCGGGTCGACGCGATCATTCCCCGAGTACCCGAGGCCGGCGACGTTATCTCCGCGTGCCTTCGTGGAGAATACGTCGGCCGCATGCAGCTCCTCAAGAGCAGTACCGGGGGCCAATCCCGCTGATCCGTACGTCACAAACGCGTCAACATCATTCGTGGTCAGCTTCAAGGCCTGCCCTGCGGTCGTCGACCCGTACGAGTGCGCGAACACGACGAGCCGGTCGAGCTCATCGGAGGACTCCCGACTTCGTAGCGCATGAATCCCATCAAGAAAACGGGCGAGGTTTGGCGCGCCGGCGTTTGCTCGATCCATACCTAGTACTCCCGTGTCTGGCGGCATTCCGGGTGTCCGATAGCCAAGCCAGGTCACCACTGCGTAGCTTGTGCTCGAATTCTCCTCATTGGCAACCCGAAATAGCTCCTGCGCCCCACGCAGCGCGCTGTCCAGGTCATCAGCCTTTGCCCCCATGCCGGGCACGTTCGCACCGACATTCGAAGCGGTATCCAGATCCCCGAACGAGATCGCCGTGGTCAGCGCGCCATCGTGATTGTCGAACCCGAGCATCTGCACGGGAGGTTTCCCGCGAAGCCGAAACCGATTCGACTCGGCCTTCTCAAGCGACGCCTTGAGCGCGGTCACCTGCTCCACGAACTCGTCTTGGCTCATGTCTTCGCCGGTGAACCCCATCAGGCCGTACGCTGTGGCGGGTTGAGAAAGCGCATAGTCCAGTGCCTTTCGCGAGGCGATGTCGCGCGCCCACGCGGGCAGACCGTCGACGTTCGCCAGTGCGAAGAGGTCCTTCATCGGAAGATCTCGGACCTCCTGGGGAGTGAGATCCAAGCCTTCCCACACGGTGGCATTCTGATTCACCGACAAGGTGGCCGAGGTCAGTGCCTCGATGGCCAGGTCTCGATCGGTGGTTGGTGACGCCTGAACCGCAAGATGTACGGCTTGCATCGGGGAAGCCACTCCAGCGCTACCGACGGTGTCTCGCTTCAGCGCGTGCAGCGCTCCGGTCTGAGCATTGAGCGCGTCGGCGCACCGCCGATCCGCTCGCATTCTCGCCTCGTCGACATCGAACAGCGCTTGCTCAATGCCCCGCAGTTCGTCATCCGCCTCCTCGACGAGCCCGCCCAATCGTCGCGTCCGATCGATGGACTCTTGGTCGCTGCCGTAACTCTCCTCGAACTCGCGCGACATGACGTTCCATCGCGCTCGGGCCGCCTCGCTCAGGTCGCTGAGGCGACGCCCCTCCTGCTGCAACTCGCTCACCTCGCGTGCGTACACCTCGAGGGCGGCCGCGGCCGCGGCCTGTGCGGCGGCCACAAGCTGCGCCGCGGATTCGATGGGGCGGCACGCGGCAACGAGCCGCGTGAGGGTCTTCGCGCTCCCCGCCGATTGCAGCTGATGCAGACCGGATGCCACATACCTCGTCGCCTCGTGCATCCGGTCCGAGCGCGCTAGATTGCGTCCTACGGCGAAGACAGACCCCATGTCGCCGAGGCGTGCGATCTCACCGTTACCCATGGCCGCGCCTCACGCGCTCACCGCGGCGGCGACCTGCCCGTCGAGCGCCGTAAAACTCTCCACGGTGCTCGACGTCCAGTGCGCATTGACATGCAGACGTTCCTCGATCGCGCCGCAGGCGCCGCGCAGGGCCGCAGAGAAATCCGAGACGGCCGAGCTCACCATGCCGGATCCGTAGTCGGCACCGGTGGAAACGCGCGACACGGTGCCGAACGCGCCAGCCGCTCGCGTCATTTCGTCCGCAGCAGCGTGCAACTCGGCATCAGCGATGGAAAGGTCGTTCGGCATTCGCGCATCCTCCGCGTGTCCAGAGCCGGTTCCCCCTCAGCGCCGTGTGTGCAGCCTATGCAGGATGCGTACGGCGTGCGGGGCGAACCTCTGGAATGCAGCGGTCGAAGTCGCGCTTTACGTCCGGAGTCAGGTAACGGGCAGTACTCCAATCGTGCTTGCCATGCGGGTGAGCGATCGGAGCAGGAGCGACCTGATCGTCACGCTTGGTCGAGCAGTGCGGCGGCGAACATCGGCCGTGAGGCATCCGTGCTCGGCGGGTGGAAGAGCCCCGCCGTCGCGTCGCGCAAGAGCCTGCCCGCTTCGCTGCCGCTGTCGAAGCCTGCTCCGCCGGAGCACGCGAGCGCCGTCTCGGCCGCCCGCCGCGCCGCTTCACCCGCCGCGATCCGCGCCGCGACGAGGCGGGGCGGCCACCCGGCGCCGTGGTCGACGAGCTCGTCGAAGTCACGGGTGTACGCGTCGAGTTGTGCCGGCACGGAGAGGAAGTCGCGGTACGCATCGGCGAGCCGTGTGCGCCATTCCGGCACGTCGGCGAGCGGGGCGTCTCGTGACGCGGAGCGGCGCCGGTGCAGCGCCTCGGCCGCCACGTCGAGGGCGCGCCGCGCGACGCCGGCGTAGACCGAGGCGACGAGCAGTTGGAAGTTGCTCGTGATCGCGAACGTCAGGAGGTCGGGCGTACGCCCCGGCGCGATGCGGCGCGCGACACGATCGGCGCGCATGACCGCGCCTTCGAGCCTCGTCGAGCGGCTCTGCGACGCGCGCATGCCGAGCACGTCCCAGTGATCCGACACGGTGATCCCGGACGAGGTGCGCTCGACGAACCCGAAGACGAGCTGCGGGTCACCGGGTTCGCTCGCATCGAGCCCGTGAGTGATGAGCCGGGTCCACACGGGCGAGAGCGAGGTGAAGATCTTCGTCCCGCTCAACCGGTAGCTCCCGTCGGGCTGCGGATCAGCGATCGTGTTCGAGCCCTGCAGCACCCAGTCATTCGCCGGCTCGCTGATGCCGAACGCGAAGATCTCGCCGGCTGCCGCCTCTGCGAAGACGTGGGAGAGCGAGCGATCCCCGCGCGCGAGCATCGCCGCTGCCACCCCCGTGCACATGAGGTGCATGTTGATGCCGAGCGCGGTGCCCGGCGCCGCACCCGCGAGGCGCTGCTGCAGGCGCGAGACCTCGTGCAGCGACAGGCCGGGCCCGCCGAACTCCGCGGGCACGAAGATCTGCAGGTATCCGCGCTCGCGCAGGTCGCCCAGGTCCTCGTCGAAGAACCCGTTCTCGCGGTCGACGACGGCGGCGCGTTCGCGGAACCGTGCGAGCAGCGCATCGGGCAGATAGCGCTCGGCAAGCTCGGCGTGCCTGAGTTCTCGATCGGTCATCGTATCTCCTCTGTCCGGTCTCGGCGCGCTGCAGGGCGCGCATGGCTCTCGCTCGCGTCAGTCCCGGGTTCGCGCAGCAGAATCGCCCCGTTGTGACCGCCGAATCCGAACGAGGTCGAGAGCACCGTGCGGAGCTCGACCGCCCGCGCCCGCCCCGTCACCACATCGAAATCGGGGAACTCGGGGTCGGTGAGATTGAGCGTCGGGGGAACGCGCTGCTCCCGCAGCGACTGCACCGAGATCACCGCCTCGACCACACCGGCCGCGCCGAGCAGGTGGCCGGTGGTCGACTTGGTCGCCGAAAGCGGAACCGTTCGTGCACGGGCTCCGAGTGCCAGATCGAGAGCCGCGAGTTCGGCGGCGTCGCCCGCGGGGGTGCCGGTGCCGTGCACGTTGACGTGATCGACCAGCTCCGGCGCGACGCCCGCGTCGTCGAGGCACTCAGCGACCGCGCGTGCGGCTCCCCGCCCCTCCGGGTGCGGGGCCGTCGGGTGGTGGGCGTCACTCGACGCCCCGAAGCCCGCGAGCTCGGCGAGCGGCGTCGCACCGCGCGAAGCGGCGCGCTCAGCCGATTCGAGCAGGATCGCGCCGGCCCCCTGCGACATGACGAACCCGTTGCGGGCGCGGTCGAAGGGACGGCTCGCCAGCTGCGGGGCGTCTTCGAACCCGGCGGCCAGCGCGCGCAGGTTCGCGTTCGAGGCGAGGTTCACCGGACCCAGGCAGTCCTCCATGCCGACGACCAGCACCGCGTCGGCGTACCCGTGGCGGATGCGTCGAAGCCCCTCGCCGAGCGCGATCGCCCCGCTCGCGCAGGTCGCCGACACACCCTGCGCGGGGCCCGTTGCACCGTACCGTTGCGAGAGGAGCGCAGCGGCCGCGTCGGGCGCCCCGTACACCGCGAGCGCCAGGGGAACTGCTCTGGGCCCGCGCGCGTCGAGCGCCCGGGTGGCGGCCTGCATGGCGTCGACGGGGCCGGACCCGGTCGCCGCGATGATCGCGACGCGATCCGCGTCGTCCGAGAACACCTCGCCCGCCGAGAACGCCTCGACGTGCGCACCGGCAGCGTCTCCCCCGATCACCCCAGCATGCCGCAGCGCCTCGTCGGCTGCGGCGATCGCCCAGAGCTGCACGGGGCTGAGACGACGCACGAGTCCGGTCGGTACAAGACCCCCCGCGCTGAACCCCTCGATCCTGCCCCCGATGCGCACCGGGAGCGCATCGAACTCCGGCCCGTCCAAGCGCTGGATCGCACTGCGCCCGCCCATCACCGCGTCCCACAGCGCTCCGACGCCGATCCCGCTCGGCGTCACCGCCCCCATGCCCGTGACGACGACCCGGCGCCCCCGCGCGGCGGCGCTCACAGGCGCACCGCCGATCCATCGGCGATGCGCTCGGCCGTCTCCCCGCGACGCACCTTGCCGCCCACGGTGCGGGGCAACTGCGGCAGCGAGAACCAGCGGCGAGGTACGAACTGCGGAGCCAGGCGCTCCGAGGCCCAGGCGGCGAGCGCCTCGCGATCCGGCACCGCTTCGCCGTTCGCCTCGACGACCAGAGCGACGATGCTGCCGAGCGACGCATGCGGGAGCGCCACGGCGATCGCCGCCCCGACGCCGGGCGCCGCCGCGAAGGCGCGATCGACCTCGGGCAGCGAGACCTTGTGCCCGCCCGTCACCGCGACGTCGCCGGCGCGGCCGAGCAGATGCAGCTTGCCGGCGACGAGTCGGGCCTGGTCGTGCACGGTCGCCCACCCGTCGGCGCCGCGGAGCACGTCATCGGTCGTGCCTGCGAGGTAGCCGTCGGAGCAGGCGGCGGCACGGATCCAGAGCGTGCCGGCACTCCCCTCCGGCACCTCGCGACCCGACTCGTCTCGCACGCTCGCGTCGATGCCGGGGTAGATCGTGATCGCGGTGCCGTCGCCGTCGCGACTGTCGCCGATGAACCCGATCTCGGCGGCACCGTAGTAGCTGATGAGGCGCGTCTGCGGCAGCGCGCGGGCCAACCCGTCGCGAATCGCAGCCGGAAGGTTCGCTCCACCCGTCACGACGAGCTCGAGCCGATCGAACGCGTCGGGTTCGCGTCGGGCTGCGTCGGTCAGCGTCTGCACCACCGCAGGCACGGCGACCACCCGGGTGATGGCCTCGTCGCGCACGCGCGCCGCCACGCCGAAGGGATCGAACGCGTCTGCGACGTGCACGCTGCCGCCCGTGGCGAGGCACTCGATGACGGCGTAGAGCGTCAGGCTGTACGAGACCGGGCCAGGGGCGAGTGTCGCGACGCCTGGCAGCGGTTCGAGGTGCGCGCTCGACACCGCGACGTTCTCCCGGTACTGCTGCCTTGTCTTGAGGAACGCTTTCGGGCGGCTCGTCGTTCCCGAGGAGAAGAGGAGGAGGAACGCTTCACGCCCGTCGCGCACCTCGGGCGGCGGAGCCGGATCGACGGTTCGCTCGCGCTCCTCGAACGCTGCGAGGGTCAGGATCGTGCCGCCCCATCCCTGCGCCGCGAGCGCTGCCGCCAGATCGGCGGAGTCGGAGACGATCACGCCGATGCCCGTCGCGAGCACCACGCCGACCCGGTGCTCGAGCGGCCAGCGCGGATCGATCGTCGCCGACACCGCGCGGTACCCGGCGAGCGCCGCCACGAATCGAGCCGCGGCGAACGCCGAGTCGACGCTGATCGCGCTGATCGGGATGCCGCCGGTCTCGGGCGCGGGCGACGGCGGAGTCCCCGTCTCCCCGAGTGCGTTCTGCAGAGTGTCGATCACCGCTGCCGTACGACGCGAGCGCTCGACCAGCTCCCCGTACGTGAGCCGCTGCCCGTCGCCCGCGATCGCGAGGTGCTCGGGATGATGCTCCGCGATGCGCAGCATCGCCGACGTGATGGGCATGCGCCCAGTCTATGCTCCGATGGGTCGGCGCTTCGTGGGCGCCGGCCCCTCCGAGCCGCCGGCTCGCAGGGCGCGCTCACCCAGCAGGCCCGTGACGCGGTACGGGATCACCTCGCGCAGGAACAGGCTCGTCGACGTGCGGGTGATGCCCGGACACAGGCGGATCTCCTCGCTGACGCGGTACAGATCGTCGGGGTCGCGCGCCACCACGCGCAGCAGGAGGTCCGTGCTGCCCGCGGGCGCAAAGCACTCCAGCACTTCGGGAATGTTCGCGAGCGCGGCGACCGCAGCACTGATCTGATGCTGATCGAGTTCGACCTGCACGCTCGCTCCCACCGGTCGGCCGAGCGATGCGGGCGTGACCCGGGAACTGTGGAGGCGCAGCGATCCGGCCTCCTTCAGCTTCTCGAGCCGCGCTTGAACGGTGCCGCGCGCGAGGCCGAGTTTCGAGGCGATCATCGCGGTCGGCATCCGCGCATCCTGATCAAGCAGGAGGAGGATTCTCCGATCCGTCGCGTCAAGTTCGCTCATTTTGACCACTTTCTGATCGGTTCACCGGTGACATATTGATCATATCGCCCAATTAGCGAGTGCTCGCTTGCGCAGATCGACGGGGTACGATGAACTCATTCATGTGCAGGCGGACACCCCCGCCGCACTCGGATCAACGCCCGCACCACCCCGTGGGCTGAACCACCGGACGCGCCACCCTTGCGCCCGAAGAAGGAGCCCGCCATGCGTGCGACCGCATCAGCGACCGCGAGACCCCCGCTCAGCACCCCGAGCGCCCCGCCCCCGACCCAGGCCCCGTACTTCCCGGCTCCTCCCGCACTGCACCGCCCTCGGGCCCGCGTCGCACTCACCTCGCTGGCGCTCTTCGCCCTGCTCGTGAGCGCGAATCTCAGCACGCCGCTGTTCCCGCTGCTCGAGGCGCAGCTGAACACCGGGTCCCTCGGCATCTCGATCGCGTTCTCGAGCTACGTGCTCTCGCTGATCGTAGGTCTGACCCTGTTCCGCCGCGTCGCCGACCGGGTCAATCGCCGCACCGTGCTCATCGCGGCACTCGCGGCCGCCGCGCTCGCCACCGCGGCCCTTGCCTTCGCGCCGACGCTCGGCTGGTTCTGCGTCGCCCGCGCCGTGCAGGGCATCGCGGTGGCGTGCGCGACGGGCACCGGCTCCGGTGCCCTGCGCGTGCTGCTTCCCGGACGCCCCGCCCTCGTCGGGCGCCTGACACTGCTCGCGACCTCAGGCGGCGTCGCCGCCGGCCCCGTGGCGGGCGGCCTGCTCTCTCTCGTCGGCGTGCCCCTGCAGACGCCGTACCTGGTCGTCGCAGTCGTACTCGCCGCACTCGTCCCCGTGATCATCGCCGTCGCGCCCCACGACGAGTGCACCCCGCGACTCGCGGGCATCGCACTCGCCGACGCGCCCGATCCGCGACCCGACGCGCCGGGGGCGAACGGGCGCAACGATCCCGCCGCCGCCCGCGCGTTCCGCATCGCGGCCGCGACCGGGTTCCTGAGCTTCATGGTGTTCGGCTTCTGCCTCTCCCTGGCGCCCTCGCATTTCGCAACGATCGCCGGCACGGATTCGCGCGTCGTCATCGGAGTGCTCGCCGCGGTCACGCTCGCCTCGTCAGCACTCGTGCAGCTGGTCCCGCTCTCCGGCACGTGGCGACTGCCGGTCGGGCTCAGCGCGCTCGCCGTGGCGCTCATCGGGATCGCCGCCGCCGGCGGAGTGGGAGCGGTGTGGTTCCTCGTCATCGCGAGCGCACTCGCCGGTGTGGGGCAGGGCATCGCGTTCCAGGCGGCGTTCACCGCGGCCACGGCTGCAGTGCACCCGCTGCGGCACGCCTCCACCGTCAGCGCGGTGTACACCGTCACCTACCTCGGGAGCGCGGTGCCGGTCATCGCTCTCGGTGCGATGGCCGAGCAGTTCGGCCTCTCGCAGGCGGTCGTCGTCTTCGCGCTCGTCGCGGCAGCCATGAGCCTCGCGCTCGCGTGCGTCTCGGCCCGCCGCTCCCACTGAGCGAGTGGCGCCGGCGGCCCGCTCTACTCCGCGAGGGCCGCGAGCGCGCGGCGATCCAGATCGCTCTCGACGAGCAGCCCGAATCGATCGGCGACCGCCCGTCGCGCGATCCCGCTCGCGCGGGCGCCGTCCCGCTGCTCGATCGCAGCGAAGAGGCTCCGGTCGATCGCAGCGGACTCGAGCTTCAACCGGTTGTCGTGGTGCTCGTTCTCGACGTCGCGCTGGATGATGGCGCGCAGCACGCCGGACACCGCCTCACCGGTGAGGCGCAGCACCTCGTTGCCGCTGGCCTCCCAGATGGCCTCGTGGAACTCGATGTCGGCGGCGGCGAACGAGTCCGAGTTCGCCTCGGCGTAGCGCTCCATCTGCTCGATCGCGGCGCGCATGCGCTCCAGCTGCTCGGCGTCGTGCCGCACGGCAGCCAGGCGACTCGTGGTGCCCTCGAGCACGACGCGGTACTCGACGAGCGCTGAGACGTCGAGCGCATCGGTGCCCACGAGGGCGCGCAGCGAGCGAGACAGGGTTTTCGACGACGGCGCGAGCACGACGGGCCCGCCGCGGGTGCCCGGGCGCGACTCGATCAGCCCCATGCTCTGCAGAATGCGCAGCGCCTCGCGCACGGTCGGCCGGCTCACGCCGAACTGCACCATGAGATCCCGCTCGCTCGCGAGCTGCGATCCCACCGGGATGCCTCCGGAGATGATCGCCTGCTCGATCTGATCGACGATGCGCTGATAGGTGTGCACGGGCACCGCGGGCTCGAAGCTGTGGGTGGTGGACACCTGAGTCTCTTCCTGATCGAGGGGCGCAGCACTGTGGAGTCGGCTGCGTGCTCCGATGATAGCGCCCACGTAAGTGGCCTTACCATGTATCCTGGTTCGAAATCTCTCGGGATTTGTTGGAACACCGTCTCCGGTTTCGCGAATACGCTGTGCATGCGGACCGGCGACTGGGCATCGTCGCCCGACTCCACCCTCCATCCCGGCTTCGCCCAGCGAGGCCTCAGTCACAGGAAAGCAATGATGCGACGTAAGAATGCGATTCTCACCACGGCTGCAATCGCGACCGCGGCCATCCTCGGTCTCGCGGGCTGCTCCGCGGGCGCCGGCAACAGCTCGGGAAGCGACGGGGAGACCCCCACCACCGCGACCATCGCCCTGACCGGCACCCCCACGAACCTCGACTTCACGACGACCGCCGGCTCTGCGATTCCGCAGGCACTCATGTCGAACGTCTACGAGGGCCTCGTCGAGCTCGACCAGGCCGGCGAGATCCAGCCGCTGCTCGCGAGCGAGTGGACGGTCAGCGACGACCGCAAGACGTACACATTCACCCTGCAGGAAGGCGTGACCTTCTCGAACGGCGACGAATTCACGGCAGACGACGTGAAGTTCAGCTTCGACCGCGTCAAGACCGACTGGGTGTCGAGCCTCAAGGCGAAGATGGACGTCGTCGAGAGCGTCGAGGTCGTCTCCCCCACCGAGGTCGCGGTCACGCTGAGCAAGCCCTCGAACGCGTGGCTCTTCAGCCTCGCAACGCCGGTCGGCGCGATCTTCTCGGAAGACGCCGTCGACGATCTCGCGAACACCCCCGTCGGCACCGGCCCGTACGCCGTCGAGTCGTGGACCCCGAACGAGAGCCTCGTCTTCGACACGCGCGACGACTACTGGGGCGAGGCCCCTGGCGTCGAGCAGGTCACGCTGAAGTACTTCGCCGATGCGACGGCCACCACGAACGCCCTGCAGACCGGCGACGTCGACGCGATCGCGAACCTGCAGGCCCCCGAGCTGCTCTCGAGCTTCGAATCCGATGACCAGTTCGTCGTCACCACCGGCACGTCGAGTGGCGAGGTCTCGCTCTCCATGAACAACAAGGCCGCCCCGTTCGACGACGTGCGCGTGCGCCAGGCAGTGCTCTACGCCCTCGACAAGCAGGCGATCCTCGACACCGCATGGAACGGCTACGGCTCGCTCGTCGCCACGTACGCGGCCCCGACGGATCCGTACTACGAAGATCTGAACGACGCGTACCCGTACGATCCCGCGAAGGCCAATGAGCTGCTGCAGGAAGCCGGCCAGGAGAACCTCGACATCACCTTCACCGTGCCGACGCGCCCCTACGCGCAGGCCGTCTCGGAGATCGTCGTCTCGCAGCTGAAGGACGTCGGTATCAACGCGACCATCGAGTCCGCCGAGTTCCCGGCGGTCTGGCTCGACGAGGTCTTCACGAAGCACGACTACCAGATGACCACGGTGCTCGCCGTCGAGGCCCGCGACATTCTGACCGTCTTCAACGACCCGAACTACTACATCGGCTACGACAACTCGAAGATCGCCCCGATCGCCGAGGAAGCGGACGCCGCCGATGAGGACGGGTACGTCGACGGCATGAAGCAGGTCGCCGAGCAGATCGTCGAGGACGCCGCTTCCGGCGTGCTCTTCCTGTTCCCGAACATCACCGTCGCGAAGGCGGATCTCCAGGGCATGCCGGAGAACGCCATCATCGAGGCGCTCGACCTGACGAACCTGAGCTGGAAGTAAGCGGAGCGGCGGTGCGAACCGCCGCTTTCGCCCCTCCAGTGCGCGAGAGCGCAGTTGAGGTCGCACGAGGCGTACGCCTGAGACCACAACTGCGCTCTCGCGGGAGCACCACACCAACCCGCCACTGAACCCGAGGAACCCGAACCCGCATGGCCATACGGATCCTGATCAATCTCGCGAGATTCGCGGTGACGTACGTCGTCGCCACGGTCGTCGTGTTCCTCTTCATGCGACTGATCCCGGGCGACCCGGCGCAGATCGCACTCGGCGTGAACGCCACCCCCGAGTTGCTCGAGCAGACGCGAGAGCAGTTCGGCACGGATCGACCGCTGATCGTGCAGTACTTCGAGTGGTTCGGCGGGCTGCTCACGGGCGACTTCGGCACCTCGTACGTGACGCGCACCGATATCAGCCCGATGGTGCTCGACCGCGTGCAGGTCAGCCTCATCCTCGTGCTCACGGCGATGGTGGTCGCGCTGCTCGTCGCGATCCCGCTCGGCACCTGGGCGGCCGTCAAGCATCGCAACTTCTCGGGCGTCGCGATCGGCCTCGGCTCGCAGATCGGCGTCGCGGTTCCCGGCTTCCTCGCCGGCATCCTGCTGGTCATCGTCTTCGCTGTCGGCCTCGGCTGGTTTCCCGCGAACGGGTGGACGGCGCCGGCCGTCGACTTCGGCGACTTCATCCGCCGGCTGATCCTGCCCGTCGTCGCACTCGCCTCGGTGCAGGGCGCGATCCTCACGCGATACGTGCGCTCCGCCGTGCTCGAGGTGATGAGCGAGGACTACCTCCGCACCGCTCGCGCCAAGGGGCTCAGCAAGAACGGCGCGCTGCTCAAGCACGGCCTGCGCAACGCGGCGATCCCCGTCATCACGGTCACCGGCGTGCAGATCGCGGCCCTCATCATCGGCGCCGTGGTCATCGAGCGCGTGTTCGTCATCCCCGGGCTCGGCTCGATGCTGCTCGACGCCGTCGGCAACCGCGACATGCTCACCGTGCAGTCCGTCGTCATGGTGCTCGTCGCCATCACCCTGATTCTCAACCTCGTCGTCGATGTGCTCTACACGCTCATCGATCCGCGTCTGCGAAGGAGCGCCTAGCCATGAGCACGCAACAGGTTCCCACCCCACCCTCTCAGGCGCCGCGCACCACCGCGATCAGCGCCCCCGGCAATGCCAGCACGAGCGTCGTCTCGAGGTCGGGCAAGCGCAAGCTGTCGGCGACGCTGCTGATCGGGTTGATCCTGATCGGGCTCGTCGCACTCGCGGCGATCGTGTCCTTCTTCTGGACGCCGTACGATCCGACCCAGGCGATGCCCGCCGACCGGTTGCAGGGCTCGAGCCTCGCGCACCTGATGGGCACCGACAAGTACGGTCGCGACGTCTTCTCCGCCATGCTCTACGGCGCGCGCATCACGCTGTTCGTCGGCGTCATCTCGGTCGGCATCGCGATCGTGATCGGCACGCCGCTCGGCATTCTCGCCGGCATCAGGGGCGGATGGATCGAAGAGGTCATCATGCGCGCCTCCGACATCGCCCTCGCGTTCCCGGCGCTGCTGCTCGCGATCATGTTCAGCGCCGTCTTCGGCGCATCGACGCTCACCGCCATGGTGGCGATCGGCATCGCGACCATTCCCGGATTCGCCCGCGTCGCGCGCTCCGGCACCCTGCAGGTGATGACCACGGAGTACGTGCTCGCTGCACGAGCCGCCAGTCAGTCGCGATTCAGGATCGCCTTGCGCCACGTGCTGCCCAACATCATCGGCATGGTGGTCGTGCAGTCCTCCGTGTCGTTCGCGCTGGCGGTGCTCGCGGAGGCGGGCCTCAGCTTCCTGGGGCTCGGAACGCCACCGCCCACCCCGTCGTGGGGACGCATGCTGCAGGAGTCGCAGCAGTTCCTCGGCACCGAACCGATGCTCGCCGTCTGGCCCGGCATCGCCATCGCCATCGCGGTCATGGGCTTCAACCTGCTGGGTGACGGCCTGCGCGACCGCTTCGATCCGAAACTGAACGGGAGCCGCGGCTGATGCGCACCGAATCCACCGTCCCGCGCACCGGCGCAGACCTGCTGCTGCGCGTCGACGACCTCAACGTGCGCACCCCCTATCGCACGCTCGTCTCGGATTTCTCCCTGCACATGGCTCACGGCGAGCGCATCGGCCTCATCGGGGAATCCGGATCGGGCAAATCGATGACCACGACCGCGCTGCTCGGCCTGCTCCCGAACGGCGTCACCGCCGACGGGTCCGTCGAGATCGACGGATACTCCGGCAACCTGCTCCAGGCCCCGGAATCCGATCTCATGAAGCTGCGCGGCAACAACATGGCGATGGTGTTCCAGGAGCCCCTCACGGCGCTGAATCCGCTGATGCGCGCGGGAGCCCAGGTCGCGGAGATCATCCTGCAGCACAAGCTCGCGCCGAACAAGGCCGAGGCGAACCGCCGTGCGGTCGAGATGCTCGACGCCGTGCACCTCCCCGATCCCGCTCAGGCCGCGCGGGCCTACCCGCATCAGCTCTCCGGCGGGCAGCGCCAGCGCGTGATGCTGGCCATGGCGCTCGCGAACGATCCGTCGCTGCTGCTCTGCGATGAGCCGACGACCGCGCTCGACGTCACCGTGCAGCGGCAGGTGCTCGACCTCATTCTCGAACTCGTGCGCGAACGCGGCACTGGCCTGCTCTTCATCACGCACGACCTCGCCGTGGTCGCGAACATGTGCACGCGCGTGCTCGTCATGAACAACGGCGCCGTCGTCGAGGAGGGCACGACCGAAGACGTCTTCACCCGCCCGACCCACCCGTACACGCGGGGGCTGCTCGCGGCGTCCGACCTCGACGCCGTCGATGCGAGGGGCCGCCTCTTCACCGTCGCGACCGCGCAGGAGTACGTGCCGCCGACCGCCGACGAGCAGATCGTCGCGCGCCCGGAGGCATCCGCGGCGGTCGCCGGCACTGCTGCGGCTGGCCCTGCTGCGGCTGGCACTGCTGCTGCCGGCACCGCGCCCGCGCACGCCGAACCGGTGATGCGCGTCACCGATCTGGTGCGCACCTACACGCGCGGACGCACGAGCATCCTCAAGCCAGCCCCCGAGGTGCACGCGCTCAAGGGCATCTCCTTCGAGGTGCCGGAGGGCGGCCGTCTCGGGGTCGTCGGTGAGTCGGGATCCGGCAAGTCGACGCTGCTGCGCATTCTCGCCGGGCTCGACCAGCCGACCTCCGGCAGCGCCGTCGTCGCGGGCAACGAGGTGAAGGGTGCGAAGGAGCCGCAGCTCCGCGCGCTGCGGCAGAACCTGCAGATCGTGTTCCAGGACCCGATGGGTTCGCTCGATCCGCGCATGACCGTCGAGCAGATCATCTCCGAGCCGCTGCTCGTGCCCGGGCGCGGTGAGACCGCCGCCGACCGCAAGCGCATGGTCGCGGAGATGCTCGAAGCCGTGGGTCTGCCCGCGTCTTCCGCGGAGCGCTTCCCCCACCAGTTCTCGGGCGGCCAGCGTCAGCGCATCTCGATCGCCCGCGCGCTGATCTGCCGCCCTCAGGTGGTCGTCGCAGATGAGCCGGTGAGCGCCCTCGACGTCTCGGTGCGCGCCCAGGTGCTCAACCTGCTCGCCGACCTCGTCGACGAGTACGGCCTCACCCTCGTGTTCGTGTCGCACGACCTCAACGTCGTGCGGTACCTGTGCGACTCGGTGATCGTGATGCAGTCGGGCGAGATCGTCGAAGCCGGTGACACGGAGACGGTGTATCGCACCCCGCAGCACCCCTACACGAAGCGCCTCATCGATTCCTCCCTCACGCTGCGTCAGGAGCTCGCCCAGAGCGCCTAGCGCCGGCGCTGCTTCGACCCGCACCATCTCGACGAAAGGCCCAGGATGACCTCGCACCGCCCCGCCGCTCTCGACGCCGCCGCTCTCAGCGAGCGCTACGCCGACGGATCGCTCACCCCCAGCGAGGTCGCCGAAGACGTCATCGCCCGCGTCGAAGCGCGCGAGCCGGAGCTCAACGCGCTCTACCTGTTCGACGCCGCGCAGGTGCGCGCCGACGCCGCCGCTTCGACCGAGCGCTGGCGCACCGGGACGCAGCTCGGCCCGTTCGACGGGGTGCCGGCGACGGTCAAGGAGAACATCGCGCGCGCCGGGCAGCCGAAACCCGCCGGGACGGCGATCCCGAACCCGCCGGTCGCAGCTCACAACGCTCCGACCACGGATCGACTGCTCGAAGCGGGCGCCGTCATCGTGGGTTCGACGACCATGCCCGACTGGGGCATGCTCTCGTCCGGCGTTTCGAGCCTGCACGGGATCACCCGCGGAGCGCTGAACCCGGCGCACACCTCCGGCGGTTCGAGCGCAGGAGCCGGCACGGCGGCTGCGGCGGGATACGGCCCGTTCCACATCGGCACCGACATCGGCGGATCCATCCGCCTGCCCGGCTCCTGGCAGGGGCTCACCGCGCTCAAGCCGAGCGAGGGCCTCATCCCGCTCGACGTGCCCTACGCCGGACGCGCCGCCGGCCCGCTGACGCGCACGGCTGCCGACGCGATCCGGCTCATGTCGATCGTCGCGCAGCCCGATCCCCGTGATTATCTGACGCGCGCGTACGCCGAGATGGACTGGTCGACCGAGCCGCTCTCCCCCGCCGGTCTCCGCGTCGCCCTGCAGCTCGACGCCGGCTCGGGCCTGCCGGTCGAGCCCGAGACGCGTGCGATCATCGAGCGCGCCGCGGCCCGATTCGAGGAGGCGGGCGCGACCGTCGTACCGCTCGAGCCGTTCATCCCCGCAGCGGTGCTCGACGGCATCGCCGACTTCTGGCGCAGCCGTTCCTACGCCGACTTCGAGGCCCTCACCGACGCCGAGCGGGCCGTGGTCCTCCCCTTCATCGCCGAGTGGTGCGCCGCTGGAGCAACGTTCTCCGCAGCTCAAACGGTGCGCAACCGCAACATGATCGACGAGATGGCCCGCCTCACGAGAGCCGCGACGCAGCCGTTCGACCTCGTGCTCTCGCCCGTGACCCCGGTCGCGGCGTTCGCCGCGGAGGACCCGATGCCGATCCTCGACCCGCTCGAAACGATGGGACACATCTCGTTCACCGTGCCCTACAACATGTCGGGTCAGCCTGCGGTATCGATCGGCGCTGGCGTGCAGCCGGACGGGCGCACCGTCGGCCTCCAGATCGCGTCGAAGATCGGCACCGACGATCGCCTCATGCGAGTCGCGCTCTGGTTCGAAGGCGTGCGCGGCAGCGACGCAGAGGTCGACTGGTCGCAGGTCGCCTGATCACCGGGTGCACCCGCTGCCCGGCTGCACCCGCCGAACACGAGCCGAGCCGGGAGCGCCCTACGAAGCCGGCGGCGTGAAGCGGCCGTCGATCGCGGTCCAGCCGCCGTCGACGAAGAGGGTGGATCCGGTGACGAACGAGGACGCGTCTGAGGCCAGGTACACGACGGCGCCGGCGAGCTCCTCCGGTCGCGACCAGCGGCCGAGCGCGCTCTTCTGCGCGTACGCCCCGTACCACTCGTCGTTCGCCTTGATCTGCGCGGTGAGCGGGGTCTCAACGACCCCGGGAGCCACCACGTTCACGCGCACGCCCTGAGCGCCGTACTCGGCGGCGGCGGTCTTCGCGAGCTGCACGAGACCGGCCTTCGTCGCGGCGTACACGCCCTGGCCGGGTTCGACGACCTGAGCGCGGATCGACGCGAAGCCGATGATGGACCCTCCGCCGTTGGCGGCGAACCGTGTGCCGAAGTGGCGGATCAGCTGGAACGAGGCGCGCAGGTTCAGGTTGACGACGCGGTCGAACTCGTCGAGCGTGTAGTCCTCCATGCGCTTGCGCACGTTGGTGGCGGCGGTGAAGACGAGCGCCGACGCATCGCCGAAGCGCTCGGCCGCGGCGACGACGGCGTCGTCGTCCAGCACGTTGATCTCGTACGCCTCGGCGATGCCGCCGCGCTGCGTGATGAGCGCGGCGGTCGCCTCGGCTCCCCCGAGCGAGTAGTCGGCGACGACGACGTGCGCGCCCTGCGCGGCGAGCGCCTGCGCCGATTCGCGGCCGATGCCGCTGCCCGCGCCGATCACGACCACGGTGCGTCCGTCGAGGCGGAAGAGCTGCGAGTAGTCGATCTGCGTGTGGCTCATGCTGGTGTCTCCAGGGTCAGTGCGGGATGTGGTTCGGGATGCGGCAGGATCGTGATGGGATCTCAGCTGCGCGCCTGCGGGCGGATCATCGCCATGCGGGTCACGGTGAACTCTTCGATCGCGAAGCGGGGGCCCTCTCGGCCGATGCCGGAGTCCTTCACGCCGCCGTACGGCATGATGTCGGAGCGGAAGCCGGGGATCTCGTTGACGACGACCCCACCGACCTCGAGCCGCTCGATGGCGTCGAAGGCGCTCGCGAGCGAGGCGGTGTAGATGGCGGCCTGCAACCCGTAGCGGGAGTCGTTGACGAGCTCGATCGCGGCGTCGACCGAGTCGACGACGGTGAGGCAGACGACCGGGCCGAAAATCTCTTCGCACCACACGTCGACGTCGGACGGTACGTTGCCGAGCACGACGGGTCGCACGTGGGCGGCTTCGCCGTCGCCAGGGCCGTCGGTGAGCAGTTCTGCTCCCGCGGCGAGGGCCCGGTCGATCATGGCGCGGATACGCTCACCCGAGGCGGCGTTGATGACGGGTGCGACGTTCGTCGCGAGGTCGCGGGGGTCGCCCACGACGAGTTCGCCCATGCGTTCGACGAGACGAGCAGAGAAGCGCTCGGCGATCCCGCGCTCGAGCACGACGCGCTGCACCGAGATGCAGGCCTGCCCGTTGGCGTAGAACCCGCCGCGCAGCACGGCGTCGACGGCGGCTTCGAGGTCGGCGTCGGCTGCGACGATGAATCCGGTGTTGGATCCGAGTTCGAGCACGGCCTTGCGGGGTGCGGCCTGCTGCGCGATGAGGTGGCCGATCTTCGCCGAGCCGGTGAACGAGACGACGGAGGCGCGGGGGTCGCGCACGAGCGTCTCGCCGACGATCGGTTCGCCGTTCACGAGCTGCACCGCCGCCGGCGTCACGCCGTGCGCGTCGAGGATCTCGCGCGTGATGGCGAGCAGTTCGATCGTCGCGAGCGGCGTGTTCGGGGCCGGTTTGATGATGACGGGGCAGCCGGCTGCGATGGCCGGCGCGAGCTTGTGGGTGGCGAGCAGCAGCGGGTAGTTGAAGCCGGCGATGCCGATGACGATGCCGGCGGGTTTGCGGGTGTAGTAGCCGATCATGCCGCGGCCGAGCTCCTGCAGGTCGAGCGGCACGGTCTCGCCGTGGATGTGCGATACCTCTTCGGCGGTCGCCTCGAGGGTGACGATGGTGCGGTTCACCTCCGTGCGGCAGTCGACGCGGGGCTTGCCGGTCTCGAGCACGAGCAGGTCTTCGAGGTGCTGGGCGCTCGCGCGCACGCGGCTCGTGAGGTCGGTGAGGATCGCCTTCCGCTGCGCCGTGGTCAGCGCTGCGACGGCCGCTCGCGCCGCCTCAGCAGCGTCGAGCGCGTCGCGCGAATCCTGTTCGCCGCTGACCGGTGCCTGACCCACGACGCTGCCGTCGAACGGGAAGACGATGTCGGAGCGCTCGGCGATCGCGCGCCATTCGCCGCCGATGGGCAGTGCTCCTGCGGGTGCGATGAGTTCGAGTGCCTCGGGCATGGTGGTTCCTCTGCAGCGGGCGGCGGATCCGTTCACGTGCGGCCGTGCACGCGAACCCTTCGCGCCGAGTGGTCTTACCATTTAATATAGTTCACCAGAGGCCCATCTCCAAGGCGCGAGCGGCCGCACGTTCTCGAAAGGATCGACATGACGAACAGCTACGCCATCGCGGTACTCCCCGGAGACGGAATCGGTCCGGAGGTCGTCGGGTGCGCGCTCGAGGTGCTCGACGCCGCGGAGGAACGATTCGGCTTCTCGACCGACCGCAGCACCTTCGCGGCTGGAGCGAACCACTACCTCGAGACCGGGGAGCTGTTCGACGCCGTCGAGGCGCAGCTCCGCGACAAGCAGGCGATCCTCTTCGGCTCCATGGGAGATCCGAGAGTCACCCCCGGCATCCTTGAGCGCGGCTTCATCCTCGAGATGCGCCAGCGCTTCCAGCAGGCGGCGAATGTGCGCCCGGTGCGGCTGTACCCGGGCGTTCCGACCCCGATCGCCGAGCTCACCCCGGAGCGCTGCGAGATGGTGATCGTGCGCGAGAACACCGAGGGCGCCTACGTCGGCCGCGGTTCGACCGTGCACGCCGGCACTCCCAACGCGGTCGCCATGCAGGAGTCGCTCAACACCCACGACGGCATCGAACGCGTCGTCGACTTCGCGTTCCGCCTCGCACTCGGGCGCCGCAAGAAGCTGACGCTCTGCCACAAGACCAACATCCTCGTGGCTGCCGGGCAGCTCTGGCAGCAGGTGGTCGCCGAGGTGGGCGCCCGCTACCCCGAGGTGGAGGTCGACTACGTGCACGTCGACGCGATGTGCTTCCACCTGCCGCTCACCCCGGAGCGCTTCGACGTGGTCGTCACCGACAACCTCTTCGGGGACATCATCACCGACTTGGGCGCCGTGATCCAGGGCGGGCTCGGGGTTGCCACCAGCGCGAACCTCAACCTCGACGGCAGCGCCCCGAGCATGTTCGAGGCCATCCACGGATCGGCGCCCGACATCGCGGGCAAGGGGTGGGCGAACCCGGCCGGCGCGATCCTCTCGCTCGCACTCATGCTCGGCCATCTCGGCGAGGGCGAAGCGGCACGTGCGGTCGAGGCTGCGACCGTCGAGGTGCTCGGGTCGCTGCCGAGCCTGGCCGGTGCCGACATGGGAGCCTCGACCTCGGAACTCGGGTCGCGCATCGCGGCGATCGTGCGCGAGGGGCGCGCCGACACGGCACTCGTGCCCGACTCCCTCCTCGGGGTGCTCGCGGGCATGGCGCCGTCGCGCATCCCGGGCTAGGCACAGCGCCTCGTGAGGTTGTGCGCGTTCTGACGGGGAAAGCCCTCCGATCCTGCCGGCTCGAAGATCGGCGATGGCGTGACGACTGGTGATCCACGGAAGCGTTCGGCCGCACGCCGGATCGGCCATCACTGATCGACGATCGACGACGCATGATGTCGAGCACGGTCTGGGCGTCACCCAGCTGCCGGTCGCCGCCTGCGCTTTCACGGCCGCATCCTGCACTGCGGGGTGTTTTTCCCTCCGTCGACGGCCTGCTCATGCTGCGGCGCGTACTTCGCAGCTGCATTGACGTGCAGATGGTTGAACCGCATCGAACTGATACCCATACATGTCAGTTCGCTGCTAAACTGGCATCTACACATATCAATGAAGGGTGTCGAGTGGTTCAGAGATCATCCCCCGCGCGCGAAAGAAGGCTCGCTCGTCTCGGCGAGAACATTCGGAAGTGGCGACAACTTCAAGGCATGTCCGCATCCGAGATGTCTCGGCGCGCACACATCACCCGCGACACTCTCCGCAAGATCGAGAACGGCACGGGATCTCCTCGAATTGACTCACTCATCGCTGTCATCACTGTGCTCGGATTCGCAGACCACTTCATCGCATCAGCCGACCCATTCACCACAGACGCCGGCCGCTCGCTCGCACTCGACCGAGCTCGCGTGAAGTCATGAACCTGCACGACACGCTTGACGTGTACGTCGAGATCAACGGGGAGAGCGTGCGTGCAGGAACCCTCGGCGCATCTTTCAACGGCATACGTGCTCTCGGCGGCTCGTGGTTCGAATACGACGCCGGATATGACCAAGCACCAGGGGCATACCCCCTGGACCCTTCCCTGCCCCTTGGTCGGTCCCGCAGCTATTCCGGCGAGGACCAGCAACTTTTCGGCGCCTTCCAAGATCTCACCCCGGACGACTGGGGAGAACGAGTCATCAATGCGAACCTGCAACGCCTGAGGTCGACAGGGGTGGACGCACCGCGGAGCATTGGGAAGTTTGACTACCTGACGATCGCAAGCGACGAAGCACGACTTGGCGCGATCCGCTTCCAACCCAGCGGAGGTGGGCAGTGGCTCGGACCCGCGAGCGTGCCGAACCTGAGCCAGAAGAAGCTCGATGCATACTCGAGTGCAGCATCGAGACTCGAGGCGCACGAAGCCACTGCAGAAGACATTGAATTGCTCAATGCCCCGGGATCATCGGCAGGCGGGGCTCGACCCAAAGTTACTGTGCGGCTCGGTGGAAACCTCAAGCTTCTCAAACTGCCTTCGGATCGGGACAGCGGCCGCGACGGTGAAGCTTGGGAATACCTCGCAATCACCCTGGCAAAGAACGCGAACATCAGCGTCCAATCCGCGGAGCGGCTGCGCGTTTCGGGCGGTAAGACGAGCCTCGCGCTCGACCGGTTCGACCGCACCCCTGACGGATCGCGACTGGGGTTCATGTCCGCTCGGACAGCTATGGAAATCGGCGATCAAGAGCACGGCACAATCACCTACCTTGATCTCGCAGACGCTACGGATTCACTCACCGCGGGAGACCGCAAGCAGTTGCGTGATCTCTTCAAGCGAGTCGCGCTCACGCTCCTCATCAACAACGTCGACGATCACTGGAAAAATCACGCGTTCATCCGCCAGGGAGAAGGGTGGGCGCTGAGCCCCGCCTACGACATCAACCCATCGCCGACCCGGGGCGTCGTACTCTCCAGGCCAGTGTCGAGCAGCGACGACCCCAGCGATCGCGACATCAGAAATCTCGTCAGTACAGCTGACGCGTACTCTCTGTCAGGAGAAGAAGCAGCTCAGTCCCTTGGTGAAGTGCTCACAGCAGTAAGAGAGTGGGCGACCATTGCACGAGATATCGGGATCAGTGCAGGCGAGATCGAAGTGATGAAAGTCGCGTTCTCCGAGGACCAACAAGCTCACGTCGAGCGGGCGATCAGAAACCTCGGCGGTCGATCCATCATCGACCTCGGCACTGACAGCCCAGGCGATTTCCAACGGAGCAAGGAATCAGAGGGGAGCTCTGGCGCTACTTGGGTGAGCCCCCATGTCCGAAACGGGAAACCTGTCGCGGGGTTCTGGCGCCACACACCACGCCGCGAATAGGTGTTCCGTCAGCGCGCTCACGCCGATTATCGGATGGGCACCCATGACAACTCACCGGCAGATCACTACCAGAGCGCCGAGCCCGGTGAGGAACAACACCCGGGCGAGGGCGGTGCAGGCACGTGCGTCGACTCCGGGGCCGGCATCCGCTCGCCCGCCGAGCCCCCTCCCCGACCGCCCGCACCGATAGGGTGTGTGCGTGAGGAATGCGGATCGGGGAGGCAGAAGCCGCCTCTCCCGCACCCCGCCGCGCTGGGCCACGGTCGCAGCGCTCGCGTATGCGGGGCTCTGCTCCTCGTTCATGTTCACCCTCGTCGTTCCGCTCCAAGCCGAACTCCCGAGGCTGCTGGATGCCTCCCGCGAAGACACGTCATGGGTGGTCACCATCACGCTGCTCGTCGCCGCCATCGCGACGCCGATCTCGGGACGGCTCGGCGACCTCTTCGGCAAGAAGCGGGTCGCCCTCGTGCTGCTCGCCCTGCTCGTGGTCGGATCGGTGATCGCCGCGGTCGCCGGCTCGATCGTCGGCGTGATCATCGGTCGCGCATTGCAGGGCGCGGTGACGGGAGTGATTCCGCTCGGCATCGCGATCATGCGCGACGTGCTGCCGCCCGAGCGACTGAGCACCGCAGTGGCGCTGATGAGCGCGACCATGGGAGTCGGCGGCGCCGTCGGCATGCCGCTCGCCGCCTACCTCGCGATCAACGCCGACTGGCACGCGCTCTTCTGGCTCGCGGCCGGGCTCGGAGTGCTCGGGGTCCCGATGATCGCCTGGTGCGTTCCGGGCGACGTGCTGCGTTCCGGCGGTCGTCTCGACATCCTCGGAGCCTTCGGCCTCGCAGTCGGCCTCTCGGGGATTCTGCTCTTCGTTTCGCGCGGGGCGCAGTGGGGCTGGACCTCGCCCCTGACGCTCACGACCATCATCGGCGGCGTCGTCGTGCTGCTGCTCTGGGGCTGGTACCAGTTGCGAGCGAAGGATCCGCTGCTCGATCTCCGCGTCGCCGCTCGCCCCGCCGTGCTCTTCACGAATGTCGCGGCGATCGGCATGGGGTTCGCCCTGTTCTCCTCCAACGTCGCGTTCCCCCAGCTGCTTGAGCTGCCCGTCGCGTCGGAATCCGGCTTCGGTCTCGACATGATGCAGGCCGCGCTCATCGTGATGCCGGCCGGGATCGTGATGATGATCCTGTCCCCCCTCTCCGGCTGGCTCGAGCGCACCGTCGGCCCCAGGCCGCTGTTCACCGCCGGCACGGCCGCGATCGTGCTCGCGTACGTGTTCGTGCTGCTCTGGTCGAGCGAGGTGTGGCACATCTTCGCGGCGAACCTCTTCATCGGCGTGGGCATCGGGTTCAGCTTCGCAGCGATGCCGATGATCATCATGCGGTCGGTGCCCGCGCATGAGACGGGAGCGTCGAACGGGCTCAACGCGCTGTTCCGGTCGGTCGGCACTTCGAGCGCGTCCGCGGTCATGGGCGGGGTGCTCGCCTCGATGACGATCGAGTTCAACGGGCAGTCGATCCCGAGCCGCGCCGCATTCGACGTCTGCTTCTGGCTGGCGATCGCCGCCGGCGTGATCGCGCTGGTGCTGTCGCTGCTGATCCCGCGGTCGGCGGGCGAGCAGCGCCCAGCCTTCCCGAACTGACGCGTCGCGACGCCCCTGTCAGTCCCGGCGAGGGGCTGGGGTCAGGTTCGCGGACGCCCACTTCCCCAGGTCGGCGAGCACCGGCACGAGCTGCTCGCCGCCGACGGTGAGCGCATACGACACCGAAACGGGCGGGCCGGGAGCGACGGTCCGGGAGACGAGCTTCGCCTCGGCGAGCTCCGCGAGGCGGTCGGAGAGCACCGCGTCGCTGATACCGGGGACCGCCCGGCGCACCTCCGCGAAGGCGAGTGGACCGTCGCCGAGGGCGTCGATGATCATGCCGTTCCAACGCTTCCCGAGGATCGAGAACGCGAGGCTGACGGCGGCGTCGCACTCGTGCCGATCGTGCTGCGGGGCTTCCATACCCACATTCTACGGTGCTACACTCGCCGAAGTCACTCCGAAAATATGAGCGACTCATAATCAATGAATCGGAGTCCGCATGACATTCTTCCGCCTGGATGCGAGCATCCTCCCCGCAACCTCCGCGAGCCGCGCGCTCGGCGACCGCGTCGAGCAGGAGTGGGTCGACTCTCATCCCGAGACGGACGTGGTGCGCCGCGACCTCGCCGCCGAGCCCGTCTCCGCCGAGGTGTGGCAGGCCGCCGTCACGGGCGGGTTCGTTCCCGAGAGCGAACGGAGCCCAGCGCAGCGCGACGCGATGGCATTCGCCACGACGCTCGCAGATGAACTCATCACGGCCGACGCGCTCCTCTTCACGGTACCGCTCTACAACTTCGGCGTCTCGCAGCACTTCAAGACCTGGTTCGACGTCGCGTACACCGACCCGCGCATCAACCCCGAAGGCACCGCCCTGCAGGGCAAGCCGGCGACACTCGTCACCGTGCTCGGCGGCAACTACGGGCCCGGCACCCCGAAGGAGGGCTGGGATCACTCCACCCCGTGGCTGCGCCGAGTGCTCGAGGACGTGTGGGGCCTCGATCTGCGCATCGTCGAGCGGCCGTTCACCCTCGTCGGCGTGAACCCCGCACTCGACGCCTTCGCGGATCTGGCGGCGTCGCTCAAGGAGCAGGCCGAAGCAGACGCGACTCGTTCAGGCCGCGAGCTCGCGGAACTGCGGACGCAGCGCTCCGCCTGACCCCGCCGGGAATGGGTTCCGCTCACCGCCGGTTGCACCTGCTGTGAACGACACCGGCCTCCTCGACAGCATCGTCATCGGTGCCGGGCAGGCCGGACTGTCGGCCTCGTTCCACCTGCAGCGGCTCGGCATCCGGCACCTGGTGCTCGACGCCGACCGCGAGCCGGGTGGTGCGTGGCAGCATCGCTGGGATGCGCTCACGATGCGAGACGTGCACGGCGTCGCCGAGCTTCCCGGTTCGCTTCCGCCCCCGCGCACCGAGGACCGGGCGAACGCCGCCATTCCCGCTTACTTCACCGAGTACGAGCGGGAGCACGCACTGCCGGTGATCCGGCCCGCGCACGTCGACCGCGTGCAGAACGACGCGCAGGATCCCGAGACGCTCGTCGTCACCACCGGCGACCGGAGCCTGCGCTCGCGCACCCTCGTCAATGCCACGGGCACGTGGTCGCAGCCGTTCGTGCCGCGCTACCCTGGCATGGAGGCGTTCGCCGGCGAGCAGTTCCACACGGTCGGATATCCAGGACCCCAGCACTTCATCGGCAAGCGGACGCTCGTGGTCGGCGGCGGCGCTTCGGCGGTGCAGTTCCTGGGAGCGATCGCTCCGCTCGCCGACACGATCTGGGTGACCAGGAGCGAGCCCGTGTGGCGCACCGACGATTTCACCCCGGAGGCCGGAGCCGCCTCCGTGGCGCTCGTCGAGCAGCGCGTCGCAGCCGGCCTGCCTCCGCAGAGCGTCGTGAGTGTCACCGGCCTCATGCTGCGCGAGCAGGAACGCGAGGCCGAGCGCCTCGGGGCGTATCGCGGGCGGCGGCCGATGTTCGCGAGCGTCGAGCGCGACGGGGTGCGGTGGGCCGACGGCACGTTCCAACGCGTTGACATCATACTGTGGGCGACCGGGTTCCGCCCGGCCATCGCGCACCTCGCGCCGCTGCATCTGCGGAGCGCGGCCGGCGGCATCCAGCTCGATCGCGGCGGGCGCGGCACGACTGCGGTCGCCGACGCGCGCGTGCAGCTCGTCGGATACGGCCCGTCCGCGAGCACGATCGGAGCGAATCGGGCTGGCCGGTCGGCGGCCGCCGGTGTGCGGCGATATCTGCTGGGCAGCGCCCGAGCGGCCTGACCCGAGGCGCGGAGCCCACTGAATCCCGTCGCGCTACGCGCTCTGGTCTCGCAGGCGCACGAGTCGCTCGTGCCCGGTCTCCTCGAGCTCCGCGACATCGGAGCGCGACTTCAAGAAGTCGGAGAAGGATCGGAACCCGAGCGCCTTCTCGTTGAACGACGGATCCATGCGGCGCATCTGCTGCTTGACCGCCGAACTGTACAGCCAGCCGGAGTCGTCCTTATCCTGGCTCAGCCAGAGCGCGCGGATTAGCAGGCCGGTGACCGCGATCTCCGCGTCCTCCCCCGACTCGATCGTGTCGATCGTGTCTCCCGGTTCGACTTCGGTGGCCGCCTCCGCAGCGGCCTCGAGCGCAGCCGCGAGGTCCTGCTCCACGGTGCCCCCGGTCTCGGCCTCGGCTGCTGGCTCGCTCGCCGCGGCACCCCGGCCGCCGCGGCCGCGCGACCGCTTGGGCTGGTCATCGCGCTGCGCGCGCTGAGCTGCGGGCGCGTGCGGCACGGTCTCGATGCCGGGGAGGGCGTCGTACGAGGCGAACTCGTCGCACGCGGCGGTCAGCGCCTTCGCGGTGGACCCTGCGACGCCGATGCCGACGACGTACCGGCCGAGCCGCTTGCAGCGCTGGGCGAGCGGCACGTAATCGGAGTCGCCCGCGACGATGACCACGTGGGTCAGGTCGTCGAGCCGGAACATGTCTTCCACGGTGTCGACCGCCAGTCGGATATCGGCGCCGTTCTTCGCATACGCGGCGGCCGGGAAGAGCTGCACCAGATCGACCGCGCGCGAGACGAGCTGCGTGCGGTACTCCGCGTTCATCGGCGCCGACCAGTCGGCGTACGCCCGCGTGAGCACGAGCGTGCCGAACGACGATGCGTAGTCGATGATCGCGCCCACATCGACCACAGCGGCGCGCAGGCGCTCGGCGATCTCGGGCTCGGACGGGTTCTCTGCGATGCGCTGGCGATCCCTCGCGAACGAATTGCGCCCGTGCACTCGGTCGTACCACGAGAGCACGATGTTATCGAAGTCGAGGTAGACCGCGACCCGGCCATTCTGTGTATCCGCCACGTTCCCAGTGTGGCACTGTTCGCTGAACACGCCAACGGCGCGAGACGGTTAGGCCTCGAGCGCCGCCGATGCCTGCGCACGCGCGCGCTTCGCCCGCACCCGCCGCACGAAGGGCCAGCACACGACGAGCACGCCGGTCGCGATGAGACTCGTCCACACCTGCGTGCGCCCCTCCTCCGTCGTGAGCATGATGATCAGCACGGCGACGATGGCCGCGATGAGCAGCAGATTCAGCCACGGGTGCAGCCACATCTTGAGCTTGAGCCCCGCGACTTCCTCCGGGGTCATCTTCTGGCGCATGCGCATCTGCGTGAGTGCGATGAAGACGTAGACGAAGAGGGCGACGAGTCCGGCCGAGTTCATGATGAACGCGAAGACGCCGGAATCGGGAGCCGCGAAGTTCACGACGGTCGCGACGACTCCGCCGATGGTCGAGGCGAGCAGCGCGGCGACCGGCACGCCGTTCTTCGCCTTCTTCGCGACGAATCGGGGCGCGAAGCCCTGCTCCGCGAGGGAGGAGAACATGCGCGAGGCCGAGTAGAGCCCCGAGTTCAGCACGGAGATCACCGCGGTGAAGATGACGAGCTGCATCACGATCGCCGCCCCCGGAAGCCCGAAGAGCTCGAAGACATACGTGAAGGGCGCCGAGGCCACGTCGACCGGCTCCGGCAGCTCGTCCCAGGGAACGATCGTGGTGATGACGAGCACCGCACCCACGAAGAAGAGCAGGATGCGCCAGATCACGGTGCTGGTCGCCTGACGGATGCCCTTGGCCGGATCCTCTGACTCCGCAGAGGCCATGACCGCGATCTCGGTGCCGAAGTACGAGAAGATGACGAGCGCGACGCCGGTGAAGGCGACGCCGAAGCCGTTGGGGGCGAAGCCGCCGTGCTCCCAGAGGTTCGGAATCGAGTAGGTCGCGTTGGGCCAGAGTCCGAAGGCGAAGAGCACACCGGCGCCGAGGAAGACGACGATCGCGAGCACCTTGACGCTCGCGAGCCAGAACTCGACCTCGCCGAAGGTGCGCACGGAGATCAGGTTGGTGCCGACGAAGATCGCGAGCAGGAGCAGCGACCCGACCCACGACGGGAGTGCCGGGAACCACCCGTGCAGGGTCTCGCCGCCGAGCACGGCCTCGTAGGCGAGCACGCCCACCCAGAAGTACCAGTACAGCCAGCCGACGAGATAGGCGGCCCAGTCGCCCAGACCGACGCGCGCGTACTCCATGAACGAGCCGATCGCCGGTCGGGCCGCCGCCATCTCACCGAGCATGCGCATCGCGAGGAACACGAGGAGGCCGCCGATGAGGTACGAGAGCACGGCGGCCGGCCCGACGGTGCGGATCACGTTTCCCGAACCGACGAAGAGGCTCGCGCCGATGATGCCGCCCAGCGTGATCATGGTGACGTGGCGCGGTCGGAGCTTCTTGTGCGCGAGCGGCACCGAGCCGGCAGCTGTCTCAGGTGAGATCGGCCGTGAGGGCCCGGACGCTGCGTGATGTGATTCGGAGTTCATTGCGTGGTGGAGTGTCTCACTGATTCGGGTTCCGCCCGCGGACCGGACTGGAAACAACCTGAGAATGCTAAGACAAAGTGGGCGCAATGGGAAATCGATCGACGCGCTCCGGCGACCGGCCGGTTTGCGGAAGCGTATTTGAAATCGTATATTATTGGGGCTTGGGTGTGTCACCTCGCCGAATCCCGTCACAAAGGAGTGTCTGCATGTCACCAGCATCCGCATCAGGATCGCTGACCCCGACCGGTACGATCGCCACATCCAGCGATCGGCGTCGGGTCGCCTTCGCCACCGTCGTCGGCACCACCGTGGAGTGGTACGACTACTTCATCTACGCCTCGGCGGCAGGTCTCGTCTTCAGCCAGCTCTTCTTCGAACCGGCCGGCCCGGGCGTCGGCACGATCCTCGCCTTCCTCACCGTCGGCATCAGTTTCCTGTTCCGCCCCCTCGGCGCGTTCCTCGCCGGCCACTTCGGCGACCGCTTCGGCCGCCGCATCGTGCTCGTCGTCACACTGATCCTCATGGGCGCCGCCACCGTGCTCATCGGCCTCCTCCCGACCTACAGTCAGATCGGCATCGCGGCGCCGATCCTCCTCATCCTGCTCCGGATCCTGCAGGGCGTCTCCGCCGGCGGCGAGTGGGGCGGTGCCGTGCTCATGGCCGTCGAGCACGCTCCGCGCGACCGTCGCGGGCTCTACGGCGCCATGCCGCAGATCGGCGTGCCGATCGGCCTGCTTCTCGCGAGCGCGATGCTCGCGATCATGAACATCATCTTCCCCGGGGACGCCTTCCTCGACTGGGGCTGGCGCATCCCCTTCCTGTTCTCCATCGTCCTGATCCTCGTCGGCTACTGGGTGCGACGCCGGGTCGAGGAGAGCCCCGTGTTCACCGAGATCGCCGAACGTGAGGAGCAGACCGGCGCCCCCATCGTCAAACTGTTCGCGCGCTTCACGCCGCTCGTGATCCTCGCCGCACTCGTCTTCGCCGGCAACAACGCGGTGGGGTACATGACGACCGGCGGATACGTGCAGAACTACGCGACGAACCCCGAGGGCCCCGTCGGCCTCGACCGCGGCGACGTACTCTGGGCCGTGACCGCCTCATCGGTCACGTGGCTCATCTCGACATTCATCGCGGGGTGGATCTGCGACCGCATCGGCCGTCGCACCACGTACATCTTCGGCTGGATCCTGCAGGGCGCCGCGCTTTTCGCGCTGTTCCCGCTCGTGAACACCGCGAACCCGGTACTGCTCGCGTCGGGGCTCATGCTGCTGACGGTCGGACTCGGCTTCACCTACGGCCCCCAGTCGGCCTGGTACTCCGAGATGTTCCCCGCCTCCGTGCGGTTCTCGGGCGTCTCGATCTCGTACGCGATCGGCGCGATTCTCGGCGGCGCGTTCGCTCCGACCATCGCCGCCTGGCTGCAGCAGACCACGGGAACGTCGACCTCGGTCACGCTCTACCTGGTCGGCATGACCGTGATCGGCCTCATCGCCACGCTGCTGCTGCGCGACCGCAAGGGCATCTCGCTCCGGCCAGGCGACGAGGAGGAGCAGCGCGAGGGCATCTACATCTGGGAGCCGGCGAGCGCGCCGAAGCCGTGACCCGCGCACGAGCGGGGTCAGTTCGGGAGGGTGTCGCAGCTCTTGCAGCGCCCGACACCCTCCCGAACTGACCCCGCTTGCGGAGAGCGGCGGGCGCGGCGGCGGGGCGGGCGCGGCGGCGGGGCGGGCGCGGGCGGGGCGGCGGGGCGCACCGCCCGCGCCTACGAGCGGCGACGACTGAGGAGCGTCGCCGCTCCGGCTGCGAGCACGAGGATCGCGAGCAGCCACGCGAGAGCGACCCAGATCTCGGCTCCGATCGGCTCCCCCGCGAACAGCGCTCGCAGTGTATCGACGATCGCCGTCACGGGCTGATGCTGCGCGAACCAGGCCACCGGCCCCGGCATCGAATCGGTCGGCACGAACGCCGAACTGACGAACGGCAGAAAGATCAGCGGGTAGCTGAACGCGCTCGCGCCGTCGACCGATCGCGCGGTGAGCCCTGCGACGACGGCGATCCAGGTGAGTGCGAGCGTGAAGAGCGCGATGATGCCGACGGCGCCGAGCCTCGCACCGAATGAGGCGCTCGTGCGAAACCCCATGAGCAGGGCGACGCCCACCACCACGGCCACCGATACGAGATTCGCGAGCATCGAGGTCAGCACGTGCGCCCAGAGCGCGCTCGAACGGGCGATCGGCATCGACCTGAAACGCTCGAAGATGCCGCTCTGCCGATCGAGGAAGAGCCGGTATGCGGTGTACGCGACCCCGGAGGCGACCGTGATGAGCAGGATCCCCGGCAGCATGTAGTCGATGTACGCCCCCGCGCCGTCGATGCGGATCGCTCCGCCGAGCACGTAGACGAACAGCAGCATGAGGGCGACGGGCGTCACGACCGTCGTGATGATCGTGTCCGGGCTGCGCAGAACGTGCCGCAGCGAACGCCCGGTGAGCGCGCCGGCATCGGCGAGCGCGTGCGCGGTCATGAGTCCACCCCCGCTCCGGCAACCGGCTCGGACGCGTTCGAGACGAGTGCGAGGAAGATGTCTTCGAGCGTCGGCTCCGGCTCGATGAGCACGGGCTGCCGTCTCGGCAGGAGCGATCTGAGCTCGGCCAGGGTGCCCTGACGCGCGATGCGCCCCTCGTGCAGGATCGCGATGCGATCGGCGAGATGCTCCGCCTCGTCGCGGTACTGCGTCGTCAGCAGCACCGTGGTGCCCGCCGCCACAAGCTCACGGACGAGGTTCCACACCTCGATGCGCGACTGCGGGTCGAGGCCCGTGGTCGGCTCGTCGAGGAAGAGGATCGGAGGATCGCCGACCAGGCTCATGGCGATGTCGAGTCGCCGTCGCATCCCGCCCGAGTACTCCCCCGCCCGCCGGTCCCCGGCCTCGTCGAGCGAGAACCTGCGCAACATCTCGTCGGCGACCTGCGCCGGCCGGTCCACGTGGCGGAGCCGAGCGACGAGATGCAGATTCTCGCGGCCGGTCAGAACCTCATCGACCGCGGCGAACTGACCCGTGAGGCTGATCGCCCGCCGCACGGACTCCGGCTCACCCGCCACATCGCACTCGAGGACGGTCGCGGTGCCGGAGTCCGGCTGCAGCAGGGTGGCGAGAATGCGGATCAGCGTGGTCTTCCCCGCCCCGTTCGATCCGAGCAGGGCGAAGACCGTGCCGGCTTCGACATCGAAGTCGACGCCGCGCAGCACGGGAGTGGTGCCGAAGGACTTCGCGACCCCGCGCACGCTCAACGCCGCGGGTCGCTGCAGAGTCGTGTTCATGATCGCTACCGACGATCGCCCGTGGACTCGGCTGCGGCGACCGCAGTGCGCAGGCGCGCCCGCTCCTTGTCGATCCACTGCTTGTCGGAGTACGCGGCGGCGAACGTCTCGGCGAACTCCACCGGATCGTCACCGATGATGTCGCGCACCGAGGCACCGTCGAGCGCTGCGCGTTCCCACAGGTCCGCGTGGTCCGCGACCATTGCGGTGAGCACCGATCCGTCGCTGATCATGCCGTAGTACAGGAAGTAGCGCTGCAGCGCTCGGGCGACGTCCGAGTACGGCGCGGGCAGCGCCTCGATGCGTGCTGTCGCGGCCTTGTACTGCTTCTTCTCTTCGAGAGAGCCCGTGAGCGTCTCGATCCATTTCGCGGTCATGCGTGTACTCCATTCGTGCGGACATCAGGGTTCGTGCCGGGCGCCGAATTCGCGCCGGGCGCAGGGGTGGGTTGGGTTCCGGGGTTCGCCGGAGCGCGCAGTGCGTCGATGTGCGCGGCGAGAAAGTCCCAGGACTCCCAGAACTCCGCGAGCCGTGCCCGCCCCGCATCGCCGAGCGAGTACACCTTGCGCGGCGGGCCTTTCTCCGAGGGCACCTTCTCGACCGAGACGAGCCCCTTCTGCTCGATGCGCACGAGCAGGGCGTAGATCGTGCCCTCGGCGATGTCTTCGAAGCCGCGTTCTCGCAGGGACGCGGTGATCTCGTATCCGTACGCGGAGCGCTCCGCGAGTATCGCAAGCACGATCCCCTCGAGGGTGCCCTTCAGCATCTCGGTCATCTGCGTGGCCATGCGCCGCCCCTAGCTACTCGGTGTTACTGACTACAGCTAGAGAGTAACACTAGGTACCGCTACTCTGCAACACTTACTACCGCTTCTTTTCGGTCAGGGTCACTTGCGGAGCGTGTCGCACCGCGAGGGGCGCTCGACACACTCCGCAAGTGACCCCGACCGCGGGGACGGGGACGGGGACGGGGACGTTGCAGATCTCGCCCGAGCTCATGACGCGGCGCGGCGCAGGCGCGTCACAGGCGCGTCACGGGCGCGACACAGGCGCGAGTGGACGCCTGAGGCTCAGGAGGTGACGTGCTCCAAGCGGTAGCCCATCCCGGCCTCCGTGATGAGGTGGACGGGATTGGCGGGATCCGCCTCGATCTTCTTCCGCAGCTGCGACAGGTAGAGCCTGAGATACCCCGTGTCTTCGATGTGCTCGGAACCCCAGATGGAGGTGAGCAGCGTCTGCCGCGTCACGAGACGGCCCGGGTTGCGGATCAGCAGCTCCAGAACCTGCCACTCGGTCGGGGTGAGTCTGATCTGCTGCTCCCCCTCCGGCGAAGAGCGGGTGACGCTTCTCGCCGCGAGGTCGACCGTGACGTCGCCGAGCCGCACCACGGGCACCGCTGCATCGCGCACCACGCGTCGCGAGAGCGCCCGGATGCGAGCCAGCAGTTCCTCGATGGCGAACGGCTTCGTCACGTAGTCGTCGGCGCCGGCATCGAGCGCGTCGACCTTGTCGGCGGCGCCCGCCCGACCGGACACCACGAGAATCGGCGCCTGCGACCATCCCCTGATCGCCTCGATCACTTCGATGCCGTTGAGCATGGGCATGCCGAGGTCGAGCAGGAAGAGGTCTGGGCGATGGTCGATCGCCGCCGCGATCGCCTGGGCGCCGTCTGCGGCGACGAACACGTCGTATCCCTTCGCGGTGAGCGTGATGCGCAGCGCGCGCAAGATCTGCGGATCGTCGTCGGCGATGAGGATCTTCATCAGCTGAGGTCTCCAGACGGTGCGGAATCGGACACTGGCACGGCGGGCGTCACCGGGAGCGAGACCACCATGGTGAGGCCCCCGCCCGGCGTGTCTTCGGGCAGCAGCGTGCCGTGCATCGAGTCGACGAACCCGCGCGATAGGGCGAGCCCGAGTCCCAGCCCAGTCGAGTTGTCGGTATCGCCGAGGCGTTGGAACGGTACGAAGATGTCGTCGTACTTCTCCGCCGCGATGCCCGGCCCGTGGTCGATGATGCGGATCTCGAGGCGATCGGCGAAGGTGCTCGTGGTGACGAGCACGCGCTCTCCCGCGGGGCTGTAGCGCGACGCGTTCGCGAGCAGATTCACCAGAACGCGCTGCAGCAGCACGGGATCGGCCTGCACCGAGGCGTCCCCGTGCTGCAGCGCGAGCGACACCTCGTTCGGCCCCATCCCGAGTTCGTCGAGAGCGGGGGCGATCACGGATTCCGGGTCGGTCGAGGCGACGCGGATCGACAGCGCCCCGGCTTGGATGCGGGTGACGTCGAGCAGGTCGGTGACGAGGGCGCCGAGCCCGCCGAGGCTCTCGGCCGCGGTGTCGAGGAGTTCTCGGCGGTCGTCGGCGCTCAGGGAGATGCCGGCCGCTCGGAGCCCTCCGATGGCGGCGGTCGCGGCGGCGAGCGGGCGGCGCAGGTCATGGCTGAGCGCTGAGAGCAGGGCGCCGCGCACGCGATCGGACGCCGCGATCGGCTCGATCTCGCGCGCCGTGCGCTCGAGCCGGCGATGTTCGAGCGCCGCCGAGAGCTGCGATGCGACGACGGTGAGCAGACGGCGCTCGGAGGCAGCCAACTCGGCGCCGCTGAGCTCGAGCGTCGCGTCGGCTCCGACGGGGATCTCGATGCCGTCGCGGGAGGGCGTCGTCGGCTGTCCGGATGCGGCGAGCTCGGCGCCCGTCGCATCGACGAGACGTGCGCCGCGGAGCCCGAACGCCTCCCGCGTGCGATCGACCAGGGCCTGCAGCGCGTCGTCGCCGCGCAGCACGCTGCCGGCGATGGTCTGGATGAGCTCCGCTTCGGCGGCCGACCTGCGCGCCGCACGCGTGTACCTCGCCGCGCGGTCGACGATCACGCTCACGAGCACCGCGATGACCACGTACAGCGCGACCGCGAGCAGGTGGAGCGGCTCGTGGATGTGCACGGCGTACAGGGGCTCGATGAAGAAGAAGTCGAGCGTGAGGCCGGAGAGCACCGCCGCGAAGAGCGCCGGCCAGATGCCTCCGACGAGCGCCACGAGCACGACGAGCAGCTGATAGCTGAGCACGTCGCTCGTGATCGAGTCGTCGCTGCGCACCGAGGCGAGCAGCCACGTGAGCAGCGGGCCGCCGACGATCGCGAGTGCGAAGCCGAGCAGTCTGCGCCGCGCGGTGAGCGCTCCGGTGCGGCGCGGCAGGGCGAGGCGGCGCACGCCTTCGGCGTGGTTCACCATGTGCACGTCGATGTCGCCCGATTCTCGCACCACGGTGGCACCGATCCCCGGCCCCGTCAGCGCCGCAGCGGCACGACCCCGCCGGCTCGCGCCGAGCACGAGCTGGGTCGCGTTCACGGAGCGCGCGAACTCGACGAGCGCTGTCGGCACATCCTCGCCGATCACCTGGTGGTAGGTGCCGCCGAGTTTCTCGACGAGGGCCCGCTGCTGGGTGAGCGCGGCGGGGTGCTCCGTGCGCAGCCCGTCCTGGCTCGAGACGTGCACCGCGAGCAGCTCGCCGCCGGCCGAGCGCGCGGCGATCCTGGCCCCGCGTCGGAGCAGGGTCTCCCCCTCGGGCCCTCCCGTGAGCGCGACGACGACCCGCTCGCGCGCCTCCCAGGTGCTGCTGATGCCGTGCTCGGCACGGTATCCCTTGAGCGCCTGGTCGACTTCATCGGCCAGCCACAGCAGCGCGAGCTCGCGCAGTGCGGTGAGGTTGCCGATGCGGAAGTAGTTGGAGAGCGCCGCGTCGATGCGTTCGGCCGGGTAGACGGTGCCGCTCGCGAGCCGGTCGCGCAGGGCCTGCGGGGCGAGATCGACGACCTCGACCTGGTCCGCGCCGCGGAGAAAGCGGTCGGGCACGGTCTCGCGCTGCGGGGCGCCGGTGATTTGCTCCACCACGTCGTTCAACGATTCGATGTGTTGGATGTTGAGTGTCGAGATGACGTCGATCCCGGCTGCGAGCAGCACGTCGACGTCCTGCCAGCGCTTCTCGTGCGCGCCGCCGGGCGCGTTCGTGTGCGCGAGCTCATCGACCAGGGCGACGGTCGGATGCCGTTCGAGCACGGCATCGAGATCCATCTCCTCCAGGGCGACCCCGCGGTGCGTCACGGTCGTGCGCGCCACCTCTGGAAGTCCGTCGGCCATGGCTGCGGTCGCCGCGCGTCCGTGCGTCTCGACGAAAGCGATCGCCACGTCGACGCCGTCGGCCCGGATTCGCCTGGCCTCCTCGAGCATGGCGAACGTCTTGCCGACACCGGGGGCGGCGCCGAGCAGCACGCGGAGACGCCCCCGTTTCGTCATCGTCACTCCTCGGATTCGCCGGACGACCCGCTGGGCTTCGCGTCCTGCTGCTCATCGAGCTGCGATTCGGTTACCGGTGCGGGGTGCGCGGCGTCGAGCGCCACGTTGAGCTCCAGGATATTGACTCGTGGCTGTCCGAGGAATCCGAGATCCGCCGAACTCGTGTGCTCCGCGACGATCGATCGCACGTCGGCCGCATCGAGGCCTCGTGCTGCGGCGACCCGGTCCACCTGGATCTCCGCGTACGCGGGGCTGATGTGCGGGTCGAGGCCGGAAGCCGACGCGGTGACGGCGTCGGCGGGAACCGCAGCTTCGGAGACGCCGTTGAAGTCGGCGATCTCGGTGCGTCGCTCTTCGATCGCGGCGATGAGGTCGGCGTGTTCCGGGCCGAGGTTCGACCCGGAGGACACGGCGCCGTCGTATCCGTCGCCCGCTGCCGAAGGTCGGGGCTGGAAATACTCGGCCGACGGCGCGCCGTCATCGTCGGCGAACGGCTGTCCGAGGAGCGATGATCCGACGACGTCGCCGCTCGGTCCGGTGACGAGCGACCCTGCGGCTTGCGCGGGTGCGACCAGGTGCGCGACGCCCGTGATGAGCAGCGGGTACGCGATGCCGAGGGCGAGTGTGCAGAGGGCCATTGCGCGGAGCGCGACGCCGAGCGTGCGGATCAGCGGACGACCGGGGAGACGAGTGCGTGCGTGCATGCGAGTCGCCTTTCTGTGAGGTGCGGAGCGGTGGGATGGGAGCGGGGTCGTCGCATGTCAGAACCCGGGGATCAGGCGGACGACCTGATCGATGAGCCAGATGCCCGCGAACGGGGTGATGAGCCCGCCGAGGCCGTAGATCGCGAGGTTTCGTCCGAGGATCTGCGAGGCGTTTCCGGCGCGGAAGCGGACTCCGCGCAGTGCGAGCGGGATGAGGAACACGATCACGATGGCGTTGAAGATGATCGCCGAGAGCACCGCCGAGGCCGGCGAGTGCAGCCCCATGATGTTGAGCACTGCGAGTTGCGGGAAGACGCCCATGAACATCGCCGGGATGATGGCGAAGTACTTGGCGACGTCGTTCGCGATCGAGAATGTCGTGAGCGCGCCGCGAGTGATGAGGAGTTGCTTGCCGATGCGCACGATGTCGATGAGTTTCGACGGGTCGGAGTCGAGGTCGACCATGTTGCCGGCCTCTTTCGCCGCTGAGGTGCCCGTGTTCATCGCGACCCCGACATCGGCTTGAGCGAGCGCCGGCGCGTCGTTCGTGCCGTCGCCGGTCATCGCGACCAGGTTGCCGCCCTCCTGCTCCTTGCGGATGTAGGCGAGTTTGTCTTCTGGGGTCGCCTCCGCGAGGAAGTCGTCGACGCCGGCCTCGCGGGCGATGGCGGCTGCGGTGAGCGGATTGTCACCGGTGATCATGACGGTCCGGATCCCCATCGCCCTGAGTTCCTCGAACTTCGCGGGGAGGCCCTCCTTGACGACGTCCTTCAGGTGGACGACGCCCAGGATCCGCGCCGGGCCGCCGGGGCGCTGCTCGGCGACGACCAGGGGCGTGCCGCCGCTCTGAGAGACCTCGGCGACGCGCTGCTCCAGTTCGACGCGCACCGGCTGGGGAACGCCGTTCGGGGCCCCCGCACCGTTCGACTCCCCCGATTCCTCGGCCGCCTCGACCCAGGCGAGGATCGCCGACCCGGCACCCTTGCGGATCCGCGTGCCGTCGGGCAGGTCCAGCCCAGACATGCGGGTCTGTGCGGTGAAGGGCACGATCTCGCCCGACGGCGACCGGTCGAAACGTCCGCCTTCCGCATCGGCGAGTTCCACGATCGAGACCCCCTCGGGTGTGGGATCAGCGAGCGACGACAGTGCGGCCGCGTCGATGAGCTCGTGCTCGCGCACTCCGTCGAGTCGCAGGAACGCGCTCGCTCGGCGGTTGCCGTAGGTGATCGTCCCCGTCTTGTCGAGCAGCAGCGTCGTCACGTCGCCCGCCGCCTCGACCGCGCGCCCCGACATGGCGAGCACGTTGCGCTGCACGAGGCGATCCATCCCCGCGATCCCGATGGCGCTCAGCAGGGCGCCGATCGTCGTCGGAATCAGGCACACCAGCAGTGCGACGAGCACGGTCACGCTGACCGGCGCCGCCGCGTAGCTCGCGATCGGGTTCAGGGTGAGCGCCACGACCACGAAGATGATCGAGAGACTCGCGAGGAGGATGTTCAGGGCGACCTCGTTCGGCGTCTTCTGGCGGGCTGCGCCCTCGACCAGCGCGATCATGCGGTCGACGAAGGTCTCGCCCGGCATCGACGTGATGCGCACGACGACGCGATCGGAGAGCACTCGCGTGCCGCCGGTGACCGCCGATCGGTCGCCGCCGGACTCGCGCACCACGGGGGCCGATTCGCCGGTGATCGCCGATTCGTCGACCGAGGCGATCCCCCAGACGATGTCGCCGTCACCCGGGATCAGCTCGCCGGCGTGCACGACGACGTGGTCGCCGAGACGCAGATCCGAAGAGGCGACCGGCTCCAGCTCGGCGCGCTGCGCCGCCGCGTCGCCGGTGGCGTCGTAGTGCGCGATGCGCTGGGCAGTGGTGGTCGACCGGGTCTGACGCAGCGAATCTGCCTGCGCCTTCCCGCGCCCCTCGGCGACGGATTCGGCGAGATTGGCGAACAGCACCGTCACCCACAGCCAGAGGGCGATCGCCCAGGTGAAGGCGCCTGGCACCGGGGAACCGCCCGAGTCCTGCGGTCCGCCGAGGAGCGGCTCCGCCACGGCGAGCACCGTGGTGAGCGCCGCCCCGACCCACACGATGAACATCACCGGGTTGCGCCACTGCTGGCGGGGGTCGAGTTTTCGGAGAGCGCCGGGAAGTGCGGCGCGGAGCATGGCGATCATGACATCAGCCCTTCAGCCAGGGGACCCAGCGCGAGAACGGGAAAGAAGGTGAGTGCGGTGACGAGCACGGTCACCGCGGTGAGCATGCCGATGAACAGCGGCCGGTGGGTGGGCAGTGTGCCGGCAGTGGTCGGCACACGATCCTGCGCCGCCAGCGAACCGGCGAGCGCGAGCACGAGCACGATCGGCACGAAGCGGCCGAGCAGCATCGCGACGCCGAGGGCGCTGTTCATCCAGGGTGTGTTCGCAGTGAGTCCGGCGAAGGCCGAGCCGTTGTTGTTCGCCGCGGAGGTGAATGCGTAGAGCACTTCGGAGAGGCCGTGCGTCCCGGGGTTCCAGATCGACGTCGAGACGACGTCGTCGCGCACCCCCGGCAGCGCGAAGCTCAGCGCTGTGCCTGCGAGCACCAGTGTCGGCGTGACGAGGATGTACATGGCCCCGAGCTTGATCTCGCGAGTGCCGATCTTCTTGCCGAGGTACTCCGGCGTGCGGCCGATGAGCAGGCCTGCGATGAAGACGGTGATGATGGCGAGCACGAGAATGGCGTAGAGCCCCGATCCGACGCCGCCTGGCGACACCTCGCCGAGCATCATGTTCAGCATCGGCAGCATCCCGCCGAGCGCGGTGTACGAGTCGTGCATCGAGTTCACGGCCCCCGTCGACGTTCCCGTGCTGGTCGTCGCGAACAGCGTCGACCCCACGATGCCGAAGCGCCACTCCTTGCCCTCGAGGGCGCCCCCGGCGAGCTCGGGCGCCGTTCCGCGACCCGCGCTCTCGAGCAGTGTGAGGAGGGTGAAGGATGCGAGGTACAGCACCCCCATCACGCTCACGATCGCGACGCCCTGGCGAGGATCGCCGACCATGCGCCCGAATGCACGCGGCATGCTGAACGGGATCAGCAGCATGAGCACGATCTGCACCAGACTGGTCCACGGCGTTGGGTTCTCGAACGGATGGGCCGAGTTGGCGTTGAAGAATCCGCCGCCGTTCGTTCCGAGGAGCTTGATCGCCTCCTGGGAGGCGACGGGGCCGCCGGGAATGCTCTGCGTCGCCCCGGTGAGCGTCGTCACATCGGTGAATCCGGCGAAGTTCTGCACGACGCCGCCCAGCGCGAGCACGACGGCGGCGAGCGTCGCCAGGGGCAGCAGCACGCGGACCGTGCCGCGGGTGAGGTCGACCCAGAAGTTCCCGATCGTGCCGGAGCGGCGCGCGGCGAAACCGCGCACGAGCGCGATCGCGACCGCCATGCCGACGGCGGCCGAGACGAAGTTCTGCACGGCGAGGCCCGCGATCTGCACGGCGTATCCCAGCGTCTGCTCGGGCGAGTACGACTGCCAGTTCGTGTTGGTGACGAACGACGCCGCCGTGTTGAACGAGAGGTGCTCCGACGGCGCGGGGAGACCGAGGGCGTAGGGCAGCCACGGCTGCAGCCGCTGCAGCGCGTACACGATGAGCACGCCGACGGCGGAGATGACGAGCACGCCGCGCAGGTAGGCGCGCCAGGTCTGCTCGGTCTGTCCGTCGACCCCGATGATGCGGTAGATGATCCGTTCGACGCGCCAGTGCTTCCGAGACGTGTAGGTCCAGGCGAGGTAGTCGCCGAACGGCCGGTAGAGGGCGACGAGCACGAGTGCGACGGTCGCGATCGATGCGAGCGCCAGGAGCGCGGTGGTGGTGGCCATCAGAATCGCTCGGGTTTCACGAGCGCGACGATGAGGTACGCGAGTGCGCCGAGGGCCAGCACGGCGGCGAGCAGTTCGAAGACGATCACAGTCGTTCCACCGCCTTGCCCAGCACGCCGATGAGCGCGAAGACCGCGATCATGCCCAGTACGGTGACCAGATCCAACACGGGATCTCCAATCGAGAAGCGCCGACCGATGCTCCGGCCGGGGGCCCGTCCATCGGGCTCATCTCCTGATCGAACACCCGCGGCGCGGGGTGCCGGGCGATCCTCACGGAATCCATACGGCGTTCGCGCGGATGCTGACGCAACGCTCACGGGCGGTGCGAGCACATTCGGGATCGGGCCCGATCTCGGGGCGGTGCGCGGTCAGCGGGAGCCCCGAAGTCGGCGCCGGCTTAGCGGACGGGCGGCGTCGCGACGATTCCGTGCATGACTTGGTCGACGATGCCGCGCAGGCGCTGTTCGCTGTGCACCGTGCCGGTGAGCGCCGCATACGCGGTGATCGCGATGAGGTGATCGGCGAGCAGGATCGCGTCGACGCCCTCTCGCAGCGCGCCGTGCGCGGCGGCGCGCTCGATGAGCTGCTGCACCCAGTCGCGGATCGGAGCCGCGAGGCGCTCATTGAGCGCCGCCGCGACGGCCGGGTCTGAGGCGGTGACGGCGATCAGCGCGCGAGCCACTCCGAGGCCCTCGGTTTGCTGGAGCTGTCGCGAGGAGGCCGTGAGCCAGGCGAGCAGATCGTTCGCGAGGTCGGGGGCGTCTTCGCCTGCTGCAGTCGGTCGCGGGAGGGATGCCGGCAGTACCCCTGCTACGAGCGCCTCACCCAGAATGGCCGCCTTCGTCGGCCACCAGCGATAGATCGTCTGCTTCGAGACCTCCGCGTCGGCTGCGAGCTGCTCGATGGTGAGCGCCTCGTACCCCGCTCCGGCGACCGCCCGACGCATCGCGGCGAGCACCGCCTGGCGGGCGGATTCACTACGAGGTCTCGGCACGCAATCAGGCTACCCGGGTGTAACGTGTTTCATTAGTGGACGCACCGTTGCGAAACACGCTTCGCGCGGCTCCCCTCGCGCCCGCTCCCACCGAAGGAGACATCATGGCACTCACCGCTCAGTCCAGCATCGGCGATTGGCTCGCAGATCCGACGGGAGGCGAGCTCGTGCGCGGGCTCCTCGCGCAGTCCGGGGCAGACCCCGACTCGCTGGCCCCCGTGCTCGGGCTCCCCCTCCAGCAGCTCGTCGTCCTCAGCCAGGGCGCGATGCCGCAGTCGGTCGTCGACGACCTGGTGCGCGCGGCGAACGGCGGAGAGATGCCCGATGCGCCCGCGGCGACCGGGTGGAGCGAGCGCGTCACCCCCGGCAGATTCGACGGCAAGACGGTCATCGTGACCGGCGCAGCGTCGGGCATCGGCAAGGCGACGGCTTCGCGCATCGCACGGGAGGGCGGCCGCATCATCGCCTGCGACATCGCGGCCGAGAAGCTCGACGCGCTCGTCGCGGAACTGCCCGCAGCCGACATCGTCGCTGTCGCTGGCGACCTCACGCAGCAGGACGCGATCGACCGCGTGATCGCAGCGGCAGGCCAACGGATCGACGGGCTCGCGAATGTCGCCGGCATCAACGACGACTTCTCGCCGGCGGGCGAGACGCCCGACGCGGTCTGGGATCGGGTGATCGCGATCAATCTCACGGCGCCGTTCAAGCTGATTCGCGCGGTACTGCCGGCGATGGAGGCTGCCGGGCACGGCGCGATCCTGAACGTGGCGAGCGAGGCCGCGCTGCGTGGAAACGCTTCGGGCAACGCCTACACGGCGAGCAAGCACGGCATCGTGGGCGTCACGAAATCGGCGGCGTTCATGTACGGGCCGAAGGGCATCCGCGTGAACGCAGTCGCCCCCGGCGGTGTCGCCACGGGCATCCCGATGCCGCCGAACATGTCGGAGGAGGGCTCCGCTCGACTGGCCCCGTTCCAGCAGACCATTCCCACCATCGCCACGGCCGAGCACCTCGCCGCATCGATCACGTTCCTGCTCTCCGACGACGCGGTGAACATCAACGGCGCGATCCTCGCATCGGATGGGGGCTGGTCGGTGCAGTAGGCACGAGCCGGATCAGCCAGAAGCCTCCCGCAGCTGCTCGACGAGCGCGGCGACGCGTTTCACCCGCGTCTCCGCCCGCACGGCGGTGACGATCGGGTGGAGGGCGCTGTAGCGCGCGCTCCGGCTCAGCGCGTCGAAAGCGGCCCGAGCGGCCGGCTCGGCGGCGAGCGCGCTCGTGAGCTCCTCGGGTTCAACCATGCTCGCGGACCCGGCGTAGGCGCGCTCCCAGCGCCCGTCGGTCTGTGCCCGCGCCACTTCCGCCCGCCCGCGCGGGCGCAGCAGCCCCTCGCTGTCGAGCCGGGCGATGATGTCGACGTTCCGCTTCGACCACATCGAGCGGGCTCGCCGCGGAGTGAAGCGCTGCTGAAACGTCGCGGCGTCGCGCGACTGCTTCTGGCCGTCGATCCACCCGCTGCAGAGCGCCACTTCGAGCGCCTCCTGGTAGCTCAGCGACGTCGGCGCGGTGGTGCCTTTCTTGGCGAGCACCACCCATCCGCCGTCGTGCGCGTCTTCGTGGACTTCGAGCCAGGCGCGCCACGCCGCCGCGTCCGCGAAGATGAGCGGCTCGGCAGCAGCGTCACTCTCCGACATCGAGAATCACCTTGCCGAGATGTCCGCCCGCGCGGAGCACCTCGTGCGCCCGTGCGGCGTCCGCGAGCGGCACGCGGGCGTGCACGGGCAGCGTGACTTCGCCGTTCTCGAGCAGCGGCCAGACGAGCTCTGCCGTCCGCTCGAGGATCCGCTGCTTGTCGTGCGGCTCGCGCGAGCGGACGGTGGTGCCGATGACCCGGGCGCGCTTGCCCATCAGGGCTCCGACGTTCAGCTCGCCGGTCGCGCCTCCCATCGTGCCGATGATGACGAGCCGCCCGAACTCGCGCAGCATGGCGACGTTGTCGTTCAAGGCGGGGCCGCCGATCACGTCGAGGATGATGTCCGCTCCGCCCGCCTCGCGAACCGCCGCCACCACGTCGGTCGTGTGCCGGTTCCATGCTTCGCTCGCTCCGAGTCGTCGCACCTCGTCGACGGCCGCGTCCGATCCGACCGTCGTCAGCACACGCGCTCCGAGGGCGCTGGCGAACTGGATCGCGAAGGTGCCGATGCCGCCCGTGCCGCCGTGGATCAGCACGGTCTGGGGCTCGGGGGCCGCTCCCCCGTCGCCGCCAGCGGGCTCCGCCCGCAATCCGCCCTCGATCACGAGGTTCGACACCACGGTCGCCGCCACCTCGATGATGCCGCCGGCCTCCGCGAGCGAGAGCGCCGGCGGCGCCGGCAGCACTTGCGCTTCTGGCACGGCGACGACCTCCGCGTATCCCCCGCCCGCGAGCAGCGCGACGACGGCCTCTCCCGTGTCGCGGCGGCGCCCGGACACTTCGAGCCCCGGCAGTTCGGAGGCTCCGGGCGGGGGCGGATACTGGCCGGCCGCCTGGGCGACGTCGGCGCGATTCACCCCCGCGGCGACGACGTCGATGAGGATCTCGCCGTCGCCTGCTGCCGGTTCGGGCACGTCGGCGAGTTCGAGCCGGTGATCTGCTGTGATGACGATGGCGCGCATGCCTCAACGCTAGACCCGGCCGCCCGCCACCGCTAGCGCCCGGTGACCAGCATGTCGGCGAACCCGGCGACCCGCTGCTGCAGGCGCTCGATGCGCCGCTCCCGATCGGCCGCCATGTCGAATCCGTCGTACGGCACGGGCGGGTCGGTGCGCACGACCCAGGAGCACTGGAAGTTCCGGCAGACGAGTGTGCCGACGGTGTTGCCCCGACGGCCCGATTCGCCGACGCGGCGCGCGGAGAAGAACACGACCTCGTTGATCAGCCGCGCGTCGCGGCACCACTCGCAGATCTGCCGTCGCTGCGGCGATGCGTCGGCCTGCCGCAGCAGGATGCCGATCGGGGTGCCGTCGGGCGCGGGCAGAACGACATAGGCGCGCTTGGCGAATTTCGGATCATGCCAGCCGAAGTAGTCGAGCGCATCCCAGTCGCGGGCCTCGAGGTCTTCGGGGAGCCCGGCGACGGAGACCTCTTTCCGTGAGGCGTTGACGAAGCTGGAGCGGATGGATGCCGCGGTGAGCGGGAGCATGGGAGAACCTGTTCGTACGGGGCGTTCCGAGGTGCGGCCGCGGCAGAGGTGCGCGGCGAGCGACGGCGACGGAAGAGGCCGGCGTGTGATGGGGAGGCGCCCGGATCGGGCGCGGAAGCGCGTCTCGGCGGGGCCGCACCTGCGGCTCGCATCGCCGAGCGACCGATCAGCTGTCGAGGGCGGATGCTCCGCCGCCGACCTCCTGACGCCCGAGGGCCGTCTGCTTCGTACCGTTCACCCGACCACGGTAGCATGCGGTCAGCACCGCCGCGATCGAGAAGGAGCACCATGCCCAGTGAATACGACGTCATTGTGATCGGTGCCGGCCCCGTCGGCGAGAACGTGGCTGACCGGGCCGTCCAGGGCGGTCTCACGGTCGCGCTGATCGAGGCCGAGCTCGTCGGCGGCGAGTGCTCCTACTGGGCGTGCATGCCGTCGAAGGCCCTGCTGCGTTCGAGTGAAGCCGTGCGCGCCGCCGGCCGACTGGAGGGCGCGAAGCAGGCGGTCACCGGCCCGGTCGACGCAGCTGCGGTGCTGCGCCGTCGCGATGCCTTCACGAGCGGGTGGGACGATTCGGGCCAGGTCGAGTGGGTGGCGAGTGCCGGCATCGACCTCGTGCGCGGTCACGGAGTGATCTCGGGCGAGCGAGAGGTCACCGTGCGGTCTGCGGAGAGCGCCGCGCCCGAGGCGGCGAGCGAGCGCGTGCTCAGCGCCCGGCATGCCGTCGTCGTCGCGACCGGCTCGGCGGCGCTCCTTCCCGACATTCCGGGACTCGCCGAATCGAGCCCCTGGACGAACCGCGAAGCGACCAGCGCAGAGCAGATCCCCTCGCGACTCGCCATCATCGGCGGGGGCGTGATCGCGGCCGAGCTCGCCACCGCCTTCGCGTCGCTCGGTTCGCACGTGACCGCTCTCGTGCGGAGCGAGCTGCTCTCGGGCCAGGAGCCGTTCGCCGGCGAACTGGTCGGTGCGGCGCTGCGCGAGCTCGGCGTCGACCTCCGTCTCCGCACCTCGCCCGCGTCGGTCGAGCGCGGCGACGACGGCGTGGTGCGCGTCACGACCAACGAAGGCGATGTGGTCGAAGCCGACGAGATCCTCGTCGCAACCGGCCGGGTGCCCCGCACCTCCGACCTCGGCGTGGAGCGGATCGGACTCGAGCCCGGTCGCTGGCTCGAAACCGACGACACCTTGCTCGTGCTCGGCGCCGACGGCGCACCCCTCGCCGGCGACTGGCTCTACGCCGTGGGCGATGTCAATCACCGCGCGCTCCTCACGCACCAGGGCAAGTACCAGGCGCGTGCGGCCGGCGACGCGATCGCCGCCCGCGCGAACGGCACTGCGCTGCACGATGAGCGCTGGGGGCGCCACGTCGCGACCGCCGACCACACCGCGGTGCCCCAGGTCACATTCACCGATCCGCCCGTCGCCTCGGTCGGATTGACCGCGGCCGAAGCGGAGAAGCAGGGCGTCTTGACGCGGGTCGTCGACTTCGAGATCGGCAGCGTCGCCGGTGCGAGCCTGCACGCCGACGGGTACCGCGGCACGGCGCGCATGGTCGTCGACGAGGATCGCGGGGTGCTCGTCGGCGCGACCTTCGTCGGCCCCGACGTGCACGAGCTCCTCCACTCGGCCACGGTGGCCATCGTCGGCGAGGTTCCGCTCGAACGGCTCTGGCACGCGGTGCCGTCGTATCCGACGATCAGCGAGATCTGGCTGCGGCTGCTCGAGACGTACGGGCGTTCGAACGAGCAGGTCGAGCAGTAGGGCGATCCTGCGCCAGGGTCACGCGCCGGTGGTCGGTAGCGCCTCGGCCTGCGCTTCGGCCTCGGGCTCGCTCACCGCTCGCTCCCCCGGCGGGAGTCGCTTCATGTCTTGCGCGGGGAAGACGACCTTCTGCACGATGATGATGACGCTCGCCGCGACGGGGATCGCGACGAGCGCGCCGAGAATGCCGCCGAGTGCACCGCCGCCGACGGCTGCGATCACGACGAGGGATCCGGGTACGGCGACCGCCCGGCTCATGATGCGCGGGCTCAGCACGTATGCCTCGATCTGCATGTAGACGAGATAGTAGATACCCGCGATGAGGGCGGTCGTCGGCGAGTTCACCAAGCAGACCGCGGTGATGATGATCGATGCGGAGAGCGTGCCCACCAGCGGGATCAGCGATCCGACGAACGCGATCAGCGCCAGCAGCGCCGGGAGCGGTGCATCGATGATGCTCAGGAAGATGAGGCTGAGCACACCGTTGCAGAGCGCGAGGCTCACCTGCCCGATCACATAGCGTCCGACCGCACCCGAGACGTCTTCGAGCAGCTCCCGGAAGCGGGGTCGGTGGTAGGCGGGCACGAATCGCACGACGAGCCGCTTCATCGCCCGCATCGATGCCATGAAGTAGAGGGTCAGGATCAGCACGATTATGACCCCGGTCACGCCGCCCGCGATGCCGGCTCCGACCGCAACGATGCCGCCGCCGATCTCGCCGAGGTTCGTGGGATCCTGCAGGAAGTCGAGCGCGCCCGAGATGGCATTGTCGAAATTCGTGCCGAGCTGATCGGTGAGCCACGCGTACCAGTCGGAGTGGATGACGTCGCCGACCATCTGCGGGGCGTTCTCGACCAGGTTGCCGATCTGCTTCACGAGCACCGGCACGATCGCGAGCAGTATGCCAGCGCAGGCCAGGAGCACTCCGCCGACGACGACCGCGACCGCCGCGCCTCTCGGCAGCCGACGCTCGATGCGCGACACGATGGGGTCGAGACCGAGGGAGAGGAAGAGGGCGACGCCGACGTAGACGAGCACTGTGCCGAGTTGCCCGATGATCGCGCCGATGAGCAGCGCGACGAGCACCCCCAGCGCTCCGAGCAGACCGAAGGTGAACGGATTGATACGCGCGCCGTTGCCCCACGGGATGTACCCCGGGCTGGAGGCCGCCGTAGTCGGCAGCTCATCTGCGCCGACCTTGTCTGCGCCGTCTTTCGCAGTCCACCACCGCAGCATGTCGTTCCCCCTCGTCGCGGTGCAGAGCTCAGCGCCGCCTGCTGCCAGTGGATCACTCGGCAGGGTCCGGGTCAAGCTCATCCCGTTGTGGGTCGCCGCGTGTCGCGCTACCGTTGGCCGCAACGACGCGCTCTGCCGTCCACCCCGCTCCACGCGGGAAGGCAGAGCGGTGGTGTTCGTTGCAGCGTCCGGATGGACCGGCTGCGCTACTCGGCGTTCGGGGCGAGCCCGAATTCCGGTCTCCAAGACGTGAGCGATTTCTAGCCGATCTCCTGCGCACTCTTCGCTTCCTCTGGAACCGAGTTCCAGGTACTCGCTGACGCGGTGCGCCGCGATTCCCAGAGCTCGTAACCTCCAAATAACTTCTGGTTCCGGGGGCACTGCCGTCTCTCGGCGACGTCTCGTGACTACTCGGTGACGTTCGTCATCGTCGCCCGCCAGAAGAGATCTTCGACGTCTTCCGGGCTGACGCGGAACTCGCCGCCGCCGTCGGCGCTGTTGCCCGGCCCCCACGGGTTGCGCATCCACACGCTTCCGTCGGGGTCGATGCGGGTGATGACGTAGGAGTGCGAGGTCACGACGTCGACGTCACGCGAGTTGCCGTCGGCGTCGGTGACCGTGATCTGGTGATCGCCGCTTCTCGGCGACGAGATCACGACCTGCCCGCCGTCGTCGAGCACCTCTCTGAGGTCGTCGACCTGTTCGGGGTCGAGCCCGGCGTAGTTGCTGTTCTCGATCACGTCGACGGGGTGACCGGTGATGATCTCCATGGCCTCGGCCGGCACTCCGCCGTCGATGAAGTCGTACCCGTACTCCTGACGGATCGCCGCCTCGTACAGCGCCGCGATCGAGGGCTTGTCGCCGCCGAAGATCCACCAGTCCCAGTCGCTCTGCTTCGCCCCGTTGTCGAAGACGTGCTCGACGAAGACCTCCTGCGGCTCCCCGTTCGAGTAGAGCGTCACCCAGTACCCCTCCTTCTCGGGGTCCCAGCGCACGTTGTCGCGAATGAACTCGTCGCCCTCGTCGCTGTCCAGCAGCGACACGATCGAGCTGAGCATGAAGCAGTCGCCGATGCTGCCCTGCGCGACGTCATCGGGGTCGAATGCGTCGTCGTCGAGGATGTTGTCCGAGACGCGCTCGTCGGGATCCTCTGGATCGTTGAACCACCCGAACGGATCCCACCAGGGTCGGCCGTCGCCCTCCTCGCCGATCGCGGCGCGCAGTTCATCGGCCGCCGTCGACGCCGCCTGCTGCACCTGCCCGAGCGCGCCGAACGCGGCGAGCTCCGCGCGCGCAACGGAGAGCGCTGCCGGAATGTCGAGCGGGTTGCTGCGCAGCGCCCGGGCCGCGCGATCCACATCGCCCTGGGCCTCGTCGTACTGCGACTGCGCCTCCCGCTGGACGGCCGCGTACCGGCGCAGCGTGCCGGCCGCCCCTTCGAGCGCGTCCGCGATGCGCAGGCTTTCGGGCAGCGTCTCCGAGGCAGCGGCGGTGTATGCGTCTGCAGCGGCACCGGTCCAGGTGTCCGGCCGCGCACGCGCGGCCTCGTTCCGGGCGCGCTCTGCGGCCTGCGCCCCGGTGTGCAGCGCAGCAGCGGCGGCCTCGACGGCCGCCGGATCGCCGAACGAGCTCACCACAGCCGCCACCTCAGTCGCACGCGCTCTGCTGCACCCTCGGCATCCGCACCCTCGGCATCCGCACGGTCGACATCCGCACCCTCGGCATGCTGGCCCTCGATTCCGACGACCTCGACGACGCAGAGCGCATGCACGCGCGCCCGATCCCCGACGGCCAGCGTCGCGTCCGAGGGGCCGAGCACGCGCACCGAGCGACCGGGCTCGACGGATGAGACGCCGACCATCGTCCCGCAGATCCGAGACTGCGTGCCAGCGACCACCGTGCGCTCGATCCCGGCGAAGCCGAGCCACCCGACGGCCACGACCGCCCCTGCGACGGCGGCCCCGCCGACGATCACGGCGATCCTGCGCCCGCGGCTCATGCGTCCGGCTCCGCGACCTCGATCGCTGCGGCGGTCTGCGTGCCATCCGGGCTGACGAAGATGTCGACGACGTGCACCGACCCACCGCCCGGCAGGGCCGCTGACTCGCCGGGGCGGAGCTCGACCGTGGTGCGGCCCTCCCGGCTCGAGATGCCGAGGCGTGCCGCGATTCCCCCGCCAGCGTCGGACGGCCGCAGCTTCGTCGCGATGAAGCCGATCGAGCAGCTCGTACCGCGCCGTTGCGCGCCCTGCCGCAGCAGCTCGGGAGCCCCGGTCACCGGAGCGGCCCATCAGTGCGGGGCGCGTCGGCGCCGGCACCGACCATGTCGCTCCCTGCAGCACCCGCGGCCGCACCGAAGACCGCACCGTATCGCCCGATTCCGGCGACGAGCTCGTCTTCGACCGCGCTCATATCGTCGAGGGTGTCGCGCACCCCCGTGTCGAGCGCCGCCCACCGCTCGGCGAGTCGGTCGGCCTCGCGACGCATCGCCGCTTCGAACGATGCGACGGCGCTGCCGAGCACCTGCGGCCCGAACGCCGCCGCGCCCGGCAGCTGCGGAACAGCCTCACCGACGTCTTCTGCAGCGGTTCGCAGATGCTTGCGAATGGTCGCCACGTCGTCGGCATCGATCGCGATCGTCACGCTTGCCCTCCCCCGAGTTCCCTGCGTGACATCATACGGCGACCGTCACGCCTCGTCGTCGACCCCGCTCACGTCGGGGTGCTTGCGCAGGCGCAGGATCGCCCAGGCGAGCCCGCCCCACAGAATGCCGATGGAGAGCGCCATCATGACGAGTGCGCTGGTGGTCATCGTGTTCCCCCTGAGTTTCGGCGAGTGGCTGAGGCTTCCTTGGCGACCGTGATGAGATCGTTCATCTCCGTGTGCAGTTGCTCGGGTTCATCGGGAACGAACGTATCGGCATCGGAGCGGCGGTACCTGCGGTAGCTCATCGCGAACGAGAAGATCGCGAGCAGGGCGATGGCGCCCCACCCGATCGTCGTGATGAACCAGGTGGGGAACCCGCCGTAGCCCTCGGTGAGGTACTCGGCGACGCCGCGCACCAGGATGACCGCGAGAATCACGGGGGTCACCGCCGTCACGGCGATCGTCCACACCCGGCCGAGCTTCAGCGACGACAGGGCGTTGAGGTGCGAGCGCAGGCTCGGTACGGCGCGGAACACCCACGCGACGAGCACGAGCGTCGCGACGGCCGAGCCGGTGACGCCGATGTTGTTGACGAACGCGTCGAGCACATCGAGGACGTTGAGCCCGGACGACGTGCCGAACAGCAGCACGGAGGGGATGCCTGCCGCGAGGCCGACGGTGACCGCGACGCGGCGGGTCGACCAGCCGGTCTTGTCCTGCAGCGACCCGGTGACCACCTGGTAGATCGACAGCAGCGACGAGAACCCGGCGAGCACGAGCGATCCGAAGAACAGCACCCCCATGAAGGCGCCCGCCGGCATCTCGCTGAGGAGTGTGGGGAACGTCATGAAGGCGAGCGCGACACCGCTCAGCCCTTCGAGGTCGTCGATCTGCACGTTCTGCGAGTAGGCCAGGAACCCGAGTGCCGCGAACACGCCGATGCCCGCGAGGATCTCGAACGCGCAGTTCGCGAAGGCGACGACGAGGCCGGAGCCGGCGAGGTCGCTGCGCCGCTTCATGTACGAGGAGTACGTGAGCATGATGCCGAAGGCGATCGAGAACGAGAAGAAGATGTGGCCGTAGGCGGCGAGCCACACCGCGGGATTCGCGAGGGCGGCGAAGTCGGGTTCGAAGAACTGGTTGATGCCGTCCCAGGCGCCGGGCAGCGTCATCGCGTAGACGACGATGATCACGAAGACGATGACGAGCAGCGGCAGCGTGATGCGGTTCGCGCGATCGAGACCGCGGCGGAGCCCCAGCGACATCACGATGATCGCGGCGATCCACACGATGAGCAGCGTGATGAGCACGGCGGGCACGAAGTCGAAGGTCACGCCGGGCGCCTCTGCGAGCTGCAGGTACTCGCCGGTGAAGAAGCCGACCGCGTCGTCGCCCCACTGGCGGCCGAAGCTGAACCAGACGAAGCCGAGCGCCCAGGCGATGATCACCGCGTAGTAGGTGAGGATCAGGAAGGACACGCCCACCTGCCACCAGCCGAGCGGCTCTGCCTTGCGATTGAGCCGTTTGAAGGCGAGCGGCGGCGCCGCGCGGTACTTGTGGCCGATCGCGTAGTCGAGGAAGAGGATCGGCAGACCGGCGGTCAAGAAGGCGACGAGATACGGGATCAGGAACGCCCCACCGCCGTTCTCGTAGGCGACACCGGGGAATCGCCAGATGTTGCCGAGCCCGACGGCCGAGCTGATGGCTGCGATGATGAAGGCGCTGCGCCGCCCCCACGTCTCGCGTTCGGGCGCACTGGTCTTCACCGATTCAGTCACGCAGATACGGTAGCAGGCCGGACGGCCCCTCGCGATCAGCGCCCCGCTGGGTGGGAAGCGAGAATACCGCGCCGCTTGTTCTCGCTTCTGGCCGTGAGCGAGAATAACGGCATCACTATTCTCGCTTCGCGCCTTCGCGCGCAGATCTCCCGGCTGGAGCCCCCGCACCGCCTCGCCGGAGTGGATCTCGCGCGCGGGTTGGCCGTGGTCGGGGTCTTCGCCGCGCACCTCGCCGTGATCACACCGTTGGAGTGGGGAGATCCCGGCACGTGGTCGGGGCTCGTCGAGGGCCGGTCCGCGGTGCTCTTCGCGATGCTCGCTGGGGTGTCGCTCGGCATCATCTCGGCGGCGTCTCGGCGTCGTCGAGTGGGCGCGGCCGAGTCGGCCGATCGGTCGAGGCCGCTCTGGGGGCTCCGCACGCAGTTGCTGCTGCGCGGCATCCTGCTCTGGCTGCTCGGGGTCTGGCTCGACGATCTCGATGTGCCCGTGTACGTCATCCTTCCCGCGTACGGCGCGCTCTTCGTGCTGGCGATCCCCTTCACCTCGCTCGCCGCACGGCATCTGTTCGCCCTCGCGGCGGTGCTCGCCGTCGGTGCTCCGTTCGTCGTGTGGTGGATCAATTCGATGGTCGCCCGCAGCGACGATCCGGTGTCAGTCGAGGAGTCGCTCCGCCTCATCGCCTGGAACTACCCGCTTCCGCTGTGGCTGGCGTTCATGCTCTGCGGCATGGCGACCGGGGCGCTGCTGATGCGCTCGTGGAAGTTCGCGTGGCCGCTGCTCGCGGTGGGCATCGTGCTCGCCGTCGTCGGATACGGCGTGGTCGGCCCCGCCGGTCTCGCCGCGGTCGGCGTCGGCCCGACCGAGTGGTGGGTCGCCGCGTTGAGCGACGCACCGCACTCGTCAGGGGTCGGCGAGGCCCTCGGCTCTGGCGGATTCGCCCTCGCGGTCACCTGCGCCGCCGTGCTCGTGTGCATGACTCCCCTGCGCTGGATCGCGTTGCCCCTGCGGGCGGTCGGTTCGATGCCGCTCACCGCCTACGTCGTGCACATCGGCATCTGGGCGATCTGGATCGCGGCCGAGACCGCGCGCGACCCCGGCGTCGACCCGTCGCTGGGATTCCGCGCGCTGGACCCGTTCTGGCCGATGACGATGGGCGTGCTGGTGGGATGCACGGCGTGGGCGCTGCTTGTGGGTCAGGGCCCGCTGGAGTGGGTGCTCGGCAAGCTCACCAAGGCGCCGCGGTGGAGACGGCGCTAAGCCGCTGCCGCCTCGCGCAGCTGGGCGAGGAGGCCCGCCCGCGAATACCGGTGCGGAAACACGCCGGCCTCCACGTAGTCGAGCACGCTGCGCCCGTCGGGCAGCGCGGGGGCGTGCAGGTCGAGCTCGCCCCGCATGAGCAGCGTGTGCACGAGCGGCTCGAACTCGGCCTCCTCCGCGTCGCGGTCGGCCAGCTGCACGAGCGGGTGCCGTGCGACGCTCGGGCCGCCGAGCCCGGGGCCAGCCTGCGCGCCGGCTTCGAGCAGTCGGATGAGCAGGAGCAGGTCGTCGGCTTCCAGCGTCGGGTTCTCGAACAGCACGTTGATCGGCGTCAGGTGCGAGAGCTGGATCGAGGCGTCGATGTCGTCGACATCTTCGAGGAGCAGCATCGCGAGCTCGCGGCGGTTGCGCGGGTCGGGGTTCGCGAGCGCGGCGTCGAGCACGTACCGGCGCGCTGGCATGCCGAGCACCGTGTCGAGAAACTGGTTCAGCGTGCCCGTGAGCGCGACCTGGTGCACGTCGCCGAGCTGCGCATACGCCGCCTCGGCTTCGTCGAGCGTCACCCGGTTGCCGAATACCACGCTCGAGTAGCGGTCGTCGGCGAGGATGTCGGGGGTGAGACTCTCACCCGCTCCGACCACCCACTGCAGCTGCGGCACGCCGGTCGCGTCGGAGTACAGCGTGGCGAACGGGTTGCCCGTGCCCGTCCGCACCCGCTGCAGCATGCCCGTCGACGCACGCCAATCACTCTCGTCGCGCCAGAACACGGCTTGCACGGCAGGGAGCGAGGTCGCGGTGCGCAGCAGACCGGGAATCGGCGGGCGATCCGGATCGGCACCGCCCGGCCGCGTCACCACCGGATACAGGCCGGCGGGGTCGCGGTCCGTCACGAGTGACAGCAGGTCGACCGGAACGCCGCGGAAGAGCTCGGCCTGATCCTCGAACGACGACCGCGCGACGGCCGCGGCGGTGTCATCGACCGGATAGGACATGAGCAGTCCGCGCCCGTCGTGAGCGAAGTGCCACACCCAGTAGTGATCGTCGGCCCGGATGCGCCCGCGCACCGCGTTCGGTCGCAGATCGGATCCCGCGAGGCTCGGCCCGCGCCACGAGATCTCGTGCGGTGCGGCTTCGCCCGCCACCTGTGCGGCGAGCGCGCCGATGACCCGCGTGCGCTGGCGCAGCTCCCACGTGCGGGTGCCGCGCATCAGGTCGATGACCGCGTCGGCTCGGCCGATCACGATGATCGCCTGCGGCTCCTCGGCGTAACTCGGGTCGGGAGCGCCCGCGATCAGCAGCACCGCGTGGCCGTTCACCCACCACATCGGCGCGTTCATCAGCCCGACCGCGCGCATCACCCGCGCCACCGGCGTTTTGCGCTCCATGCCGGTCTTCGGTTCGCGCGCCTGCATCTCGAAGGCGGGCCCCCACCGATCCTCCATCGCGTCGCTCAGCTCCGTGACCCAGGCCTGCAGCACGTCGACCGACCAGGGCTCGGCGAGGGCGATCACCGAGCGCAGCACGCGGCCGCCCATGGCGCGCAGCTCGCGGCCGCCGACGCGGAACGTGCGATCCTGCACATCGACCTGCTCCGGGTCGAAATCCCACCACTTCTCGGTCGCCTGCTCGATCTCCAGCACCATCTCGGCGTGGGTCGTGTCGCGCGGCAGCCCGTAGCCGAGGCGCTCAGCGTCGGACGGGCGCGGCTGCTCGGGGTACGGGCACGCCGCGAAGACCTGCTCGATCTGCGCGCGGCGATCCTCACTGGCGCGCCCCGAGAAGTCTTCGAGGGTGAACGATCCGCCGAGGCGGTAGGGCTTGCGCACGGCCTCGGCGAATCCGAAGTCGTCCATGCCGAAGTCGTTGAGGCTGCCGATCTCGAGCAGACTGCGCGTCACCCGCCAGTGCTCCCCGTCGAACCACACGGCGCCCGAGATGAGCGGCAGCGGCTGGTCGCCCAGCATGCGGAACTCGAGCTCGTGCTCGGCAGGCTCGCCGCGGCCGTTCTCGGTGCGGGCGGCGATCAGCTCGCGCAGATCCTCGGGCACGCCGTCGAGCATGCGGGCGATGAGGATCAGCTGGGCCTCCTCCAGCTGATCCTCGAAGGGCTCGTCCGCGTGCTCCGCCTCCGCGAGCTGATCGGCGATGAGCTGCTCGGCGGCGCTGGAGACGAAATCGGACTGGGGATCCTGCATGAGCACCAGCGCGCGGCCGTCATCGGTGAACGTCCACACCGTTGTGGTGCCGTTCCTCGCCCGCAGGCTGAAGCGGGACGCCTCGAGCGCGGTGTCGCGCACGCGCACCTCTCCCTGGCCGGCGAGCGCGCTCATGAGCCAGGCGCGACGGCGCAGCTCGGTGAGGTGCTCGCCGTGCATCAGGAGGTCGTGCACCGTGATCTCATCGTCGGCGAGCACCGCCATGCCGCCGAAGGCGTACTCGCGGGGCATGACGACGAGGATCTGGCGCAGCATGCTCGTCAACGGCTCGCCGTCCCAGCTGGTGAGGAGCACGCAGCAGAGCGCACCGCGATCCCACATCTCGGCCTCTTCGATCCGCACCGCGACCATGAGGTAGTCGAGAATGCCCTCGGGCTCCATCGAGACCCCCACGAGCTTGGGGGTGCGCACGAGCGGCGTGCCCCACGACACGCGCAGCACCCGGCGCACGCCCTGCGCCCACGTGTCGGCGACCTCGGCGTAGCCGCCCGGCGGCAGCTCGCGGTCTGCTGGGGCGCCCTCGGTGAGCGTCCGGTCTTCTTTCGGGTCGTAGCCTCCGAGGGGCAGGATCCAGACGCCCTGCGCCTGCTCGCCCTCGACGCCCTCGAACGTGAACTCCTCACCCGTCTCGGTCGAGATCAGGTGGTCGACGAGCCGCTCGCAGAAGCCGGGCACGTCGTCGAGGCCGAACGGCGGCTCGAAGATCGGCAGCCCGTCGTCGTCATCGTCGTCGGCGCTCGTGTCGCCCGTGCCGCCGTTGGTTCCGGTGTCTTCGGTCATCGCTCACTCGCCGTTCTCGAATCGGGCCCCGTACGCGGCTTACGCTAGCAAAGGGGCGCCGCTTGCGGCAGTGTATGCGGGTTGGCCCGCTACGGGTTAGTGATCTACTCGGAGCAGGTCGATTTCGCCGATGGGCAGCGCAATCCACCCTTCTCGTCGAGCGCGGCCTCGGAGCTCGGGTGGCGGTTGAGTACTCCTACCCGTTGCCGAGCTGCGAGCCGCGAGCGCGGCGATGACGGCGTCGAACGCATCTGCTGAGGCCACCATCGCGTCCCCGTACCCCGCCATGTCGAGCCATGGTGCGGCGGCTTCAATCTCTTCGAGCAAGCGCGCTCGGCTCTCCGATTGGGTGCGATACGCCGTCATGGCAAAGCCCCACTGTCTCAGCGTCGCTCCCGGGTACACCTCCACGACGTCACCCTCTCCCGCACGATCGACGGTTACACCGCTGTCATCGAGCCGCGCGAGCAGCCCGGCGCAACGCATCGCGGTGAGGCCGAGACGATCGGTCGATACGCTCAATGGCCAGCGACCGGTTCGCTCTCGAATATCGCGGTCGGTAGCTCGGTACGCGAGCGTGCGTCGCCAGGCCTTCCCACCGTCAACTCCTGTGGACTCGCGCTCACCGGCAGCATGCGCTGAGACGAAGTTGACGAACTCATCCGGCCGCCCAAAGGCGCAATCGATGCCAAGCTTCGTGACTCTGGGCGCGGCTTGGACGATCTGCGCATCTTCGACGCCGAGATGCAGCTCTCGAAGGGCAGCTCCTGCATAGCTCCATTCGACGATGGCGAGAGCCGTGCCAGCGCTCTCCGCCGCAAGGTCGACTCCAGCGGTCAGCATCCCACCATGATAGGTGCGACGCCCACGCTCCTGAACGCTGAGCTTCCAGTCTCGACTAGTGGCTGTTCAGCACCGCCCATGCGATCAGGCCGTCGATTCGACGCACGTCGGCACCCTTGCCGAGTTTCACCTTGATGTGGCCGGCTCGAGTCCAGAGTTCGATCTCGCCGTCGCGATCGAGGATCCCTCCCGCGTTCTCCGAAGACCACATGTTGATCGAACTATAGGGCAGCGAGTAGATCTCGATCTTCTTACCAGTTATTCCCTGGGCATCGCGCACGATAAGCCGCTTCGTAGTGAAGGTCGCCGAGTCACGGAAGGTCTGAAACGCGGCCACGGCTTGCTCGCCCTGCACCAACAGAGCTTGAATGTCGTTCGGCACGGCTATTTCACTGCGCAAGGTCCACGCGAGAATGGGGGCGGTTTCCATCAGTAACTCCTTTGTCAGTGGATCTCGACCACTGTCCGATTGTGGGCGACGTACCTGAACCTAGTGCAACTGAGCTCACCGCCCATCACCAGCTTCCGGTTACACTCGCCTCATGGTCTCGAAGGCGGCAACGATCGACGAGTATCTGGCCGCGCTCGATCCCGAGCCTCGCGCCGAGCTCGAACGAATTCGCGCGCTCGTGACATCGCTCGTGCCCGACGCTGTCGAGTCGATGAGCTACGGGATGCCGACCCTCTCCTATCTGGGGCGGGCGCTCGTCTACTTCACGGCGTCGAAGAAGCACCTGAGCTTCTATCCGTCGTCATGGGCGATCGAAGAGCTGCAGGATCGACTCACCCCGTACAAGACCACCGCGCATGCCGTGCAGTTCACGCTGCAGGTGCCGCTCCCTGATGAGCTCATCGCGGATCTCGTGCACGTGCACGTGCGCGAGATCGAGGCGGGGCGGCAGTAGGTGCCGGTGTCGCCCCTCGCTGGAACGCTTCTGCTCGGTGAGTGGTGCGCTTGCGCGGTCAGTTACGTGCAGCATTCCGCGGCTTAACGCATGTAACTGACCACTCGACGCGTTGGCTTGCACCGCGCGACCCTGCGGAGTGAAGGAACCCCGTGCATCCGCAGGGATGGGGTCGTAACACCGAGCCGTTTGGGCGACCATCGCGCCGGTGTCTCGGTGAGCGCTGCGGATGTCGGGAGGTATGAGTATCGTCTCCGCTAACAACGATGCACCGGAGATACTCGATTCTCCGACGTACAGAGGAGATGCGCGTGGGTGAGCGTTCGGAAGTCGAACCGCTTTTATCAGAGATCGAAGAACTGGGTACGCACCACCGCTCTAAGTCGGTTCGCGCCGCCGCGGACGGGGTGCATATGGCCGCCGCCCGCATCGGTACCATCGTCGGTTACCGTATCGAGGGCGCGAAGCAGAAAGCGCGAGCGGCGACCGAGAAAGCACCCGACCCTTACGAAGTCGCGATCGATGAATATAACGCGGCGTACACGTCGATGAGCGACGCCGGGCTGGAGCTGTTGATCGTTCGTCAGCGCACGACCGACCTCGTGGAACTGGTCGAACGACTCATTAACAGCATCGCGAACACTCCGAAGTCGTTCGACGCTGATGTGCAACGGATTGAGACCCGACGAACTGAATTTCTCGAGTCGGAGGCGTTCATTCGGCGCGACCTTGCAGCCGCCCAGCAGTCCGCGTTCGGTGCGGGAGTGGGTGTCGCAGCTGCGGCAGCTGTGGCTACGCTGGCACCGTCCGCAGCGGTGTGGGTCGCAACAACTTTCGGAACGGCCTCGACCGGCACAGCGATTTCGGCGCTTTCGGGCGCCGCCGCGACCAACGCCACCCTCGCGTGGCTGGGCGGCGGGGCTGTCGCCATCGGCGGAGGCGGTACCGCCGCAGGCACAGCTCTTCTCGCGCTCGCAGGTCCCATCGGCTGGAGCATTGCTGGAGCCACCCTGCTCACCTCGGTGGTCCTGTTCACCAGACGAAAGCTCGAGACCCGAGACGCCAAGGAACAGGCACTGACGTCGGTCAAAGAGAACACAGCGACAGTCAGAAAACTGGACGTGCAGATTCGAGATCTGCTGAAGCGCTCACATGCGATGCGAGCGCAGCTCCTCGCTCAGTATCACGCTGCCATCGCCCACCACGGAGCCGATTTCGTCGCACTGGAGACGCGTGAGCAAGCACTGCTCGGCGCCCTCGTCAATAACACCCTCGCTTGCACCGCCGAGCTCGAGAGCCGCGTCGCTGGCGCAGAGGACGCCGATGTCTAAGCTACTGAAGTCGACGCAGGAACAGGCCATCGCGGCGTGGGTCACCCTCGTCAACCAGCAGCGCATCGATGCCCTGCTCGCTTCCTGCACCCTCCAGGACGTACATCTGGAAAACGCGCTCCAGCATGTGCACGAGGCGATGGAGACCATCAGCGAGTTCGTAATCGAGCGCAATCTCGGCGGCCTGAAGGGGATGCACGGGTTCATCGCCGAGGTTACCGAGGTCGGTGTCGCGAATGCGCGGGAGGCGATACGAGGGAACGCACCGGCCTCCATCTGGGTGAATGACAATGGGCCGACGGACATTCTTCGCGCAGGCGCCGAGATTCAGCAGAAGTTCGTCGCCGCAGGCGGAACCTTTTCACTCCAGGCGATCGTGTCGCACCTGGAGAAGTATCCCGACTATCTGGAGCGAGGCGGGACGTACCAGGTGCCTTCTGACTTCTACGCGAGCCTGAAACAGTTGCACGGGATGTCGCAGGAAGAAGCGACGCGAACACTGACGGGCGACGTGAACGGCCCGTCGTATGCACAATGGAAACGCGTACAGGCGCTCTTCGTGAAAAGCGGAATCTCGATCGATTCGATCGAGCCATCGAAGCTCGAATACGCACAGGTGCAGCGTGGCGTAATCGCGCAGACGATGAGCGGGGAGGCGGATGCGCTCGCGGGCGTTGACAGTGGTATCCGCGCTCAGGCGTACGGGCTGAGTCTGCCCTCTGTGCGGGAGGCCGCAAAGGTGTCCACGTTCGCAGCAGCGGCAGAGGGCGCGACGGCTTTCGTTGCAGCAGTGATTGAAAAGCGTCGGACAGGCGTCAAACTCCGAGATTTCACGTCGAGCGACTGGAGCGAGGTTGTTGGCAAGTCGTCGCATGGAGCCGCGAAGGGCGGGGTGCGCGGGATCAGCCTTTATACGCTGACGAACTTCACCGCGACATCGTCGGCGGTAGCCAGCGCACTCGTGACGGTCGCCTTCGGAGTTGCCGAACAGGCGCACCGGCTGCGCAGTGGCGACATCACCGAGCTCGAGTTCATCGAGAACACCGAGTATCTGGCAATCGATGCGGCCGTGAGCGCCCTCTCTTCAATCATCGGCCAGGCCGTCATACCCATGCCTGTGTTTGGCGCGGTCATCGGAAACGCGGTCGGCATGATCCTGTTCAAGTGCGGGAAGGACGCGTTGTCGCGGCGCGAAGTGGCAATCATCCAGCAGTTCGCTGCAGCGCAGCAGGCGCTCGATCTGCGGCTCTCCGCAGAGCACACGCGGCTTCTCGCCGACCTCGAGGACAGTTTTTCGAACTACCTCACTGTGATCGATCTAGCCTTTTCGCCGGAGCCCCAAGCAGCCTTGCTCGGGTCGGTCAAACTCGCGAAGAAGCTCGGTGTTCCTACCGAGCAGATCCTCGATTCCGAGAAGAAAATTGCCGCGTACTTCCTGAGCTGAACGAGCGACCCAGATCGCGAACGGCATTCGTCTCGCTTGGCTCTGCAAACTAGTTCATGACCGACTAAAAGGGTTTCAGTGCCTCACGGTGGTTTTCGCAGCCGTTTCGACGGTCTCCCGTCGCATCACATCGCTCCCCCGACCGGTGACTGTCGGAGGTCGGCTCGAAACTAGCGCCGAGCGATCTTTTGACGCCGCTTGCGAGGAGAAGATGACCGTGATCACGAAACCTGACTTGGACTGGTGGTTGAAGCTCGAGCCCGAACTTGATTGGCGATTTGCGACAACATATGCCGATGGGGCACCCCACGAATACGTTGTCGCAGGCAAGACTCCCGGCCTCACCCAGGACGACGTCGCAAGAGCAGCCCATGTCATCAGGACACATGGTGAGCCGATGAAGTTCTACAAGCAGACACGCATTTATCTCGTCACACCGATGGGATGGAAGCACTGGGACATGCAGGGCGCAATCATCGATGATGCCAGCGTCACACTGATCAATCGCGGCCGGATCGAGCATGTCTATGGTGCGCAAAACATGCCGCGAACTGCTTCAGGCGTGCAATCTTCGTATGACGAAATCGCAACGACCTGGGACCGGGATCACTGCATGAACGAGAACGAACTACACGTTCTGACTAGCCTCATCCGCGAGATCTTCGGCGCCACGTTGGGGCGTACTCTCGATGTCGGGTGCGGAACCGGCGTTCCTCTGGATCTGAATCTTGCTGAATCGGTGCGTTACGTCGGTATCGATCCGTCCACGGCGATGCTCAATGCTCTCGTCATGAAGCACCCTCTACTCGCAGGCGTTCATCCCTTGACATATGCTGAGGCCGAACGTCGCCGGGTGCTGTGCGGGTCCACATACGACGCGGTTCTTGCGCTCGGGGGCTCCGCGTCCTATCTCGCCCCTGACGAGATCAAACAACTCTGCGCGCGCTCGACACGCGCAGTCCTCCTCATGCATTACTTGCCCGGAGTGTCGCCTGTAACGGGTGACCTTGATTCGGAAGTAGCCGAGCAGTCGTTGCGCGCGGCCTCCGCGTCGGCCACATTGCAAATTCAAGTCGGACGGTTCATCGCTTCTGCGCTGCCCGGAAATGCAACGGTTCTGCCATGACATGGAGATCGATCGCTAGGCTGGAACAGGCTGGGAGCGTCGCTTCCTGCGAGGAGGCAGACATCGGAGGGAGAACGGTGGAGGCGCTTCTTGAACCTAAAGCCGTAGGCGACATTTCCGGCGCGTTCTATGTCCCCGCTTATCAGCGCGGCTACCGGTGGGGCAAAGACGAAGTTGATCGACTTCTTGCAGACATCTGGGCGAGTGATGGCAAACCGTATTATCTCCAACCAGTCGTTGTGAAAGCGATGGCCGATGGACGCTGGGAGCTCATTGACGGCCAGCAACGCCTGACGACACTCTATCTCATCTTCAAATTCATGGTGGATCATGGTCTCCAGAGCGCGGGCGCAGGCTACGCGATCGAATACGAGACCCGCGAGAATAGTCGATCGTTTCTCCAGAACCCGAAGGCCGAGCAATGCGACGACAACATCGATTTCCACCACATCTTCGGCGCCTATGAGCACATTCGCGATTGGTTCGAAACTCACGGACACAGGAAACAGTGGGCCGCGAACAAGATTTACGGATACCTATTCGAAACTGTCCAAGTGATCTGGTACGAGGCGCCGGACGAGCCCGAGTTCGACTCCATTTCATTGTTCACTCGGTTGAACGTTGGACGCATCCCGCTCACAGACGCGGAACTCGTGAAGGCGCTCGTTCTCGCACGCGGCCGACTGTTGCCCGGGGTCTCAGATAAGAGTGAGCAAATTGCCGCCCAATGGGATGTATTCGAGCGCGAGTTACGCTCTCCGGAGGTATGGTCGTTCATCACTGCCAAGCACGAAGACGAAGCTACTCACATCGGCTTGATCCTTGATACGCTCGCCGACCGGCTCGGTGGCCGTCCGACGGGGCCGCATCGTCCGAGGTATTACACTTTCGAAACGCTTCGACCTGCGATCGAGAACAGTCCTCAGGATTTCTGGGATGACGTGGTCAGGCTTCATTCTCTGGTGGTTGGCTGGTACGAGGATCGGGATCTCTTCCACAAGGTTGGCTACCTCGTCGCGACCGGCGAATCATTCGCAGACCTTGTTGAGTCGGCATCGGACCTTTCGAAGAGTGCGCTCCACGCAGCACTCGACACAAAGATCCGACTTCGTCTCAGACTCACGCCGGAACAACTCACTGAACTCAATTACGAGTCGGCGGCCAGCAAATGCGAGGACGCCCTGCTACTCATGAATGCCGAGACTGTTCGCACGCGTGCGGATTCATCTGAACGATATTCTTTCCGCGCACACGCCAGGGGCGCCTGGACGCTCGAACACATCCACGCGCAAAATGCTCAGCCACTCAAGCGAGACGAAAGAATCTGGGCGGAGTGGCTGCGGCTGCATCGCGCAGCGCTACAGGGAGTTCCTACGATCGACCCCACTCTGCGTTCCCAACTCACCGCCGAGATTGATGACGTGCTCTCGCTCATTCAGCACAAGCAATCACACGGTATCGCACCCCGCTTCGATTCGGTGAAGGCGAGAACCGAAGCGGCCCTTTCAGATTCTTCTGTGATCGCAGACGATGGCGTACACGCGATCTCGAACTTGGCACTACTTGCCGGTGGGGACAACAGCGCACTGAGCAACTCGACCTTCGAAGTCAAGCGTCGAGAGATCCTCCGACGCGATCGATCCGGCTCCTACATCCCCGCGTGCACCCGAAACGTGTTCCTGAAGTACTACACCGAATCTGACGCTCAACAGATCCACTTCTGGAGCCCTGCAGACCGCGAGTCCTATTTGGGCGCGATACGCGCGGTTCTCGCCCCCTATCTCCTTCCTGAAGAGGTACTCGCATGAAGGGTTACAAAACGACCTATGTAGGCATGTTCCAGCCGCCGCAGTCTGGCATGGCACCAATTAACCTCGTCGAGATTCCGCTCATTCAGCGCGACTATGCACAGGGGCGCCGTGACTCCGCGGTCGACCTCATACGTCGAGACTTCCTTGACGTGCTCATCGCGGCAATAACGAATGGTGACCCGGTCGATCTCGACTTCGTCTACGGGGAGATCAGCGATGGAACTCTTCGCCCGCTTGACGGACAGCAACGGCTTACCACCCTCTTTCTCATCCACTGGTACGTCGCTGCGCGTCTCGGGCGTCTCGATGCTGCAGAAAGCTGGTTGAGGTTCTCCTATGCGACGCGTCAGACAGCCGAACTGTTCTGCAGACAGCTGGTGAATCCGAAGCACCCGCTCCCGACCGAGTTCGAGAAACCTTCGTCATGGATTGTCGACCAACCTTGGTATCTGTTTAGTTGGCAACACGACCCGACGATCCAATCGATGCTTGTGATGCTTGATGCGATTCATGATCGCCTCGATAGCGCGGCGACCAGTCTCGAGACCGCTTGGAACCGTCTCACTGACACGATCAATCCCTCGATTGCGTTCCATCTCCTCCCGATCGATGACATGCCCTCAAGCGAGGAGCTGTACATCAAGATGAACTCCCGGGGTAAACCCTTAACTGAGTTCGAGAATTTCAAGGCCAGATTCGAGCGCATTCTTGAGAGCGTGCTCACGCCCGAGGAGTTCCAGAAGATCATCCACAAGATTGACGGAGCGTGGGCCGATGTGCTGTGGATCTATGCCGGCGAGGACAAGATCGTCGATGACGAGTTTCTTCGTTATCTCGAATTCATCATCGAAGTTTGCGAGTGGCGCGACGGCATTGCCGAAGCCGGGCGACTGCTCGATCGAGCAGAGCGGGTCTTCACTGCGGGCAATGAAGACCACACGAAGTTCCTGTTCCACGCATTTGACACCTGGTTCGATTCAGAAGCCCACTGCCCGGTGGACATCGCAGGAGTGTTCGGTTCCCACCTGGTGAGCGCATCCGAGATCGACGGGGCAGAGCAGGATCAAGTGGTGCTTTTTGACTCGGCGAACGTCAACCTTTTCGAAGAGTGCTGCCGTCGGTATGGCGAGAAGCGCGGCCGCGCAAGGTCGTTCAGCCTCTCTGAGACGCTCTTCCTATTCGCAATATTGCTTCACCGTCAGCACAACACCGACGACATCCAGACACGGCTCCGGATTCTGCGAAACTTGACCGATCGTGCCGACGACGAAGTCCGAGAAGAACGCATGCCGGCGCTCCTCGAAGCCACTGAGGTGCTCATCCGAACTGGCGCGCTTAGCGATCTCAGGGGCTTCAACCAGGAGCGTGTACGCGACGAGATCGAAAAACGGAAGTACTTCGACGACCACGAAGACCAGCTCGGAGAGCTTTACGCGCTCGAAGACCACCCCTTGTTACGTGGCCGAGTATTCGCTTTCGACCTCGAACCTCGTCGTTTGGCACAACGGGCACAGGCGTTCGTAGCCATCGCGTCAAAGGCGCATTGGTCCCAGCTCGGGGCAGCCCTTCTGGCAGAAGGAAACTACGGTCTCGCAATCGGAGAACGTGGGTATCAATTCGGTTCCGGGGAGCAGGAGAGCCGCTGGCGTGACGTACTCACACGACGTGGGCGTGGAAGAAACGCAGAACTACGAAGCGCGCTGAACGGAGTTCTCGACAAGGTCGATTCCAACGCTGAGAACCCTTCCGAGGTTTTCGGAAGAATAACGACGCAGTTCGTCGCACAGCGCCGGACCGAGCAGTACTTTGATTGGCGTTACTACCTCGTTGCGTACGAAGAAATGCGGGAGGGAAAGACTGGCATTTACTACGGTGATCAGCTTCGAGTCGCCGGTACATGGAACTACTCAATGTGCATGTTGAGAACCGATAGTCTCACTGGCTCTGCACGCTATCGCGATCCTTTCCTCCTCGCTTCCTGGAATACGAGTAGCGTTGGGCAAGCCGTGCAGGACCCGTGGTTCCGTGGTTACGAAACAGAACCCCGATGGCTGCGTTTGTCCGCGAGCGATACGGGCATCCGGTGCGTAAAGGAAGGTTTCGAACTCAGTCCGCCTGTTGATCAGGACGCTGCAGTTCGTTTTCGACAAGTCTGCGAGCGGCATGGCGCAGATGACGTTGCTTTCCTACGCGTCAGTCAAGTGACTATCGACGGCGAGGCCATCGATCGCGAGGACCGGGTCCAGAAGTGCGCGGCGCTGATCCGAGATCTCGTCGCAGCGGGCTTATAGGTCGAACCGCGATTGGCGAAGGCTTCCGTAACTCAGAGGTCTCAGAACGCGCCCAAACATCTATGGTCTCGTGATCGGGTCCAACCTGGCAAAGGGGGCGTCGTCATACAACTTTGACAACCCACCCATGTATTGCAAGGCTGTTCAGCATGGCCACGAGCGACCGCACCGCGCAACTCCGCAAGGGAGTGCTCGAACTCGCGATTCTCGCCGTGCTCGACCGCGACGAGTGCTACTCCATCGAGATCATCGAGCAGCTCGGCCAGTACCCGGCGCTGACCGCGACCCCGGGCACGGTCTATCCGCTGCTCGCGCGCCTCGACAAGGCCGACAAGGTGGAGACACGCTGGGTGGAGGCCGCTGGCGGCCCGCCGCGCAAGTACTACCGACTCACCGATGAGGGACGCGCCGCGCTCACGGAGGGAGCGGCCGCATGGAGCGCCCTGAGCAGCGCGATGCACCGCGTCTTGCAGCTGGAGGGCGACGCATGAAGACGTATCTGCGGGAGGTCGACGCGCACCTCGGCGCACTCTCACGGCAGGATCGGATGCTCGCGCTCGAAGCGCTCGCAGCCCAGCTCGACGAGCTCGCCGAGGCCGGCATCGATCCGGTCGAGGCGCTGGGGCCGGCTCAGGATTACGCTGCGGATCTGCTCGACGCACTGACGAGCGACACCCCTGCCGAGAATCCCAACCTCCGCGTGCTGGGCGTGCCCGTCGAGCTGCGGGGACCGCTGAGCGCGGAGGTGCGGTCGCGCACCTGGAACCCGGACAGCTCGCAGCTCTTCGTGCCGCGGTTGCTCGGAGCCGGCTGGACCGTGAACCTCGGGGCGCTGGCGGTGCGTCTGGGGCTCATTCGCCCCGATGACGCCACGAGCGATGTGCTCGACCAGATTCCCGATCGCGCGGTGCGCACGGCGCAACTCACTCCCCTCGTGATCGCGGCGGCATCGTCCGGCGCGCTGGCGCTGACCTGGAAGCGGCTCCCCGACCGCGTCGCCTCCGGCTTCAGCCTCACCGGGCGACGCAATCGCTCCGGATCGAAGCGCGCGCTCGCCGCTACCGCTGCGCTCGGCGTCGGCGCGGCACTGTGGGCCGCGCGGAAGCAGACGTCGACCGAGGACCAGCTCGTGCGCACCGCGAGCGCGACGACGCTCACCGCGATGTCGGCTTCCGTGATCGCCGCATCGATACTCGACGCGCGGCACCCGCGCGGACGCTGGGGGCTGCTGGTCCCCGCGACCCTCCCCCTCGGGATCGCCGCAGCGCTCGCCGTGATCGTGCTGCCGTTGCGGGCGGGGCTGCGCCGTGCCTGGCGCGCGGCCGGTGCGGGCGCTGGCACGACGCCGGCTCCGTAAGCGAAACGGGCCCGCAGGGGCTTTGGCGGCGGTGCGCTGCGCGATCCGGCCACCGACACGGCGGACTTGACTCGGGTACTTTGTATTGCAAGGATGTAGGCAATACCTATCCGCTGGCTTCGTCGCCGAGAAAGAAGATCGCGCATGAATACGGATTTCCCCTCACTGGCCACGACGACCGGGCTCATCGTGGTGGTCGCCCTGTCGCTGCAGGCGTTGCTCGCCGCGGTCAGCCTGCTGGTGCTCGTCAAGACCCCCACGCAGCGGGTGCAGTTCGGACGCAAGTGGCCGTGGGTGCTCATCATCCTGGTGGCGAATACGATCGGGCCGATCCTGTTCCTCGCGGTGGGCCGCCGACCCGCGCCCGTCGCCGACACTGCCGCGCAGGCTCCGGCGAACGTGGCGAGCACCGTCCAGGGCCTGTACGGCTCCGAGCCCGGTGCGACCGGGGCGCAGCGATGAGCGGCCCCCACGACTCCCCCGCGATCGAAACCCGTTCGCTCACGAAGCACTACGGATCGCGGCTCGCACTCGATGGCCTGAACCTGCGGGTCGAGCGGGGGTCGGTGTTCGGCTTTCTCGGCGCGAATGGGGCGGGCAAGACGACGGCGATCCGGATCCTGCTCGCGCTCGCCCGCGCGACCAGTGGCAGCGCCCGCCTGTTCGGCCACGCGCCCGGAAGCGCCGAGGTGCGGCCCCTCATCGGCTACTGCCCCGATGTTCCCGGGTTCCCGTCGTGGATGACCGCGCGCGAGGTGCTCGAGCAGGCCGCGACGCTGTTTCAGCTCCCCCAGAGCACTGTTCGTCGTCGGGTTCCCGAGCTGCTCGAACTCACCGGCCTCGCCGACACCCGCGCCCGCGTCGGCGGATACTCGCGCGGAATGCGTCAGCGGCTCGGCCTCGCGCAAGCCCTCATCAACAGCCCGCAGCTGCTCGTGCTCGACGAACCGACCTCCGCACTCGACCCGATGGGCCGCCGAGCCGTGCTCGAACTCATCACCGAACTCAAAGGAAAGACGACCGTGTTCTTCTCCACGCACCTGCTGCCCGACGTCGAGCGCGTCTGCGACGACGTCGCAATTCTCAGCAACGGACGCGTCGCCGCCGAAGGTGCGCTCCGCGATGTGCGGGCCAGGCTCGGCGGATCGCGCAGTCGACTCGTCGTCGAGGCCGATGAGCCGGAGCGGCTGCGCGAGGCGCTTCGTGCTGCTACGAGGGTTGGTGCCGGATCCGGCTGGGTGCTCGACGTGGCCGAGGACGCCCCCGGGTCGCGCGCCCTCGTGGTCACCGTCGACGATGTCGAGGACGGCGCCGCCCGCGTCGCCGCCGTCGTGAGCTCGCTCGGTTGCCGCCTCTTCCGGCTCGAACCTCGGGCGGCCAGCCTCGAAGACGTGTTCGTCGATCTCGTGGAGGGTGCCCGATGAACGCCATGCTTCCGCTCCTGCGGCTGCGCGCTCGCGAGGTGGTGCGCACCTGGCGCATCTGGGTGCTGCCCGTCGTGCTCGTCTTCCTCGCGGCGAGCGGCCCCCTCATCGCGCGCTTCACCAACGAGATTCTCGCCGGGGCGCTCGGCGGAGGCGAGCTCACCGCGCTCGCGCTGCCCGAACCCACGGCCGCTGACGCGGCAGCGCGTTGGATCACCGACCTCTCACAGCTCGCCGTCTTCGTGGTCGTGATCATGGCCGCCGGTGCGATCAACACCGAGGTGCGCTCGGGCGTTGCATCGCTGCTGCTGGTGAAGCCCGCGTCGCGGGCCGCGTACGTGGTGAGCCACGCGGTGGTGCTCGTGGGGTTCGTTGCGGTTGCTGCATTCATCGGGGCGTTGGTGTCTTGGGGTGTGACCCGGGTCGTGTTTGGTGCTTTTGGGGGTGGCGGCGGTGCCAGTGGTGGCGTTGGTGATCTCGGGGCGATGCTCGGCGCGACCGGCCTGTGGGTCGTACTCGCCACGGTGCTCATCACGGTGTCACTGCTCGCTTCGGCGACCTTCGACGCGATGGCCGCTGCTGCGGGCGTCGGCGTCGGCACGTTCTTCTTGCTTGCACTCGCGGGCGTGGCACCCCGACTCGCGGAGTTCACGCCCGCCGGCCTGCTCCCGGCCGCCGCCGCGGTCGCGACGGGGACTCCTCCGGATGCGGCTGCGATCTGGTGGCCGGTGGCAACCGGGCTCGGGGTGAACGTGGTGCTGGTTGCGGCGGCTGTGGTGGTATTTCGGCGGCGGGAGCTTCGGTGAGTCACGATCACCGCGAGGCTGGCTTGCACAGAGCGTTTCAGCCGCAGCCGCTCTCAGTTTTCAGGGCGCAAGCACGCGGTCTAAGGTTCTTCGCAGCGGCAGAGAGTGCCGGCCTTGGGAGCTAGAGCGACCCTTTGTCATCGCGAAGGCCGGTTGCCCAAGCATCGATCTCTCGTTCGGGGCTCGCGCTAATGTGACGGGATGAAGCGATCGTGGGCGACGTCTGCAGCCGTGAGGCGATCCATGCTCGCAAACCGGCGTCGAGACACGGGCCCGGAACTCGCGGTCCGAAGGGAACTGTTCGCCCACGCTATCGCTACAGAGTGGATTTCGCACCTTTGCGCGAGCAAAGGCGACGAAGGGCAGACATTGTGTTCACGCGCGTCAAGCTCGCAGTCTTCTTAGACGGCTGCTTCTGGCACAGTTGCCCTGAGCACGCTACTTCCCCTAGACGGAATGCGGACTACTGGCTTCCGAAGTTGGAGGCGAACAGAAGACGGGACAGGGATACAAATCTGCTGCTCGAATCCGCGGGATGGTATGTGCTGAGGTTCTGGGAGCATGTGCCCCCAGCTGAGGTCGTGAAACAGATCGAAGAGACCTATCTCGAACTCGATGCCCAGCGTGGAACTGATCGGTGAAGTCCACAGTGGCGATTCATCGAGGTTAGAGTCGACCGGACACTCAATCACCCACCGCGAGCTGCCCTTCCCGAGGGACGCGACGCTCAACCCGAGCCATTGTCCTGGCAGGGTTCCCGCCTCCACGTAAAACCTCGTCAGCGGGGTCGAGAGCTACCTGTCGCCGCCGCTGGCAGCGACGGTGACAGGAGATACTTGTATCCATCGCCAGCGCTCATCACGCGCATCGAGACCGTCACCGCGCCACCGCCTTTCGGTAGGCAGGTGAGCGAGCGACGACGACACGCAGGCGTCTTTAACTTGCGATGACATGGGGTGGACGTCCGCGTAACTCCTGAGGCGAGACTAGCGGGGTGTTGATCGGAGATCGGGGGCGATGTGGATTGCCGCCAGAATCTGTGCGGCGATCTGATCGGTCTGCTCCACGGTGAGCTCTGGAACGTCTCCGAAGTCGGTGCCTCCTCCGCTCAGAGTGCCGGCGATGTGAAAGTGGAGGTGTGGAATGGCCTGGTGCGCTGCTGTACCGTTGTTCTGCCAAACCGCGATTCCTGGGCGCTCGAACGCAGCGTCGATCGCTGCGGCGGCCCACGCGAGGGTGTCCATCATCGAATGACGCTCGTTGGGCTCGGATTCCAACAGGGTCGGGTAATGCCGCGCCGGCAACACGAGCAGGTGTCCGATGCCGCGTTGTTCTCTTGTGACGAGCACAGCAATCAGATCGTCGCGATAGAGGACCGTAAATGGACGCACCCCACTGAGGTAATCGCAGAACGCGCAGGGCTCTTGCTCGGGGATGTCGAGGCTGCTCTCGCTGTCCTTCATCCGGCGACCAAGGATCGCAGGAACGCTTGGAACTCGGCGCGGTCGATCTTGCCGATCTCGTTCGGATGCACGACGATGCGCAACTCCTTCGAGAACCGTCCGCGCCGGGCGCGAAGGAGGAACGAGAACGCGATCAGCCTGACGGCAACCTCGGCCGTCAGCTCAGGTATACGGGACTGCCCCTGGCCGAGCAGTGGCACGCAGATCGGCTCTCCGTTGCCGTTGCGATCAACGGCGTCCCACACGCTGTCGAGGCTGTCCAGGATGCCTCGGATCGTGCCCTGGGCGCGGTTGTGTTCGTCCATGCAGGTGTAGGCGACGCAGTAGTAGCAGGTCGTGCCCTCTCCGTTGAGGACAGCGACGGTCCCGACTGGATAGACGTCTTCCTTGCCGGGCTTCGTAATAGTGCCCACTGGTCCGATACCTGTCAGTGCGGATGCGAGTTCGGCATCAAGTCGCGTCCGTGATCCACCGTAGATCCTGTGAAGCAGGCTGCCCTGAACGCTGCCATCTTCAATGATTCCAGGCTCTGTGTCGAAGGTAGTCGTCATCCCGACGAGGGCTGATGCCTTCTGCTCGAACAGGTCGCCCTCGACCAAGCGGATGCTGATGCTCTCCGAAGGAAATCTCTGATCGGGGTCTTTTTGTCGCAGGGAGAACAGCGCCCACACCACGGCAAGTGCTCCCGCGACCGCTAGAAGCCACCATTGACCGTTCAGAAGACCGGGCGCGAAGAGCGCAAGGGCGCCGCCCACTATAGCCAACGCACCCAGGGCTTCCAAGAATCGCCGGGCAAATCTTCCCGCGTACCGTCGTAGTGACCGCTTGTGGCGCACTACTTGTTCAGCCCCAGGCTCTCATACACGGACTCGTTGTAATTATGTGGACCGGTCTTGTCCGAGTTATTGAAGTCAGGAACGTAGTGATTCAGTGCGTACTTGATGATCGTCGGCCCGAACGACACGGACATTGCGAAGTAGTCCTCGTCAGTTAAAGGGGCAGGAATGTTGGTGCCGCTCTTGCCGCGACGGGCTCCGTCGAGATTGGCGACGACAACAGGAAGGCCAAGGGAGATGATCGCTCCGACCTCATAGGCGAGGAACGAGGAGCCGTCGCCTCCCTTGCGTCGGGCGGCAGGACTGCCAAGCAGCACGACCTGCTTCGTGTTGTTCAGACGCTCCCGCAGTCGCCGCTTGATCGTCTCAGGCGTGCTCGTGTCACGCGCCTCGTAGATGTCGTGCGCGTTAGTGAAGTCGAATTCAATGTTCTTGTTCGCTCGCCAGGCCGTCATGAGCCGGTAGTTGTGGATGTCTTCGCTGGCGAAGGCGACATAGGTCTTGTTGCGGTAGCTCATCGTCGGGCTCCTGAATCGTGTCGTCGCTGAGGATCGACGGAAACCCGGACCCTAGACCCGATTCTAACGTCGAGCGGCGACGCCCTCGTTGCTTTTACGCGCCTCTCCCAAAGACGCTCAGCGTGCATGGGCGGCCCCCTCGCTTCATCGCGGACACCCCCGAGCGCATGCTGTCAGCCGCTCTCGCCCTCGACCTGCAAGAGGCGTGGCAGCTCTGGGCGCGAAGCCGTTTCGGACAGCGAGACCGGCTGCCCGAGACCGCGGGTGCTTCGGGGCGAGCGGAACGGCCCTGGCGAGAGTTCAGCCTTGTCCTGTACACTGATCAGATGCATTTGTACTTCCTGTGACGGCTGAGTAGGCCCACCGCGCTCGTGGAGTAACTCCGAGCCCCCGGCGGCCGCCCGTTCTAACCCTTCCTAGGGTCGCCGTCATTTGCGTACCCGATTGCCTCTCGGCTTCTGGTGCGCCGTATCGAAGGATTCGAATGCTCACCCCTACCAACCGTCATCCGGCGCGCCATCACGCGCAGCTCACTGCCACCGACGTCTCTGTGATGAGGGGCACGATGTCTGTGCTTAATTACGTCAACCTCGTCGTCACGCCCTCATCCCGAGTCGCGATCGTGGGAGAGAACGGGCGCGGAAAGTCCACCCTCCTGCACGTCCTGGCCGGCACATTGCCGCCCGATAGCGGAACTGTGCGACGCATTGGCACTCTTGGTCTCGCCGAACAGGAGATGACAGCTGCCGACGAGAGAACCGTTGGCCAGGCTGTGGCGGACTCAATCGCCGAACCGCTTGCGGCGTTGGCGACATTCGATGCAGCGGCTCGCGCGCTTGCCAACGGAATAGATGGAGCCGCAGAGGAGTACGCCGCCTCGTTGGAACTCGCCGAGGCGCTCGATGCCTGGGATGCCGAGCGGCGCGTGCAGATAGCGCTCGAAGCCCTTGAGGCGGAGACCGACAAGACTAAGTTGCTCGCTGATCTATCTGTGGGGCAGAGGTATCGGGTCCGCTTGGCTTGCCTCTTAGGCGCGGACCATGACTTCCTACTACTCGACGAGCCCACCAACCATATTGATCGCAGCGGACTCGATTTCTTGACGGCGCAGCTCCGAAGTCGCAGCGGCGGTGTGGTCGTTGTCAGCCACGATCGAGCCCTGCTGTCCGACATTGCGGACACCGTTGTCGATCTTGACCCGACACTGGATGATCGCCCGCGCATCTACGGCAGCGGTTACTCCAGATACAGGGAGGGGCGCCAAGCCGAACGCGTCCGGTGGGAGCAGGATTACGACCGCCAGCAAGCCGAGCATGCCCGCCTGCAGGAGAGCCTTAGCGCCGCACAGAACAGGCTCGTCTCGGGATGGCGTCCGGAAAAGGGCACCAATAAGCACGGCCGCGCAACCCGCGCCGGCGGGCTCGTGCAGAACGTGCACCGGCGCCAGGAAGTCCTCGAAGCTCACGCCATTACGGTCCCCGAACCACCGCAGCTCTTCCGGTTCCCCGACCTTCCGACAAGGACCGGGGCCGTCCTCATTGATGTTGACAACGTCAGTGTCGCGGGGCGGCTGACCGAGCCGGTTTCGTTCTCGCTCTCACACCGTGGCCGCCTCGTGGTGACCGGACCGAACGGCGTCGGCAAGTCGACGCTGCTGAGCATCGCCGCTGGCGATCTGAGTCCGGACACCGGAACTGCTCGGTGTCCTCGTGGAACGCGGCTGGGCTACCTCCGCCAGGAAACCGCCCTGCCAGAGGACCGGAGGGTCAGCGAGCTATATGCCGCGCACGTCGGCGAACTCATCGCCGCAGGCGTCATGGAATCCTCGGAAGCCATCGGCCTCTCACAACTCGGTCTCCTGCGTCCGCGTGAGGCGGGCAAGCGCGTGGGAGAGCTGTCGATGGGGCAACAGCGCCGACTTGATCTGGCCCTCGTGCTCGCGACACGTCCCCACGTGCTGCTGTTGGATGAACCCACCAATCATCTCTCCATTGCGCTCGTTGATGAACTCACCGAGGCTCTCGGCGCAACTCAGGCGGCCGTCGTTCTCTCGACGCATGATCGGCAGCTCCTCCGTGACGTGGAGGATTGGCCGAGTCTTCAACTGACGGCGTCGGTCGATCGCGAGGCACTCGTATGAGCGAGAAGAAGTTCGACCGGATGCCTGCCTTGCGGCCTCTGGCGACTCGGGACTACCGCCTTCTGTTCGCTGCGGTGGGCATCGAGGTTTTCGGAACGGGTATGTGGACGATCGTCATGGTCTTTCAAGTGCTCGCGCTTGATGACAGTCCTCTTGCGCTCTCCGCGGTCGCAACAGGCATGAGTCTCGGCCTGTTCGCGTTCTCGATTCTCGGCGGCGTGGTCGCGGATAGATTCTCCAAACGCCGAATCATCATCACCGTTCAGGGCTGCACCGCCGTCGTTATGGGTATGGTGGCCGTTCTATCGCTCACCGGAACGATCGAGCTGTGGCATGTCGGCGTCGCCTCGTTCGCGATGGGCGCCGGAAGCGCGTTTTTCTATCCGGCGCACAGCGCGTACTTGCCAGAGGTACTTCCGGCAGAACAACTCCTTGCTGCGAATGGACTCGAGGGCGCACTACGCCCATCGATGGGTCAAGGGCTCGGCCCCGCTCTCGGGGGAATCGTCGTCGGTCTTTTCTTCCCTGCCATCGGGGCGGCAATCGTCGCGGGTTCGTACTTGGTTGCATTCGTCATCACTCTGTTCCTCAGCCACCGCGACGAACCAGTTCGCGGCACATCGCCCGAGGAGCGTACGAGCATCTGGGGAGACCTCCGTGCGGGAGTAAGTTACGTGTCGCGCACGCGCTGGCTGCTCTGGACGCTGATTTTCGGTTCCTCACTCGCGCTCATCATCCAGGGTCCGATCGAGGTGCTCCTGCCCTTCCTTACCCGCGACCGATTCGAGGACGCCGAAGCGACTTTCGGATTCCTCCTCGCTGCATACGGGATCGGCGGGGCGGTCGGCTCGCTCGTCGTGTCGTCGCTGAAACTCCCGCGTCGCTACCTCACGTTCATGATCGTCTGCTGGGGCGGGGGCACGCTTCCTCTCGTGGTTATCGGCGTCGCCAACAACCTGATCCTGATGCTCGGAGCGCTGTTCCTTGTCGGCGCAACGACGGGAGCCGGGGTCGTTGTCTGGGGGACGCTGCTTCAGCGACTCGTGCCGCTCGACATGATCGGCCGAGTCGCGAGCCTCGACTTCTTCGTCTCGATCGCGTTCATGCCGGTCTCGATCGCTATAGCCGGCCCTCTTTCGCTCCTCGTACCCATCCCCACGATCTTCGTGATCGCAGGAGTCATCCCACCAGTTCTGGCGCTCATCGCGCTGATGGCTGGGCGCATGCGAGAAAGCGAGGTACGGCACCCCCTGGACGCTCACTGAACAGCAACGAGCGTCGTGCGAAGCAATGCAGCTCCGACCACCACCGGCACCTCGCGGAGACCGGCAGACAGGCCGACCAGTTCCTCTTCGCAGCGACCGCAACAACGGACCCCACCTATGACCACCGCTGAACAGCCGCTCCGACCTTTCCAGAAGGGGCCGGAGCAGCGGCCTGCTCGGATTCTTAGTCCACCTCATGGGCACCTATCGGCACACCCACGGGCGACGAGCCCGAAGTGGATTGGTCCACTTAGTCAGCGCAAGGATCGAGCAGATCGAGCAAGTGGACAAGCGAGTGATCACATCCAGAACCGACGAAGCCCAGGTGAGAAACATGCTCCCACCTGGGCTTTTCGGTCGGGCTGACAGGATTTGAACCTGCGACCCCTTGGAAAATCCCTGGTCAGAGCGGGTTTTTCCGAAAATCTTGGATTGTCTCGGGTTCCCTAGTGTGGACTGGGAAGTAGGCGTTTCGCCTCTTTCGAGTGTACCCGATCATCGTCGGTCCGTCAGGAGTGATTGAGTTGGGTTTGCGGTGTGTACGGCGCGAGACACGTGCTAGGACAACTGAGAGCCATCGGACTCGTCTAAGCATGCCGCGACGCACGGGCGACACGCGCCTTCGGCTGATTGAACTACCCAAACCGGAGCATTCCGCTTCCGTTCCTTCAGAAGCAAGCGTACCCTGGGGTTAGGCGGCCTCTACCTGCTACGTCATCGCTTCGAGCGGTGACACAACTCAACGGCCTTGGCTGAACAGTTTTTCTTCCTCCTGTCGCCCTCGACTTGGAGAGGACTGTCACCATGTTTCGCCTGATCTGGATCGTCAGCATCTACGTTCGCAGCTTCATGCGACGCTTCATGCCTAGCAATATTGCGATCACCGCGCTCCGCACTCGCAGCGGCCTCAAGTGGGCCGCACCGGCGATGCTTCTGTCGGTGCCCTACTTGTTCGCTGCAACCTACGTCGCGACTCTCGTTGACGGTGGCGCATCGAAGTGGCTCTATGTCATCTTCCTTGTGTGCATCTGGAACGCGTTGAAGTTTGTAGCGAACGGCATCGTCTGCATGGGGCTCCTCGCGCGGGTTCGCGTTCACGAGCGGCGGCGCCAGAGGTCTGCTGCAGAATCGTCTGCCGTGCACGCGAACAAGCAACTTGTCGGAGCCTGAGCCCGAAGCCAGCAACCGTCCTCGCGCTGAACTATGCCGCGGCGACGAGTAGCTCGTCCCAGTTGGTGAGACATCGGCGAGATAGTAACTCGCGTTTCATCTCCCAACCGGGAGGGGCCTTCATGCCGCCACGTCCGACGCCAACCGCGGTGGTTGCGAACTTGCGATTGATCGCGTCGAGGGCTTGCCCGACGCCGCGCCCCTCGAACTCTGGCCTGAAGAGGTCGAGCGGTTGCACACCGTCAGCCTGACGCAGGTCAGTGAGCACAACACCTGCACGGGCGTACCTGATGCCCTCGGTTGGAAAAAGTTTCGGCATCAGTGCTCGTGCAGCCTTGGTGAGTGTGATCGGGTCGTCAGTTGGTGCGGAGAGCCCTACGGAAACTTGAGCGCTGTGGGCAACGGTGCCGGTATCTGCCCAGCCAGTCATTGCCCAGGCAGACAAAAGCCCGGCGAGTGAACCCTGTGCACGTAGCCTCGCCGATACTCGCTGCGCGTACAGCGAGATCACCTGCTCCATCTCACGGTCGTCGGCGATCTTCTTCGAGAAACTGCGCGAGAAGATCAGTTGGTCTTTGGTTGTCGGTGGGATCAGTTCGAGCGGAACGCATGGAATGCCGCGTAGTTCGAGCACGATGCGCTCCATATTCACGTTGAACTTCTTCCTGGCCCATTTTGGGTCAAGATCTCGCAGGTCTCTTGCGCTGTGCACGTTCATCGCTGCTAGCTTTTTTCTGCTGCGCCCTGCGACTCCCCAAAGGTCAGTGACGGGGATGGATTCGAGGATCCGGCTCATTTGCTCTTCGCCATATCGCCCGACGTGCAGCACTCCGTTCATCGCGGGTGTCTTCTTGATACCTATGGCGGCAACCTTCGCAAGGGACTTGGTTGGTCCCATTGCGATGCGCACCGGCACCCCTGTGAACCGATGAACCGTCTGGCGAATCTCAGTGCCGACCCGCTCCAGCTCGGCTGGTTTTCCTCGGAGCCCGACGAATGATTCGTCGATCGAGTACACCTCTTGCCAAGCGGAGTAGCGCGAGATGATCTCTACTGGTAGCACCGATTGTTGCTGAGTCGCGTATTCACGAGCAATCGGTAGCTGTGCCGCTTGTTGGTGGAGCGCTGATTGATCAGCCGGTGCTGTATAGTTCAGTGCATGCTGACTATTGCTTCGCGTCTCGACGTCATGAACCGGCTTGGCCGGGCCATGGCCGACCCGACGCGCTCTCGGATCCTGATGACGTTGCTCGGGGGACCGAGCTACCCGGCGGTGCTCTCACGTGAGCTCGACCTAACTCGCTCGAACGTGTCGAACCACCTCACTTGTCTGCGAGACTGCGGGATCGTGGTCGCTGAGCCTGAGGGCCGCCAGACTCGCTACGAGATCGCTGACCCGCATCTTGCTGCTGCGCTCGTCGCGCTCGTGGATGTGACGCTGGCTGTAGATGAGCACGCACCTTGCGTGGACTCAGCGTGCACGGTGCCGGGCTGCTGCGGTACAGGGGCGGACGCGTGAGTGCGGCGTGTGGCTGCGAGCACGAGCCTGCCGTTGCGGCGGATGAGCCCGAAGAGGTGGAGCGGCCCTGGTGGAAGGACCGCGGGATCATGGTGCCGGTCTTCTCCGGTGTCGCGTTCCTGACAGGTCTGGTCTTCGAGTGGTCCGTTCTCGAGATCCCGGCGCTCATGCTGTTCTGGGCCGGCCTGTTGCTGGGCGCGTCGACGTTCACGCCCGGCGCGATTCGCAAGCTGTTCAAGGGCAAACTCGGCATCGGGCTGCTGATGACGATCAGCGCGATCGGCGCGGTCATCCTCGGCTACGTCGAAGAGGCCGCGGCGCTGGCGTTCCTGTACTCAATCGCAGAGGCCCTCGAGGACAAGGCGATGGACCGCGCCCGTGGCGGACTGCGGGCGCTGCTGAAGCTCGTGCCGGAGACGGCGACAGTGCTGCGCGACGGGGGGTCCGTGCAGGTTCAGGCGAAAGAGCTGACGGTCGGCCAGGTCATGGTGGTCCGTCCGGGTGAGCGGATCGCGACCGACGGGATCGTCCGGGCGGGGCGTTCCAGCCTGGACACCTCGGCGATCACCGGAGAGTCGATCCCGGTTGAGGTCGAGCCCGGCGCTGCGGTGTCGGCCGGCGCGATCAACAGCGCCGGCGCGCTGGAGGTCGAGACGACCGCGGCGGGCACCGACAACTCGCTCACCACGATCGTCGAGCTGGTGGAGCAGGCGCAGACCGAGAAGGGCGAGCGGGCGCGTCTCGCCGACCGGATCGCGCGGCCGCTGGTCCCGGGTGTGCTGATCCTCGCCGCCCTCGTCGCGATCATCGGGTCGCTGCTGGGCGACCCGGAGGTATGGATCACCCGCGCGCTCGTCGTGCTGGTCGCCGCCTCTCCGTGCGCGCTGGCGATCTCTGTGCCGCTGACGGTCGTCGCCGCGATCGGCGCGGCGAGCAAGTTCGGCGTGATCATCAAATCCGGCGCGGTGTTCGAGCGCTTCGGAACGGTCCGGCACGTCGCGGTCGACAAGACCGGCACCCTCACCCGCAACGAGCCCGCGGTCACCGTCGTCCTCACCGCGGACGGCGTGACCGAGACGCAGGCACTGGCCTGGGCGGCGGCGCTGGAGCAGCACAGCACGCACCCCCTCGCCTCCGCGATCACCGCCGCCGCCCCGGGCGTTCCCGCGGCCGCGGACGTGACCGAGCAGGCCGGGCACGGCATCGAAGGCACCGTCGATGGCGCTCGTATCACGGTCGGCAGCCCCCGCTGGCTCGACGCCGGCGAGCTCGGCGACCGGGTCGCGCTTCTTGAGGAACAGGGCATGACCGTCGTGATCGTCCACCGCGGTGGAGTGGCGGTCGCCGCGATCGGTGTCCGCGACGAGCTGCGCCCCGAAGTCCCCGAAGTCGTCCGCACGCTCGCGGATCAGGGTATCGGCGTGACGATGCTCACCGGGGACAACGCCCGCACTGCTCGTGCGCTGGCTGCGCAGGCGGGGATCGGTGACGTGCGCGCGGAGCTGCGTCCCGAGGACAAGGCGGCCGCGATCGGCGAGTTGTCGAAGGCGGGATCGGTCGCGATGATCGGCGACGGCATCAACGACGCCCCGGCCCTGGCGTCCGCGGACATCGGCATCGCGATGGGGGCGACCGGCTCCGATGCAGCGATCGAGTCCGCGGACGTGGCCTTCACCGGCCATGACCTGCGTCTCATCCCGCGGGCGTTCGAGCACGCCCGGCGGGGCCGGCGGATCATCAACCAGAACATCATCCTGTCGCTGCTGATCATCACCGCACTGCTCCCGCTGGCGCTGTTCGGTGTGCTGGGACTTGCGGCTGTCGTCCTGGTCCACGAGGTCGCGGAGGTCATCGTGATCCTCAACGGCCTGCGCGCCGCACGCACCCGCACACCACGGTTGGCGAGCTGATGCTCGCGACCATCGGCTCAGCGATCGGCCTGTTCGCTGCGACCAACATCGACGACATCGTCGTGCTCACGGTACTGTTCCTTGCCTCCAGCCGGGGGAAGCCACGGCCGTGGCAGATCATTGCTGGCCAGTATCTCGGGTTCATCACCCTCGTCGTGATCAGCGTGATCGCCGCGCTCGGTCTCACGATCGTCCCGGACGAATGGGTGGGCTTCCTCGGTCTCATCCCGCTCGGCATCGGCATCTGGACCCTAGTGCGCGGCCTGCGCCGCAACGGCGACGATGATGACGACGACGACGACAAGATCAGCGCAGTAGGCCTGTGGGGCGTCGCGGGGATCACGATCGCCAACGGGGCGGACAACATCTCCCTCTACACGCCGATCTTCCGCACCAGCACTCCCGGCGACGTCGTGATCATGATCGTCGTGTTCCTGATCCTCGTCGCCGTCTGGTGTGCCGCCGGACGCCTGATCGGCACGCACAAGGCGGTCACCGAGACGCTCGAGCGCGTCGAGCACTGGCTCGTCCCGGTCGTGTTCATCGGCCTGGGCCTGTTCATCCTGATCGAGTCCGGCGTCATCGTCCGTCTCTTCGAGGTCCTCGCATGACTCCGGACACGAACGCAGACGTTGAGTCGGCATCGGAACAGCGGCCGCAGAGGGGGCGCTGGCGGCTCACTGCCTGGGCACTCCTGATCGCCGTGGTCGTCGTCTTCATCGATCAGGGGACGAAGGCATGGGCCGAGGCCACTCTGTCGGAGCACGAGCGCATCCCGCTGATCGGCGACCTGCTCGGCCTGCAACTCGCCTACAACCCCGGCGCGGCATTCTCCTTCGGCGAGGGCTCCACCCGGGTGTTCGCTCTCATCGCCGTCGCGGCCACGGTCACCGCGATCGTGTTCGCCTTCCGAGTCCGACGCCCCGGATGGGCGATCGTGATCGGTGCGCTCGGCGGGGCCGCAGCCTCGCACGCCGGCGACCGGCTTTTCCGCCAACCAGGATTCGCGCAGGGGCACGTCGTGGACTTCCTCGCCTACGGCAACTGGTTCATCGGGAACGTCGCCGACATCGTCATCGTCATCGCCGCGATCGCCGGAGCGCTCCTGATGCTCCGCAGCGCCGAGAACTGAGAGGACCAACCATGGAGATCACCCTGCAGTACTTCGACGGCTGCCCCAACTGGGAGGCGCTCGACCAGCGGCTCGCTCAGGTCGTCGATGGCCGATCAGATGTCCGGATCACGCATCAGCGAGTCGAGACCGCTGAGGACGCGGTGCGACTTGGGTTCCACGGGTCCCCGACCGTGCTCGTCGACGGTGTGGACCCCTTCGCTGACGAGCACGCCACTGTCGGGCTCGCCTGCAGGGTGTTCCGCACCCCAGCGGGGCTCGCCGGGTCGCCAACCGTCGACCAGCTGCGTGTAGCGATATCGGGCCAAGGCTCCGAGGTGTGATGCTCGGTCAGGCATGGGTGGAACGGAGTGCCGGATAGTCGGACCACTCACCGCCGGCGAGACGCGACCATGCGGCAGCGGACGCGGTCGTGATGCCGAGGAGATCCGAGACGATCCGGGGATGCATTTGCCGGGTGAGCTCGATGAGCGCTGTTGTGCGGGCGCTTCCGGTGAGCAGGCCTTCGGCGCGAAGACGGCGGCTCAGCGGGCCTGGGGTGAGGTGTTTGCCAGGGTTCCGACCGGGGAAGAGCCATCCCTCGGGATGCCTCGCGGATGCGGCGACGAGGTTGACCATCGCATTCCCGAGGATTTCAGGGAGTTCGATCGGCTCGGCCCCGACGGTGAGCGTTACGGGCCGCGAGTTCGTATCGACCTGTGCCCGTGTGATCGTGACGATGCGGGTCAGCTGGATCCCGTAGAGCAGCACGAGGAGGCCCGCGGCTCGGGTCTTCGGGTCCATGTCGGCAGCGGAGAGGAACCTGCGGGCCATTTGCCATCGGTGGTCGGAGGCGTAGTCTCGGCCTTCGAGACGATGGGATCGGAACTCGACCCGAACGGTGCTCAGCCGGTGCTTTCGCAGCCAGCGAGTGAATGGTGCCAGCGCGTCGCGTTGGCTCGGCGAATCGGTCAGATACGCGTCAAGTCGGCGCTGCGGGAAGGTCGCCAACGTCTCCTGCTGCGACCGGATCTCTCGAAGGAACGCGGCGCAGTACTTCAGCGCAGCCCGTTGCCTCAGGAAGCCGGAAGCAGGGCTGGACGCGCTGCGCAGGGTCCGAGCGGAACGGAGGAGCTCCCAGGTGCAGTAGCGGCGCAGTATCAGCCGGTCTTCAGGATCCTCGATGTCATCGAGCCAGCCGTTGAGCCAGTGGTCGAAACGCGTGCTCTCGACGTCAAGCTCCGGCAGCACGCCGGAACGGACCAGCAGTGAGAGGAGGAACGCGACCGACTGTCCCGAGCGGGCTCGGGTGATGATCGCCTCGGCGGTGAGTGGCAGGGTCCCGTCCGCGAGCTCGCGGAGCACCATCGCGCACTTGCTCTTGTGTAGCCAGCGTTCAAGCGACGCCGCTTTGCCATGGTGCGTGAGCAGATAGTCAGCAAGGGGGTGGAGGTCCGCGCGGATCTCTCCCGCATCGTCGGCGAGAAGCTGTTGGATCGCGACTGGCCGGCGGCACTCGACGCAGAGGTGATGTTTGCGAATCTCCTCAATCGAGCCGCATCCGGGACAGGCCATCGTGATCGGAGCGCCCGCGCAATCAGCGCAGACCTTCTGACCGTTCATGAAGCCCGTCAGGAACACCCTGCGCGCGCACTCGGGACAAGGTTGTGGTCTGCGCATCGCGTAGTAGCAGCGCGCGCATACTCGTCGTCCGTCGAGGTGGGAGGCGACGCGGCCAGGTTCTCCGCAGAGACCACAGGTCTTGATCGGTGCGGTGTAACAGGCCAGACAGACGAGTTGCGGGCGGCGGACGATGATGGTCGCATGCTGACCGCATCGCGAGCAGTCGCCGAACGATCGAGGGTCGGCTCGCCAACAGTCACGGCAGAAGCGCTGTCCGTCGATCGTGCGCTGCACGGGCCGGACCCGGCCACAGGACGCGCACGAGACGGACCGGGCGTTCCGCTCGCATCGGGAACAGTGCCGACCACCGCTCGGCGTCTTGTGGGGCATTCTCACCGCACGTCCGCAGGACTCGCACGTCGGCAGCACCACCCGGCTTGCCCCTTCTTCGACCAACACACGGGCCAGATCCTGAACGGTCACCGGGACGTTCGCATGCTGCCCCTCCAGGACTCCGGGCTGCTTGATCAGCGCGAGCTCAAGAAGCCGCTGCGTGAGGGGTACTGGCGCGACCGAATGCACGATCTCAGCGAGTCGCTCGGGAGAGATCTCGGGAACGAGAGGGCGGACGAGAGCGACGACTTCCGCGACTCGCGGCAGCTGCGGAGGCTTGGCCACCGCGGCTACTTCGTACGCGGCCGACGAATCGCCGCGCGAACAGGACGGAGATCACCGATCGACCCCCGTGTCGCCTCCTCACCCACCGCCACCGGGGCCGTGACCTCCCGGCGAGTGATCGTCACGAGATCGTCGAGCGAGCACTCCAGCGCATCGCACAACGCCGCCAACACGTCGAGACGCACCCGCTGTGGCGGCTGAGTCACCAGCCGATACACCTGCTCCCGGGACAGGTCGATGCCGCGCTCTTCGAGCAGGGGCTTCAGCTTGGAGGTCTGGAAGATCCCGCGCGACGCCATCACGCTGCGCAGATTCCAGCCTGTGTCGAGCTCAACGGTCATCAGCTTCTCCTTCGATGAGGGCCTTCAGCGCTTCGGCGAGCACACGGTTCTTGTAGTCCGAGCTGACGGAGGCGTAGATCGAGGTCGTCGAGGCATGCATATGCCCGACCTGCTCTTGGACGAATCGATCGGCGTACCCGAACTCCAGAAGGTGCGTGACATAGGAGTGCCGGAGGCTGTGCAACGTCAGGTCCTTCGACAGGCCGGCTTCATCACGCAACTCTGCGAACCTCCGATCGAGATACCCAGCAGACAGACGCGTGCGGCGCTCGGTCACCCAGAGCGCGTCGAGGTCGTCTCCGGGCGCGAAACGGGCCCGGGCCTGCTCGAGCCATTGCTGCATGCCGGGGACCCACCAGTCGAATTCCGGCACCAGCAGCACCGTGCGACGTCGTGGCGCGCCACCGCCCGCCGCCTTCGCCCATCGCACGTGGACCGCGCCGTAGCGGCCCCACTGGCGCATCTTCGCGTTGTGGTGCAAATCGACGGTATCGAGCATCACCGCCTCAGTGCGGCGCAGACCGAACGCGTAGACCGTCTTCAGCAACTGGGCATCCCGCAACGCGCCGAGCGCACCCTTTCGCCCGGAACTCACGAGCAGCTCGACGCGGGCGTCGGCCGTATCGAACAGGCGCTCGATCTCGTCGTACGTGAACGGGCGACGCTTCCCATCGCCTTCGAACTCGAACCGGTGCGCCACCGTGTTCCACGGCAGGCACACCTGCGAAGGGACCTCCCCAAACTCGCGATCGCAGATCTCCATCCAGTCGTACAACGGGTTCGTGAGGTAGTCACAGAACCCACGGATAGACCCATGGTTGGCGCGCATCGTCGACAACGTCCGAGTGCGACCGCCAGACTGAGCAGTGAACTCATCCACATCCGCGACAGTCCACCTCCAAGGCGGTTTGTCCACGAAATCACGGAACCGTGTCACCGTCGCCGTCCGGTTCCGGATCGTCTGCTCACGGAGCCCGCGCGACAGCTGCTGGTTCCGCCAACCATCGATCATCGCACTGAAAACCTGCGCTTCCGGGTTCGCCAGTGCGACGTTCGATGCTGACGTGATCAGCCGAAGCGCCGCTGGAGAAGCCTCAAAATCTTGCATTAGATGCAACAAAGTATGGGACAGTGCATCACTGTGTCAACCCAGATCTCCGCATCCGCGAGATCACGCTGTTATGGTCGGAACACTTCGACACCGAAGGAGCCGAATAGGTATCGATTGCAAGCACGGACAGTTGCATTCACTGCAACATGCGAGGGTTGGCGATCCTGTTCGACACGGCTCCGTACAGCTCGTAGTTCGATGACCGCACTGCGACACCCATCGTTTGCGCCCAGGCCTTGATCTGGAAGTAGGGCTTGAACATGATGCCAGGGTCGATCTGCTTCGCTATCGAGTTGGCCGCAACGACGCAACCGTCGTTGTTCGAGAGCACCACGATAGGTCGGCCGCGAAGTTTCGGGTCGAATGCAGCTTCGCAGCTCGCGTAGAAGCTTTCAGCGTCTATCAGAGCAATGGATATTGGGGCAGGCACGCGATGATGCTATGCCGAGCCGCCGACATTATGAGGCCGGGCTGATTACAAGGCGGCTATGCCAGTAATTCAGTTGTTCTCCAACCCGTCTCGCACCTCGACCATCACTTTTCTCAGGCTTGGTAGTCGCGAGATGGCGTCATTGTCCATTTCTGTGAGGGTGCGAAAGTGCATGAGAAGGTTTCGGGTGCGAACAGCATCATCTAGGTGCACCAGTATTGCTTCACGGTCGTAACTGCTCTGCAAGGCAGGCCAGACCTTCTCGCTGCAAATGATCTGTCGGAGTTCACCGAATGTGAAGTCCTGAGCAATGCGATCGGCTGGTTTGTCGCTCTTCGGGAGCACTGCCTTGATGGTGTCTACACTGAGCAAGTTCGCGATTTTCAACTTCGTGACAATTTCACGTAGTACATTCTCGATGGTTTCAAACTCAAGAAAAGGCCCCGCAACTCCCGCAAGCAATTCGCCGAGATCTGCACCTGTGACAATTCCACGAACATGGTCACGTTCGTCAAGGACAACAACGTATCCGTGCTCGTTTACTCGGGGAATGATCGGCAGTAACTCATCGGTAAGACGTACTGTTTGCCAGGACTCATCCAAGCAATCTTTAAGCGTCGCATCCGGGTTGCGCACAAGTGTGCGGCCGATGCTTTCCCAACTCACGACGCCTACGGCTTTCGGACCCCGAAGGACGGGAAGTTGTGAGAAATCATGCAGTTCCATTTGCGTGCGGGCAAGTGCGAGCGAGTCAGACTCTTTGACAGAAACTAACGGTTCGACTGTCGCAGCGGGAACGAACTCAACAGTTAGTGGTTCGCCAGGTTTTCGTTCGTAGGCCACATGGAGATTCTAGGTGATCCTCTCAGACTTGACGTTCTCAAACCTCAATGACCGACACTGAACGAAAGGGCCGGCCGCCACATAATCGTGCTAGAGTCACTTTCACGTTCAAGAGTCGTGACCGTAGGTACCTGGCTGGTCGCGCGACAACCCGAATCCATCGATTCCCGGGTGTCCCAGGGGAAGAACGGGCTCACGAAACCTCGTGATGCAAGATCCGATGGGGCGATGCCCCGGAGAGGGGCATTCAACATGCCTACGTCAAAGAACAGGTTCACCCACCGCGACGGCTGGTGGGGCGAACTCAACTTGCGTTACCAGCACGTCCCGTTTCAGTCAGGGCATGAGTTCGAAGCCGAGCAAGCCGCACTCGCAGTGCTGGCGGCCCATCCGCCGGTCGGCTTCGTCGGTGACACGGGAGGCAGCGAGATCTCTGCGGATCAGCTCAACGAGCTAGTCAGAGGCGCGGTCGAGAACGCCGAGCAGGAAGCAAAAAACCAGCGGGAGTCTGCTGCTGAGGAGCGCCGCTTGCTCGGTTGGGCGAAGATCGAGGAGGCGCTGTCCAACCCCAACGATGATCGGGTGATCAATGAAGGTCGCTGGGCAGGGTTCAGCCGGGGCGACGCCGTCGCCTGGTGCTGGAATCTGTTTCAGTACGAGCCGCACGGCTTCACCCACCCCGGCTCGCAGGTGCGCCACGAGGCCATGCGGCAATTGCAGGCCGGTGGGTTGCCCGAGGTGTTCGGTTATCCCGAGCGTGCTCGCGAACTCGTAGCCCGTGGGCTGACGCCGCGCGAGTACCGGCGGCACCAGGAGGCTCTAGGCGCTCGTATATTCGCTGCCCTGGACGTCAAGCATCCTCGGCCCTAAGTGCGATAGAAGCAGGGACCTGAGCAGGGGTGAACAACAGCCCCTCTCAGGTTCTCTGCGACTCTTGTTGAGTGACGGTTGAGTGCGCACCGAGCCACCGAGATTATGAGGCCGGGCTGATGATGAACGTGACGACGCCCCACACCGTCATCTCGCTCAGCTCGGGCAGCACGAGGTGCGGAAACCCTGGGTTTTCGGCCCGCAGCGTGACCTGACCACTCTGGTCAACATGCAGGCGCTTCACCGTATACTCGCCGTCAACAATCGCAACCACGATGCGCCCGGGCACTGGCGTGACACCGCGATCAACGATCAGCAGCGCCCCGTCTGGAATCAGGGGCTCCATCGACCGCCCCGCAGCTCGCCAAAAGTAGGTGGCCGCACGGTCGCGAATGAGATGCTCGACAAGGCTCAGCTCTTCAGTTGGGTAGTCTTGGGCTGGGCTCGGAAACCCGCACTGCGCAGCCTCGGGTGCGACTGGCAGTGAAACGTCGAGCGTGAGCAGCAGGGGTTCGGGATTTTGCATCGCCGAGCATTCTATCGAACATATCTTCGAGTGACTGTGTTGTGGCCCTGGGGACGCACCTGTGTGGTGAGCTTTGACAACGAAGTGGTGAGCATTGACAACGAAGGAGCCAGCTGATGCCTACCCTCTCCGATCTCGTACGAGACGAGCGATCCGCACGCCTGCTGCTCTCGCTTGTCGGCACGCCTAACGACGAGGCAACCGGACGATTACTCACCCGCGTTGGCGCAGAAGAGTTGATCGCGCTTGCAGATCGCGACACTGAGATACCCGGCATGGATCGCGCCGAAGCTGCGGTCTGGCGCGAACATATTCGCACTCATCACGGCGTGGGTCAAGCCGCCTCCCTCATGGCAAAGAGCGCACGAGATCGGTTCATCATTCCTTCCGACGCCGACTGGCCTTCCTCATTGAACGACCTCGGTGACCGCACCCCTTACGGGCTCTGGGTAAACGGCAACACCGATCTGCTCCGTGGAGATGCTGCTGACCGCGTCACAATTACGGGAGCACGCGCAGCTACCGGCTACGGCACTTCCGTCGCCGAAGAAATCGCAAGCGGCCTCTCCGAGAAAGGCCGAACGGTCGTGGCTGGTGCCGCCTACGGCATCGAAGGTTCCGCTCACCGCGCCGCACTTGCCGGGGGTGGCAGCACGATCGCAGTGATGGCGTCGGGTATCGACCGCCCGTACCCGGCAGCTCACAATCAGCTCCTCGAAAGGATCGCCCAGCGCGGGCTTGTCATATCTGAGGTGCCGCCCGGGTCCGCACCAACCCGACAGCGTTTCATCGACAGGGCGCGCCTTCAGGCGGCACTCGCGGGTGCCACCGTCATCGTTGAGGCTGGCGCCCACTCTGGCAGCATGCGCACCGCCCAAGAGGCGCAGGATCTCGGCCGCATCGTGGGTGCGGTCCCAGGCCCGGTCACGAGCGCAGCGAGCTACGGCACGAATCAGGCGATTCGAGACCGCCGCGCACAGCTAGTTTCTGGCAGTTTCGACTTCGAGCGATTGCTTCTCGCATCTGAGTCGCAACAACCGCCTCAGCCGGTATTCAACCAAACACACCAGTACAAGCAGTGGCATTCACGTCCGCGGAGCATTACCCCGCAAGGGATGTGAGCAATCCTTTCACAAGCGCAACCCGCGGGGCTCTGCTGCACGCACGGGCGCTTCTGGGTGGCGTGGGCGGTTGAGTTTCTCGATCGTACGCAATGCTGCTTCAGCGCGTGCGCGGTCGATCTTCTGAGTGGTCGCGTCGGGTGGTGCGCCGAGCGCTGCGTCGCTGGTGATCTGGTAGCGGTCACGGTAAGCAGCAATGACGCGAGCTGACCGTCGCCACGCGGTTGCACGTCGTGGATCAGTCGGCACGGCCCCAAGTGAACCGACCCATCTTGCTCCGCCAGCAACATCACGGTCGAGCACCGCATCAGCACGCTCTTCCATCAAGGCCCGACGCTCCGTAAGCGCGACCACCATGTCGTCGCTCATAATCCCGGTTGCCTCGGGCACGAGCCCAGCGATCAACCTTGGGGTGTTGCGCGCACGCCTTGCCCCAGTGGAACGTGCAGTGGCCACCGCGACCCGATGCCGCAACACTGCTGCAACATCATCTGCATCACCGAATCCTCGTGCGCGCACCAGCCGAGGCAGCAGCGCATCGACATCATGGTGGTTAGCTTCAGCGCGACGTAGATCGGCAGCCAGCGGGCCGAAGGCATCGGACTCGATCGCAGCGACAGCGTCACCTTCTGAGAGCCCCGATGCACGAATCAGCGATGCCCAGCGGTCTCGCTGCGCAGCGGCTGCGATGGTCTCGTACTCTGCCGCAAACTGTGCGATCGTACCCCAGGTCTCTTGCTCGGCAACGAGCGATTCATGAGCCGAGAGTTCCGCACCAACGTTTTGCAACACACCATAGAGAACACTCCTGGCTGTTGCCTCACCATCATCAGCAGGGTGCGGTCCACTGTGCAAAGAGTCTGGTCGATCCACCGTTACATACGCCTGGTTCCGCTCACGACCGCGGGTCATAGCAACGTACAGGTTCTCGCGCGTCATCGACGAGTCGACGAGCACATGCGCAGTGTCGGTCGTGACCCCCTGAGCGCGATACGAGGTGACCGCATATCCCAGCTCCAGATGCTCGGCAACATAGTCAGCGGGCAACACAACAGAGCACCCCCTGGTCGCTCCAAGCCGACGGACGACGACCGCACCATCGGTCCGCACATCGAGTACCGTCCATCGGTCACCGTTGCGCACCCATCGGCGCCCCGCAACGAGCCTGCGCTCATTCTTGCGCGTGATCACCGTGTCACCGGCGGCCGCTCGACTGTCATCGTGCAGCATCGCTTCGCGCGGCCCGCGCACGGTACCGTCAAGGATCAGGTCGGTACGTGCTCTGTTGTTGAGTGCGGCTACTGACTCATTGGAGTCAGAGATCAATATCGAGGATCGCCCCGCCGCTCGATCCGCTCGCCAGGCCTCGTACGCGGCATCGACCATGGCTTCGGTCTCACCATCGAGGATGCGGGAGTGCTGGTGATAGGCGTCGATGGCTTCGGTGCGGCCGTGCCGCAGATTAAGCGAAGTGGTTTTCTCCCAGATGTGGGTGAAGCGGTGCACATCGACGAGTTCGGGAACGTCGTCTCGGCTGTGTGCGAGTAGCCCGAAGGCTCCGCCTGCATCGACCGATTGGAGCTGCGCATAGTCACCGACGAGCAGTACTTTCGCACCAGCTGACGCCGCTAGGCCTGCGATGCGGTCAAGCGAAAGTGTTCCCGCGAGAGATGCTTCGTCGAGGATCACCAGTTGACCAGCAGAGAACCCTTCACCGGTGACCAGGTGGTTCTGCCACCATTTCGCAGTGTTCTCGGTTGCGATCCCGAGGTCCTCGGCGAGCACCTCCGCCGCACCAGCTGAAGGCGCGAGCCCCACAACAGAGCCTGTTCCATGGACTGACTCCCATGCAGTTCGTAGTGCACGCATCGCGGTTGTCTTCCCTGCGCCTGCAGGACCTACCAGCAGATCGACAACACGGCCCGAGACCGCGATCCGAGTGAGGGCTTCTGCCTGATCGTCCCCGAGCACGCACTTCTCACGATCAGGCGTACGCGCCGACTTCTCGATCACCGCCAGAGGCACCGTCGGAGCGCTGACGTCGCGACTGAGTTCAAGTAGTCGATCCTCGGCTTCGAGTAGCAGGTTCGACGAATACACGGTTGAGTTCTTCGGCCTGAACACCGATGACTGATCGCTTCGCCGAAACTCCACAGGACTGGAAGCCAACTCGAATGGAGTCAGCCGCAGGGACGCTTGCTGGGCGGCATCGACCACGAGCCCGACGACGGCTTCGCGATCCTCCATCGATGCAAACCGGTAACCCATGGTCTGTCGTGCCGCTTCTGCGGTGAGGTTCCAACGCCGCCAGGTTGAACGCTTTTCACCAACGGCAGCAACCACGCTCTCACCGATCGATCGAAGCACGTCGAGCGGAATGTCATCTGCACGAAACAGCAACGGCTGATTGTTCGATGCAACCCGCCGCGCCCACGTGGTTGCATCCTCGCCCAGAATCCTGTTCGCCCGGTCACGCCACCCAGTAGTCAAGTCGGCGAGCGAGTGCAAGGTCTTCTCCGGCCGCGTCGAGAGTGTTGCCTGTGCTCGCAACTTCATAATCACCGCGGCGTTCGGCCTGCGCCCATGCCGCTCAACGTACTCATCAATGAGCCTGTCGGTTTCAACGTCAATGTGGCGGGAGCGCGTTGAGAACTCGGAAGCAATGGATTCAGGCACCGAATTGATCGCCCAGCCCGGGTTGCGGTTGCGTCCCATCGCTCGAAGTTCCCATTCGACACCGAGAATTCGGGTCAGATGATCTGCGAACACCGCTTCGTGCAGTTCTGAGATCGCAACCGTCGCGGCATGCATCGGCCGACTATCGAGAGACCTCCACTTGCTATCGAGCACGGTCTGCACTTTGTTGCTGATGACGACGTGCGTGTGCAAGTGCGGATCACCGGCGCGTGAATCGTAGTGATCGTAAGCAGTTGCGATCACGCCGCGCACATCAACTTGTGCAACCGCACCGTTGCCTGCGCTTGCACCTGCACGGGTGAATGCAACCTCGCGTTCCATGTACGCAACCATCTGCGCAACCGCAGCATGATGCGCTTCCGCGATCAACGCCTGGGTCCCTGCGTCGGCGACTGCCCAGAGCACGCTCGCCGACTTTGGGATGGAAAGGGTGAAGTCGAAACCGGCAACGGCTTTGCGACCACCTCGTTCAGCTTCCTCGGCTTCGATGGCCGCAATCGCTCGGCCTCGTTCGACCGGGCTCAGCAACGAATTGAGCGCCTCGACTCGGGCTTGAACGCGCTGTTCGACACTCTTATAGACCGGGTACGCCCGACCCAAAGGTGCGCGGGTTATTGGATCGCGCCCCATACCGACGAGGAGCTGAAGCTGTGCTTCACTGACTTCGTCACCAGGCACCAGCTGCCCGCTACCGAGCGCCGAAAGCCCTGCCCCCATCCACCGGCCTGGCGGCGTCCCTTCAGCGGAGTAGTAACGAGTCAACGGCGTCGTTAATGACCGGTCTCCGTCGCCCGCCGCGACTGTGCGCAGCAGGTACTTGTACCCGTCACCGGCAGACATCACCCGCATTGACACCGTCATGGTCGAGCACCTTTCCTTCGTTATGAAGGAGGTGGTCAGAAAGGGTCAGAACCTCGATCTGCCAGAGGCGTGAGGACACGTTGCCAATTTAAAGCAAGCCTGAGCGCGCAGCGAAGGCTTCAAGGTAAGCGCGATACGACGGATTGTGACTGAGTACGGGCCAGTCACTCCAGTGACCTTCGAACCGAATTCGATTGAAGGTCTGCGCCGCAGGAGTTTGTGCCTTGCCGATGTACGGCGTGTCACCGCCCCAACTAAATTGGTCAACCGTCGAATCAATAGTCCATAGTCGCAGGCCCGATTGGTGGCGAAGCTCGAGCCAAGCATGTCCGTTCGGCTGGTCGTGGTGCCCAGCATCTACGAACGCCCACGTTCCGAGGCCACGCGATTCGAGCACTTCAGCCAGAACGATCGAGGCGTACTCACACCACATCGCGGGAAACAAGCGCTTCAGTCCTCGGCTCGGCTCCGCATCTATGGTCTCAATCGCAGATCGGACCTCATCGGTGATTGATGCGAGGACTGGACGATCTACAAGTAGAGAGGAACGATCAATCGACACACTAGTCATCCCCTACGTCGAGATCGTTGATGGTCTTACGCTCCAATCCGAGGTGCTCGGCAATGTGGTCAAGGAACTTCGTTGAGGTGAGGAACCACTCAGTGCCCCCTCGACGCGTGCGGGTACCGTGATGGTCCGCCATGCGGAGCCACTCGTGAAACTTCCTCTCAACGTCGTTGGACATGACCACAGGGTAAATACGAAGCAGGATCGGATCTTCGGGTAGCGCCGTAAACCTGCCCTGCGACCCCGCGCGATGCAATGCGTCACGGGACGAGTGCCCGACCTTCAGCAGGGTCTTCCCTGTGTCGGGGTCAACGGGGTACTTCAAGTAGTGCGGCAGTGTATAGACGTAGATGCCGGGTGTACCTGCAGCCTCGGCTTCCACAGTGGCCTTTGCCGTAGCAGCATCTTCGACTTCAGCGGCGACGCGGTCCTCCGCACGCGCAGTCAGTTGCTCTTCAAGCAGTATCCAGTCCGCCCTCAGTTCGGGTGAAAGGTCTGGTCGTTTCAGGAGGGTTCGAACTCGGCGTGCAGCCTGCAGCGCAAGAGTTGGCCCCGCCGGGAGAAATCCCTCGGTCAAGGCCGCAATCGTGACCCGGTTGTTGTACCCGTAATTCCCGGCCTTCGCTCCAGCAAGCTCGGCTTGCTGCTCAAGCGTCAGCCCTTCACGGTCACCTCTGAACGTGTCACCGAGGCGGCTCGGCTCGGTTTCAAGAACCGCTTCAGCCTCGGCCCTCCTGTCATACGGGATTCTGCTGTCGCTCATGCCGTAACCAACTGCATCAGCTCAGAGTAGTCGGTGACGACGTCGTACTTGACATCATCGCCGTTCTTCGCGTTGAGCGATGCGAAGAACTTACGGGCGCACTCAATCTTCGCGTCTTCGACCCCCTTCAATTGAAGAGTCGAGAGCGAACCCTTCGTCTCTGCAACAAAGTAGACATGCTTGACTGTCCCCTCGGTGAAAGCGATCGCCCAGTCGGGGTTGTAGTCGCCGACTGGGGTGGGGATGAAGAACCCGCGCGGCAGCTTGGCGTAGACCGCGACCTCCTGACTCGTGTCCAGTTCACTCACGAAGGCACGTTCAATCTTGGAATCGGTGACGACGTATTCGTAAACGCTCTTCTTGAGCTTGTCGCCCGCCTTCGACAGATCTTGGGCTGTCTGGTTCTCCGTGAAGATGGCAGAGTCAAACCGGTCTTCCAAAGAGTCGTATGCGAGGTGCTCGACGATTACGGTCGCCTTCTGCTCGTTGATCAGCCGCGAAGCCTCGGTGATGAATTGCTCCGGGTTTTGTTTGAACTTCGCGAACGTCGCCGGGTTTATGCCGGTCAGAATCGCCGCGCACGTACGCCGGGTGAGTTGCGTTTTCTCCGCAATCTCTCCAAGCAAGTCGTACTTGACGGTCGAGCCCGCCGAGACGGCTGACTGCTCGATTTTCGTCTCGGAGACCTTGAAGCCGGTACCTGTTTCGAGTTGCTCGACTTCGAGTTCGACGACTTGCTTGCCGCTCTCCACGACGTACTGCATGACGGTGACGTTGAGTGACTTGTCGAGCACCTGAACGCAGTTGGTGATCAGCTCTTCCGAGTCGAACTTGACTTGGTAAACCGCTTTGTGATTGATGCGGCCCCACAGTTCCTGGAACTCGCGCCTATAGAAGTTCGCCTCGTTGAGGGGAATCTTCTTGGGCTTGCGGCCGTCAACCGGCTTAGGCATGTCGAGGTACAAGGCATCGACAAGTGGCCAGACGAAGTCGACCACGGGGAGCAGCACCTCTGAAGTTGGCGAGGCAAGCACTCCCTCCGCCCGGGCTTCCTTGTACGCCTCAGTGACGTGTCCGTCATCGTCAATGTAGTCGTGTCGGATGAGGTGGTCGTAGAGCGCCTGTGCGACAACCTGCTCCAGCACGCTTGTGGACCCGTCCTCGATGGTGATGTGCTTGCCAACGAAGTAGTCCACACTCGCCTTGCGTGGACGGGCAGACAAGGACTCAACGATCTCCTTCTGCAACGCTGTCACGAAGTCGGTGTACGACTCATCAGTAACAACGGTCAGCTCGTTGATGTCGTGAACTGTGACCGGGTTATCCATTCGTTCGCCGTGTTGATCGACTGAAAGTCTTAGTCCGCGGCCAATCTCTTGCCGTCTCGTGGTGGTGTTATCGCTCTTCTTGAGCATTCCCATAACGAACACGTTCGGGTTGTCCCAGCCCTCGCGAAGCGCAGAGTGTGACCAGATGAACCGCACCGGTTCCTCGAACGAGAGGAGGCGTTCCTTGTCTTTTAAGATCAGATCGTAGGCGTCAACGTCGTCCGACATACCAGCGAAGTCGCCACGGGCGGCGATTTTGCCATCGACTGAGCGTCCCGTTTTCTTGTCGATCGAGAAGTAGCCCTCGTGCGTCGCACGAACTGGGATGGCTTCGACATGTTTTCGGTACCGTTCGGCTGCCTCGTCCAAGTCGAGCTGTGCGAGGGTGTCAGCGAGCACTGCCTCGTACTCTTCCTCGAACATCCTGGCGTAGTCGCCAAGTGTGTCTTCGCGATCGTAGTCACGATACTTTGCCACTTCATCGATGAAGAACAGCGACAACGTCTTGATGCCTTGCGTGAACAGCTCCCGTTCCTTGTCGAGGTGGGCGCGGATCACTTCGCGGATTTGAATGCGACGTTTGGTGTCGTCTGTCACGTCTTGGGTGACCTCACCCGCGCCGAGGATGTCGCCGTTGCTAAGTTCGATGATGTCGCGGTTCGCGTCGACATCTCGAATGAAGAGTCCCTTGTATGCCTCGATACCGCCGGAGATGTCGTGGAGGTTCATGCCCTGGCTGAGTCGTTTGACTTGCCGTCGGATGCCCTGAGCAGTCTGGACTTCAAGCTCGACACGTGCCTTTGGGAAGTCAGCGCCCTTCCCGATCTCTAGGCCGTCAACGTACAGATAGGCGCTACTTCCCGCCAGCTGTTTGACAGTGATGCCACGCACTGCGATCTTCTTCACCAACTTCTGGTTGTACGCGTCCACTGCATCGAGACGGTGCACCTTCGTGCGCGGTATCTTGTGCGTCGCAGAGTAGCGGATCGCGAACAGAGCGTTGAACTGACCAAGCGCCGCGAGCGACTTGGACGGCTTCTTCACGTCTCCCTCGATCTTCTGCGGTTCATCAATAATGAGAATTGGGCGGTTTGCCGCGATCACATCGATTGGCTTACGAGACTGGAAGTCGTCCAACACCTCATAGATTCGGCGCGCGTCCTTACCTGTGGCGTTGAAGGCTTGGACGTTGATGATCATCACCTGCACGCCCGCATCAGACGAGAATCGTTCCAGCTCATGGAGGCGCGACGAGTTGTAGACGAACGTGCGTGGTTTGGTGCCGTAATGCTGTTGGAAATGATCGGCGGTGATGTCGAACGACTTCTTAACACCTTCACGGATCGCAATCGACGGCACAACGACAATGTACTTCGACCAGCCATACCGCTTATGCAGCTCCATGATCGTTTTGATGTAGACGTAGGTTTTCCCGGTGCCGGTCTCCATCTCAATATCGAGATTGAGAGAGGCCGCAGAAACCTTGACCGGGTCCTTCAATTCCTTCGACAACGGCAGACCACGGGACTGCTGGATGTTATGGAGATTCGTTAGGATTTGTGAAGATGTGAGGGTGAGCTCGGCGTTGCGGAACCCTGCGTCGTCGAGCAGCGCCGGGGCGGCGCTCTTACCGGGGTCGACGCGGTACCTCACGCCGTCAGCGTACGGTTGTCCGTCGAACACGTTGACGACCGAATCAACCGCCGCGGTCTGGTAGGGCTGTACCTTGAACTGAAGTTTCATTGAGTCAGATTGTCCTTACTTCGGTCTCGGGCGACAGCTCTCGGAAGATTTGCTCGGCGTTGATACGCGCGGAATCATTGGCGAAACCTGAGTCCTTGAACACCGCACGTAGTGGACGTCGCACAGCAATCGTTCGTACAACGACGTCGGTGACCTCGTCTGCGAAGCATGCCATGAGCGCATCGCCCGCGAACGTCCAGTAGCGCTGGCCAGCAAGCGTTTCAGCCGAGACAGGCTCCGTGATTTCCAGCCCGGCTTCAAGCAAGACTTGGAACAAAAGATCTTCTTCACCTCGTCCTTCTTTGACGCTGTTGGCAAACCCAGAAAGTGAGGCTTGAACCAGATCATCCGGTGAGCACGCAACATCAATCATGTTTGTGCTGTCAACCCGTAGCGCGCGGAATCCCCGGTCAATACTCGCACTCGCTTGTTCGCCGAAATCAACTGCCTGAGCAGCACGCCTTACCCTCTCGCGGGATAGCTGCGAGATCGTTCGGTACCCGGCTTTCGCGGCCTCGGAGAGAGGGTCAGTTTCTTCATCTAGCTGAACTAGAATGAAGCGCCGAGATCCACCATCTTCAGCATTCGCTTCAAGAACCGCGTGTGCCGTAGTCCCCGAACCGGCGAAAAAGTCAAGAATGATCGAGTCCTCAGCGGCCCCCATCATGATTACTTGTCGCACAAGGTCTACAGGCTTGGGCGCCTGAAACAATTTCTCACGATTGCCAAATAGTTCGCCAAAGTCTGCTTGTCCAACCTCAGTATGGAACTGTCTCTCGGCCCAGAGAGACTTGACTTGCTTCATGGACACGCCGTCCTCGCCGATGGCGTAAGCCTTACGGTAGACCTTCCAATTGCCACCTACTTGCTTTCCGACGAGTTCATCAATCTGCTCTTGAGATTTAGCCGCGGACCATGTCCAACAACCCTCGAACCCGTCATCCCAGTTTGGCAAGACAGTGGTAGACCCCGGAACCTCGTTGAGACTAACTGTTCCCACCGCATCGACGAAAAACGGGTAATACAAGTTTGGCCGGTTAAATCGACCAAACTCTCGATGCGTATTCCTCAGTTCAAGCTCACGATAGGCACCTCGATCGTCCCTGAGTCGAAAATTCTTCTCAATCTCCGAAGTTGGTCGAGGGACGCTTACTGCACCTTTCGGCAGTCTCTGTCGAGAATATCCAACCAAGTATTCATGGCACCGCGCAACATACTTGTCCTGGTTGCGACCCTTTGGATTACTCAAGACGGCAATCTGAAACACGAAGTTTGCAGCACCAAAGACCTCATCGCAGAGAGCGCGAAGGTTCGATACTTCATTCTCATCAATTGAAGCTACGAAGAGCCCATCATCGCTAAGAAGGTTTCTGGAAAGCCTAAGCCTCGGGTACATCATGCTCAACCAGTCTGAATGGAAACGCCCATTCGATTCCGGGTTTGCGACGAGGCGTTCTCCAGAATCTGATCGCTGACCGGAGCGTGCGAGATACTCCTCGCTTGACTCGGCAAAATCGTCTTCGTAGATGAAGTCATTACCAGTGTTGTACGGCGGATCGATATAGATCAGCTTAACCTTGCCGAGGTAGGACTCTTGGAGAAGCTTGAGCGCGTCAAGGTTGTCGCCCTCGATGAAGAGATTCTTCGTAGTATCGAAGTCAACGGACTCTTCTCGCACCGGTCGGAGCGTCTTCGCGATCGGTGCGTTGGCGGTGAATGCGGCGGCACGCTTGCCGGGCCATTCAAGCTGATAGCGCTCCTGCGGGCCTTCGACGATGTGGTCAGAAAGCTCCTGCCTCAGGAGATCAAAATCGATCGCCCGTTTGAGTTTGCCGTCTTCGTCAAGTGTCTCTGTGACCACAGTCGGGAACAGTTCCGCGAGCTTCGTGATGTTGGCGTCGGTTAAGTCTGGCGACGTCATTCGTAGTTTTTCCACGGTGTTACCTTTGCTGTTCCAACTCGGATTCTTTAGTCATGAGGACTTTGCGCAACTCAATCTTGCGGTTGAGTTGCTTCTCGTTCTTGATCTTGCGGCGGAGCGCAGCGATCTCGCGTTCGAGCTTGCCGATCTCTTTAAGCCTGTCAGCAACCTCCGACATCGCCTCGCCGGGTCGCACCTCTATCTCAATCAGAGGCTCCAGGAGAGCTGCGTACAGCGCGGGCAAGCTAATGGCCGTTGGCAGTGGCTGGCGGTGAACGTCAGCGGCTAACCAACCGGTGCTGAAGTACTGGCTGATCTTCGGAGAGTTTGAGCCCGGCTGCTTGTGAGCCGCCACCATGCGCACCTGTTCATCTCCTGAGGTGTTTCGCACCAGTTCGAAGATGATGGGTGAAGGTATCGTCTTGTCAATCGTCGCCAGCACGTGTTCAGAGATGTCTGCGTCCTTAGCGTCGATGCGGAGAACCTGAATCTCAGGCACGGACTCGCTGTCGGGAAGGTGGATCGTGGCTTCAGCAAGCTTGAACGCCCAGGTAATGCGTGCAACGTCGGAGACAAAGCGCTCTCGTGTCGACGCCGAGACTGTGCCTTGCTCGTAGAACCTTTCTTTCGGTATCCGTCGTCCGAACTTCGCGGCTTCGGGCCATCGGTACAGCACATCGCTCATGAGTGACCGCCGCCACTGCTTGGGTGGACGACTGCGATGAATGCGATCAACTCGAAGTCGTCAAGCCCCGCGATCGTCTGCGTGAGCGCTGTCGTGTGCCCGCCGGTGAAGAGACTGTCGATGTCACGTTCTTCGGTGACTTCGATCATCGAGTGGATCGCATCAGTGAGCAACTCCGAGTACTTGCCCATGCGAGCCCCCTCGGCCGTTGCCGTGTTGAACGCTTTGACGACGTCTTCGACTGGTTCTTCAAAGGGACGGCAGCCGCTCCGAAGGAGGTCGAGGAGGTGCTTGGCTTCGGTGTGGTTTGAAACTACGTCGCCGTGCTCGTCGAGGTAGACGAGATAGTGCGGGTGGAGTCGGTTCCCTCGGTTGATGTGTTCGTCGGCGTTGACGTTGCGGAGCGCAAAGATCACACCTGGCACGAGGCCTTTGTCTGGCGCCGCCGGGATCACAGCGTGTAGCCCTTTGGGTACGGCGGCGAGATCGCCGTACTCCTGTATGTAGCCGAGCAGATCCATCCGGAAGTCGTTGAGACCCAGGTCGGTAATTGAGACTCCGGTGCGGACGTCTTCCAGCTCGATGACGTCGTCTTGGAGTTTGCGGAGCTGTTCCTTGCGAAAGACCGCGTCAGAGTCTTCGAGGGTGAGCACATTGTCGTCGGCAGTTCCGGCGATATCGGCGATCACCATGCGGCTTTCGACGCGGTCCTTAAGGTTGATGTACTCGTCGAGAGAGATGTCCGGCCAGAAGTTGACGAGCTGGATCTCTTTGTTTGTGGACCCGATCCGGTCGATTCGCCCGAAGCGCTGGATGATGCGTACGGGGTTCCAGTGGATGTCGTAGTTGACGAGGTAGTCGCAGTCTTGAAGGTTCTGGCCCTCGCTGATGACGTCCGTACCGATAAGTACATCGAGGTTGCGCGTGTCGTTCGGCATGGTCACCTCGCGTTGCTTCGAGCGTGGCGAAAACAGGGTCATGACTTCCTGGAAGTCGAGTCCGGTACCAAGAGTGGTCTTTGCTCCATGCCCGCCACCAGTGATGACGGCACTGTCGAGGCTGACATCCTTCAGCGCAGGAGCGAGTTCGCGGTACAGGTAGTTTGCCGTGTCAGCGAACGCAGAGAAGACGAGCACTTTCCGGTTGCCGTCATTGATCGGATGCTGTGCCTTGTGCTCGATGATCCGCTTCAGTTTCTGGAGCTTGAGATCGTGCTCCGGCGTGATCTTGTTCATCTCGTCGAGCAGTTCGCGCAGCGTTTCGCGGTCGTTCCAAAGGTCGCGCTGCCACGACTCGATGTCGATATCGTTTAGGTCGATCCTAATTTTCTCGCCATACGAGAGCGCCTCAATGTTGGCATCGTCTTCGTCATCAACGTCGAAGTCCATCTCGGCGAGTTCGGGACTAAGGTCTGCCAAGTTTCCTGCGTGGTTTCCGATCAACTGGTAAGTGCGGGTCACCGATGCCTGGATCTTTTCCAACGTGAGCCGGAACGCGTCGACGGAACTCTCCAGACGTTTGAGTAGGTTCACGGTCATAAGCTTCTTCAGCCCCTGCTCACGCCCACGCTGGCCAAGGTTGGATCGGGCGGTGCCTGTAGTGACGTTGTAGAGGTCTTCGTACTTCGAGAGCCTGCTCTTGAAGACATACTCCAATGGCGTGTACACCGCCATCGTGAGCGCGTCGAGTTGCTCAAATATCTCGTTGAAGGTCGGTACATTTGGCAGGCCGGTCAAGGGCTCACGGATCGATACCGGTGGTCGACGCTCAGGGAACGCCCCGATCTCTGTTGTGTCATAGAACGCCTGGATGTGCTTTCGTGACCGGGCGATTGTCACCGAGTCCAGCAGTTCGAAGAAGTCAAAGTCGAGCATCTGCAGGATGCGATCGGTTGTCCGATCTGCAGCGTCAAGCTTCGACCACTCGTTGAACACACGCTGCGCATCGGAGAACACTTTCTCAACTGACGTCGAAAGGTTCAGGTGCTGAGCGAGGTTCTCGGACTCGCCCTCGTAGGCAAGCTGGAGTTGATTCTTCAGATCGTTGAATCGGTTATTCACAGGAGTCGCTGAAAGCATCAGCACCTTGGTCTTCACGCCCTCGCGAATCACCTGCCGCATGAGTCGCTGGTAGCGGGATTCCTTTTCTTCTGCATAGTCAGCATTGCGGAAGTTGTGGGATTCGTCGATCACGACCAGGTCGTAATTACCCCAGTTGATTCGGTCCAGCCTCAACCCGAGGGACTCCCCCTTCGTGCGAGAGAGGTCCGTGTGGGCAAGGACGTCATAGTTGAACCGGTCGGAAGCGAAGATGTTCGTCGTGAGGTTGGCGTTGTAGTTCGTCCAGTTCTCAGCGAGCTTCTTCGGGCACAGCACGAGCACCGACTTGTTCCGCAGCTCGTAGTACTTGATCACCGCAAGTGCTGTGAACGTCTTTCCCAGGCCGACGCTGTCCGCGAGGATACAACCGTTATACGTCTCCAGCTTGTTGATGATTCCCGTAGCGGCATCGCGCTGAAAGTTGTACAGGCTCTGCCAGACCTTCGTCTCCTGGTATCCGGTGCGGTCGTTCGGGAGCACATCTTCGCTGATGTCGTCGAGGAACTCGGAGAACAGATTATAGAGGATAAGGAAGTAGATGCGAGCGGGAGAGTTCTCTGCATAGACGGTCGCGATGTGATCGTGAACCGCTTGTGTGACGTCATTGAGCTGTTCAGGGTCGTGCCAAATCTGGTCAAAGATTGCGAGGAACTGCTGCGTCTCTGCTGCCCCCTCAAACTTCGTGACCACGTTCGAAACCGCCGAGCCGCGCTCGTATCCAAGATCAGTCGTCGTGAATCCCTGGATCGGGAAGTATGCAGCACGGTCATCGACCGCGGCGAGGGCCTGAATCGCATTGCCATTTGCGTTTGAACGGAACGAAACTTTGGCGCGAATCCAGTCCGCACATTCTCGGGCGATTGCACGCTGAGTCAGCTTGTTGCGCAGCTTGATCTCGAACTCAGAGCCCGCGAGGGTTGACTCCACTGGCGGGGCCACGAAGAACTCACGGCGTTCCTTGCGGAGCTTGTCGGTCACCTTCTCGGTAGCAAAGGCAGGCGAGGTGAAGATGAACTCCAGCTCATCGACCTGCTCCAGCTCTCTGCGGAGCGCCTCGAATGCAAAAATTGAGAACGTCGATGCGGCGATTCGTACCTTCGAGCCCGGTGAAATCTCGGCTTTGAGGTCCTCACCCAGCAGGTCAGTGACGTTGTTGATGATCTCCATACTCAGTCCTTCGCCACGTCGGTATGCGCGGCCGCGGCACCACCGCGACGAACCCAGTCGTCGACCTCTGTGGCTTGGAACTTCCAGAGGCGACCGATCTTGTGCGCAGGCATGCCCTTTTCGGCGATCCAGGTATAGATGGTGTCCTTCGTGACGCCAAGGTGGGCGGCGATGTCGTCGGCAGACAGCCACGGCTCAGTCACGCTTGGTCCTCCCTCATCAGCCCATATGGGCCGTCACTCCCGATGATATCGAAGTTATGCCGATTGAACCGGGTTTTTCCGGGTAAACATGGTTGTCAGCGATCTAGACGCTGGCCGAGCCAGTTTGCTGCGGTGGCATGCCAGCGTTCGTTATCGGTATTCCAGTTGAGGGTGTGACCAGCGTCGAAAGCATCAAGAGAGACGAGTTCTGGGCGCTGGTCCCGTAAGCGCTTGGAGGTTGCAAACGGCACCGAGTTATCGCAGGTACCATGAAGGATCAACATCGGAACAGTGAGTTCGTGAGCCATCTTCACCCAGTTGAAATCTTCGAGAGGCAAAGCCGTTGGCAGGCCGACCATGCGCGCAAGCGGTCCCTTCATCAACCAGGGCATCGCGAGTGCGCCTGCACTGCTGGGCAGCCCGGCGCGCTTGCAGTTCGCGTGGATTACCGATCGCCAGTTCAGTACTGGTGAGTCAAGCACGAGTCCGACGATCAGTTCTCGATACTCCGCTCGGTGTGCAAGTTGCAGCGCAATCGCGGCACCCATTGACCAGCCGAAGAGCACGATCCGGTCGGCACCACGCCTGATCGCGTAACCGATTGCAGCATCGACGTCTTCGACTTCAGTGACGCCGAGTGTCGACCTGCCGTTGCCGAGGAGTGAGCCTTCGCCATCGTTCCGGTAGCTGACCACGAGCGAGGTGAAGCCAAGTTCGGTCGCGACCTGCACGCCGCGAATCGTACCTGCTCGGGAACTGCCGAGCCCGTGAACGTGTATTGCCCACGTTGAAAGGTCGCCATCGATTCGCCAGGCAGGCGCGTGGCCAACTGGCGTGACAATAACGTTGTCTCGGTGTTCAAGCCCTGCGTCTGCTGGGGATGCATAATAGATGCCACTCCACGAGGCCAGATCTCCTGCTCGCGGAGTGAATCCATCGGAGGCTCCGGTGATGGTTCGCGCGATGCACCTGGGTCCTCGGTCGTCGACTTCGCTTCCGAGTTGCACCCAGCCACCGCGTTCGAACCAGAGGTTATAGACGCCTTGTGCTTCTGTGCCCTGAGTGCGATCGAGTACAAGACGCGACTGTCCATCAGCTTGTTCAACACCATGCACAGTGAGGTCGAAGTCGCGCGGCCCGATCGGTGCAGTGAGCTTTCGAGCAATACCCCAACCGAGAGCAGCGCCTCCGGCACCGAGTATCGCAGCCGCAACGCTCAGGCTCGCCGCCACGATCCTTCTCTTTCTCATTTCAACGCCTGGCCAAGGTCAGTCGAGCCAAACTGAGTTGATGTTACGGACGAGGCCCCCTGTACCAGGAGGTGATTCTCGGCTCGTTCAAGCAGCGCGAGATCGGTAGGGCTGATCTCGAAGACGACACGTGGGTCGTGCGCGAGATCGGTAGGGCTGATCTCGAAGACGACACGTGGGTCGATCATTGCATCTCGGATTTCCACGACATGTCGATACAGCTTTGCTTCTGGGTCCTCGAATACCTCTGAGGCGGGGTGCCATTTGCTCAAGCCTGGTCTGAGCTTCGTCGCGTTACGCCAGATTGGATCAAGCTGTATTAGTAAGGCGTCCGTGCGCACTCCTCGCAAACGACGTAGCACTGAGCGCGTGGCGGGCTGCGCGACGAAGCCCGCGCACAGGAATAAGAATGTTGCGAGTGTGAGCGGCCCGTAGGCTGCATCAACAAGCCGCATGAGATCTAGGGCTCCGATCACATGCGTGACATCCATGATGACAACCGTGACACAGAGCGCAATTCCGCAGCTTGCGCCGATCGCGAGTAGCAGAGCAGGGACGCGCAGCATGCCCTGCGTGACCCGGCATTGGCCGATAGCCAGTGCGAGCATCGCGGCAAGGACTACGCCACAGTAGGAAAACACGGTGATCGAATATGCGCCGACCAATGGCTGATCTCCGTGATCACTCATGAACGTGGCGGTGGTGTGACCTCGGTCCGCGAAACTGAACATCTTGGCCACGCAAACAAGAAAGATGAGGAGCGTGGGCAAGCTGATAGCGATCCGCACGAGTCGAGGCCGGTACTCTCCAGCTCGCATGACGCCTCTACCGAGAAAGTACAGGCCGACCATGAGCAGCATGTCCCCGGCAAGCGTAATGAAGTTGGTGCCGCCAAATAGCGGATCGAGAACGAGATAGACGGGATCGATGTTCAAGGTCATCGCGAGAGCGATGATGATTGATGCGTAGGTGATGCTGTGGTCCGTGCGACCGCGGCGGAGAACGAGCAGGCTTGTAACCAGCGCCCACATGACGCAGGAAACAAGCACCTGGATCACCCGAATATCTCCGTGTAACTCGTCTCGGCAAAGGCAACCCCGCGGATCCTCGCCGCAAGCTGGTCCGCGAGGCTCTCGGCCGCGATCTCCTCTTCGGTGCTTACATCTCCGCGGGCGAGTGCTCGGACACGTAATTCCGCGGGAATGTCGGGCAGGAGCGTATCTGGGATGTTGCCTGCGAGAGCATCACTGTCGTTTTCGCAGTGGCCCAGGATGATGTGTGCGAACTCGTGCAGCACGAACTGTTGAGTGTGTAGCGCGGAGTCGCTGTGAGCATGCAGGATAACGTCACGATCGTCGGAAAATAACAACACGGCGCAAAGCCCGCTAGATTCCCCAATCTCAGGAACTTCCGCGACTACGATTCTTCGCTGACGGAGGCGCTGCACCGCGCCCGTAAGTTCTTCAAAGGTAAAGTGCTCGCCCAGGTGTAAGCCCGCGAGTGCGATGGCTACTTCCTGATCGATGTTCATGATTCACTCGGTTATCTCTTCATCCAGGAACTTGGTGATGGCTTCAAGTGTTTTTGGAGACAAGTCTCCGAGCGTGCGAGTCGCGTATGACTTCACTCGTGCAGCCCTCATGGCACGAACAAGATCAAGCTGCGCGTTTACCTTGTCGGGAGCAGAAACGTCGCTGTTTCCAGTGAGGAATGCAACATCGACGTCGAAAAACTCCGCGAGCCCCTCAAAGACGAGCGGATCATCGACTTTGCGGTGGCCGTTGACCATATACGTCCATCGTGATCTCGATAGGTTCACGCCACGCTCGTTCAAGAACGCGGCGATCACAGAATGTGAGGGTTCGGTCCCGGTTTCAGCGGTCTTCACGTCGAGTAGCAGGCGCAGGCGCTTCGCCAGCAGGTCGGCAGCGGCCTGGTTCTGCTCTTGAGTCTTGCTCATGATGCCCCTCCCCTCGGGATGGGTTCGGCAACGGTGACGTTTCACGCCAGTGCGACTTTTTGGTCATGCTCAATATAGCCCTTGAGCATGCACAAATCAAGGGTTGCGCATGCTCAACGATCCGGGTAAGACTTGAAGCCATGTGGCGTTAAGCATGCTCAACGAAGACTTGTTGGTCATGCATTTTGACCTGCGCCACTTCAGCACCGAGGAGGTGCACCATGCGATACCGCCATGCCAAAAATCGGCCCCCGCATCATTCCACCGGTCAGTTATGCCCACCTCTCAGATGTATTGCCCTCCGGGATTCACCGGTTGTGCAGCAAAGAGGAGGACGAGCGATGGCTACATACGAGGATCGCCAAGCCGCGCGTGATGCAAAGCTCGATGAACTGCATGAGACGTTGACCGGCGCGGTCGAGCAACTGGTGTCAGGTGATGACTGGAAGCGCGCTCTGACGTTCGCAGCAAACTTTCGCAGTCGTTCGTTCAATAACACCCTGCTGATTTGGGTGCAGCACCAAGCAGCGTTCGAACGGGGGTTGGTACCTGATCCAATGCCGTCTTACGTTGCCGGGTATAGGCAATGGCAGGATCTCGGACGTCAAGTGCAGAAGGGACAGCCTGGATATCAGATCCTTGCTCCGGTCACCGGTCGATTCGCTTCGGCGACGCCTGCAGATGCGGAGTCTTGGCGCAGGCTCAAGAAGTTCGAGAAGCCTCGCCCGGGTGAAGCCGTGCGCTCGAAATTGATCGGGGTGCGTCCCGCCTATGTGTGGGACGCTTCCCAGACCGCGGGCGATCCCTTGCCTGAACCGCCTTCGCCAAAGCTACTCGAAGGTGAGGCACCCCGAGGGCTGTGGTCCGGGCTTGCGGCGCGGATCGAGGCTGCGGGGTTCTTGCTGGGTGATGCGCCGGATGCGGCATCGATCCACGGTGCAAACGGAGTGACGAACTACACCGATCGCACCGTGCTCATAAGGGCCGACATTGATGACGCGGCCCGAGTGAAGACGCTCGCACACGAGCTGGGGCATGTGCTTATGCACGACCCCGAGAGCAGCGAGGTACGCCTGCACCGCGGAATTGGTGAGGTCGAGGCCGAATCAGTGGCGCTGATGATCGGGGCCGCACACGGCATGGACACCAGCAGTTATACGATCCCGTACGTCGCAGGTTGGGCAGCAAACGTTGATGGCAAAGAGCCAGTCGAGATCGTCAAGGCCACCGGAGATCGAGTGCGAGCCACCGCCCTGAAGATCCTCGATCAACTCGATACTGAGCAGCTCGGCAACGGCACCCCTCCCGGTCTTGAACGGGATGTACCGCAGCGGCAAGCACCCACGACGGAGCGAGCTTCCATTGCACATCCGGTTGGCAGTGCGGCGGGATCCACCCCACTGCGAGAACCGGCTGCAGCTGCGGCGAGGAGCCTCTCGTGAACGTGCGTCTGAGTTCGTGCTCGGCAGTACTGGGACAGATGCCGAATCAGGTGAGCGCCTTCGCAGTTGCGAGCAAGCTCGCTTCACTTGGCGTGCCCGTGTTTCCGGTCTGGTCAGAATCGAAGCGACCAGTGACGCGCCACGGTTTTCATGATGCCAGCACGGACGCTGAACAGATTGAAGCCTGGTGGTCATCGACACCAGAAGCCTCTCTCGCGATACCGACGGGCCAAGCATCTGGCGTCGTTGTTGTCGACATTGACGTGCACGGCCGCGTGAACGGTTACGACGCCGCAGCGCGCACCGAGCGCGCAGGCCTTCTCTCGGGGTGGGAGCTGATGGTCCGCACTCCCTCTGGCGGTCTGCACCTGTATTACCCCGTGATTGATGCCGCCGAGCAGCGGTCCTGGCAGTCAGCGAGTTCTGGCATCGACTTCCGAGGTGACGGCGGTTACATCATCATCCCGCCTTCATCGCGAATGATTGGTGCCCGCCTTGAGCGGTACGCGGTTGAACGAGTAAATCATGGCCTTACGCGCAGCCTCGACGCAGATCGACTTCGCGAGTTCCTCGATCCGAGGCCTGGTCGGCCCCGTCGGGTACCCACAGGTGATCGCGGGATGGATGTTGGTCGGCTTGCAGCGTGGGTGTCGCGTCTGCAAGAGGGCGAAAGGAATCACGGATTATTTTGGGCGGCCTGCAAAATGGCCGAAAACGATATCCCATCAGACACGGCACTTGACGCACTTGCTGCAGCCGGTGGCAGTGCCGGACTCGCCGAGCGCGAGATCATGACGACGGTTCGGTCGGCGTATCGCACGGTTCACGGCGCACCTGCGCGAGAACCATTTACGGCAGCGCTGTCGTCGACTGACCGGCCACCGCCTACCTCAACACGAGCGCAGGTGCTCTCGTGAGCACATCACCATCTAGTCACCGTTGGGCGGTACGGACCGCGGTCTGCGGGACCGTGTTCATCGCCGTGGGCGCCTTCTGGCTGTCATTCACCTCGCTTGCCGACCTTGCGCACCGATCTGGGATCGGTGCGGGACAAGCTTGGGCGTGGCCACTCATCGTGGACGGCATCATCGTGGTCGCAACCGTGGCTGTCGTCGCCCTCGCTGGCAATCGCGCCTCCTGGTACCCGTGGGCGCTCCTGGTCGGTGGTGCGGTGGTGTCGGTGACTGCCAACGCGATCCACGCGGTCATTGCTGCCGATGCCGACGTGCCCAGCATCCTCGCCGGAGCCGTCGCTGCGGTACCTCCAGTGGTGCTCTTGGCAATCACGCATCTCACGGTGATCCTGGCCAGGGCGTCGGGTTCGAAAGAAGTCGAGTCATCAATCGAAGCCTTCGAAGAAGTTGGAGCCGAGACAGCGGCACCGGATCGCCGTGCTCTCGCGTCGGCGCTACGCGGCATCGGCTGGACGAACAAACAAATTGCGAACGAACTCGATGTGCACCCCTCGACTATCGGCCGCTGGCTTTCCGCTGATGACCCCGAGGTGGTTGAAAGCGATGCACACCTACTCGCCAGTAGCGAATCAGCAGAGGAGAGATCATGAATGTCAACAGAGACCCCCGACCCGTACTTGGCGATGTTGCCGGGATCGACGGTATTCCCGATGCAGTTGAAGCAGCATCGTCACGGCGACTTCGCGGGCTGCCGGTCAACCCGTCTATAGCCACCGCCCGCGGTGTTGAATGGGTGCGGCCTACGGATCTCGTGGCCCGCGGCGCATCTCGGGTTGCCGGTGCTGGAATCGACTTTCAGAGAGAACTCGCGCGTCGTGCTCGCGCTGCAACATCCGACCACGTGCGTGCGCTCGGGCAGCGAGCACGGAGGCTCCCACCGTTGTCGGCATTTGGGCGAGGTAACACTGACCGTGGCATGGATCGAGGCGCCGTCGGCATGCGCTGAGCAGACGACGACACGGAGGCAGATCATGCAGAAATTTGCGGAGGGTCAGTTCGTGGGAACCGGTGTGCACCTGCTTGCCAGGAGGTTCCACACAATGATTACTGCAACCCAGAACGCGGCTTCCGAGGACTACACAAGTAGCGAAGGACTCCGACGAGTGCTCAAGCGATTGCATCAGCAAGGGCGGGGCGCATGGCAACGCGACCCAGTTGCTACTGATCTCATGAGCTTCGCCGCTGAAAAGTATGCAGCCCTCGCACGGAAGCACGGTCTCGACCCATGGGAGGCTGCAAGCGCCGCGTTTGATGTGATGCGTCTTCGCTCCACCAGGCTCGCCAATGACCCCTGGGCGGTCGTCACCCGCGGTGTGCAAGTCACCTGCATCGCAGAAGAGCGCGGGCAAGGGCTGCTGTGCTCAACAAACAAGGCCCGCCGCCCCCACATCTCCGAGTTGCATGACCCCGAGCGCATCTCCGACCGAGAGACACCGCTCTTTGACTACCATCCTTCGTTCCGCGCGACCGATCACTTCGAGTTCGAAGAAGAGCCAGCAAACGACGAGCAGCAAACCGAGACCTCGGTGGCACGTGCGTCCGCGCGCACAGCGATCGCTGATGCGGTGCGGCTATTCACCTTGCTCGACTGGCCCGAAGATGTTGCCACACTCGCGATCGACAGAGTCTGCGAAGCAACCGAACGCGCCGGATCACGAGTGAGCGCTTACGAAGCTCTCCGACGCGACAAGCACGCGCTCGTGCTGCTCGATCTGCCCGCAGCTTCATGGTCGGCACTGCTTCGCGCGATCCTCGGCAATACGCACCCAGCGTTGCAAGCAACCTCAGCAGGTCGGGGCATTCTGCTGCGCCTGCTGCTCGGCGAAACAGTCCACTCACTGCTGCACGACGAGGATCTCGTGTTTCAGATCGCACTCGCCGCTCCGAAGCGAGGCGAGCGATCATGAGCAACAGGGACGACAATTTCGTCGTCATCAGAACCGTCGACTCCATTCAAGTCGGCAACCGACACCGCAAAGACCTCGGTGATATCGACGCACTCGCCGCGTCGATCGCACGAGACGGCTTACTGCAGCCAATCACCGTTACCCCCGAGGGTGTGCTTGTGTGCGGTGCGCGGCGACTTGCCGCAATCAAACAGCTTGCTTGGGCTGAGGTGCGAGTGTGGGTGCGCTCTGGCATCTCCACCCAACTCGGGTACATGCTCGCCGAACAGAACGACAACATGCTCCATAAGCCACTCAGCCAGTTGGAAGCGGTGGAGCTGTATCGGGAGATGAAGGTAATTCTCGCCGAGGATGCTGCACAGCGAAAAGCTGCAACGCAGTTCGTGAGCGGCGAGAACCGCGGAATGTCCGGTCCCGCCGATTCGGCGGGACCGTCAACTGAACCACGTGGGGATGCACGGCGCCAGGCTGCCGAGATGGTTACCGGCACGTCCTCTTACACTCGCCTCGAAGAGATTAACTTCATCCAAGGCGTCGCCGAAGACCCGAACCAGCCCGAGGAAATTCGTGCCGCGGCACAAGGGTTTCTCGACGACATTCGCGACGAGGCTCCAGTGCACCCGTGCTGGCAACAGCTAAAGGAACTGCTCGCGGCGGCGAAGGCAGATCGTGACGTCTTGCTGCACCGGATCGCCGAAGAAAAACTTGCCGAGCTGCGAGCGGAGCAGAAACCGAAGAAGCGTGGGCAACGTACTTCCACACCAGCCCGGATGGAGCCGATGCCTGTACGGGCATTCGTGATCACATGGACCGAACTCGGCAACCTGTACCCGGTCACTGACCCAGTCCTCATCGCCGCAAAACTGACGCAGGCCGAAACCGAAATGTTCTTCACCGTTATCGACAACTGGGTCGAGTTCGCAGACCGACTCCGAGAGGCACTCGAGCAGCTCGATGACGACGATGAGGCAAAGCCCAACCTGCGCGCGGTCTGAGGGCAGACGCGTCTTGAATAGGCTTGGGTCATGCCTCGCCAACAAGAAACCGAAAGCCGTCTGGTCACTTCGCTGGTGCCTTCGCTTTCTCGAAGCCTCGCCGAGCAGTTCAATATCTTTCGGGTCATGCATCACGGCACTCACGAAAAACAACTCTCGAACGTCTTTGCCTGGCTCCTACGGGCCGATGGAACCCACGAGCTGGGTGACACCTTCCAACAGATCTTCATGGCCAGGATCAACAACACGCTTCCTGAAGGCGCCGAGTTTCCCACATTCGGGTATCGGGTCAGCCAAGAAGTAGACACCTCCGGCGATGCCGCGACAGGCAAGGACATTGCCGACATTGTGCTCATGACAGCTCAAGAGAGCGTCGTCGTTGAGAACTTCGGCACCTCCGACGGGCACGGCCATGATTATTATGGCTATCTTGCCCACGGTGCTCAGGGCGGAAGACGTAGCGTCGTCGTGCTGCTGTGCATACGACGAGAGAGCGAACTTCAGACCGATGGATGGGAACAAGCGGTCGTTCTCACCTATGCGGATCTCCTCAGCGATCTGTACGCGCACGTCAAAGCAGACAAGAAGTGGCGTCGAGACCACCCTCAGCAGAACTTCTTCATCAACGAACTGGTCGAAAACTTCGTGGAAGGACCAAGCCCCGTGAATACAGCCGATCGGATAGCTTTCATCAAGACAATGTGTGAGACGGGAGAATCTGCTCGATACGGACAACGTCCCCAGGATGCAGCCGCAGAACAGTTCGCCGAAATACTCGCTCAGCACGCGAAGCAACAGTTTGAAGACGGTCGAAAAACCCTTGGCGATGTCAAGAGGTACCTCCGCCAATACGCCCAACGACAGCTTATGCCCCAGGTCAACAGTGCACTTGGCAAAGAAGCTGTCGCCTCAGTTCGAGCGAATTTTGTTGGCAAGTGGGAATGGTACGTGCGACTCCTCAGCGCCAACGGCGACATGGTTGCGGGGCTTCTGTTTGGCCCGACTGCAGCTACTTACAATGACGAGATTCCAGATCCAGTCCAGCACCCAGACTTCGGCAAGGTCTTTATCCTGGTGCGGTCTTCTGACGTTGAGAGCCTGCACCAAACGGATATCAGCTTGGAAGATGTACTCACCGGATTTGAGCCAGCGGATGATCGACTCGTTCAAACTGTGGTCCCGCTTGTACAGATGAACCATGCAGCTCAGGAATGATTCCGTCTGATCGCCACAGTGTTGAACCGGCCGACACGCTCGATCCGGCCTTCGTGTCGATCTGCAAATTCTCGTAGCCGCGAATTAGCGTTAGCAAGTTGTTGCGAGGTGAGGTCCGCAGTGACCGGCGCTTCATCTTCTGCATACGCCGACAACACCAGTCGGCCACGGGCATGACGCATGATCGATTCCCAGTCATCGTGTGAAAGATATGACGCTGAGCCGCCGAGCGCGAGCACGAGATCAAACTGTGTCCCTGCCAGGTTGCGGCGCGCGAGCGTGTCCGCAAACGTTCTTGGCTCAACCCGCGCCACGAGCGGGTGCTTCCGCACCAATTCATTGAGCATCGCCTGCGAAGGGTCTATCGCTGTTAGGCGGGGGGCTTCTGTCAGCCCCAGGTCGAGAGTGAGCCCGGTGCCTGCGCCGATGTCGAGTGTGCGGCACTTGCGGTAACCGCGGGTGACTTCGTCTACGAGTCGCGTGAACCCTCGTTGTTCTTCGTCAGACGCGGTGAAGTCGCGATCCCAGTAGGTTGCGATTGCGTCGTAGTCGGAGTGGAACTCGCTCTTCGTGCGTGGCATGTTCTGGACACCGTAGACGTGGTCGGCACGACCTCTGTTGATCAGCGTCACGTCGTCGTGCTCTCGATCCATGGTCCAGTACTTCCAGCCGTCGTGAACAAGATAGATGCGCGTTGATTTGAAAAACTTCTGCGGCGCACCGAACGTGTGAATGACCCGAGCCGCCCTGGCAAAATCAGCCTTTGTCATTCCTTCAGTTCGCTCAGCGATGTATTCGTGTGGTGCGCCCTCCGCGTAGGTCACTGCGAAGCCCCAGTCCAGCTTCGCAATCTTGTTTTGCCACCATTCAAGGTCGTTCTCGGTGATCGGCAACACGCTTACGTTCTTCCCAATACTCACTTGCTCACTCAACTATCTCTGCGCGTCTTGAATGACGTGCGACTTCTTGTGGTTTCGAGTATGAGCCCAGCCACCGACATTCCTCGGTCAGTCGGATTCTGTGCTGGGTCACGTAAGGATTTCGACAAGACTTCATAGTCAGCGGCGTGCACCTAGTGGGCATGAAGACTTCACCCGACTCGCGCACACGCCGAAAGCTCATCGCTCTGACACTCAGCGGCGCAATCCTCGTCGCCCTGGTCGCAGTTGGTGGGTACGGACTTCTTACCGGACCCCGCGACGCACCACCACCAGAGCCCCCAGCATCGTCCCCGGTGGCCCCTGCCACGCCATCTCCATCGGATACCTCGCGGCCAGTCGCACCACGGATCGCTCCCACAAGTGATCCCGAGCTGTTCGCTCGTCGTGTTTCAGCTGCATTGTTCACTTGGGACACAGGGGCCGGGCTGGTGCCGCTCGACTACACATCGGCGATCCTCGACGTTGGCGATCCGTCCGGCCACGAGCAAGCGGGGCTCGCCGCAGACATGGCAAGCTACATGCCCACGCGTGACGCATGGGTGAAGCTGCGCGAGTACGCGACAACTCAGTCGATCGAGATCGACACCGTCGTTGTGCCCGACGCCTGGGCAGATGCGGCCGCGCAAGCGAAACCTGGGCAGCTCCCGCCCGGTGCGATCGCGTACACGGTCGATGGCATTCGTCACCGCGACGGTGTCTGGAACGACACCGCAGAAACACTCTCAGTGCCGGTCGCATTCACGCTGTTCATGGCCTGCCCTCTCGACGGCGATCCCTGCTACCTACTACGACTGTCGCAGCTCGATAACCCACTTCGATAGGAGCACTCAATGTTGAAGAAGCTCGCCATCGGAGCCCTTGCCTTAGCCTTTGTGGCGCCGACGCTCGGCCTCGTCGGCATCGGGCTCATCATGAATCCCGCCACAACGTCGACTTGCACTGTTGATGGTCTCTTTGTACGTAATGTGCCCGACTCGCTAACTGTGACGACTGCGAGTGGGCACACGTTCGAATTGAACAAGCAGCAGCTCACTCACGCGGCCACGGTCATCACTGTCGGTTCCGAGATTGAGGGTGTCACCCGTGACGCGTTGAAGATCTCACTCATGGCGGCACTTACCGAGTCGACGCTGCGGATGCTCGCGAACACCGGCACCTACCCAGAATCAGGCGACTACCCGAACGACGGTAACGGCTCGGATCACGACTCGCTCGGTCTGTTCCAGATGCGCCCCCAATCTGGATGGGGCACGGTAGCCGAACTGATGGACCCGAAGTACCAAGCAGCGGCATTCTTTGGAGGGCCGACTGGACCGAACTACCCTTCGCCGAGGGGCTTGCTCGATATCCCCGGATGGCAATCAATGGGACTCGGTGAAGTCGCCCAAGCCGTGGAAGTCTCGGCGTTCCCAGACCGATACGACAACTATGCGCCTGTAGCCGAGAAGATCCTCGTCACCCTCACCACCGGAAGCGCCACGGCCAGCGCTTCATCAGCAGACTCTGCCGTGCGTACCGTGCCTGCCACGAAGCCGACGGTGTCCTCGAAGGTGGTGTTTCCGCTGCCTGAAGGCACCTGGGCAGTCACAGATGGCTTCGGTCCCCGGATTGATCCGATCTCCGGAAAACAGAGCACCCACTACGGGCTCGACCTCGGTGCTGCAGACGGCACCCCGATCCTGGCTGCTGTCGACGGAGTCGTCACCGTTGCCGAGTTCACCAGCAGCTACGGCGGGCTGATCATCATCGAGCACCAGGTCGGTGGCGAAACAGTCGCGACCGCGTACGCACACATGTGGCAGCACGGCATTCACGTGATCGCAGGCGAACGCGTCATCGCGGGCCAACACATTGGAGACGTCGGCTCGTCAGGCTATTCGACCGGAGCGCACTTGCATTTCGAAGTGAGACCGGGCGGCACCAACGGTACGGCGATCGACCCTGCAGCGTGGCTCAACGCTCACAACGCTGCAGATCTCCCCGAGGCGACTACTGGGCCTTCTGGCTGCACGAACTGGGGTGCATAATGGACGTCTTTCCTGACTTTGGCGGCCTCGGAGGGATCGGCGACCTCAAGGTCGTCATTGGCGCCATGCTCACGATCATTCTGGTCGTCGCGGTGCTCATGGTCATTGTCAGCGCGATCCTTTGGGCTGTTGCTTCGTCGGCTGGTAACCCCGGTCTCGCATCCAAAGGCCGAACCGGAGTTTTCGTCGCTATTGGAGCAGCAGCCCTCGCAGGAGGCGGCGTCACCTGGATCAACTGGCTGGTCAACCTTGGAGAGCAACTGTGACTCTTCTTGCGACCGCTCTGTCCCGAGCAATCATCAACAAGTCATACCGGACCCTACGGGTGTAGGCGCTGCACTTCTTGCAATCAGTACTATCGAACAGTCGTCGTGTGTCCGTGGCGCAATAACCTCTTTGAGTGTCACAGCGAGTTGTTCGTTCATCACCTCTTCAGGAAGCTCTCGACCTGCATTTAACAATTTTGAACACGCCTGCGCCATTTCATTCGTAGTGCGTTTATAGAGTGAAACTTCAGGCCCATCAGACATGAGTACGAAACCAATGATGTTCCTGGTGCGGGTATCTAGGTGCCCGCGAAATACACGAATGTATTCTTCAGCGTCCTGGGAAGTTATGAACCTCGTTTCGTTTATGAATTCACCATTATCTGGCACGCTGAGAGGTTTCGTTCTGGGGCCAGACTTCAGGAGATGTTCGATGCCGATAACCCCATCCCCGATATGCAGTGCAACAAATCGCCCGCCATTTATGGCGACAACGAGGAGAGTCGCCGCGAGGTCCTGCAGGTCACACTGGACTTGAGCTTGTTCGGTTCTGGGCGGCAGACCAAATTTCTTGCGTTCCTCCTCGGAGAAGTTGATCCCTGCAGATGCAAGCTCACGGAGTTCTCCCCGAAGATCCTCAACAAGACGCGTGCGAAGAGATCCAAGATTGTTCGTTGCCCTGAATAATGGCTCAAACTGCGCCTGAAGCAGCGCTTGCGCGCGAGCAACTAGGAGCTGAGCACCATAATGAGAAAACCTAGATGAACCTGCACCATCTGACAGCGCACCTGTCACAGTCCCATCTGGAAAAGTTCGAGTAGCTACGTGGTCCTGGCAGGGTGTCGAAGTTTCCAGATGTGAGCGCCCCTGTTGAGCCGCGCCCGCCGTACGCCACTCTGCAGCAGATCCATCCTGTGGTTCCAAACCAACGCGACAAGATTGTTGCGGATCTGTCAAAACTTGAAGTCCGCCCACGATGTGACTCCGTCCACATCGATTGGAACGCCATCACCCGGAGTTGACTGCGAAACGCGTGACACAGAGGCACTCAGCCAAGAGAAGAATGATTGGAAATTCAGGCCTTGCAGTTTAAAAGCCGGACGAGGAGCGCTGAATCTGTTGAGGGTAGACATGTCGGCTTCATCACCAATACCGATAGGGAACACCACGAGCTTCCGGTCGGCAGCTAGCTTTGCGACTCGCGCAATCTGCGCATCGAGAACAGCCGCTGAGCCGTTCGGTTGACCATCAGTCATGAGCACTAGCCACGGCTGGTAATAGTCAATTCCATTGTCTTTGTAAGCCTGCTTGCGCTCATCAAGGAGATCTAGCGAAAGCTTGACCGCTTCGCCAAGCGGAGTGTTGCCATTTGCTGCGAGTACGGGCGGATGGGGTTGGCTCGCTACCGTCTGGAAATCTGTTTCCTTCTGAACTGGCCCAAACGTGACGATACTAATTTCGGCGCTGAACTTAGCGATTTCATCATGGTTTATCGCCTCATAGAACGACGCAACACCGGAATTCAACTCCTGCATCGGAGCCCCGGACATAGAGACCGAGGCGTCGAGACAAAGACTGATGGCGACGCGTGAAGTCGGGTTATCAACGAGGTCGTCGAGTGAGATCAAGCTTGACATGGATGCTGCTTTCTGAGTTATGGTCCGGACTATCCACCTGCGGATGCAAGGGCGGAGATGATTATGATTGCGGCGACGATCGCTACACCCCAGCCGATCATTGCTCCCCAAGAAGGCGCGGACTTCGTGGGCTGCGTATTGATGCCTCCGGACGCGGAGGTCTGTCGAGCGGCGGGGGGTGACTTAGCCAGGTGTGCATGGCGACGGCAGTAACCTCCACGCTCATCGTGCATCCACTTTGCGGCAATGTATCCACACTGTTTACAACCAACATTTCGCCAGCAGTCGTCACAGTATTCGGCACGGGGCCCACGGGTGGGAGTGAACATTTTTCCACACGTCGGATTCTTGCATTGCAGTTTGGTTGAGGTGCGGGTGGCGGAGGAGCGGCTAACATCGGTTCGCGCGTACTGTCGATTACTGACGGTGGTTGACCTGCGTGGACGACGAAGGTGTTCATCGCAGAAGATATAGAAATTCTCCTCCGTCGGCACGAACCTGTTCGTGCACCCCTCCTGTTTGCACCGTTTCATCTTGCGGCGGGTTGGGAAGATGTCCATCGCCATAGGATCATTCTTGAGCATTTTGTCCGCACTGCTCAGATAGCCGGTGAACAAGTCCGTCCATGCAGCAGTTGTGTACCGTCTAGCCGGTGAGAAATGGGCGCCGCCCTTCTTAAAGGTGTCCGCGAATGCTTCGCGTACACGGTATGCCATGTGGTTCCAGATGAAACCCCACTTGCCGGGAGGCACAGAATCATCTTTCCCCTCATAGGGAAACAAGCCTGCCTTAATATTCTCGGCCGGCGAACTCCCTCCGACCGCTGAGTAGGGAGGTTTTCCTGGCAGCATAATCATGAAAAGGAGAGTTGCTATGGCAAAGTTCTCCATCTCCTGCGTCCTCAAGAATGTCTTAAAATCCTTCCCGGACACCTCTGGAGGTGTGAAATTTGCGGTACCAACCGTGCATGGGTATCCCTCGATTTGGTAACTATCGCAGTCGACGAAATAGACCTCGCGAGGTGACACCACCAAGATATTTGCAGCGTTGATGTCGCCGAGGATGACTCGACGGTCGTTTAGGAAACGAATCATTTCCAGAATCGTCAAGCAAAGTTGAATGGTGTCTTTTCGAGTCCATCGAGGGAACTTCTGCGGCAAAAGCATTGGGATAAATACCGACTTGCTGAGCTCCACGCCTTTGGCTTGAGGCATCAGGTACCCAACAAACTCCTCGGAAGAGTTAAAGAGGATTGCCTCGGGGAAACAAATTCCGGGATGTCGGACCGGCTTGGAGATCATCGTTTGCAGTTTCGCGAGACGATCAGTCGTGATCTTTTCCCGGTGGTAGACCTTCGCGACGTATCCCTTTACATTTGTCGAGAAAACCGCGCCCTCACCGCCTTCAGCAAGCTTAGTGTTGAGTGCAATTTGTTTCCGGACTTGGCCGTCGTCTGCAATGAGGGTTGCCGAAACCGTGTCCCCGCGATTGCTGCCTTCGCCTGCCAGCTCGCCTCTGACTTGTATCTGGGTGCCTGCAGGAGCTAGTGAGGTGACTGTTGCGAAGCGTTGAGATTCAGAAACAGGGTTAATCATGCTTTACCGAGTCCAACCTTCTCCCACCACGGCTTTGAAGCGGGCATAGGCACTGGCGTGGTCCCGGCGGCTGCACTTTCAACAGTGGGGGTCTTGCGTTGCCGCGGATCTCGAATAAGGTCAGAGAAAGCTCGAACCCGACCGTCGCGGGCAATCCGGGAAACAGACATAGATTGGCCGCCACGCGGTCTTACCGACTCAAACTCGATTATCCGTTGCAGGTCTTTCGCAAGCGCGCGGTCCTGAGTAATGAAATGCAGGTTTGCCTGCGTTCGGAACTTGAGTGCTACTGAGAGAAGCACTGCATCTGCGAACGGATCGTTGGAATCCCCGGCGATTTCGATCGTGCCGGCGGAGACGAGGGACGAGAGCTTTGCAAGTGTGTAACTTGCTCTCTTTGCAAGGTCCTTCTTCTGGCTTGAGCGTGAGTGTTTAACCAGCTCGTCATGGTTTCGGGTTGCAAGCACCAGCCGCCCGGTCTCCGCAAGCCTCGGAATCTCGTTAGTCCAGAATGTGGATTCCTTGGCATGATCGTGAACGATCTCTTCACCCTTCCTTTCATCACCATTCCAGCAGGAGACGAGGAGGCTTGAAGTGTCAAAGAAAACGAGCGTCCTAGTGCGGCTCACTGGATTCACCGCCTGTGATCGCCTCGGTTACTTCATCCGAGTTGATACCGATACTCGCTCCGTCGAACCTGACGATTTTGCTAGACACCTGCTGCGCGTTCGCGCCGACTTCGCCCCAACCAACGATCTTGCTTTGGGGAAGGGCACTCTCCGGCTTCGCGGTAGTATCTGGGCGAAAAGTTTGGGGCTGACTGCTATCAAACCCGAGAATCTTAGATCTGGGGTGGATCGCTGCGGGCTCCCCAATGTTAGAAGTGGCTCTCAGCGATGTTTGGAATCTCACCCTTGAGACAGGACGTAAACGGTGAGGCTTTGAGGTTGGTCGTAGTGAACTTTTCGACCTTGTAAGATCATTCACCAATTTGGAAGTGCGAGCCTGAACGTGGGTCGCGGATTGCCGAACTGATTCGGTACGTCTCAAGGATTGTTTCCGAGCCACGGCATTACCGATATAGGTCGAGCGTCTTTGTCCATACCCGTGTAGTCCCTGATTGCGCCCTGTCACAACTCCTGCTGTCCAACTTTGTCTAGAGCCAGTGCCAGGTCTAAATGTCGAGCCAGCTTTGCTGACGACCTTGTTGCCGATGTACTGCGCGTGAGCCTTGGAGTATCCCTTGGCTTGGTACTGCCCAGAAATCTTCCCAGCCACAAATGAACGTGTGTTCGCTGAATAGGTTCGGCCGTTACCTCTGCTGGAGGTACCTGAGCGCGTTGATCCTAAAGTTCCGCGAGATGAAGAAATGTAGCGGCCAGAGCCACCATAACCACGAGCGGTGCTGCCACGGTAACTACCTCCTCGATATTTGGCCATCTTCCATCCTCCAATCAGCGATATTTCAGAGCCTATCGTCAGCCTCAGACATTCACATACCAACAGCCGCATGGTTCTTATCTCAGCCTAAGGAACTTCCGTGAAGGACTGACTCCCCGCAGGGCGTGCCGGGGCACCTTGTAGGCGACCCTGTTTCGTCTACCGCCGCTCTGGCGGTTTTGCTGCAAGGAGCACGCCGTGTTCGAACTCACCACACCGCTTGCGGAAGCATCCGCTCTGCTGACCACCCAGGTGCCGATGAATATCGACATCACTCCAAATGACTCGGGGCTTCCTGGCATCTCGCAGCTTCGCACCATCGTTGGCGCGGTCATGACTGTCGGCCTAATCCTGAGTGTGCTCGCGCTCATTGTGTCGGCGATCGTGTGGGGCTTCGGGTCAAACTCATCGAACCCGCATCTGGCATCGCGCGGCAAGGTGGGCGTGCTCGTCTCATGCGGCGCTGCTGTACTCTGCGGCGCAGCCGTCACCCTCATCAACTTCTTCTGGGCCGTAGGCCAGCAGGTTTGATCCGCACTCGTCACTAACCCAAAAAGGGGGCCTCTGATGAGTGTGTGCGACATCCCGGTCATCTCAGCAGTCTGCGAAACCGCCGGTGAAGCGGCGGCGACTCTTGTTTCAGCACCGTTCGACTGGCTTGCCTCGACCATGGGGCAAGCCGCCGGGTGGTTACTCGAAACAATGTGGCAAGTGTTCGACTCGACGACCCTCGTTGATGTCACGAGCGACGGCTATCTCGGCGTCTACAATCTTCTATTTGGGATCGGCGTTTTCGTCGTCCTCCTGTTCTTCACCTTCCAGCTGGTGCTTGGCCTGATCCGCCGCGAGCCTGCCGCACTTTCACGTGCAGCGCTGGGGGCTGCGAAAGCGGTCCTCGGCTCATTCGTTGTCATCACATTGACCGCGACCGCGCTTGAGGTCGTTGATCAGCTCTGCATCGGCATCGTGCAAGCTGCCGGAGAAACCACCGGCACCATGGGAGACAAAATCATGCTCCTGACAGCTGGGCTTTCGACAATCAACGTCGCGGCCCCAGGCGTCGGGGCGATCGTGACGATATTCCTCGCCGGACTCATGATCTGTGCGGTCGCAATCGTGTGGTTCTCACTCCTGATCCGCAAAGCATTGCTGCTGGTTGCGATTGTGCTCGCTCCGATCGCGTTCGCTGGCGCCGCATGGGATGTCACCCGTGGATGGGTCGGGAAATGGGCCGCGTTCGTGATCGCGTTGATCGTTTCAAAGCTGGTGCTTGTGGTCGTCTTCCTCATCGCGATCACTCAGATCTCCACCCCGATCGCTGTTGATCTCGCGGCGGTGACCGAACCTGTGAGTGGGATCGTGCTGCTCTTCATCGCGGCGTTTGCCCCGTACATGGTGTACCGGTTCATTTCGTTCCTCGGCTTCGATCTGTACCACGCCATGGGTAGCGAACAAGAGGCCAAGAGCGCCATCAACCGTCCTGTTCCCGTGCCCGCCAAAGCACAGGGTGACGGAGTCAAGAAGATTCTCGATGGTGGCGGTAACGGTGGATCCGCTGCAGGCGCCACCGGTGCGAAATCTGCCGCTTCCGGTGCCGGTGGTGGCGCAGCAGCGAGTACAGCTGGCGGCTCTGGCGGTGCAGCAGCGGGCGGTGCCGGAGCAGGTGCGGCAGCGGCAGGCCCTGCCGCCGCAGTCGTCATAGGTGCAGAAGTCGCGAAAGCTGCGGCTACGGCAGGACCGAAACTCGGCGGCGTCGTCGGAAGCACCGCAGAGACAGCGGCTGGTTCCGCTGGCCAGACCGCGGCGCCAACCGCAACATCTCAGGCAGCTCGACCTGCCTCGCCACAACCGAGGCCACCGTCGACTGATCCTGCACCGCCGAGACCCGCGCCACCTGCACCGAGACTTCCGAAGGAGTGACCCGCCATGTCTTCGAAGAACGCACCGAACCACAGTGCTGGAGAACTCACGCCCGTGAAGTTCTCCAGGCTGACCCGCCGTGGCATTCTGCTCGGCTTCTCCGTATCGCAGCTCATAGCTCTTGGAGTCGCCGTCGGGACTCTGGTGTGGGCGTTCTACGCGGGAGGAGGCATGCTCATCGCTTTCACCGCACCTGTTTGGGTGCTTGCTGCTGCGCTGACGTGGGTACCGGTTGCGGGGCGTGCGTTCGTCGAGTGGATCCCAGTCGCGTTCTGGTGGATGTGGAAGTCAACCGGAGGGCAGTTACTGTACCGTCGCAGGGTGGTGACGCCCCGACCCGCAGGAACGCTCGCTCTGCCCGGGGATATGGCTCGGCTTCGTGAATACGAAGATCCCGTCACTGGAGCGGGAATGGTCCATGATCCTGCAGCAGGAACTCTGACTGCCGTACTCCAAGTAGCCCATCCCGCGTTCGTGCTCCTCGACCCGGGAGAGCAGGAACGCCGTGTGGCCTCGTGGGGTCGAGTGCTTGCGACGGTCTGCCGCTCCGGGCGAATCTCCATGCTGCAAATACTGGAGCGCACCCTGCCTGATTCCGGTACCGGACTTGCCGAGTGGTGGGCGGCGCACGGAACACAGGACGATACCTGGGCGTCAACGACATACGCGGAACTCATCGATCGGGCGGGCCCCACTGGGGAACGTCATGCGACGACACTGTCGCTTTCGCTCGACATGCGCGCAGCATCGCGCCAGATTCGCACAGCGGGCGGCGGAGTCCGCGGAGGTGCCGCCGTCTTACGGCAAGAAATGTCCACGCTAGTCGCGGCCCTGCGATCTGCGGATCTCTCACCATCCGCGTGGCTCAATTGCGGGCAGATCGCAGTGATTCTGCGCTCCGCTTATGACCCGGCTATCGCTGCAACGCTCGAACGTCACGGCGAACTCGGTCAGTCGCTGGCAACTGCTGGGCCGGTCGCGGTCAATGAATCATGGTCAGGACTCCGCACCGATTCCGCCCATCACGCAGTGCTGTGGATCAGCGAATGGCCGAGGTCAATGGTGTTCCCTGGGTTCCTTGCACCAGTGCTGCTGTCGAGCGGCATCCAACGCTCGTTCTCGCTACTGTGCATCCCAATGCGTTCCGACCAGGCGGCCCGAGACATCCGCAAGAAGAAAACCGAGTACATTTCTGACGCCCATCAGCGGCAGCGGATCGGACAGATAGAGGACGCATCGCAGACCGCCGAGTTCCACGATGTGCTTCAGCAAGAAGCCGACCTGACTGCCGGTCATGGCGTGCTTCGCTACACCGGTCTTATCAGCGTCTCGGCGGCGAGCGCCGAAGAACTCGACGCATCGATTGCTGCGATCGAACAAGCCGCAATACAGGCGTCATGCGAGACCCGCTTGCTAGTTGGCCAGCAAGCCCAGTCGTTCACCGCAGCAGCGCTGCCTTTGTGTCGGTTGGTCTGATATCTTGCGGTGAGCAGTCAACATCTGAAGCAAAGTGGTCGCGACCTGAACCGGACAGTGCGGTGGAACCTCAGAATAGAATTCGGAATATGAGTACGCGGGCGAAGTTCGTATTGTCTAGTGTGAAGATTCTCGGAGCCTATTTGCTGCTCGCCGTGGTTCTCTCATTCATCGCTTTGTTGATCATGGTTCTGCTGGATATCTCAGTGAATTTTGATTTCACTTCGATGCTCCTCTCGACAATTCTCCTAATAATCTCTCTCATTGATTTCGTGCGTGTAGTTTGGCAGGTGCCCAAGTTTGTTAACGACGGAACTTTCATCGGCAGTAACAAGTCTCCGGCCTCGACCGCGGCTGCTTTCACGATGTCAGTTTTTGTCATGTCTGCTGCGCTTACATTGATCACTTGGATCCGATTTCTCAATGGGCTCAGCGCCTCCACTTAACTCTTGAAGCAGTTATTTCGAATCACTGTCTTCTTATGACATGAGACTGCACACCTTCGGGATAAAGCATCATCTTGGAGGTAAATCTCATGCCAACGTTCTACGACCCCGGCGCCGACGCCGGTGAAGCATATGAAGCGCTACGTGGTCTGGCGCATGCGAGCCGCCGGTTCGAGCATCCGAAGGACATGTACGGCGTTGTGGGGGATCTGCTTGGCGGGGTGCGATCGCTGAGACAGGTGCTCGACCAACTCGCCACTGCTCACGCCTCCAACAGGCCACTGGCCATCGACGACAGCGGCGACCATTCGGCAGGATCCAAAGACGCACTGGCAGCAGCAGACGAGCTTCACCGGGCCGCAACGTTCATCGACCAGGCGGAAGAGCGACTGAACGCGGCGATGTCAGCAGCTGGCCGAATCGCGTGGCTCTCCGAACCATCCAACAGCCCGGTGTCAGTCCAACGCTGGATAAGCGTCTGCTTTCTGCAAGGCGACGACGCCGATGAGCTGCTGCAGATGATCGATGATGAAGGTGCCGATGCAGCGCTGGCTTACTTAAAGAACTGGGACTACGGCGACGAAACAACCCAAGCTGCACTTGAGAACGGCTACGTTTACGACCTCCCGCCCACCGGCCCCCTAGAGCAAGAGATCCGTAGCGGAAACTACGACATGACCTTCAGCCACTCTTTCGGCCATGTCGGCCTCTACCGTCTCCACGTGATCAACCCCACCGACGCCATCACGGACGACCATCCCATTCGAGCAGGATCACTCGCAAACGACCTGCAGTCCGCCACAACACCGTCGTCGTGGTTTGAACATCCTGGCATCGCAGCGGTCAAGCGAGCGAGAGGTCTGGGGCTGTGAACAAAGACGAGACCGAACACCTACATACCTCTGTGCTCGTCGCTCCGACAGCCGAGAAACGTCGCCTGCGTAAACAGCGGAGCGCGGCAGCCAAGAAACTTCAACTCGAACAGCGTGAAGCCGAGAAGCGTGCATTACGTAAGAAGTATGAGTCCGAACAAGCCGAGCGCCGGTCCACCATCTACCTGCCGAGCGCAGGCGCACCCGGCCCTGCCCAGCTACGTTCACCCGGCAAGTTCAAGCTTCCGCGGCATCAGGACACCTCCGCCACCCTTGCAGGCGCATACCCGTTTCTTGCCGAAGGTGGGCTCGGATCCGACGGCGTGTTCATCGGGCAAGATCTCTACTCGGGCGGCTCATTCGTGTACGACCCCTGGGTGCTCTACGCACGCGGCCTCATCACCGCACCAAACCTTGTGCTCGCGGGCATCGTCGGCTCCGGCAAGTCATCACTCGCCAAGAGCCTCTATACGCGATCACTCCCGTTTGGGCGACGCGTCTACGTACCCGGCGACCCCAAAGGCGAGCACACCGCAGTAGCTGAAGCAGTTGGCGGGCGCGCGATCGTGCTCGGACACGGACTCACTACACGCCTCAACCCGCTCGATGAAGGCTACCGCCCCCTCGGAATGAGCGATGAGACATGGGCATCGACAGTCGCCGCTCGTCGGCGCGACCTCATCGGTGCACTCGCTGAAACGGTGCTCACACGTCCATTGACTCCGCTGGAACACACTGCGATTGACACTGCCCTGACCGAGACGGTCCGAGCAAACTCAGTGCCGATCCTGCCTATGGTCGTAGACCAAATTCTCTCACCGAGCGGCACTGCCGACCCTGACGGCCGCCTGGCAGAAGACGGCCGTCTTGTGGGTCACGCACTCCGACGACTGGTCGCAGGTGACCTCGCCGGGCTCTTCGACGGACCATCCACCGTGCAGTTTGACCCGACCCTGCCGATGATCTCACTCGACCTTTCACGCGTCGCAGAAAACTCGACCCTCATCTCAGTGCTCATGACCTGTTCGTCAGCGTGGATGGAGTCTGCACTGCTCGACCCAAACGGTGGGCAGCGGTGGTGCATCTACGACGAGGCGTGGCGACTCATGTCTCACCCTGCGCTGCTCAAGCGGATGGACGCACACTGGCGACTTGCACGCCACTACGGCATCGCCAACATGCTCATCTTCCACAAGCTCACCGATCTTGAAAACGTCGGCGATCAAGGATCAGCCATGCGCGCCCTCGCAAACAGCCTGCTTGCGAACGCTGAGACGAGAATCATTTACCGGCAAGAGTCCGACCAGCTCGGTGTCACTGCCGCATCGCTCGGTCTCACGGGCACCGAGCAGAAACTCTTGCCTGGCCTCGGCGTGGGGCAGGGGCTCTGGCGGATCAAGGATCGATCTTTCGTGTGCCAGCACCAGCTGCACCCAGCCGAGCTAGAGCTCTTCGACACGACCGGCCGCATGACCCGATCAGCACACAGTTACCAGCAGGTCCGGTAGTGAGCCAGACACTCGCAAGTTTCTGGCGTGGCCGTCTAAGCTGGCTTCAACGCGACCTTCTCGAGAACGGATCTGCTCCATGAAGTATGGTGACGAAGCCTCAATTATGCGAGCGCTCGATATAGATTCTTGGCGCAACCTCTCTAAAGACAAGATTGTCAAGTTTGCAGCAATGATGCCTGACATGGACAAGGAAGTTGCGCTCAAGATCATCGAACAGTTCCCGGAGTTCCGGTTGTTCGCTGCTGACTCAGTCGGCGCAATGGAGAAAGCTCATAGCGCAACTATCAGTGCAAACCGTGACAGCCAAGAAAACGTTCACAAGGCATATCAAGACATTAGGTTAATCCTGGCTGGCGAACTCAAAGATGAAAACTTGACCTGGGAACAAAAGCAACACATATACGGCCTATTGATGGAAACTGGCGAGAAGGACAACGAGACCCATGTAGGGACCCAACGTAGCCTTGGCTCTTGGCTCAAGAACGTCGGGACTGTGGTCGGCTTATCCGTACTCGCAGGGGTTGTCTTCGTAGGTGGGAGGATGTTGTTAGAAACTCGGGACGGCACTGAATCGAACACCGACACGGTCGACACCTGAGTGTGTACTGACTGAGCTGGTTGGCCTTTCTCCACTACTGCCAAACAGCCAATTGCGTCTGAAATCGCAGTGCGATTCAACGCTTTCGGTTGCGGACGTACACCTCTGAGACATGAGTACTCAGAGCATCGACCTGCAGCCCGAATTGCCCCTTATTGATCTACCACTAGCTGTCGTTACAGTCGGCGAAATAGGCGTGGTTAGCGCAGTGTTTGACGGCATCGAGGTCCCGCCTCCGATTCATGCGGAGCACTGGAGTCGAGCACAGTTCGGCGAGCTACTGGACGCACTCACTCAACAGTGCAGTCGCACGATACGTCTCGAGGTACGGGAAAGCGACGGGAGCGTTTTCACTGAGATCATTCACGCGAGGCGCGGCAACCCCGAGACAGCTGACGTGGCGACACCGCCTGCACCAGAACCAGATTCTCGGCGGGCACGACGCGGCCGCCCTCCACGACTCATCGAAATCACCGGTGGCGGATTCATTCAGGGAGAGGACGTTCTTGTCGCGGTCCCAGTGAGCACCGCAGAAGGTGACGATTCTGGAGCCGCACGAGCAGTGATCGACCTAGACCAGCTCACAAGCCAAATGCGCGAAGTGGCACTCATTGGGTATGTGTCAGGTCGCATCGTGACTGAGCGTCTCCCATGAGCATCCAAGGGCGACAGTCCGGCTCATTCGGAGACGAGATGACCAACATTCTGATCGCGGCGCTCATTGGGGCCTTCGGGCTCGCTCTCGTGCTCCGCGCCGCCGGTTCAGTCGCAGCATTTCTCACAGGAGTGAGTCAACCCAGTGAGGGTATTACGGGCGGGGTCGGGGTCCTGTTTAATCCGACGCACCCGGGTCGAGCGCTCGGCAGCGACGAGTTGAGTCCATTCGTGTACTGGATGGTTGTGGGCATGATCCTCGCCATTCTCGTCGTGGTACTCATGTGGGCCTGGACTCGTTGGAGACGGCACTCGCGCAAGGTCGATATGGATCCACGCAGGTTCCCTGGGACAGCCACCACATACGAGGTGCAGGCCGCCGCATCGTCCCGTGCGCTCCTGCGCAGAGCAGCTACCCTCCGGCCATCGCTTGAGCAGCCGGAGCCTTCTGATGTTGGATACCGTCTCGGGCAGTCCCGTGGGAGGGGCGTCTGGGCGAGCGTCGAAGATTCGATTCTGCTCATCGGCCCGCCTCGCTCAGGCAAGGGCCTGCACATTGTGATTCCGGCGATACTCGACGCACCAGGCGCGGTCGTGACGACCTCCACCCGTCCCGACAATCTGACTGCGACGCTTCGGGCACGAATGCGATCGGGCCCCGTGATGGTGTTTGACCCGCAACATCTGGCGGAAGGCGTGCCTGCAGGGTTGCGATGGTCTCCGATTCGAGGGTGTGAGGATCCGCTCACGGCAATGATTCGCGCAGCCGGGCTTGCTGCTGCCACCGGGCTCGCCGACGGCGGGGTCGACGGTGGTGGATTCTGGGAAGGCAAGACACGCGTCGCACTGCAAGCGATGCTGCATGCCGCGGCACTCGATAACCGCACACCCGCCGAACTGTTCCGGTGGACACTCGACCCATCAGCCGCTGCCGACGCTGTCGCGATCTTGAATGCTTCGCCGCGGGCAGCAACTGGTTGGTCCGAGGGCCTTGAAGCGATGATCGAGACCGATCCACGCACCAGAGACTCGATCTGGCAGGGCGTCTCACTGGCTCTCGCCGCTCTCGCCGACCCTCGCGTACTCGATGCGGTGAGTCCCGGTCCAGACGAAGCCTTCGACCCTGAAGCGTTCATCCGAGAGAAGGGAACCCTCTATCTACTCGCAACCGGTGCAGGCGCAGGGAACAGTGCCGCGCTCGTAGCCGCGTTCGTTGAGGACCTCGTTGAAACCGCCCGCCGAATAGCAGCACGATCGCCCGGGGCGCGACTTGATCCGCCGTTGCTGCTCGCGCTCGATGAGATCGGAAACCTTGCACCTCTGCCATCGCTTCCCACGCTCATGGCGGAGGGCGGCGGTACGGGAATCACGACGATGCCTGTGCTGCAATCACTCGCTCAGGCCCGAGACAAATGGAGCGAGGATCAAGCCGCAGCAATATGGGATTCGAGCATCGCGAAGATCATTCTCGGTGGCGCATCGAACTCGCGCGACTTGCAAGACCTCTCGACCTTGATCGGTGAACGCGACGAGTTCACCGATTCTGTCACGCTCGGTGACTACGGTTCACGAAGCAGTCAGCGATCAGTGCGCCGGGTGCCGATCATGCCGCCCGACCGCATCCGCACCATGCCATTCGGCACAGGAGTCCTACTGCTGCGCTCAGCTCCACCGATCATCGTCGACCTACTGCCCTGGCCGAAGCGCTCTGACGCAGCCTCTCTCAAACGCGAACGCAGTGAGATCGAAACACTGCTCGAGAACCGACCTATCAGCGAGTGACGAGCTACCGAGCTGGTTGCGCCTACGCACCTTCCTGATATGAGCGGCTGACGTGGCCGCTCCCAATCAGGCAGGAGGACGGTCCCATGACCATCCGCACACAGCAGTCGATCTCAGGTTTCATCGCCAGCGACCCTCAACTCACTCAGACGGACCGCGGCGACGCACGGTTCTACGCCCGCTTCGGTCAAGAGAACTTTCGCCGCGAAGACGATGGCACGTTTACGAAGCTCGAAACAACGTTCCACAACCTAGTGATGTATCGTGCCACCGCAGAGCGCGCGTACGAGCGCTTCTCGAAAGGCGACAGCTTCGTAGCCGAAGGCTACTTGCACGAATACAGCTACGAGCGCGACGGTCAAGCCGCAGACGGCCTGGAGTTTGTCGCCAAGAAAATCGGTCACGACACCGCTCGCACCCAGTACAGCGTGGAACGAAGCCAACGCGTCACAGATCACGATGCACCGGTACGCGGTCAGAGCCGTGCGTTCGAATCCCCTCAGAAGCGGCCGAGCACTGACGCTCCGACACTCGGTCGCTGAAGCGGCAGGAGCGCAACGATGACTGACAATAGTCGCACTGACGAAGTATTCGATGATTCGCCCGAATCAAGTTTCAGGCCTGAAGACGAGACCGCGCCGCCGCGCCCGGTCAACTGGAATCTGCTCACCTCCCACGATCTTGAGCAGGAGCTGCTGGCACTCAACCGGTGGGTGAACTGGCTCAGGTTGGAATATGGGCTTCCGGCGTCAGAAGTGCCGCCGCTGTGGCACCGCCACCCAGAGCTTCTCTGGGAATTGTCGGCGCTGCACCTACACTGGCTCAGCGCTTACGATGCGGAACAAGACGGCTCAGCCCCGTTTGGCTGGCATCGAGACTTCGCAGATGCTCGCAACCGACTTCGTGACTGGGTTGCCGCCAGCGGCACTCGACGAGACCGCGATCGACCCACCAGGCAGACACCCTGGCCAGGCGAAGAACACACTCAGGAGGTCGTAGAACAGATCATCCACGATCGCGAAGCCGACTTCATCGAGTTCGTACTCGAACAGGTACAGGCCCGCGAGGCAGCTGAAGACGCGTTCTACGCCAACATCGACTTCGAAACTGGAGAAATCGATTCCGGTACCTGAGTGCATGAAATCGCACCGGAAGTGTTCAGTGTTCCGCCAGCCATCGCAACCTCAGATCTTCGATTGTGCTGAGGGCCGCGCTGCGTTCGCGGGTATCCGTGCTCGCCGAGAGGTCGGCGGCAATGACCGCAGGCGGCATGGCGTCTGCGCCATACGAGATCGGCAGGGTGTTCTCGTACAGCACGTCTTTGCCATTCACGTGTTCCACCAAGAAGTGGGCACTTGCGTAATCATCCACCGAGCCCGAGCGGACGTACCCGGCGACGTTCCTTGTGTCTTCGATCAGATCAGTGCCGAGCAAGCTTGCTGCGGAACGGCCTGTGCGGATCAAGCCCGCTGCTGCTCGTTCGGTGTTCGCTGAGGTGTAGCGATGCGCGCGCGTACGAGATGCAACCACGGCTGCAATCGAGGTTGCATCGGAATTGCGAATGCGACGACGCGCACGCGCCCGTGTGCTGTCGCTCAGCCAATCGGCATCAAGCCCAGACAACTCCCACAACAGGCCCCACGCAGTTGACGCATCGAGCGTGCGGCCCGAACCTCGACGAGCGGAGATCTCATACCTGGCAACAGCCTTGGGGTCGGCTAGCCATGTGCCGTTGGCCAGCTGACGGCCAGTGATGGTTTCGGAGCGCAATAGTTCGAGCGCTCGACGTCGGGTGACGCCAAGCCGCTCGGAGAGCTGAGACGCGGTTAAATCAGTCAATGTCAGATAACTTCCTACTTGAGAAGTATTCTGACATGCACGAATGGGTTTGTGCAGGGCCGACTTCACGCTTCCTTCCCGAAGACGCGGTCGAGCATCTCGGCGGTCGCCGGGTTCACCATCTCGTTGCGGCGGATGTAGTGCTGCACCGTGATCGCCGGGTCCGTGTGTCCGAGTAGCTCGGCGGCCAGGTCGACACCAGCCTCATTGCTGATTGCGGTGGCAACCGTGCGACGAAACATGTGCGGCGTGACGCCCTCGATGCCCGCGAGGTCGAGCACGTGCCGAAGCTGCCTGCGCACGTTGTTCGTCGTCAGCGGGCCACCGTCACGATTACAGAACAACAGTGCATCAAGCGAGGCATCATCACGGCGAGCAAGCCTGAGTCGCACCGCCTCGGCAGCGAACGCGGGGAGTGCGACGGTGCGTCTAGACTTCGCAGTCTTGGGATGATCCTGCCGCTGGGTCGGTTCGCCTCGATGCGCGACAATGGTGCCGCTAATGCGAATCGACGGCGGGGCGCTCACGATGTCGATATCGCGGCGCCGGATCGCGAGCACCTCGCCGATGCGGGCCGACGTGCCGAGCATCACCTCGACGATCGCGCCGAGCTGCCCGTCCGGTTTCGGCCCGGTGGGTGAGAGCCCGGTCTCCCAGAACGCAATCGCGGTGCGGATGGCGTTCACCTCGGCGGGGGTGAGCGCGTTCGGTGTCGTCGGGGGTTTCCGGAGCCGTGAGACGTGATCCATCGGGTTGCGCGGCAGCACCTCGTGCCGCACCGCGAGCCCGAGCGCAAGCCGCAATGCCACCCGGGCCTGCTTGGCACGGTTGTAGCTTTGCTTCGCAAGCTGCTTCAAGAAGTGGTCGCAGCGGGCCACGCCGATCTCACGCAGCGTGAGGTCTTTGAACGCGGGCATCACGAGCGTGCGCATGTTGCGTTCGTACAGCTGACGGGTGGTGGTCGAGAGCCGGTCTTCAAGATCGAGATCTTCAAGCCAGTACGTCACCAGGTCAGGGAACGGACTGTCGGCAGTCAGCCCGATGCCTGCGGGCTGGTAGAGCGTGCGCTCGGCAAGCTTCGCTTTCAACCGTTGTTCGGCGGCGCGCTTCGTATCGCCGGTGGCTTGCACGAGCCTCGACTTTCCATCCCAGTCGCGATACCTCGCGCGGGCAGTCACGCGACCGTTCGACGCGGTCTGAAACCCGATCGTGCCGAACGTGCCGATGGGTAGGCGCGGGCGACTCATCGCGTCACCTCCCGTCGAACGGGGAAGCCTGGGCGCCGTCGCGTTGCTGCTCGACCCAGATGCGTACGTCGGAGACGGCGAACTTCAGGTGTTTGCCGAAGCGGTACGCGGGCGGGCCGAGGCCGCGGGTACGCCAGTCGTAGATCGTCGAGACGGGGATGCCCAAATACGTGGCCAGCTCGCCGACATCGATCAGGGGCTCCAGGCCCCACGGGGTGGGTTGTGCTTCGGTGTCCATGACGAACAGGTGCACGACGCGCATCGCAGCTGACCGTACACAACCGGGGCGGTCGGGGCCCTGCCGGGCGACAATCGCCCGAGTGCCCCCTCGGCGTGTCAAAAAGATGGGTTTGTGATGACCGGATCAAATCTCACCAACGAAAAAATCGCGGAAACCCTTGAGTTTCCGCGATTTTTTGGTCGGGCTGACAGGATTTGAACCTGCGACCCCTTGACCCCCAGTCAAGTGCGCTACCAAGCTGCGCCACAGCCCGTTGTTCTCCAGCTTCGCCGGCCAGAATCTGGCCTGCGCTGCCGAGGCAACCCCTCTATATTACCCACACTCGGAGGGTGGATCGAACCAACGGTCGGAAATCGCGGCGGTGCCGCAGAAACCCGGGCGCGCCACCAAGCCCGAACGAGCCGAGAAGCGAAACCAGACCTTTACTCAGCGGCGAGCTCCACCACGGCAGCCGAGTACGCCGACACCAGTTCATCAGCCGAAACCAGCGCCCCGAACTCAGCACTCCCAGACCCGATCGCGATCCGCCGCCCGGCCAATCGCGCATCGACGACAACAGGCCACGATCCCGCGGCACCCAAAGGAGTAATGGTGCCCCGCACGTACCCCGTCGCCGCGAACGCGCCGTCGGCGTCGGGCAGCGACAGCTTGTTGACGCCGAGGTGCGCCCGCAGCTTCGCCCACGAGAACTGCGCGTCGACGGGGGTGAGCACGAGCACGAAGCGATCCTTCGCCTGCACCACGATCGTCTTCACGAGCTCGACGCCCTCGACGGGTGCGGGCCGCTGCCCCGGGGTGCGCGCGATGAACGAAACAGCGAGCTCTCGAGAGGCAGCATCGGCAGCAGCAGCGGCGTAGGGCTCGACATCGGTCGACATGAATCCTCCTCGGAAACGCAGAACAACAGCAACAGCGCGCGCACAAGCACACGCATCACGGCGCGGCAGGAAACCGCCCGACACCCAGCACAACATCGATACACCACCCCCGCATTCCCGCGCCAGGAGGCTTCACAAACGCGCACACGGAGCCCCGCGGCAGATACGCTGAGACCATGAGCGACCTGCGAGACACCGGAGACGCCTGGATCGAGGCGGGCGATGGCGGGCGCTACTGGGGCCGCTTCGGCGCCGCCGGGCTGCTCGCCTTCGACCACGCCCGCGACGCGATCCTGCTGCAGCACCGCGTCACCTGGAGCGACCACGGCGACACCTGGGGCATCCCGGGTGGCGCCCGCCACGAGGGCGAGTCGGCGAACGACGGAGCAATCCGCGAGGCGCAGGAGGAGGCGGGCGTGCCCGACCACTCGGTGCGCCCGCGCTACACCCACGTGCTCGACCGCGGCGGCTGGACGTACACGACGCTCGTCGCCGACGTCATCACCCAGTTCGAGCCCGAGATCACGGACCCCGAAAGCCACGCCCTCGCCTGGGTGCCGCTCGACCACGTCGAAGCGCTCCCCCTGCACCCCGCCTTCGCCGCGAGCTGGCCGCTGCTGCGCCCGCTGCTCGGGCCGCCTCCGACCGTCATCGTCGACGCTGCGAACGTCATCGGCAGCGTGCCCAATGGGTGGTGGAAGGATCGCCGCGGCGCCGCAGAGCGCCTCCGCGACCGACTGTACGCCTACCTCGAAACATCGAACGGGGTGCGCGCCGGCTTCCTCGATCTCGCCGAGCCCCGCGTGCCGGGCCTCGACCGCGTCTACCCCGACTGGATCGTCGTGGTCGAGGGCAACGCGCGCGGCATCGACAGCACCGACCGAATCCGCGTGCTGAGCGCTCCCGAGACCGGCGACGACACGATCGTGAGCGCGGTCGAAGCGCTGAGCGCGAGCGGATCGATCACCACCGTCGTCACCAGCGACGCCGAGCTGCGCGTGCGCGTGGGCGCCGCGGGCGCGACGACGATTCGCGGCGTCAAGAAGCTGCTGAAGATCCTGCCCGAGGAGTAGCGGGTCCCGCCTCGCCCCGATCCACGCGTCTGCGCAGTGCGGCGACGATGCCGTAGGCGAGGAGCCCCTGGCCGAGGGTGTAGGTGAGCATGACGACGCCGCTCGTCCAGGTGGTGCTGCCGGGCACGAAGAGCCGGAAGGCGAGGATCGCGTCGGAGAGCAGGAAGGACGCGCCGCCCCACGCGATGACCGCGCCGCATCGGGTCGCGAGGGCCGCCGTGGCGACGAGCACAAGGCCATAGGCCATCACCGGAATCGACAGCGACTTCGTGTGCGGCAGCAGCAGCGCGAGCAGCACGAGGTACGCGAGCACGTAGACGAGGCTCCACGCGGGAAGGCGCCGCTTGGCGATGCCGCGCGTGCGCCACAGCAGCACGATGTACGCGATGTGCGCGACACCGAAGCACGCGAGCATCATCGGGATCTCGCTCGCGAACATCGGGAAGAACGTCGCCGCGCCGTCGCCGAGCCACGAGAACGTGATCGCTGCGAGCAGCAGCGCGAGCGCGCCGACGGGGACGGGGCGCAGGCGCAGGCGCAGCTCGGGCACGAGCACGGCCGATGCGATCACCCCGGCGGCGAGCGCGGGCATGAGCAGCAGCTTCGTCCATCCCTCGAACGCGTACTGCCCGAAGCAGGCGATGACGTGCGCGAGCGACACCGCAAGGTACGGCACGAACGGGAGCAGTGCTCGGAAGCGCTCGGTCATACTCGCATCCTATTGCTCAACCGGGTTCGCCGCCCGACAGGTGTGAGCACGCGGGGCAGCGACCGGTCAGGCACGGTCGGGGTTCGGTCAGGGCTCGACCAGAATCCCGTCGTCGTCGCACCACACCGTGGCGCCGGGGCGGAACGTCACGCCAGCGATCTCGACCGGCACGTCGACCTCGCCGGCCCCGGTCTTGGTCGACTTCGCCGGATTCGACCCCAGTGCCTTCACGCCGAACGGCAGCGTCCCGATCGCCACGCGATCTCGGATGGCGCCGTTCACGATGAGCCCCGCCCACCCGTTGTCGCAGGCCAGCTCGGCGATCTGGTCGCCGACGAGTGCGGTCTCGAGCGACCCCGCCCCGTCGATGACGAGCACTGCGCCGTGCCCGTCGCTCGAGAGCGTCTGTCTGATGAGCGAGTTGTCTCGGAAGCACTGCACGGTGCGCACCGGCCCGGTGAAGCCGGTCATGCCGCCGATGTTCTGAAACTGCAGCGACACCGATCGCAGCTCGCTGCCGCGTTCGTCGTAGAGGTCGGCCGTACTGATCTGCGCCATCTCGTTACTCCCCTCGTGCCCGTCTCCGGGCCGGTCGACAGCGTGCCGACCTGCATCATTCACGTTACCTGCAACCTGCGACATTGGCAGGGGGTTGGCAATGGTTCGCAATCCATCCCCGAAATCACTATTGTACAAAAGTACATGTACACATGTACAGTAAGATTCTGCGGCGTCCACAACCGGTACCCGCCGTTCCCCGCGTCCACGAAAGGAGCCGCCATGTCGCCCTCGCACGAACCTGCAGTCGAACCCGCTGGCCCGCCCGCTCCCCGCCGTCGGGACCCGGAGGGGCGACGCCTCGCGATCCTCACCGCGGCGACCGAGATCATCGTGGAACAGGGCCACGCAGCCCTCACGCACCGCGCCGTCGCGAAGCGCGCCTCGGTGCCGCTCGGTTCGACCACCCAGTACTTCAGCTCCATCGACGACCTGCGCGAGTGCGCCCTGCAGCAGCTCGCCGAAGAGATCGACGAATCGATCGCGCGGCTCGAACCGTTCGTCGCGACGATGGTCGAGCACCCCGACCCGATCATCGACGAGATGCTCGCCTACCTCGAAGACCCGCGCACGGTGCACGCCGACATCGCGCTCATGACGAGCGGTATGACCGACGCCCGGCTGCGCGCGCTCGCGCTGCGCTGGCCCGAGCGCCTCGTCGAACTGCTCTCGACCCGCATCGGCGAGGAGCGCGCTGTCGCCATCGCCGTGCTCATGGACGGGGCGACCATGCACGCCGGGCTCACCGGCACCCCGCTCGGCCGCGATGAGATCACGCGCATCATGCGGGCGCTCATGACGATGCCGGTGCCGGGCTCAGCGAACTCGTAGCTCAGCTCCGCTCTCCACTCCCCCGCACCGTACGCGGCACCGAACACCGAACACAGACCCGAGGAAAGACCGTGACCACCATGTCCGACCAGCGCACCGCACCGAAGTTCGCCCCGCTCAGCAAGGCCCGCCGCTGGGCCGCGCTGAGCGTGCTCACCGCGAGCCTGCTCGTCATCACGATGGATATGACGATCCTCAACATCGCGCTGCCCGAGATGGCGGCCGAGCTGCACCCGACCTCCGACCAGCAGCTCTGGATCATCGACGTCTACTCGCTCGTCCTCGCAGGCCTGCTCGTCTCGTTCGCGGCCATCGCCGACCGCTGGGGCCGCAAGCGCATGCTGCTGCTCGGTTACTCGATCTTCGGGGCGGCGTCGCTGCTCGTGCTGTTCGCCACCAACGCCGAGTCGGTCATCGCGATCCGCGCGATCCTCGGCATCGGCGGCGCGATGATCATGCCGATCACCCTCTCGCTCATCCGCGTCATCTTCACCGACCCCCGGGAGCGCGCCACCGCGCTCGCCATCTGGGCCGCGGTCTCCGGCCTCGGCGCCGCAGTCGGCCCGCTGCTCGGCGGGCTGCTGCTCGAGTACTTCTCGTGGCACGCGGCGTTCCTCGTGAACGTGCCGCTCATGCTCGTCGGCGTGATCGCGGGCATCGCGATCCTCCCCGAGTCGCGCGTCACGCACACGGGCCGCTGGGACTTCCTCGCCGCAGCGCTCTCCCTCGTCGGCATGACGCTGCTCGTCTGGGCGATCAAGACGTTCGGCAAGGAGGCGAGCCTGCTCGTACCCGAGGCGCTCATCGCGTTCGCCGCCGGTGCCGCCCTGCTCGCCTGGTTCGTGATGCGCTGCCTGCGTAGCGCGTCACCGCTGCTCGACCTCAGCCTCTTCCGCAACCGCGTCTTCTCGGCCGGCGCCATCGCAGCGCTCGGATCGACGTTCGCGATGATCGCCGCCCTGCTGCTCATCGCCCAGTGGCTGCAGCTCGTCGACGGCGCCTCCCCCGTCGAGGCCGGCGTGCGCCTCTTCCCGATCGCGATCACCGGCGCCCTCGCCTCGCTCTCGGCCCCCGCGCTCGCGCGCCGCATCGGGGCACGCGCCGTGCTCGCGGGCGGCCTCGGCTTCGCGGGAGTCGGCATGCTCATCATCGGCCTGCAGCCGGGCACGCTCACCACCCTCACCGTCATCATCGCGCTCTGCTTCATCGGCGCTGGCACCGGCTCGCTCGCGATCGCATCGGCCATGATCATGCACGGCTCCCCCGAAGAGAAGGCCGGCAACGCGGGCGCGATCGAGGAGACCTCGTACGAGCTCGGCGCCGTGCTGGGCGTGGCGATCCTCGGCAGCGTCTCGGCGCTGCTCTACCGGGCCGAGTTCATCGCCTCGGGGGCGCTGCAGGGCGTCGAGCGCACCCTCGCGGGGCAGGCCGAGGAATCGCTCGGTGCCGCGGTCTCCATCGCCGACGAGCTGCGCCTCCCCGAGCTTGCGCAGCAGGCCGGCGTCGCGTTCACCCACTCGATGCAGGCGACGGGGATCGCCGGGGGCATCATCATGTTCGCCGTCGCGCTGGCCGTGTTCGTGATGACTCCCGAGGGCACGGACGTGTCGCAGGCTTCGCACTGAGTTCGATCCCTGAGCGCTCCCCCGGAGTGCAACCCGGGGAGAAACCCTGTGCGATCCCTGACCCGACCCTGACCCGACCCCGATCCAACCCTGACCCCGGTGCCGCTCGACACGGTACCGGGGTCTTACGCGCGCGATACTCCGGGCGGATGTGGCGGCACCCCGCTCCGACCTACCGTTGAGGTATCACGGACGAACACCCGGTTCGCCGCCCACGAGAGGAGCCGCCATGAGCGCCACCATCACCCCCGAGACCACCGTCGCCTCCGAGTCCGGCACGGCACCGACGTACCCGCTCGTCACCGACACGACGCCCCTCGCGGCGAGCAGCGCGGCGTCGAACGGATCCGAGCCGTTCCCGAGCGGCCCGGTGAACATCAACGAGCACTCCCGCGCCTTCTCGATCACGAGCTTCGTGCTCGGCATCGCCTCGGTGGTCAGCGGATGGACGTTCTTCGCCCCCATCACCGGCCTCGTCTTCGGCATACTCGCACTGCGCCGCGGCACGCAGGATCGCGCCCTCGCCCTCTGGGGCGTCTGGCTGAACGCGGTCATGCTCGCACTCTGGGTGCTCGCCGGCATCGTCGCGGTCGCGGTCTTCGGATTCGGTGCACTCGCGCTCGTCTTCGCGGCGTAAGCGACCGGCTGCGAGGCGCGGTCGCGAGAGACCGGCCGCCAGAAGCGTTCGCCAGAAGCCGTTCGCGAGAGACTTACCGGGTGACGCCGGCTACGAGACCTCAGGCCGCTTCGGGCGGTACACCCAGGTGACCATGACCACCGAGATGATCATCAGCAGGAACCAGGAGACGATCTTCTGGCCGGAGACGAGCTCCCACCCGTCGGTCTGACTCGGGTACAGCCAGGCACCCGAGAGGGTGGCGATGTTCTCGGCGATCCAGATGAAGAGCGCGACCCCGACGAAGATCAGCAGGAGCGGCACCTTGAGCGTCGCTCGCCAGATGCGGAAGTGCATCACGGTCGGGGCCCAGAGCAGTACGACGCTGGCGAGCAGGATCCATCGGGCGTCGAAGATGTAGTGGTGCGTGAAGAAGTTCGCGTAGATCGCGACCGCGACGACGGTGGTCGCCCAGATCGGCGGATACCGCGTGAAGCGCAGGTCGTGCAGCCGGTACACGCGCACCATGTACGAGCCGACGGCCGCGTACATGAAGCCGCTGAACAGCGGCACGGCGCCGATCCTCAGCACTCCGTCGGCGGCGTACGCCCATGATCCGACATCGGTCTTGAACAGCTCCATCACCGTTCCCGTGATGTGGGACAGCACGATCACCCAGAGTTCACGGCCGCTCTCGAGGCGGAACACCAGCATGCCGATCTGGATCGCCACGGCCGCGATCGTCATCGCGTCATTCCGGGCGAGGCCGGCGTCGTCGGGGTACCAGAGGCGCGCGGCGACGATCACCACGAGCATCAGCGCGCCGAAGATGCACGCCCACGCCTGCTTGAGCAGGAACACTGCGGCCTCGATGAGCACCGCCCGGGCGCCCGTCGCGGGCTTGCCTGCGAGGAGGCGGTGCGCCGCGCGGTCGATCGTCCGCTCGAGCCCGGTGAGCTGACGCGACGGTGAAGCGTCGCCGAAATCCTCTCCGAAGCGCCCTGGTGCCGACATGCTCAGAGGCTACCGCCCCGTGGCTGAACGCTGCCCCGCGCGCCGCTTCACTCCGGTGCGAGACGTCGCTTCGCTTCGGCGCGAGATGCGGCTTCCGTGAGACGCACACCCGGCGAGGCGATCTCACGGAAACCGTATTTCTCACGCTGGCACCATCACCACCAGCCGAAGGCGCTGCGGCGCCCACCCCTACGGGCGCGGGCGCCTTTCGCGGATGCGCATGTTGATCACGATGGGGCTGCCGTCGAAGCCGTAGCGCTCGCGCAGGCGTCGCTGGATGAAGCGGCGGTACTGCGGGTCGAGGAAGCCCGAGGTGAACAGCACGAATGTCGGCGGGCGATTCTGCACCTGCGTGCCGAACAGGATGCGCGGCTGCTTGCCGCTGCGGAGCGGGTGCGGGTGCTCCTGCACGAGCTCGGCGACGAAGGCGTTGAACTTGCCCGTCGGAATGCGCGTGTCCCACGACTCGAGCGCCGTCTCGAGCGCCGGCACGAGCTTCTCGAGGTGACGCCCGGTGCGGGCCGAGATGTTGACGCGCGGCGCCCAGTCGACGTGCGCGAGATCCTGCTCGATCTCGCGTTCGAGGTACCGGCGACGGTCGTCGTCGAGCATGTCCCACTTGTTGAAGGCGAGCACGAGTGCGCGCCCCGACTCGAGCACGAGGTCGACGATGCGCAGATCCTGGTCGGAGATCTCCTGCGTCACGTCGATGAGCACGACCGCGACCTCGGCCTTCTCGAGCGCTGCGGCGGTGCGGAGCGATGCGTAGAAGTCGGCGCCCTTCTGCAGGTGCACGCGGCGGCGGATGCCTGCGGTATCGACGAACGTCCACACCCGTCCGGCGATCTCGACCTGCTCGTCGACCGGGTCGCGCGTGGTGCCCGCGATGTCGCTGACGACTGCGCGCTCCTCGCCGGCCGCCTTGTTGAGCAGGCTCGACTTGCCGACGTTGGGGCGACCGAGCAGTGCGACGCGGCGCGGCCCGAGCATCTTCGGCTGTGCGACGGCCGACTCTTCGGGCAGTGCTTCGACGACCGCGTCGAGCAGGTCGGCGACGCCGCGGCCGTGCAGTGCCGAGACGGCGTTGGGCTCACCCAGTCCGAGCGACCACAGCTGGGCGGCCTCGGCCTCGAGCACGGCGTCGTCGACCTTGTTGGCGACGAGGAAGACGGGCTTGTGCGTGCGGCGCAGCAGCTGCACGACGCGCTCGTCGGTGGCCGTCGGTCCGACGCGGGAGTCGACGACGAACATGACGACGTCGCAGAGCTCGATCGCGACCTCGGCCTGGAGCGCGACCGACGCGTCGATGCCCTTCGCGTCGGGCTCCCAGCCGCCGGTGTCGACGAGACTGAAGCGGGTGCCGCCCCACTCGGCCTGGTAGGTGACGCGGTCGCGGGTGACGCCCGGCACGTCCTCGACGACGGCCTCGCGGCGGCCGAGGATGCGGTTCACGAGCGCCGACTTGCCGACGTTGGGGCGGCCGACGATCGCGACGACCGGCAGCGCTTCGGAGACGGGCTCGCGGAAGCCGAGGAACTCGCCGTCATCGCTGATGATCGCGACGTCGTCGTCTTCGAGGTCGAAGCCTTCGAGGTTCGAGCGCATGGCGCGCAGGCGCTCCTCGTCGGTGACGCTCGCGTCGAAGCCTTCGCCGAAGACGACCTCACCGTCGCCGGCGGCGTGCACGGGGGCATCGTTCACCGTCGCGGCGTAGGTCTCGGCCTCGTCGTACTCGGGGGCCGCGGCGACCTGGCTGCCGTCGGGGTTCACCTGCATGACCTCGGGGCCGTCGAACTCGGCTCCGTCAAACTCGGACTCCGGCCGCGCCGCGCCTTCGTGCTCGGCGCCCGTTCCGGGATTCTGCTCGCTCATCATTCGCTCTCTTCCGCGACGCCCTGCGCCGCTCGTACGATTTCAACCACAGCCTCCACGGACTGTGCAAAGTTCAAGTTGCTCGTGTCGACGAGCGTCACCCCGGGGGCTGGGGTGAAGAAGTCGACGACCTGCGCGTCCTTGGCGTCACGCGCCTCGATGTCGGCGAGCACCTGTGCGTGGGTGAGCCCGTCGAGCTCGCCGGCGCGACGCTGCGCGCGCACCTCGGGCGAGGCGGTCATCAGCACGCGCACCGGCGCGTCGGGCGCCACCACGGTCGTGATGTCGCGACCCTCGATCACGACGCCGGGCAGCCCCGACTCCGCGACGATCCGCCGGAACATCTCGTTCAAGCGCTCGCGCACCTCTGGGTGCTTCGAGACTCGACTGACGAGCCCGCTCACGTCGTGGGCGCGGATCGCCGCCGTCACATCGTGGACGACGCCGTCGCCGAGTTCGACCGTGACTCGTTGCTGACCGCGCAGGGTGATCGCGTACGTCCACACGTCGAGGATCGCGCCGACCGCGGCCGAGTCGTCCAGGTCGGCGGAGGTCTCGACGGCCGCCCACGCGAGCGACCGGTAGGCCGCGCCGGTGTCGAGGATCCCGAATCCGAGGCGCTCTGCGGCGGCACGCGAGACGCTCGACTTGCCGCTGCCCGCCGGCCCGTCGATCGCGACGAGCAGGGGGGCCGCGTTCGGCGCCTCGGTCTGCTGGGCGCGCTCCGCCTGCGCCGCGCCCGTCATCACGGTCAGCGCAGCGGCAGCTGATGCAGCATCAGTCACAGCGTCCTCCATCCGCGTTCGACGAGATCGGCGACCGCGCGTTCGGCGACCTCCGGCAGTACCGCGATCTCCGCGAAACCGATCTGGGCGCCCGGCGAGTGCTCGAGGCGCAAGTCTTCCATATTAATGCCCAGTTCTCCGAGTTCGGTGAGCAACTTCGCCAACTGCCCGGGAGAGTCGTCGATGAGCACCGTGATCTGGGTGAATCGCTCGGACGAACCGTGCTTGCCGGGAATGCGCGACACTCCGTTGTTGCCCGCCGACAGCAGGTCAGCGATGCGGCGACGCGCACCGGTGCGTGCCGGATCGCGCAGCGCATCGGCGAACGCGGCGACATCTGCCGAGAACGCGTCGAGCAGCTCCACGACGGGCGCGCTGTTCGCGCCGAGGATCTGCACCCAGAGCTCCGGATCGCTGGAGGCGACGCGCGTGGTGTCGCGCAGACCGCCGCCCGCGAGGCCGATCGCCTGCTCGGACGCCGGTACGAGTCGCGCGGCGAGCAGGCTCGACACGACCTGCGGCAGGTGGGAGACCAGCCCGACCGACCGGTCGTGCTCTTCGGGCGTCATCTCCATCAGCACGCCGCCGAGGTCGAGCGCCACGGCTTCGACGAGTGCGAGCGCGTCGGCCGGGGTCTCGCCGTCGCGGCAGATCACCCAGGGCCTGCCCACGAACAGGTCGGCGCGCGCCATGATCGCTCCCCCGCGCTCCCGCCCCGCCATCGGATGCGAGCCCACGTACTTCGCCAGGTCGATGCCGCGGCGCTTGAGCTCGGCGAACGGTGCGAGCTTGACGCTCGCGACGTCCGTCACCACGGCGTCGGGGTAGGTGCGGAGCGCGCGCTCGACCACATCAGCCGTCACGTCGGGCGGCGTCGCGATGACGACGAGCACCGGGGACTCGTCCTCGGCGGTGCGCACCCGCCCCGCGCCGTAATCGGCGGCGAGCGCGACGGACGTCGGCGACAGGTCTTCGAGCGTCACGTCGACGCCGCGCTCGCGCAGGCCGAGACCGACGCTCGCCCCGAGCAGGCCCGCGCCGATGACGTGCACCGGCCCACGGGTGCGAGCGACCAGCGCCGGGCGCTCCCCGGCCGCGCGCAGATGCTCGCCGGTCGGCGCAGCTTCAGGGGCGCTCATCGACCGCCCTGCTTCCGTCCGCCGCGTCCGTGCGGGTTTCCGCGCGCCGCCATGCCGCGCATCCCGCGGGCGCCCTTGCCGTCGCCGGGCCGGCCGGCGGTGATCTCGCCCCGGCGCCCGGCCTGCTGCGCGCCTCCGGATCCGGACCCGTCGCCAGATCCCTCGTCTTCGACCGCGGAGAGCAGCGCCCCGCGCTCCCCCGACGACAGTTCGCGCAGCTCGCCGACGCGCAGCGTGCCGAGGTGGAGCGGGCCGAACTGGCGGCGCACGAGTTCGACCACCGGGTGCCCGACCTCGGCGAGCATGCGGCGCACGATGCGGTTGCGGCCGGAGTGCAGCGTGACTTCGACGAGCGAGTGGGCGTCGCCCGACCCGCCTGGCAGCAGCTTCGCGCGATCGGCGTGGATCGGCCCGTCGGCGAGCTCCACCCCGTCTTTGAGCTGCTGGATCACGGCAGCCGTCACCCTCCCGCGCACCTTCGCGATGTACGTCTTCTGCACGCCGAAGCTCGGGTGCGCGAGACGGTGCGCGAGCTCGCCGTCGTTCGTGAGGATGAGCAGACCGCTCGTGTCGGTATCGAGACGCCCGACGTTGTACAGCCGATCCTCGACCTCGTCGGCGAACTCGCGGAGATCGGGGCGGCCGTTCTCGTCGTTCATGGTCGACACGACGCCGCGCGGCTTGTTCAGCACGAAGTAGCGCTTCGACACGTCGAGCTGCACGACCACCCCGTCGACGCGCACGTCGTCGGTCTCGGGGTCGATGCGCGAGCCCAGCTCGCGCTGAATCTCGCCGTTGACCGTCACGCGTCCGCTGGAGATCAGCGACTCGCAGGCCCGGCGCGATGCGACGCCCGCGTGCGCGAGCGCCTTCTGCAGGCGGATGCGGCCGTCATCGTCGTGCGCGGCTTCGGCCGGCGCCGTCTGCGGACGGTCCCACCCGAACTCCGCGAGGTCGATCTCGATGTTCTCGCCGTCGACGGAGTACGAGCCGCCGAGATTCTCTTCCGAGCGATTCATTCGTCGAATCCTTCCGTGGGTTCTTCGAGCAGTGGGGAGATGGGGGGCAGCTCCGAGATGTCGCCGATGCCGAGATAGCCGAGCAGGGCGTCGGAGGTGCCGTAGAGAATCGCGCCGGTCTCCGGATCGTTGCCGACCTCCGCGACGAGCCCCCGGCCGAGCAGGGTGCGCACCACCGAGTCGACGTTGACGGCGCGGATCGAGGCGATCGCTCCGCGGGAGATGGGCTGGCGGTAGGCGATGACGGCGAGCGTTTCGAGCGCCGCCTGCGAGAGGCGCGCCGGCGACTGCTGGTGCACGAAGTCGGCCACGATCGGGTCGAGGCTCGCGCGGGCGTAGAAGCGGTATCCGCCGGCGACCTCACGCAGCTCGAAGCCGCGCGGCGATCCGGCACCGCTGCTCACTGCACCGCCGCCGGCGCGCTCGCCGTCGAACTCGGCGACGAGGGCGTCGAGCACCGCGCGCACCTCGCGCACCGGGCGATCGGTCGCGGTGGCCAGGGCGACCGCGCTGAGCGGCTCGTCGGCGACGATGAGCAGCGCCTCCAGCTGCTGCGACAACGAGTGGGCGCTGCGGGCGGCGTCCAGCTCTCCCTCGGCGAGGGTCGGAGCGGCGCTGTCGTTGTCAGTCATAGTCGTTTCCTAACGTAGCAAGCTCGTCGTCGGACCAGCTCTCACCGACCCACTGCACCTGCAGCTCGCCGAGCGGCTCGGCCTGCTCGAAGGTGACCGCTGCACGACGATACAGCTCGAGGATCGCGAGGAACCGTGCGACCACCACGCCCCGTTCCGCGACCCCGGCGACCAGTTCGCGGAAGGAGCGCGACCCGCCGCGCCCATCAGTGCTGCCGTCAGCGCTGACACCGCCGCGCAGCAGCGCGACGACGATCGCGGCCTGCTCGCGGATCGATACGAGTGGCGCGTGCAGGTGGTCGAGGCCGACCGTCGGAATCTCGCGCGGCGCGAAGGCGAGCGTCGCGATCGCGGCGAAGTCGCCCGGGCTCAGCGTCCAGACGAGTTCCGGCCCACGCGAGCGGTACTTCGCTTCGAGCGGCACCTGCCGGGCGTGACGAGCGCTCTCCGCCTCCAGGCGATCCCGAAACCAGGCACTGGCCTGTTTGAAGGCGCGGTACTGCAGCAGCCGGGCGAACAGCAGATCGCGGGCTTCGAGCAGTGCGATGTCTTCGGCGTCGACGACCTCGCCCTGCGGCAGGAGGCTCGCGATCTTCATGTCGAGCAGCGTCGCGGCGACCACGAGAAACTCGGAGGCGCGGTCGAGCTCGACGATGCCCTGCCCCTCGATGGACGCGAGGTAGGCGATGAACTCGTCGGTGACCAGGCTCAGGGCGACCTCGGTGATGTCGAGTTCGTGCTTGCCAATCAGGTTGAGCAGCAGGTCGAACGGCCCGTCGAAGACCGAGAGGCTGACGCGGAAGCGATCGTCGGCAGGCACCGAATCCGTGCCGGCCGCTGCGGCTCCCGGATCCGTGTCCACCACCATGGCGCTAGGCGACGGCGCCGCGTTGCACGAGCTCGCGGGCCAGCTTGAGATACGCCTCTGAGGCGGCGTTCGATGGGGCGTAGTCGAGAATCGGCTTCGCGGCGATCTGCGCGTCTGGCAGCTTCACGGTGCGGCCGATCACGGTGTCGAACACCTTGTCGCCAAACGTGTCGACCACGCGCTCGAGCACCTCGCGGGCGTGCAGCGTGCGTGCGTCGTACATCGTCGCGAGAATGCCGTCGAGTTCGAGCGCCGGGTTCAGGCGATCGCGCACCTTGTCGACGGTTTCGACCAGCAGGGCGACGCCGCGCAGCGCGAAGTACTCGCAGGCGAGCGGAATCAGCACGCCGTGGCTCGCCGTGAGCGCGTTCACAGTCAAGAGACCGAGCGACGGCTGGCAGTCGATCAAGATGACGTCGTAGTCGTCCACGACCTTGCGCAGCACGCTGCCGAGAATCTGCTCGCGCGCGACCTCAGTGACGAGATGCACCTCGGCGGCCGAGAGGTCGATGTTGGCGGGAATCACGTCGAGCCCGGCGGTGCCGGTGGTCTGGATCGCGTCGCGCGGATCCTTCAGCTTGCCGAGCATCAGGTCGTAGATGGTGGGGACGTCGTGGGCCGGCACTCCGAGGCCCGCCGAGAGCGCGCCCTGGGGGTCGAAGTCGACGGCGAGCACGCGGCGACCGTAGCGCGCGAGCGCTGCAGCGAGATTGATGGTGCTGGTCGTCTTGCCGACGCCGCCCTTCTGGTTGCACATGGCGATGATGCGCGCGGGCCCGTGGCGGTCGAGCTTCTTGGGTGCCGGAATGATGCGATCGGGTCGCCCGGTCGGCCCCAGTTCGACCTGTTTCGCCATACCCGGTCTCCTCCCGCTCACTGACATTCCATCCTAGCCTGGAGCGCGCCTCGCTAGGATCGGGGAACGTGACGGATCCGCGAGCGACACCCCGCGCCGCTTCGCGGCTCAGCGCCGCAGTGGAGCACTCGGCGGGAGCGAAGGGCATTCTGCTCGACCGGGCTCAGCAGCAGTTGCTCGATGAGATCGCCGTGCTGGCCGGCCGGTGGGGCGGTGCGCGCACTCCCAGCGGGGTCTTCATCCACGGGCCGGCAGGGCGCGGCAAGACCTGGCTCGCATCTGAGATCTTCGACGCGATCGATGTGCCGGCGGCCGCGAAGCGCCGCGTGCACTTCCACACCTTCTTCCAGGAGCTGCAGCGCCGTTTCGGAGCGCAGATGACGGCCCGAGACGCGATCGAAGCGACCGTCGCCGAGTTGCTCGACGGCGCACGGGTCTTCTTCTTCGATGAGCTGCACGTGCACGATCCGGGCGGCGCGAGCCTGCTCAATCGTCTCGTGGCGGAGCTGGTCGCCCGCCGCATCCCGACGCTCTTCACCTCCAACTACGAACCGGAGGGTCTGCTCGCGAACCCCGTGTTCCACCACGTGGTCGAGCCGAGCGTGCGTCTCATCCGCGAGCACTTCGCGGTGCGCACGCTCGACGGCGGCAGTGACTACCGCTCCGCGTCGCCTGCGGCCCCCGCCGAGCACGGCTTCGCTTCGGGGCGCTGGATCGCGTTCGGTGCGTCCGGCTCCGCGGCGAGCGCAGCACGATCCTCCGGGCTCGAACCCCCGCACCCGCACGAGTCGACCACTGTGCTGGGCGGGCATCGTGCGCTGCGGGCGCTCGCGGTGCGCCGCGGCGAGGCGAGCAGCGGGCTCACGGCTTCGACGGCTGTCTGGTTCGACTTCGCCGATCTGCTGGAGTCGCCGTCGATCGCCGAGGACTACCTCGATCTCGCCGCCGAGTTCGATCAGTGGGTGCTCGTCGACGCGCCGCCGCTGTCGCAGACGAGTCGCGAGGCGCGGCAGCGGTTCGTCTCGCTGCTCGACGTGCTCATGCATGCCGACCTGCCGCTGACCGTGCTCTCCCGCACGGATCGCGCCGGGCTCGTCGACATCTCCGATCCGCCGGTCGATCTCTTCCGCACCATCAGTCGGCTGGCGCTGTTGCGCGACGGCGATCCCGACGGGGACGGATGACCGGCGGGATCGCCGAGACGCGCGTCGAGCCCGCGCCGTTCGGCATTCGCCTGGCCTGGCGGGCACTCGCGGCGGATGAGGATCGCCGAGACGTCGCCCACGCGCTGCTCGCCTCGATGCTCGCGCCTGCCGACCCGGGCTCGGTGCGCGTCACCCGCCAGTGCCCCGCCTGCGGCAGCAGCGCCCATGGCGCTCCGGTCGCGCGGCTGCTGAACGCCACTGCCAGCACCAGCACCGCCGACGCCACCCGCCCGCCCGACCCGCTCATCAGCATCAGCTATGCGCCGGGCCTCGTCGCCGTCGGCGTCGCCCCCGCCGGCGCCCTCGCACTCGGCATCGACGTCGAACTCGACTCGCCGAGCACGCGAGCGCGCGTCGCTGAGGCGCTCGGGAGCGCCCGCCCGCCCCGAACCCGCGAGACGAGGGGCGCCGTCGCCGCCTGGACCCGGCTCGAGGCGGTCGCCAAGGCTCGTCGCGCGGGGCTCCGCGGCGCCTACGCAGACGCGTCGTTCACGATGCTCGGCGACGGCACCTGGCGCGCAGACCCGTCACCTGCCGGCGCCGATGATCCGGCACAGGCTCTCACGCTCCACGGTGCCGACCGGCGCATCACGCCGACGCCGAACGGCGCGTCTGCGATCCTCAGCCTCGCTTGCGCTCCCCGACGCCCGAGTACTCAGTCGGCCAGCCCGACCACCGGCAGCTCGGGCAGGGCCTCCGCGTAGATCCATGATTCGAAGAGCGCGTCGACGCGCACCGGGCTCAGCGACTGCGCCAGCGCGATGAAGCCGGCCGTCGCCACGAGCCGATGTCGATACGTGCTCGCCCACGCGAGCAGCAGCGCACGGAACGGCTCCTCCCCCATGACGCGCCGCAGCGCCTCGAGCAGCAGGGCCCCGCGCTTGTACACGCGGTCGTCGAACATGTCGGTGGGGCCGGGATCGGCGAGGAGCAGGTCTTGCGGCAGCGCCGAGAGGAGCGCGTGGTGCTCCGCGGCGAGCGCGGCGATCGTCGGGCCGTCCGATGCCTCCGACCAGATCCACTCGGAATAGCAGGCGAACCCCTCGTTGAGCCAGATGTCGTGCCATCGGGCGACTCCCACGCTGTTGCCGAACCACTGATGGGCGAGTTCGTGGGCGATGAGCCGCTGCTCGCTCGGGGCCTCGTGGTTGCGGCCGAAGGTCGCCATGCCCTGCGCTTCGAGGGGGATCTCGAGCTCTTCCTCGGTCACGACGATGGTGAGATCCTCCTGCGGGTACGGGCCGAACCACTCCTCGAACGTCTCGATGATGCGGGGCACCGGCGCGAAGGCGCGCTGGGCGAGGCGGGCGCGGGCGGGCGGTGCGACGAGTCGCGCGCGCGGGCCGAGCCGGTACTCGGCGTACTCGCCGACGTGCGCCGCGACGAGGTAGGTCGCGGTCGGCACCGAGCTCGTGAAGGTCCGGGTCGTCTTGCCGGATCGGGCGGTCGCCCTGCCGGGCACGCCGGTCACGGCCACGAAGAAGCCTCGGTCGGTGGTGAACGAGATGGCGTACGTGGCCCGATCGTCGACCCGGTCGTTGCACGGGAACCACGTCGGAGCCCCGGTGGGCTGGGAGGCGACGAGGGCGCCGTGCTCGAGCTCCTCCCAGCCGAGCTGACCCCAGCGCGAGCGGCGCGGCCCCGGGCGGCCGGAGTAGTCGATGTCGAGCTGCAGGAGCGAGCCGGCGGCGACCCGCTCGGCGAGGCGGATCGTGATCGCGTGCGCCGACTGCTTGACGTGCCGCTGCAGCGCGCCGTCGACGCGCACCTTGTCGGCGCTCAACCCGATGAGGTCGACGCGCAGCTGATCCGTCTCGACCAGCACCCGCACATCGAGCCGTGCGCGGCCGGCGAGCCGGTTGGTGCGGGGCGTGTACTGGAGCGCGAGGTCGTAGTGGGCCACGGAATAGCCGGGGTCGCCGCTCGTCGGCGTATAGGGGTCGTTCATCGTCGTTCGGAACCGCACGGTCACTTCGTCGACTGGTAGGCGCGCAGTTTGAGCGCCCGCCACGGGCCGATGGGATTGCCGCTCCAGCGGGATCCGACCGGCACGCTCTCGCCCCGCATCACCAGCGACGCCGGGCCGACGGTGGCGTGCGCGCCGATCACGGCTGCGGGCAGAATGACGCTGTGCGGGCCGAGCGTGGCCCCCGCGGCGAGTTCGACGGTATCCATGCTCATGATTCGATCATGGAACAGGTGCGTCTGCACGACGCAGCCCCGGTTGACCGTGGATCCGTCGCCCAAAGTGACGAGATCGGGCTCGGGCAGCCAATACGACTCGCACCAGACCCCGGAGCCGACCTTCGCTCCGAGCGAGCGCAACCAGACGGCGAGCGCCGGGGTGCCGGTCGCGGCGCGCGCGAACCAGGGGGCGGCGAGCATCTCCGTGAAGGTGTCGCTCACCTCGGTGCGCCAGACGAAGCTCGACCAGAGCGGCGCCTCGCCTGCACGAATCGGCCCGACGATCGTCCACTTCGCCAGCGTCGTCACCCCGGCGGCCACCGCCCCGGCGGCGAGCATCACGATCCCCGAGAGCAAGATCGTCCAGACCGGCCCCACCGCTGCCCAGAGCCAGGCGAACGCGAACAGCACCGCGATGCCGAGGGCGACCGTGACGAAGACCGCGGCCATGCGCCCGAGCTCCCAGAGCGCGCGGGCGACGCGGAGGCCGGCGCCCGGATGGTACGTGCGACTGTCGTCGCCGCCCTGGGCGAGGCGTCGCAGTCGCACCGGCGGTGACCCGAGCCAGGACGAGCCGGCTTTCGCCTTGCTGGGCGCGACTGAGAGCACGGCGACGAGCGAGTCCTTCGGCACGCGGTGACCCGGACCCGCCATACCCGAGTTGCCGAGGAACGCGCGTTTGCCGATGCGCACCGGCCCGATCCGCATCCATCCGCGATGCAGTTGGTACGAGGCGACCATCGTGTCGTCGGCGAGGAAGGCCCCGTCATCGATCCGAGTCATCGCGGGGATCAGCAGCACGGTCGACGCCTCGACGTTGCGCCCGACGCGTGCGCCGAGCAGCCGCAGCCACACGGGGGTGATGAGGCTCGAGTAGATCGGGAACAGGAAACCGCGGGCCGCGTCGAGCAGCCGCTCGGTGCTCCAGCTCTGCCACCCGACGCGGCTGTGCACCGGGAAGGTTCCCTCGACGAGCCCGATCGCGAGCAGACGCACGAACACCAGCACGGCACCCGCGTACACCGCCCCCGTGACGAGCGCCGCGGGCACGAGCCACGCGAACGCGGCGACGAGGGCGACCCCGAGGCTGTCGGCCCCGCGCAAGCCCGCCGCGATGACGAGCCCGCCAGCGGCGAACGAGGCGAACGGCAGCAGCGCGAGCACCACCGACGAGAGCCCGTAGGCTGCGCGCCACGCTGGCCGATGCGGTGGGCGGCTCTCCGGCCACTGATCAGCGCGACTCGCGCCGATGCGCACCGCCGGCGACCCCGCCCAGGTCTGCTGCGCCTTCACCCGGCCGAAGACGGCGGATCCGGGGGCGATCTCGGCCCCGTCATCGATGCGGGTGCCCGGTGCGAGCGTGCTGCGCGCACCCACGGTCACGTCGCTGCCGATCCTGACCGCCCCGATGCGCAGCAGATCGCCGTCGATCCAGTACCCGGTCAGATCGACCTCCGGTTCGATCGCCGCGCGGGCCCCGACCGCGAGCATGCCGGTGATCGGGGGCAGGGTGTGCAGGCTCACGTCTGCGGCGATCTTCGCGCCCAGGGCGCGCGCGTAGACGGTGATCCACGGCGCACCCGCGAGACCCACCGCATCGATCTGCTGGGCGAACTGCTCGGCGAGCCACAACCGCAGGTGCACCGCTCCGCCGCGCGGGTAGTCACCGGGCCGCACCCGGGCGAGCAGCACGCGCGCGACTGCCGCCGCGATCGCCATCTTGCCGAAGGGTGTCGTGAGCACGAGGATCGCCAGCAGTACCACCCAGATCGGCGCGCTCGGCAGCACGTCGAACCCGGTCGTGAGGTTGAGGGCGGTTCCGGCCGTGAGCAGAATCACGAGCCACCGCAGGCCGCTCGCGATGAAGAGCGGCGCCCCTGCGAGGGTCTGCAGCCACTGCGTGCGGCGCGGCGTGGGCGCCGGCTCGTGGAACCCGCCGTCGTCGTGCGCCTCCGCGACTGCCGAGATCGCTCTCGCCATCGCCCCGAGCCGCGGCACATCGTAGATGTCGGCGACCGTGAATTCCGGCACGCGGGCCCGGATGCGGGACACGAGCTGCGCCGCCGCGAGCGAGCCGCCGCCGAGGTCGAAGAAGTCGACATCCGAACCGGGCACGGCCACCCCGAGCACAGCCTGCCACTGCGCCGCCAGCCACTGCTCGCTCTCGGTCAGGCCCGTCGCCGCCGGAGCGTGCACGCCGGGCAGCGGCCAGGGCAGGGCCGCCCGGTCGACCTTGCCGGAGGTGCGCATGGGCAGCGAGTCGACGACGGCGAGCAGCGGCATCACCCCGGCGGCGAGCCGCTCCGACAGATGCTCCCGGGCGAGCGCCCGGTCGAGCGGTTCGTCGCTCTCGACCACGAGGTACCCGACGAGTACCGGAACGCCCGCTTCGCTCGAACGCACCGCGGCAGCAGCTGCGGTGACCCCGGGCAGCTCTTGCAGGGCGTTCTCGACCTCGCCGAGCTCGATGCGGCGGCCGCCGACCTTGACCTGGTCATCGGCGCGTCCCAGGAATACGAGCCCGGTCGGCTCGTAGCGCACGAGATCCCCCGAGCGGTAGGCGCGCTCCCAACCGAGCTCGGGCATCGGCGCGTACTTCTCGGCGTCCTTCGCGGGGTCGAGGTACCGAGCCAGGCCGACGCCCCCGATGATGAGCTCTCCGGACTCCCCCGGTGCGACCCGGCGCCCCGCAGCGTCGACCACCGCGAGGTCCCAGCCGTCGAGGGGCAGCCCGATGCTGATCGGCGAGGCGCCGTCGAGCGGGCACCCGCAGGCGACGACGGTGGCCTCGGTCGGACCGTACGTGTTCCACACCTCGCGCCCGGCCTCGACGAGCCCGGCCGCGAGTTCGGGCGGGCACGCCTCGCCGCCGAAGATCAGCAGCCGCACGTGTTCGATCGACTCGCGCGGCCACATCGCGGCGAGCGTCGGCACGGTGGAGATCACGCTGATGTTCTGGCGCACCAACCACTGGGCGAGGTCCTCTCCGGCTCGCACGATCGCTCGCGGCGCGGGCACGAGGCAGGCCCCGTGCCTCCAGGCGAGCCACATCTCCTCGCACGAGGCGTCGAAAGCGACGGAGAGGCCGGCGAGCACCCGATCGCCGGGGCCCAGCGGATCCTGCTGCAGGAACATGCGCGCCTCGGCGTCGACGAACGCGGCGGCCGAGCGGTGGGACACGGCGACGCCCTTCGGCACCCCCGTCGAGCCAGACGTGAAGATGATCCAGGCGTCGTCATCGGGGGTCGGGTCGACGGCGGCCTGCTCCGGCTCCGGCGCTCGTGGATCGGGTTCTCGTGGATCGGGTTCTCGTGGATCGGGTTCTCGTGGATCGAGTTCTCGTGGTTCGCGCCCTGCGCGGTGCACGAACCCATCGTTTCCGACGATCCCGACGACCTGAGCCTCTCCGAACACGAGGCGCGCTCGTTCGTCGGTGTCGTCGGCGTCGACGGGAACGTACGCGGCGCCCGCCATCATGATGGCGAGAATCGCGATGTACAGCTCCTGCGATCCGGAATCGATGCGCACACCGACGCGGTCGCCGCGGCCGACACCCGATGCGCGCAGCCCCGCGGCGCGAGCCTCGACCGCGACGACGAGCTCGCGGTAGCTGAGCACCCCCGCCCCCGCGTCGATCGCGGACGCGTCGGGATGCGTCACGGCGGTCGCCCTGAGGATGTCGATGAGCGTGCGCTCGGGTGCGGCGCGGGTCGCGCGGGTCAGCGGAACCTGTGTGTGCTCGCTCGGCGTGGCATTCAAGAGACGGTATCTTTTCGCTGGTCGCATCGTGGCCGCAGGGTGCCGATGCTCGGGCAGCGCGGACGGTCTGCTTCGAATATGTCACCTGAGACCCGCGGCGCGTTACCCGAATGCGGAGATTTCGGCGCCGAGCACCGAACCTTTCCCGTCCGGCCATCTGCCGTTCATTCGCGAGCGCTCCTATTTCGCGCGCGGGTGCGCCAGCAGGTAGTGCTCGCGGAGGGTATCGGCGGTCACCTGCGTGTAGATCTGCGTCGTCGTCACCGAGGCGTGCCCGAGCAGCTCCTGCACCGTGCGCACATCGGCGCCGCCCGCCAGCAGGTGCGTGGCGAAGGAGTGGCGCAGCGTGTGCGGGGAGACCTCTTGGCTGAGCTCTGCGCGTTCGGCGGCGGCCTTGATCACGAGCCACGCGCTCTGCCGCGAGAGCCGCGCTCCCCGGGGCCCGACGAACAGCGCCGGCGTGCCCGCACCGCGCGCCGCCATCGCGGGGCGTGCGCGCACGAGGTAGGCGGCGAGCGCTCGGCCGGCGTAGCTGCCGTAGGGCACGATCCGCTGCTTCGATCCCTTGCCCGTCACCTGCACGAACCCGCCGGACCCCAGAGCGGTGTCGGGATCCTCCACCGCGTCGGCCGTGCCGGGCGCGGCCAGCAGGTCGTCGACGTCGAGCGCCGTGACCTCGCTCACCCGTGCCCCGCTCGCGTAGAGCAGTTCGAGCAGGGCACGATCTCGCAGGCCCACCGGGTCGTCGCCGCCCACGGCCTGCAGCAGTGCCTCGATGTCTGCGAGGGGCAGCGCCTTCGGCAATCGCTGGGCGCGCTTCGGTGTGCGCACGCCGCTGCCCGCGTGAGCGTCGAGCAGGCCTTCCTCGAAGAGAAACCGATGCATGCCGCGCACCGTCGAGAGCCGCCGCGTGATCGATGCTGCCGCGAGTGGCGGCCGGATCTCGCCGTCGGGTGTCCCGTGCGGACTCGCAAGGTCGGCCACGTACTCCGACAGGGTCTCCGGGGTCACGCGCGTCAGATCGGGCACGCCCCGCTCGGCGAGCCACGCTCCGTACGCGACGAGGTCGCGTCGATACGCCGAGCGACTGTTCGCGGAGAGTCCGAGCTCGAGCGCAACGTGTCGCAGGTACCGCTCCGCACCTTCTTCCACGCTGAGCGGCATCAGCGCGAACGCTCTCCCCGCACGGCGTCGCGCCCCGTCCAGGGGAGCTCGGGGTCGCGCAGCGGACGCCAACCCCGTGCGCGAGCGGCAGCGGCGGCGAGCACGGCATTCGCGGTGACCGTGTTCTGCACGCGACCGTCGAGCACCGCGTCCACCACGTCGTCGAGCGGCACCCACTGCGGGCGCAGTTCGGCCTCCTCCTCCGAGCGCACGTAGTCGTGCGCAACAGGCGAGAGCCCGCGTGCGAGGAAGACGCGCATCGCCTCTGTGGAGCTGCCGGGCGCCAGGAACAGGTCGAGCAGCAGATGCCAGATCTCGGCCTGAAGGTCCACCTCCTCGGCCAGCTCGCGTCGGGCTCCCGTGAGGGCGGATTCGCCGGGGACGTCCATGAGTCCGGCTGGAATCTCCCAGAGCCGGTGCCCTGTCGAGTGCCGGTACTGCTTGATGAGGAGCACGCGATCCTCGTCGTCCATGGCCAGCACGGAGACGGCGCCCGTGTGGTCGAGGTACTCCCGCGCCAGTTCGGCTCCCCCGAACGCGACGCGATCGCGCCGCATGTCCCACAGCGCTCCGTGCGCGAGCACGGTGCTCTCGGCGACGCGGACGTCGTCGGCGCGCTCGTCTGCGAGGGGACCGAACGCGTCAGGCCCTTCGCTCGCGGCCGCGCCGACGGCGTCACTCACCGTTGTCGACCTCGAAGAGCTGCGCGGCGTCCCGGCGATGGATCGCCGCTTCGACGAGCCCGGCGAACAGCGGGTGGGGCGTCCCTGGGCGGGAGCGCAGCTCGGGGTGCGCCTGAGTGGCGATGTAGTACGGGTGCACGTCGGTCGGCAGCTCGACGTATTCGACGAGCGCACCGTCCGGGCTCGTCCCGGAGAACGAGAGACCGGATGCGCCGATCTCGTCGCGATACCGGTTGCTCACCTCGTAGCGGTGGCGGTGACGCTCCGTGGCCGTCGGCGCCCCGTAGAGCGACGCCGCGAGGGAGCCCTCGGCGAGCGCGGCCTCGTAGAGTCCGAGGCGCATCGTGCCTCCGAGGTCGCCCCCGTCGATGATGTCGACCTGTTCGGCCATCGTCGCGATCACGGGAACCGGCGTCTCAGGATCGAACTCCGTGGACGATGCGCCCTCGAGTCCGGTCACGTTGCGCGCGTACTCGATCACCATGCACTGGAGGCCGAGGCACAGGCCAAGCGTCGGAATGTGGTTCTCGCGGGCGAAGCGCAGTGCCCCGAGCTTGCCCTCGATGCCGCGAATGCCGAAGCCTCCGGGTACGCAGATGCCGTCGACGTCGCCGAGCGCCTCGAGTGCGCCCTCGGGGGTCTGGCAGCTGTCGGACGGCACCCAGCGGATGTTGACCTTGGTCGAGTGCGCGAACCCGCCGGCGCGCAGCGCCTCGGTGACCGAGAGGTAGGCGTCGGGGAGGTCGATGTACTTGCCGACGAGCGCGAGCGTGACTTCGCCCTTGGGGTGGTGCACGGCGTCGAGCACCGGCTGCCAGCCCGACCAGTCGACGTCGTTCGACCGATCGGAGAGGCCCAGGTTCTCGACGATGATGCTGTCGAGGCTCTGATCGTTGAGCAGCTGCGGCAGATCGTAGATGCTCGGAACGTCGATGGCGTTCACGACGGCTTCCTCGTCGACATCGCACATGAGCGCGATCTTGCGCAGGTTGTCATCGGTGACCGGGCGGTCGCTGCGGAGCACGAGCGCGTCGGGCTGGATTCCGATGGAGCGCAGTGCGGCAACGGAGTGCTGCGTGGGCTTCGTCTTCTGCTCGCCTGAGGCGCCCATGAACGGCACGAGCGAGACGTGCACGAAGAACACGTTCTTGCGCCCGAGCTCGTGCCGCACCTGGCGCGCGGCTTCGAGGAACGGCTGCGATTCGATGTCGCCGACCGTGCCGCCGACCTCGGTGATGATCACGTCGGGCCGCGGCGTCTCGGAGGCCTGCAGCCGCATGCGGCGCTTGATCTCGTTGGTGATGTGCGGGATGACCTGGACCGTATCGCCCAGGTACTCGCCGCGACGCTCCTTGGCGATGACGGTCGAGTAGATCTGACCCGTCGTGACGTTGGCGGCCTGGGAGAGATTGATTCCCAGGAACCGCTCGTAGTGACCGATGTCGAGGTCCGTTTCCGCACCGTCGTCAGTCACGAAGACTTCGCCGTGCTGGAAGGGGTTCATCGTGCCCGGATCCACATTCAGATATGGATCGAGCTTCTGCATGACGACGTGCAATCCGCGCGCCGTCAACAGATTTCCGAGACTCGCAGCCGTAAGGCCCTTTCCCAGCGAGGAGACGACACCTCCGGTCACGAAGATGTGTTTGGTGATTCCGGCCTGGTCCGCGCTCTGCTCTGTTCCCACGGGCTTCAATCTTATCAGTTCAACTCGGACAAATGGCGACGGATCTAGCGCAGCTCTTGCCGCGGCACCCAGACCTGCTTGACGATCATCAGCACCGCCGCTGTGACGGGGATCGCGATGAGGGCGCCCAGCAGGCCGAGAAGCGTGCCGCCGGCGAGCGCACCGATGACCACGAGGGCCCCCGGCGCTGAGACGACGCGGTTCATGACGCGCGGCGTCAGCAGATACGACTCGATCTGCATGTAGATCAGGTAGTAGATCGCAGCGATGATTGCGGTCGTCGGCTCGTCGAACAGCGCGACGATCGTGACCAGCACGGTGGCGACGACCGATCCGATCAGCGGGATGAGAGCGAGGAGGAACACGCCGACAGCGACGAGGCCGGGGAAGGGCACGCCGACGATGGACATCATCACGAATCCGAGCACCGCATTGATGAACGCCAGGATGACCATTCCGTTGACGTATCCGCCGACGGACTTGGTCACCTGCTCGGTGATGTCTATCACCTTCGCGCGGCCCGATCTCGGCACCAGCGAGTAGAAGGCGCGCTTCATCGATTGCAGCGAGGCGAGGAAGTACAGCGACAGAATCAGTACGATGAGCCCGGCGGTCACCCCGTTGGCGATGCCGATGCCGGCTTGCCACACACCGCCGGCGACCTGCGCCCAGTTCTCAGGATTGCTGACGAAATCCTGACCGATCCCGAGCAGCTTGTCGAAATCGATGAATTGACCGAAGCGCTCGTTGAGATCGAGGAACCACGGTTGCCGCATCACGTCTCGGACGAGCCACGGAGCGCTGCGCACCAGCAGGGTGATCTGGTTCGCGATCATCGGGATGATGATGGCGAGCAGCCCCGCGATGATCAGCACGAAGCCGCTGAATACGATGCCGATGCCGATGGGACGCTTCACTCCGCGCCGGTGCAACGCGCGCACCAGCGGATCCAGGCTGAGCGCGACGAACAGCGCAGAGGCGACGTACATGAGGATCGTCGTGACCTGCTCGACCATCCCGCCGAACACCAGTGCCACGAGCACGCCGAGTGTGATGGTGAAGCCGAGCTGGAACGGCCCCCGGATCACGAACTCCCGCGTGTGAGCTTTCGCCCGTTCTTCACGGGCGTCGACCGCGGCCTCACGGGCGTCGCGGTACATCTCACGCGTGTCGGAGTCCATCTGCTCCATGTCGGCGTGCTTCACGTCTGGATGCGAATCCAGATACGCAGCCTTCGTCGCCGCATCGTCGCTGATATCCGGTTTCCTCGGGCCCTGAGCGCCGAACCGGCCGAACAACTTCACCATGTGGGGAGCGTAGCAGTCACCGCGGACATCGCTGCGCCGCGAGCGCGGACGCCGCGCGAGGCCCGCCGAGCTCGCCCGGGCGGGCCTCGGCTTCCGAGCTCGGGCCACCCTGCCCATTGGTCAGCATCCGATGTATAGTCAGTGCATGCTGAACACTACTTCTCGCCTCGACGCCATGTTGCGACTGGGGCGCGCGATGTCGGACCCGTCGCGGGCGCGAATACTGCTGGCACTGCTCGAGTCGCCCGACTATCCCGCCTCGCTCGCAGACTCGTTGGGGCTCTCCCGCACCAACGTGTCGAACCATCTCGCGTGTCTGCGGGGGTGCGGACTCGTCGTCGCAGAACCGGAAGGGCGACGCACCCGTTACGAGATCGCCGATCCCCATCTGACCGCGGCGCTGGCCGAACTGCTGCAAGTCACACTCGCCGTCGACGGCGGCGCACCCTGCGGCGACGCCGCCTGTACCGTCGCGGGATGCTGCGGCGCCGTCGGTGCGGAGACGAGCTCATGACCACCGGCTCCGAAGCGCCCGTGGCCGTCGCAGCGCGACCGGCACCGCCAGCCCCGGCCAGGGCCGGTGTGCTCCGGCGCCGCATCCGCATCGTCGTGGCGTGCACGATCGCCTGGAACATCGTCGAAGCCGTGATCGCGCTCATCGCCGGAGGCATTGCCTCCTCGGCCGCACTCATCGGCTTCGGCCTCGACTCGATCGTCGAGGTGCTCTCGGCTGCGGCGGTGGCGTGGCAGTTCTCGGGGAGCGATCCCGAGCGCCGCGAACGCGCCGCCCTGCGCATCATCGCCGTCTCGTTCTTCGCTCTCGCCGCCTACGTGTCGGTCGATGCGGTGCTGTCACTCACCGGTTTCCGCGAGCCCGAGCACTCGACCGTGGGAATCGTGCTCGCAGCGGTCAGCCTCGCCGTGATGCCGGCGCTGAGCTGGTTCGAACGCCGCACCGGCAGAGAGCTCGGTTCGGCATCCGCCGTCGCAGATTCGCGGCAGACCCTGATCTGCAGCTACCTTTCGGCAGCGCTCCTGCTCGGTTTGGTGCTGAACAGCACGCTCGGGTGGGCGTGGGCGGACTCGATCGCCGCCCTGGTCATCGCGGCTCTCGCGGTGCGCGAAGGCGTTCAAGCCTGGCGCGGTGACGCGTGCTGCGCGCACTCAGATTGATTCGCGCAATGCCAGGAGTTCGGCGGCGTGCTCGAGTGCGCTCCCGGAGTCGCTGAGGCCGGAGAGCAGACGCGCCATCTCGGCGAGTCGTGCGTCTCCGTCCAGACGCCGGCAGCTGCTCTCTGTGAACCCACCCGCCGAGTCTTTGACGACCTTCAGATGGTTCGACGCGAAGGCCGCGACCTGCGCCAGGTGCGTCACCACGATGACCTGAGACGTGCGCGCGAGGCGCGCGAGACGCCGACCGATCTCGATCGCTGCGGCACCTCCGACGCCCGCGTCGACCTCGTCGAACACGAAGGTAGGCACCGGATCGACCCCGGCGACGACGACCTCGAGCGCGAGCATCACGCGCGACAGCTCTCCCCCGGAGGCGGTCTTCGCGACCGGCCGGGGGGCCGCGCCGGGATGCGGACTCAGCAGCAGCTGCACGTCGTCGCCCCCTGATCCGCCGAGCGTCGCCGCCGGCGACACCTCGACGACGAACTCGGCGTCGGGGAGCGCGAGCTGCCGCAGCTCTGCCGTGACGAGCTCTGACAACCGCACGGCCGCCGCTGTCCGCTGCTCTGTCAACCGCGCAGCAAGGTCGCGCTCGCGCTCCGTCTCGGCTTCCAAGCGCTCCGACAGCTCGTCGACCAGGCCGCCGTCGCCGTCGAGCTCCGACAGACGCTCAGCAGCGGTCTCGGCGGTGGCGATCACCGCGGCGCTGTCGGCCCCGTAGAGCCGGAAGAGCCCGTTCAGCGCCGCAAGGCGATCGTTCGCGCGCGCGAGCTCGCCGGGGCCTTCCTCGTCGAGATCGCCGGCGTAGGCGGCGAGCTCGGTTGCCGCATCCGCGATCTGGAAGCTGACGCCCCGCAGCGTTTCGAGCACGGCCGCGAGCCGAGGGTCGAACTCGGCGACCCGCTCGAGCTCGCGCACAGCGTCGTCGACCAGTCCGCCAGCGTCTCTCACGAGCGGTTCGTCGGATTCGCTCGCCAACGCCTCGTGCGCGGCCGAAGTCGCGGCGCGCAGTGCCTCGACGTTGCTCAGCAGCTCGATGCGGCCGGCGAGCTCGATCTCCTCGCCCGCCTGCGGGTCGACGGCGGCGATCTCCTCCAACTCGGCGCGCAGGCGCTCGGCTTCCGCGGTTCGTTCGTCGCGTGTTTCCGTCAACTCCTGCACGCGCGCGCTCAGCTGCTGACGCTCCTGGTGGCTGAACCGATACTCGGCGAGCGTGCGAGACAGCTCCTCTCCCCCGAAGCGATCGAGCGTCTCGCGCTGCGCCGCAGTCGATTTCAGGCGCAACTGCTCCGACTGCCCGTGCACCGCGAACAGGCGATCTGCGAGCCTCCCGAGACTTCCCACAGGGGCGCTGGCTCCGCCGACACCCGCGCGACTGCGTCCTTCCGCGCTCACGGTTCGGCTGAGCACGAGCTCATCGTCTTCGATCTCGCCGCCCAGCTCGTCGACGATGTCGGCGACGATCGGATCGGAGGTGCGCACGATGCCGTGCACGCGCGCCTGAGTTGCGCCGGCGCGCACGGCACCGGCGTCACTGCGCTCCCCCATGAGGAGCCCGAGCGCGCTGACGACCATGGTCTTGCCGGCGCCGGTCTCGCCGGTGATGGCCGTGAACCCCGCGCCGAGCGGCACGGTCGAGTCGACGATGACCCCGAGATCCCTGATCCTGAGCTCTTCGATCATGCGACCTCACCTCCGCGACGACTGCCGCGCCATCCTGAGGTCGGCAGGTGGAATTTACGCACCAGTCGATCCGAGAAGACCCCGGCGTTCAACCGAGCGAGCCGCACCGACTGCGCGGATCGGCTGACCGTCACGATGGATCCAGCCGGGAGCTCCGTGCGTCTGCGCCCGTCGCACCACAGGACCCCCGGCCCGATGTTCTCGGGGAGAATGCGCACGCGCAGCTCAGAGTCGGTGCCGGTGACCAGCGGACGGTTGAACAACGCGTGAGCGGCGATCGGAACGATGAGCATCGCCTGCACCGTCGGCCAGACGATCGGGCCGCCCGCGGAGAAGGCATAGGCGGTCGAGCCAGTGGGGGTCGCGAGCACGACGCCGTCGCACGCGAACGTCGAGATCGGCCGACCGTCGACCCCGATTTCGACCTCGAGCATGCGCCGCTGCTTCTCGACGCTGGCCTCGTTGAGCGCCCAGGTGTCTGCGATCAACCGTCCGTCCAGGCTCGCGCGAACATCGACGGTCAGGCGTTCCTCGACCGTGTAATCGCGCTGCAGCACCCGATCGATGGTCGTCGTGAGATCGAAGCTCTCCATCTCGGCCAAGAATCCGACATGGCCGAGATTCACTCCCACGATGGGGCACTCCGAGCCTCGGAGCAGCTCGGCCGCCCGCAGGATCGTGCCGTCGCCGCCGAGCACGATGGCGGCTTCGAGCTCCGTCACCGCCACGTCCGCGCCGAGCAGTGCGATGCGCTCGACTTCGAGGTGCGGAGAGAAGTCGTCCCGGTCTTGCGCGTCGAGCACGGGAACCACGTCGGCGGCGAGCAGCGCGGTCACGGCTTCGACTGTCGCGGCGACCGCCTCATCGCGATGCGTGTGCGACACGATCAGGATCCGCCGTGGTTCGTCGACCTGCATGCTCATCGTCCTTCGTCCGCTCGTGCTGTATCGATGCTCGGCCGCGCTTCGGGAGCCCCTGTGAGCTCGGCGATGCGCGCCTCCCATTCTGTCGGAAGCGCATCTGCAGCGCGCACGAAATACCCGAGGAACTCCCGGTTTCCGTGCGCCCCGATCACCGGTGAAGCTGCGAGGTCGCGCAGTGCGAACCCGTGCTCGGCAGCGGCCTGGAGCACGGTGCGGACCGCGTCGCCCCACTGCGCGGGCGAGGTGACCACGCCGTCTTTCACGCGACCCACTTCGAACTGCGGCTTGATGAGCAGCACGAGCTCAGCTGCAGGTGCCGCGCACGCCGCGATCGCCGGAAAGACGAGCCGGAGCGAGATGAACGACAGATCGGCGACGACCAGCGTCGGGGCGTCGGCGACCCCGGTATCGGCGGCGAGATTGGCCGGCGTGAGTGCTCGCGCATTGCGCCCCTCGACGAGCTTCACGCGATCGTCATCCCGCAGTTGCTGGGCGAGCTGATCGTGGCCGACATCGATCGCCTGCACGATGCGCGCGCCGCGCTCGAGGAGGACTTGCGTGAAGCCGCCCGTCGAGGCTCCGAGATCCAGGGCGACGCGCCCCGAAGGATCGATGGCGAAGGCCTCGAGCGCCGCGAGCAGCTTGTGCGCTGCACGGCCCACGTAGTGGTCGGCCCCGTCCACCGTCACCAGATCGCCCGCGACGACTTTCGCACCCGGCTTGACGGCCACGGCCCCGTTGACCACGACCTGACCGGCGCCGATGAGTTCTGTCGCGCGGCTGCGCGAGCGGGCGAGGCCGAGTAGCGGCACCACCCGATCGAGGCGCTCGGCGGTGCCGCCCCAAGTCGCCTGGAGCTCCGCGCTCACGGTCGCCGCGCCATCCCGCGTCTCACCACGATGCGTCTCCGGCTCGCCGCCCTCAGACGGCGCCATGATCGCCTCGCTGCAACTCGGCGAGCAGTTCGTCGTGCACCTGCTCGAATTTCTGCGCACGGTGCGAGAGCGGCTGGGACTCGATGAGTTCGATCCGGCTGAGCAGGCCGTCGTCGGCCTCGCCCGTGCCGAGGTCGAAGGAGCCACCCGCCTCAGGGCTCGTCCGCTCCTCGCGATTCTCGGTTTCGCTCATACGTCAAGACTAGCGAGGACGTCGGACACGTACCCGTGGCTCAGTGCCAGTGATCCTCGTACAGAATCTCCGGCACCTTCAGCCCGTAGATGGCGAGACCCGAGGCCCAGATCGCCGCGCATCCCGCCCGCAGCAGGTTGATCGCCGAATCGCCTTCGGCGACGACCGACGCGATGTGGCCGTCCATGCGCACCTTCGCCGTGCCCACCTGGACGGTGCCGTCTTTCAGGCGTTCCGTCGTCGGGTACGGCTCGTGGAGTTCGGCGAGCGTCGCCACGATGTAGTCCGGACGCATGTCTTGAGACGCCGCGACGAGCTGCTTCGGTCGATCGACACCGGTCAGCACGTGCAGTGAGGGGATCCCCGCAGCGAGCGCGCCTTTGATATCGGTGTCGAGTCGGTCGCCGATCATCAGCGCATTGCGTGTGCCGAAGCGCGCGAACGCCGCCTCGAAGATCGGCGTCTCCGGCTTCCCCGCGAACACCGGGAGCCGCTGCACCGCCGTATGCACCGCTGAAACGAGTGTTCCATTGCCCGGAGCCAGACCGCGTGCCACCGGGATCGTCCAGTCGGTGTTCGTCGCGATCCACGGGAGCGGATCTCGCCCCGGCTCCTCCGCGAGCGCGAATGCGGCCTCCGCGAGGTGCGCCCATCCGACATCGGGCGCGAAGCCCTGCACGACGGCAGCGGGATCGTCCTCGGCACTGCGAGTCACTTCGAAGCCCGCTTTCCCGAGCTCGTCGACCAGCCCGTCGCCGCCGACGACCAGCACGCGGGAACCGGCGGCGACCGTCTGTCGGAGCAACGAGACGGCCGCTTGCGGGGACGTGACGATCTCTGCGGCTTCGGTGTCGAGGCCCAGCTCGCGGAGGTGCTCCGCCACCGACGCATCGGTGCGGGAGGCATTGTTCGTCACGTACCCGATGCGTACGGCGCGCGCAGCCCGATTGAGCTGCTCGACCGCCTGCGGGATCGCGTCGGGCCCGCGGTAGATCACCCCGTCGAGATCCGCGAGCAACAGTTCGCGGCCCTCGAGCGGGGCTGCGCCGAGCGCAGTGGCACGTTTCCCGAACAGCCCCATCAGTCGCGCTGCTCCGTCCGCTCTTCGGCTTCGTCGCCGACGTCGGTCGGGTCGTCCGACTCGGCGAGCGGCTCCGAACCGTCGTCGGGCTCGGACGCCGTGTCGACGCCGGAAGCGAGGCCGGTGATGCCCGCGGCAGCGAGCAATTCGTCCACCTCGTCCTCGATCGACATCTCCGCCTCGGGCAGCGCCGCCTCGGGCGCTTCAGCTTCGGTCCGCTCGTCTCCGATCTGACCAGCCGGCTCCTCGTCGGCCGGCTCTTCTTCGGCCGGCTCCTCTTCGACCGACTCCACGATCTCGCGATCCGCCTCGATATCGGCATCGGTCTCATCGGAGCGATCCGCATCGTCCGAAGGGTCGGACTCGTCGGCTGCCTCGTCCACGCCTGCGAACTCGCCGATCATCTCTTCGGCCGCCTCGTTCTCGAGCTCGGCGTCACGCTCCTCTTCGATGGCATCCTCATAGACCTCGAAGACCTCGAGCTCGTCGAGCGATCCATGGTGCGCCTGCAGTGCTCGTGCTGCCTGCTCCGCTCGCTCCAACCATTTCGCGGCCTCAGCAGAACGACCGAGATCCTCGAGCACCGCGGAGTATGCGGCGAAGAGATCGGGGCTCCACGAGAACGCCTTCGTCGGGTTCAGCTCAGGAATCTCGAGCTCGAACAGCGCCTGCTGCGTCTGCCCGAGGTCCAGGCGAGCACCCGACATCGCGATCGCGAGGTGCACCCGCTGCTCGGTGTCCAGGCGCGAGGTGTCCGCTTCGAGTCCGGTTTCGATCGCCTTATCGGGGCGCCCCAAGCCGCGCTCGCAATCGACCATCAGTGCGACGTGGCCATCCAGGCCGCTCAACCGCCGATACGTTCGCAGCTCCCGCAGTGCGAGCGCATAGTCACCTGTTCGGTAGGCGGTGATCGCCAAGGTTTCGCGAGCTACGGGGATGCGGCCGGCTCGGCGGTTCGCCGAGAGAGCGTGCTGGTGCGCGAGTTCCGCGTCATCGTCGATGAGGAAGGCCACCATGGCTAGGTGACGGGCCACACGCTCCTGCACGTCCGCCTGCAGCGTCTTCAGCTCATTGCGCGCCGACGGGTGCAAGTCCTTCGGCTCGACCTCGTCGGGAAGCACCGGGTCCCGGTGATCGGACCGGACCGGTCGGAGTTCATGCTGCAGGCGCTCGGCCTCGGTGAACACACGCTCGCGACCACCGCGGTCACTGCGGCCGGCGCCTCGGGTTCCGCCGCGTCCGTACCCGGGGGCGTCATCGCGCTGCGCACGCTCATCGCGGCCGCCGAAATCGCGCCGCGGAGCGCGATCGCTCCGGTCGTCCCGCTGAGGGCGGCGTGCATCACGTTCTCCGAAATCGCGCCGCGGAGCGCGATCATCGCGCTGCGGACGACGATCTCCGCGGTCCCCGCGGTCGTTGCGATCACCGAAGTCACGGCGGGGCGCACGGTCGTCGCGGTCACCGAACTCGCGGCGCGGTGCGCGATCCCCCCGATCATCGCGCTGCGGGCGACGGTCGTCGCGATTCCCGAAGTCACGGCGAGGAGCACGATCCCCCCGATCGTCGCGGCGGGGTGCCCGATCATCGCGGTTGCCGTACTGCGGACGCTGCGAACCACGATCATCGCGGTTCCCGTACTGCGGACGCTGACGATCCCCATCGCGCTGCGGGCGACGATCGTCCCGATCACCGAAATCGCGGCGAGGAGTACGATCATCACGATTGCCGTACTGCGGACGCTGACGATCCCCGTCACGCTGAGGCCGCTGCGAACCACGATCGTCACGGTTCCCGTACTGCGGACGCTGCGAACCACGATCATCGCGGTTCCCGTACTGCGGACGCTGCGAACCACGATCATCGCGGTTCCCGTACTGCGGACGCTGCGAACCACGATCGTCACGGTTTCCGTACTGCGGGCGCTGACGATCGCCGTCGCGCTGCGGGCGGCGATCGTCCCGATCACCGAAGTCACGGCGAGGAGCACGATCTCCCCGATCGTCGCGGCGGGGTGCCCGATCATCGCGGTTGCCGTACTGCGGCCGCTGCGAACCACGATCATCGCGGTTCCCGTACTGCGGACGCTGACGATCCCCATCGCGCTGCGGGCGACGATCGTCCCGATCACCGAAATCGCGGCGGGGCGCACGATCATCACGATTGCCGTATTGAGGCCGCTGCCGATCGCCATCACGCTGCGGGCGCTGCGAACCCCGATCGTCACGGTTCCCGTACTGCGGACGCTGACGATCACCGTCGCGCTGCGGGCGGCGGTCACCGGAATCACGGCGACCTTCACCACGCTGATTACGGGGGCCACGATCCGAGGAGTCGTTCCGATCGGGTCGTTCATTCATAAGGTGCCTCCGAGAATCAGCGCTGTTGAGATGTCTATAAAAAGCGAAAGGGTCGTACAGTGTGTGCCGTCTCTGGCTTACACTGTACGACCCTTTCTGTAAAAGGTGTC